>NZ_FTOI01000010.1 GCF_900156725.1 Kaistella chaponensis | reverse complement strand
ATCAAAATATTATATTTTGATTCTTTTAATCCCTGATTTATACACCAATCTTTTCAACAAAAAAACCAATCTGGCTTATAAAATTGCGCTCTAACTCTCAAATATACGCAAGTTTTTTTAATATCAAAAATATTTATTTTACTGATTGTTAGTGCTTTATATTTTTTCTCTATTGCGTATTTTGTATATCTCTTGAAAAATTTTTACTTTTGCGTATTTTAAATATCCTATTTATGGAAATAGTAAATGCAGTTAAATTTTTAGATCAAAGTTTGTTTAGTTTTTCTCTAGGCAATCATAATGGTAAATACGTTATTTGGGTTGTTTTTGTGAAAGATTTTCAATTAATAAAAATATTAAAAAATACTTCTCAACCAAAATGGAGCAATTCTAAAAAAACTTGGTATCTGCTTGATAATACTTTTAATAGAGAAATCTGCAATTTACCCGCAAAAATTATTGGTAAAGATGCATTGTTGAAAATATCACAAGTGAATATTCCAGAGTTTGAAAAATATCAAAATATGCTCGTTTTAAAGGGATTTTCTCCAAATACAATTAGAACATACTCGATAGAATTTGCACAACTTCTTTATATTATAAAAGATTTTCCGATTCAAAATTTGAGTGCTGATAAACTACAAAGCTATTTTTTATACTGTCACAAAAATCTTCAGCTTTCTGAAAATGCAATACATAGCAGGATGAATGCGGTAAAATTCTATTTTGAAAAAGTATTGCACAAAGAGAAAATGTTTTTTGATATACCGAGACCAAAAAAACAACAAAAACTTCCAAAAGCGCTCAATACTTCAGAAATTTCTAAAATTATTGCCAACACAGATAATCCTAAACACAAATTAATTTTGCAATTATGCTATGGAATGGGTCTTCGAGTGAGTGAAATTGTAAATTTAAAAATTGAAGATATTGATAGCAAATCTATGCGGGTCTTAATACAACAAGGTAAGGGAAAGAAAGACCGCTACGTGAATCTTCCGGAAAGTATTTTGCAGGATTTGCGATCGTATTACAAAAATTTTAAACCAAAAGAATTTCTTTTTGAAGGACAATACGGAGGAAAATACGCGATAAGAAGCGCACAATCGGTCTTTAAAAATGCAATGAAAAAAGCCGGAATTTTTAAAACGGTAGGTATTCATAGTTTACGCCATAGTTATGCAACGCATTTGTTAGAATATGGAACCGACATTAGTTTGATTCAAAAATTAATGGGGCACAATGATATTAAAACCACCCTAAACTACACCCATGTTGCAGATAGAACTATTTCTAATGTGCAATCGCCTTTAGATAAACTTTAAAGTATTTTTCAAATCGTGTTTTCTGCTTTTTTGAAATAGAAAGTTTTCTCACAATCAAAAATACGAGCGATATCGCTTTGAATTAAAGTACTTTAATCCCCATTTCTGCAAGTCGCTATTCCAATTGAAATGGATTATTCTTCTTTCTCCACCTGCACTTCAAAAGAAAAATATTCCCCAAAAAAACCATTCAAAAAAAATACCCATTACCTTTTTCTTATTTTCTTAATATGAAGTATATTTGTCTTACAGGCAAACTGCTTCATTCCACCCATTTCCTGCATTTCTCTAACCTAAATCCATTACAAGTCCATATCGAGTCTATAAAAAATATAGAGCAAATATGCTTTTGAATTGATTTAATCTGTAATTTTATAAAAGATAGGGTATAGAAACTCCCTACAAAGTCCCTTCAAAAAACACAAAACTATGGCAAGAATCTCCAAAAATGGCAATCTCAGCGGTGCGGTTGGGAATTTGGTTTTTGTACAAAATGGCAAAGAGCAATACGTGAGAAGCAAACCCCACAAAGTGAAACAATCTGCCGAAACCAAAAAAGCAGCTTCGGTCTTCGGATGGGTAAGTTCGAGAGATAAGGAATATAGAAGGGTAGTCGTAGAAAAATTTTCTCTCCTCACCGACAGTCGTTATGCAGCGAGACACCGCGTAAGAATGGCAAAAACTTTAGGTACCCCAAATCCTGTTCCGCCTGCAACGGGCGAATTATCCTTTCAAAATCCAGAAGCTTTAGTGGGATTTAATTTTAATGCCCATTTGCTTTGGGAGAAAGCTACCCAGTTTTACCCAGAATATACATTAGATGAATTAGGACATGTAAAGGTGAAAATCCCGGCTTTACATTGGGGAAAACAAATAAAATCCCGGAAGAAATGCAAAACTGCCCACCTGAAATTAGAAGCTTTTTCCCTCGATCCCAACGCAGAACCTCTTGAAATCACTGCGATTTCTTCCGTGAATTTTCTCATATCTCCCACCCAAAGTCAGGAAGCTACGATTTGGGATTTTGTTTTGCCTACCAACAAACCTTGGATCGTGGTTCTTGGGATTTTAAGTTTTGATTTAGGACGGTCTCATTTAAGTGCAGCTGAAACAACTTCTACCACTTATCTTTGGGCAAAAAATAGCGCTAATTTTTGAAAGAAGCTCCGAAAAACAGTTTTAAACTCAGTGCTCATCAACACCTTTTTGCCAATGGGTAAACCAAGTGGTATAATCTTATTTTCTCCTTTTCCCACGACAAAATTTTCTGGATTAGACCTTTCTTTGCATCAAATAATCAAGTCGAACCCGCCACCAAAAACAGGTTTGTGTAAATTCAAAACTTCTTTTGCATTCCCATCGAAATGACTCTAAGGATAAATAAGGGCTATAATTGTAATTATTTAGAATGGGTTGAAGCTGAATTTAATTGATGATAAGAATAGTAAGAAACAAGCAAAACCGCCAAAATAATTAATGGGAAAAACGATTGGAAATTAAATCCATCCACGGCGAAATGACTGATGCTTGCAAAAATAAAGTCGAAGGCAAAACCTGCATACGCCCATTCTTTTATTCGTTTTGGAACTTGTGGAATGATTAATAATAATGCGCCTACAACTTTGAAAACGACCAAAACATTCCCAAAATATTCGGTATACCCTAAATGTTTGATTCCTTCTTTCGCCATTTCCGTTTGCGAAGTAAAAGCCAGCATTACGCCTTCCATTAAAAAGATGATCATGGTGGTCACCCAAAAGATAATTTTTTGATTTTTCATGGTCCTGTTTTTTGTTTTTTATAAAAATAAGATACATTATTAAAATAAATTTTTAAAAAAGAGCCATCAAAATTAAACGCAACGCTTAACCCCTTTTTGATTCCAACGAAGGAAGGATCTCATCTTTTAGATGAAATAATTGACGCTGCTTTGTTGCATGCAGATTTAGAGGGGTGATCATCGACTTCTTTAAGTGATCACCAAATCAAACTCGACTTCTCCGTCCTCCGTATCGCGTGTTTTTTTTAAACCTAATCTTTCTAAAAGTTGAATGGCTTTCTTATTTTGCGGGGTGGTTGCTGCCCAAATTCTTTTTAAATTCATGGTTTGGAGTCCAAAGGTAATGGCCAATTCCAGGGCAGAATTCATCAATCCTTGTCCGCAGTATTGCGATAGAAGGACGCAACCTAGTTCGCCTGCTCCTTGTTCAAAACCTCTGTAATACCCGCAAGTTCCCACCATTTTACCCGACTTGTTTTCCACAATTCCTCAATGAATGGAATTCCCCGCTTTGTAATCCTTGGTGATTTTCGAATTCATTTCTGCAGCTTCTTCCATAGTCTTTGCGGGAATCGCATTGTAAAATGAAATTTCTCTCAAGTCCGGAATATCAGAATATTGAATTTCCCTCAAAGTGATGGTTTCGTTGGCAACAACCGGAAATACTTCAAATGGTGGTTTCGTAATGGGATTCATTGGATGATTGGGTGGGTTAAAAAGAGGGTTTTCCATTAAATTTAATAAAAAAGCACAGCTAAAGAAACTGTGCTTATCATTAATTGATCTTTTTTAAAGAAAAATTCTAAAGGTTAAAATCTGAAGCTTAAAAGTTACTCCGTATGTCCATACATCGCATTGTAGAGTTTTAGATATCTTTCTTTCACTGCTTTTCTTTTTAATTTTAAAGTAGGAGTAAGCAATCCGAGTTCGATGGTCCAAACTTCTGGGGTCAATTCGAATTTTTTGATCTGTTCCCAATTCCCTAATTTCGTGTTGAGGTAGGCGATTTCTTTGCCGATTCGTTCTTTCAATTCGGGGCTTTTTGCCATTTCTTCAGGGGTAGTTCCGATATTGATTGCTTTTCTTTCTGCCCAATGTTTGGCAAAGTTAAAGTCGGGCTGTATAAAGGCACACGGCATTTTTTCTCCGTCTCCAACCACCATTACTTGCTCAATAAATTTAGAGCCTTTTGCTTGGTTTTCAATGACTTGTGGCGCAATGTATTTTCCGCCAGATGTTTTGAACATCTCTTTCTTACGATCGGTAATGTGCAGATATCCTTCATCATCAATATGTCCGATATCGCCTGTCCGGAAAAAACCTTCCGGTGTAAATGCTTCAGCGGTTTGTTCTTCGTTTTTAAAATATCCTTTGAAAACTGAAGGTCCTTTTACCGTAATTTCCCCATCTTCCTGAATCTTCACGTTGAGGTTTTCTAAAACATGACCCACCGTTCCTAGTTTTATTTTTCCGAAACTGTTCACAGAGATTACCGGTGATGTTTCTGTTAAACCATATCCTTCCAAAATAGGGATTCCTGCATTCTGAAATAACTTATTCAATCTCGGAGCTAAAGCGGCAGATCCGGAAACCAGCGTAATGATATTTCCTCCCAAACCTTCTCTCCATTTAGAAAACACGAGTTTGTCTGCAATTATTTCTTTTAATCCAGAAGGTTTTCCCAGTTGCATTTTGGCTTTATTTACACCGAGTGCCCACAAGAATATTTTAGATTTTAAACCACCTGCACTTGTTCCTTTGTCGTAAATTTTATCATATACTTTCTCGATCAAACGTGGAACTACCGACATAATATGAGGCTGAACTTCTTTGATGTTTTCGCCCATTTTCTCAATGCTTTCTGCAAAGTGAATGGAGTAGCCATTGTATTGATAAAGGTAAAACAACATTCTTTCGAAAATATGACAAATCGGCAAGAAGCTTAAAATTTTGATGTCTTGGTAATCCATTCCTTTCACGCGCGGAATTCTGGTATTCGAAGCGATGACATTAGACACAATATTTTGGTGGGTCAACATCACGCCTTTTGGTTTACCCGTGGTTCCAGAAGTGTAAATAATGGTCGCCAAATCTTCAGAATTGATGCTTTGCGAGAGATCGTCCACTTCACTTTGGGTGTCATCATCTTTCCCAAGATCCAAAACTTCTTTCCAATTGGCAGTTCCTTCGATCTTGTCAAAACTGAAAACACCTTTTAAAGTAGGTACATTTTGTTTGATTTTTGAAACCTTATCCAGCAAATCTTTGTCGGAAAGAAAACAGTACTGAACTTCGGCATTGTTGAAAATATATTCGAAATCATCGGAAGAAATACTTGGGTAAACCGGTACAGAAACTGCCCCGATCTGCGAGATTCCTAAATCCATAACTGCCCATTCTGTGCGGGATGCAGTGGTAATAAGCGCGATTTTATCTCCAGGTTTTATTCCTAATTTTAAAAGTCCGCGGGAAATTTGATTTCCCAAATGACAAAATTCATTGGTGGAAGTTTTCTCCCATTTTCCGTCATATTTCGTGATGAACATTTCATCTTGCGGATATTTTTGCAATGCTTCATGAGCAAAATCGAAAATTCTTTTTATAGACATAGCTTTATTTTTCTAAGTGGTGCTTTATTTTGGCTAAAGTACTTTTGCATTTTTGTAAAAATATAATTTTTATTTTAAACAGCAAAAAGTATTTTTGTTTCTTAATTTTTAAGTAAAATGCTTATATTTATCCTTAATTGTTTACAATTTTTTCTATTTTAAGAATTATTGATAGACTTGCATAATTTGTTTTTCACGTTTAAGAAATTATGTAAATTTACCGGCAACATATAAACTTTTTTATGAATTTTAATTTATCAGAAGAACAGTTGATGATTCAGCAAGCTGCAAGAGATTTTGCTCAAACTGAACTTTTACCTGGAGTTATAGAAAGAGACAACCAACAGAAATTTCCGCACGAACAAGTAAAGAAAATGGGGGAAATGGGTTTCCTTGGAATGATGGTTGATCCAAAATACGGCGGTGCCGGAATGGACAGTGTTTCTTATGTTCTCGCCATTGAAGAAATTGCAAAAGTTGATGCTTCTGCGGCGGTAGTAATGTCGGTAAACAATTCTTTGGTTTGCGCCGGATTAGAAAAGTTCTGTAATGAAGAGCAGAAAATGAAGTACTTGAAACCACTCGCAAGTGGGGAAGTGATTGGTGCTTTTGCATTGTCTGAGCCAGAAGCTGGTTCTGATGCAACTTCACAACAAACCACTGCGGTTGACCATGGAGATCATTACATATTAAATGGAACCAAAAACTGGATCACCAATGGTGGTACTGCAACGTATTATATTGTTATCGCGCAAACCGATCCTGAAAAGAAACATAAAGGGATCAACGCATTTATCGTAGAAAAAGGTTGGGAAGGATTTGCAATCGGTCCGAAAGAAGACAAACTCGGGATTAGAGGAAGCGATACGCATTCCTTATTATTCACCGATGTGAAAATTCCGAAAGAAAACAGAATCGGGGAAGATGGTTTTGGATTTAATTTCGCAATGGCGGTTTTAAATGGTGGTAGAATTGGGATCGCTTCTCAAGCGTTAGGAATTGCTTCCGGAGCTTATGAACTGGCCTTAAAATATGCACAAGTAAGAAAAGCCTTCAAAACAGAAATCATCAATCACCAAGCAATTGCCTTTAAATTAGCAGACATGGCAACCTCCATTATGGCGGCAAGAATGTTGTGTTACAAAGCAGCTGTGGAGAAAGATGAAGGAAAAGATATTTCTGAAATCGGCGCAATGGCAAAACTATATTCCTCCCAAGTTGCAATGGATACAAGTATTGAAGCAGTTCAAATTCACGGTGGTTACGGTTATGTAAAAGAATACCATGTAGAAAGAATGATGCGCGATGCAAAAATTACTCAGATTTATGAGGGTACTTCAGAGATTCAGAAAATTGTAATTTCAAGAAGCATCGTTAAGAATTCTAAATAATAAAAACTCCCACTTCATGAAATATTTTTGGATCATTCTGGTTGCTGTTCTCCTCTTTATTAGTGGATTTGTTTATTACAAATACTATTTCGTCTTTGGTGAAGGCGTAAAATCTGGAGTCTTAAATTATGCAGTGAAAAAGGGAAATATCTTCAAAACTTACGAAGGAAAACTCATTCAACAAGGTTTCGGAGCCAACTCAAAAACCGGAAGTTTAACGAGCTATGAGTTCGAATTTTCGATTGAAGACGAAGTGGTTTTTAAACAGTTAGAAGAGAACAACGGAAAAACCTTCGATTTGCATTACAAAGAATACCACGGTGTTCTTCCGTGGCGCGGAAATACCACTTATGTTGTAGATAAAGTGGTGAACATGAAATAGCCAAGCAATAATTGGATTTTAAAGTCCAGTAACGCTCAATTTGGCGATTGCAAATGACCCATGATGAACAGTCAAAAAATTCATTTGAAATATAAAAAGAAATCCTTTCAAACAGTTGAAAGGATTTCTTATTTTTGGGCCATGAAAGAATTGATATTAAAAAGAGAACGTGTTGTTCATTTGCTGTCTTTAGGACTCATCGCTGTTTCTCTGTTTCTCAAAGATCCGAATCAGAAAATGAGTGTTTTGGTGGTTGGGATTTTAGGCATATTGCTTTTATCAATTTTAAAGAAGCAAAAAATCCTCACCATTATTTACGTTGTTTTACTAATCGCAGCTGGAATCTTTTTTTATGTGATGACAGGCGGAAAGCTAAGTTGATTCAACGCTTTCTCATTTTCTCTTTTTAAAGTGTTCCACTTATTCTTTCGGTAAATATTTGGAATAATCGGGTTGATCATTTTTTGCGGTTTCCGTTTTCTCAATGCTTTCTGTTGGAATTTCCTCTTTTTGAATGGGTTCTGGGTTTGATTCTGGTTGGATGTTTTCAAGGGCTTTCTGTTCTTTATTTCGCTTGTTTCTGCGCACAAAATACCAAATAAGTCCTGCAATGAGGAACAATGGCCAAAAAGGAAGAATCGCAATAAACACGGTTCCTAAAACCGCAAAACCATCCATAAAAGCATTTGAAGATTTAGAGCCGAAAGTATTGGAGTCTTTTTCCGTTTCGCCTTTACTTAAAGCGTTTCCCGCGAGTTGGTCATTTTGAACCAATGTAATTTCTACATCGCCCATTTGTCCAGAAACATAATCCATTCCTTCAGCGGTGAGTTCTTTTGTTTTTAAAGTTCCAATTTCCGCAGAAACATCATCCACCAATTGATCAAAATGATTGAGCGGCACTTTCACCGTTACATATTCTCTTTGAAAACCTTCCGTCTGACTGTAATTTTCTGTCACCAAATCGGCATTGTTCGCTCTGATTTTCTCTTGCAAAAGCGATTTCGCAGTTTCCAGATTTTCGACTTCAATTTCTATTTTGGCTGTTTTCACCAATGGATTTCGCTCCACAATGGGTGGAATAACCACGGTATTATTTTGATTTTTTTCCGCAGTATTGGGAGACGGTCTTTCTGTCGGTGTTTGGCGTTTTGTTTGGTTAATGATTTGATCAGCTGCCTTGGTTAGAACTTTAATGGCACTTTCACCATTTTTAATAGATTCATTCGCAGAATCCAACGTTTTCACGACTTCCGTTCCGACCCCGACATTTTTTGTAATTTTTTCAATCTCTTTATTAATGGAGTCAATTTGGTAACCACCATTTCTGAAGGTACTGTCGATTACTTTTTTCTGTTTCTGAATTTCTGGAAGAATAACTTTGTTTGGAATGCCATTAGAATCATTAATGGTTTTGGAAATAGAATCCAAAGTTTTCAGACCGTCATTTGCTTTGGTGAACAGACTGTCTGCACTTTTTATAGAATCTGTGGTTTGCTGAATGGTGTTTTTATCACAAGAAATTAATGCACTCGCAATAAAAAAGGAAAGAAGGATTTTCTTCATGATTTTATTTGGTTTTATAACTAGAAGTAGAATCAAATAGTATTCCTTTCAAAATAAAAAAAAGCTCTTAAAAAGATTAAGAGCTTGATTTTTTGGCTTTTGCAAATCAATTTACAAGAACTTTACAAACTTGAAGAAGAGGTTTGTTTCCAATTATTCTTCGAATCATCAAGTTTTCAAGGCAGGAAATACAAAAGTTAATATTTCTTTCGAAACCTCATTACTACAAATGAAGTGCACTTTTATAAACCCTATTTCTCCTTAAAAAAAGCTGAGCTGATTGTTGTTTTAAAAATATAGAGCGAAAATGTTTTTGTTCTTGAAAATACTATTGCTGCTTAAATTCACTAATAAAAGGATTCCAACCTTGTCAAGGTTTTAAACCTTGATAAGGTTCATTCTCTCCAAAATCAGCCTAATCAACGAGACATCATTTATTGTGCATTCTTAAATTCACTGATAAAATGCAGTTTCACATTCGGGAACTTCTCTTGCGTCATGTGAATCGTAAACGAAGAATCTGCCAAGAAAACAGGTTGTCCGTATTTGTCTTTCGCCATAAATCGCTGTTTCAAACGTGCGAATTCCTTGAACTCTTCTGATTTTTCGTCTGCTTCAATCCAACATGCTTTGTGAATTGAAAGCGGTTCGTAATTGCATTTTGCGCCGTATTCATGTTCCAATCGGTACTGAATAACTTCGTATTGAAGCGCACCAACAGTTCCAATAATTTTCCGGTTGTTCATTTCGAGCGTGAATAATTGCGCCACTCCTTCATCCATCAACTGATCGATTCCTTTTGCCAATTGTTTCGCTTTCAACGGATCATCATTATTGATATAGCGGAAATGTTCCGGAGAAAAACTAGGAACACCTTTGAAAGATATTTTTTCGCCACCTGTCAAAGTATCGCCAATTCTGAAATTTCCAGTATCGTGAAGTCCTACAATATCTCCCGGAAAACTTTCGTCAACCACTTCTTTTTTGTCTGCGAAAAAGGCGTTTGGCGAAGAAAACTTCATTTTTTTGTTTTCTCTTACCAATAAATAATTTTCATTTCTCTTAAAGGTTCCAGATACGATTTTCACGAAAGCCAATCGGTCGCGGTGTTTCGGATCCATGTTGGCGTGAATTTTAAAGATAAAACCGGTAAATTGTTTTTCTTCAGGTTCTACGAGTCTTGTATCGCTTTCTTTCGGTTGAGGTTTTGGCGCGATTTCGATAAAAGCATCCAACAATTCCCGAACTCCGAAATTATTTAAGGCAGAACCAAAGAAAACTGGCTGTAAATCCCCATTCAAATAATCTTCTCGGTTAAATTCTGGATAAACCGATTGCACCAATTCCAGCTCTTCTCTTAAATTGGAAGCCGCTTTTGCACCGATGATTTCATCAATTTTAGAATCATTGATGTCATCAAATTTGATCGCTTCGCCAACTTTCTGTTTTTTCTCTTCTAAAAATAACTGAATATTATTTTCCCAGATATTATAAATTCCTTGAAAATCGCCGCCCATTCCGATAGGTAAAGAAAGCGGAACTACGGTTAAACCTAGTTTTTGTTCCACTTCATCTAATAAATCAAAGGCATCTTTTCCTTCACGGTCTAATTTATTGATGAAAACCAGCATGGGAATATTCCTCATTCGGCAAACTTTCACGAGTTTTTCCGTTTGTTCTTCGACTCCTTTTGCAACATCGATTACGACGATGACCGAATCCACAGCGGTTAAAGTTCGATACGTATCTTCCGCAAAATCTTTGTGACCGGGAGTATCGAGGATGTTTATTTTGTGATTTTTATATTCAAAAGCCAAAACGGAAGTCGCTACAGAAATTCCTCTCTGTCTTTCAATTTCCATAAAATCGGAAGTGGCGCCTTTTTTAATTTTGTTAGATTTTACGGCTCCAGCTTCTTGAATAGCGCCTCCAAAAAGAAGCAGTTTTTCAGTAAGCGTGGTTTTTCCCGCATCGGGATGCGAGATAATTCCGAAGGTTTTTCTTCTTTCTATTTCCTTGATCAGTTCTGACATAATAAATTTTGAGACTGCAAAAATCGTGTTTTTTTGTGAGACTTGAAAATGGAAAAATTCCCGTCTCACAGAGGGGTCGCAAAATTCTTTGAATTTTGATGGGGTGTTAAAAAAAATTACCTTTGCTGAAACGGAAATAAATGGAAAAAAATGATCTCAAAAATAATTATATATTCAATTGGCAAGGAACTTTAGCCTTAATTGGCGGTATGATTGTAGGCAGTTCGATCGTCGCAATCGCGAATGTAATTTCTATTTTTGCCTTGAAAGAAAATCTGCAATACCAAGATTTTTATTTATTAATTGCCAATGCCGCCGGATTTTTGGGAGCCATCTTCGCTTTTGATTATTTTATTGCAAGACCACAAACAGGTAGAAAACTGAACTTTAATTTCTCGCCTACTAATTTTGTTACTTATCTTTTAATTTTCCCAATGATGTTTGGAATGATGTTGATCGGGGAATTTGTTACCGCTCAAATCCCGATAAGTGGTCCCTTTTTCGGGGAATATTATCAATATTTTTCAAAAATGATGGAGCAGATGACTTCCGATAAAGGAACATTGATTTTTTTAGCTGTCATTATGGCGCCCATCTTTGAGGAAATCGTTTTCCGTGGAATTATTCAGAAAGGATTAATCAACAAAGGCGTAAAACCCTGGAAAGCGATTGCAATTGCAGCACTCGTTTTTGGAGTGGTTCATGGGAATCCGTGGCAATTTGTAGGTGCGGTTTTGCTCGGTTCTGTTCTAGGATTGGTTTATTACAAAACTAAATCATTGCTTTTATCCATTCTTTTGCATGCTTTCAATAATTTGGTTTCTTCCATTCTTGTTTTTTATGGACAAACGGAGAGTTTTGCAGATACTTTCAAAGTTTCAGAATGGCTCATTTTAGGAGTGGGAATTGTTTTATTCAGCGTATTCTACTATCTTTTTATGAAGAAATACCGCGTTCATTATTCCGAAAATTAATCATTTCTAAAAATTACTCATTAATTATCACGCATCATTCATTACTCATGACCAAAGAAATCCTCATCGCAACGCACAATCAGCATAAAAAGGAAGAAATTCAACAAATTTTAGGAGACCAATTCAAGGTCACTTCTTTAACAGATTATCATATTCACGATGAAATTGTAGAAGACGGATTAACTTTTCACGACAATGCGCTCATTAAAGCAAAATACTGTTTTGAGCATACCGGAAAAGCAAGTCTTGGCGACGATTCTGGTTTGGTTGTAGAAGCTTTAGACGGAAGACCAGGAATTTATTCTGCGCGATATGCAGGAAATCATGATTTTGCAAAAAACATGGCAAAAGTCTTGGAGGAATTGAAGGGTAATGAAAATCGCAAAGCCTATTTTATTACCGTAATGTGTTTGGTTGACGAAACTGGAGTGAACTATTTTGAAGGCCGAGTTTATGGTAATTTGACCAAAGAAATTCGGGGCGAAAAAGGATTTGGTTATGATCCTATTTTTATTCCAGACCACTATGACATTACTTTTGCAGAAATGAAAGCGGAGGAAAAAAACAAAATCAGCCATCGAAAAAAAGCTATCGAGCAGTTTTTAGATTTCATAAGATAGTTTTTAAAGTAAAATCACAAAAAAATTGCACGTATTTGGTGTTATCTGTACTTGATATCCAATCTTTGTGAGATGGCAGTTCATCGTTTTCGTTGAAAAATCGTATTTTTGTACCCAATTATATTTAAAGAAATGTTAGAAAAAATTGAGGAATTATTGGTTGAAGTAAGTAATTTCAGTACGGTAAGTAAAGATGAAATTGAGCAATTCCGCATTAAATTTAGTGGTAAAAAAGGGTTGATTAATGATATTTTGGCGCAGTTCAAAGAAGTTCCCAACGAACAGAAAAAAGAATTCGGGCAGAAAATTAATACCCTAAAACAAGCTGTTGAAACCAAATTGGAAGATTTGAAATCTGCGACAAGTTCTACCTTGATTCTCGAAAAAGAAGATTTGACCAGACCGGGATTTCCCTCGGAATTAGGATCACGCCATCCGATCAATTTGGTGAAAAACAGAATTATTGAGATCTTTAAATCTATTGGTTTTGCCATTGCAGACGGACCGGAAATTGAAGACGATTGGCATAATTTTACCGCGCTTAATTTGCCGGAATATCATCCAGCGCGCGATATGCAGGATACTTTTTTCATCGAAACCAATCCTGATCTTTTGCTCAGAACGCATACTTCTTCGGTTCAGATTCGATATATGGAGGAAAACCAACCGCCGATCAGGATTTTATCTCCGGGAAGGGTTTTCAGAAATGAAGCAATTTCTTCGCGTTCACACTGTATTTTCCATCAAATAGAAGGTTTGTATATCGACGAAAATGTAAGTTTTGCCGATCTTAAACAAACGATTCAGTTTTTCACTACCGAACTTTTCGGAAAATCGAAAATCAGATTAAGACCTTCCTATTTTCCGTTCACCGAACCAAGTGCGGAAGTTGATGTTTATTGGGGTTTGAATTCTGAAACAGATTACAGAATTACCAAAGGAACAGGTTGGCTTGAAATTATGGGTTGCGGAATGGTGGATCCTGCGGTTTTGAAAAATGTAAATATTGATGCCGATAAATATTCTGGTTACGCTTTTGGAATGGGAATCGAACGAATCGCCATGTTGATGTATCAGATGAGCGACATTCGTATGTTTTTTGAAAATGACAAGAGAATGTTGGAGCAGTTTAAATCGCTTTAAATCAATATTTTAAATAAAAAAAACTTCCAATATTTTTTGGAAGTTTTTTTTATAATCATTTTCAGGACTCGTTTACGATCCTTTTTTAAACCAGTGTTTCGCTCGATTATAATCTATAAAATACGTTACTTTCAAAGAAAGGTTATTGACCATCGGTTCATCGAAAAGGGTTTCGAAATTATTTGTTACCGTCATTCTGGAAGTATCAAGATAATTTTGAATGGCATTTCTATAAAGCAATGTTAACTGACTTCCAGGAGCAAACCACCATGAATAGCGCAAATCTACATTCCAAGAATTGAACGTTCCGTTTGTATTTTTCGTGAAATTGGTATCGGGATTAATGCTTCCATCGGTATTTAAGGAATAAAACTGCTTGTACGTAACATCTGAAAAATAATGACGGAACGCTAATGATAGTGCCATTTTATTATTTAAGGTATATTTTCCAGAAATGCTGTTTTCGTAGGTGTTTCGTTGTCTTCTTCCCATGTAAATATTGTTGCTGTCTTTTCCTGCAAAACCGATTTCATTATTGCTGAAAACAGGATTGAACTGCCAAACTAAATTGAGTTGATCTGTAGCTCTATAGCGAAGGTATAAAGAGGTACTTACTTTATTTCTGGCCTTTGAATCGTAAGCATAATAATCGAAATTGACGTTGAACTGTAATTTTTTTCGACTGTCGCTTTCGAACCAAATCCAGCTATCGAAATATCCGGGAACTTTTAAATGGCGTGTGAACGTTCGTGGTTCATAAATGTCGTTTTCACCAAAAGGGGTAAATTCAATTCCGCCACCGAAACTTTCGAAGTTTTTATTCGTAAACTGATTATTATGATTGAACCTAAAATTTGAATACAGAAAGTTATCTAAGCGATGGTCGTAATTCAAATTGAAATTAAGGAAAATATTGTTGAATTTTTTGGTGGGTTTTAAAGCTCTATAACCGTACCATCCTCTATAACTTGCATAATTGGTGGAAGTTGAAAATCCTAAATCGTTGATGTCCCAATCTTTATTCACGTAATTGGCAAGGAGTTCAAAGCGGTTTTGACCGGAAAATTTTCCAACTCCTACGGTTCCTCTGCTTCCAAATTTGGTTCCGTCATCCATCACCCAACTTCCTTTTATATTTCCGTAGTAGCTGTAGGTATTTGCTTTGTTGCTGATGTTCCATAAAAGTCCGGTTGCATTAGCATCGCGAAAATCTCCGGTTCTCGTAGTATTTGTATTGACCAATGTAACTGATGAATTTTCATGAAAACGTTGATCAAAAACCAAAACATTATAATTGGTCCACGGTTCTACGACTTCTTTTCTGGTCGCTCCGGAATTATTATCGGTGATGGTAGCTTCCATTTTTTCAGTGACTCCATTAAAAATCCCGATTCCCAATCCTTTTTTGGTGCGACCCGAAATTTTAAAAGCATTGAATAGTTTTACTTTCGAGGGATATTCGGACACGGTTTCGTTTTCGGACACATTTGGATAGCGTGAAGGATTGCCGCCAACTCTTCGGGAATAAAAGAGATCACCTTTGCTGAATAATTCTGTACCTTCTGTAAAGAACGATCGCTGCTCAGAAAATTGCTGTTCGAAAGGCGTTAAATTTAAGATGGTATTATCAAAAGAAGCTTGACCAAAATCGGGAATCAACGTAACATCTAAGGTAAAAGCGTCGTTAATTCCGTATTTTAAATCCATTCCACCATTAAAATTACCTGTGGTTTTTCCTGCGAAATTATTCACATAAGTAGAAATATATGGCATAAAGGAGAGGCGGAGTGGTGGTTTTATATTTTCTATTCCTTGGATTATTCCATCGTAAAGATTGTAGTTTCCTTTTTAGTTGTTCACAAGATTCCAATCATACATTACTTTGGTTCGTTGAATTCTTCGCACGATATTGAATCCCCAATCCTGAACTTTGTTTTTTGGAAAGCGCAATTCGGAGTACGGAATTTTAATTTCGGCAAACCATCCTTTTTCATTGATTTTTGCGGCGCTATACCAAACTCCGTTCCAGGAAGAATCTTCACCATTATCGTTGGTTATTTTCGCGTCATATTGTACACCAGTCGGCATCACCAGAAATTCTAAACTTTGCTGTTTGTCATTATATCCATTTAAAACAACACCAAATATATCATCATTACCTACGTTATCTCGCTCTACCATTTCTTTTGCGATTTTTTCGGGATGTGGATCATACATTTGTGCACCAAAGTAAACTCCCGTATCATCGTAGAGGATTTTTACTTCGGTTCGTAAAGAATCCGGAACCGGAACTCCATTTTCAGGACTTCTCTGAATGAAATTAGTGGCAATCGGTGCCTTGCTCCACGCTTCTTCATCGAAAATTCCATCGATTTTTATGGTGTTATTTGTTTTTACTGCAACGATCTTTTTTCTCGGAATGCTATCATTTTCTGCTTTTTGCGAAAATAAATGGAGGAAAAAAAATAGAAGAACTGTGGACAGTAATCGAGGTTTCATGAAGTTTTTTGTTTTATTATGTATAAGACAACTATTTTATATAATTTGTTACATCGCACAAAAAAAAATCGACCAAAGCCGATTTTATATTTTTGAAGGTGAAAATTTTATTTAAAATCTCAACGGATATTTTACATTTTTGTAGGACTCTAAACTTGCTTTCAAAGAACCAACGGCAAGTTCTGCTTTTACAGCAATTGGGATCAGGTTTTTATCATTGCTCACCCAAAGTGTTACACCTTCTTTATCTTTAAAAACACGACCACTAATCACTTGGGGAACGATTTTTAAACAATTGATTGTTCCAAATTTGGTATTTACATTTTCTGTTCCTACCACTTTGAGCTGGAAAGGAAATAATTCATCATCAATCCAAACTTTTAGTTTTTTTACATTTCCCACTTTTAAATCGGTAGAATCTAAACTTCTTAAATAATAAAAAGCAGAAAGCATGTCTTGAACATCTTTTACAGATTTTACAACTTTCGACGTATTTTTTTCTTTATCACTTAAGATCAAAGTATTATTGTCATGATTAAATGCAGTTTCAAGATGCTGCGTGTATGAACCTTCTTGCACATTTCGCACATAAAAACTTGGCAATCCAGTATTGTAATTAAT
Organism: Kaistella chaponensis; assembly: GCF_900156725.1. GTDB lineage: Bacteria > Bacteroidota > Bacteroidia > Flavobacteriales > Weeksellaceae > Kaistella > Kaistella chaponensis. Next base: position 114,828 of record NZ_FTOI01000010.1, on the reverse strand, counting down.
GAAACTTTCGTAATTATCTTCTACCTTAAAAAACGCACGAACTGCGCCGGATGTTCTTCCGTATCCTTTAACATAAAAATGGGGTTTTCCTTGGTAAGTGGTTTTCAAGGTTGTTAAAGTTGCGGTTCCAGCATTCAGAAATCCGTAATGAATTCGGTAATTCAAGACTTCCCCAGATTGTATATTATCCAGTTTTTGAGCATGACCCCAACTAAAAAATAAGATGATGAATAAGCTAAAAATATTTTTCATGGCTTTCCTTTTACAAAAATTTTGCCACAAATATAAAACATAGATTTTAGAAGCATCTAAAATGATATTTGTCACTATTATGCAATCCGCTGTTCTTTTATTTTTCTTAAATTTGTGCAACTAATTTTGTAAATAAATCATCGAATGATTACAACCGATATATTGATCATAGGAGCGGGACCAACAGGACTTTTTGCAGTTTTTGAAGCCGGTTTACTTAAAATGAAATGCCACTTAATTGATGCTCTTCCGCAAATTGGTGGACAGTTGACCGAATTGTATCCGAAAAAACCTATTTTCGATATTCCGGGATTTCCATCGATAAACGCCGGAGAATTGGTGAATAATTTGATGGAGCAGATCAAGCAGTTTCAACCTGGATTTACTTTAGGTGAAACCGCTCAAACGCTAACCAAACTGGAGGACGGAACTTTCGAAGTAATCACAAATAAAGGAACAGTGCATCGTGCAAAAGCAGTCGCAATTGCAGGTGGATTGGGAACTTTTGAACCTCGAAAGCCTACCATTGAAAATATTGGCGACTATGAAGAAAAAGGCGTAGAATATTTTATTAAAGAACCGGAACATTTCAGAAATAAAAGAGTAGTAATTGCCGGTGGTGGCGATTCTGCCTTAGATTGGAGTATTTTTCTTGCAGAAATTGCGAGTGAAGTAACCTTAATTCATCGGAGAAATGAGTTTCGTGGCGCTTTAGATTCTGTGGAAAAAGTGCAGGCTTTAAAAGATCTGGGAAAAATTAAAATGATGACGCCCGCTGAAGTAACAGGAATTAAAGGAGATGGAAAGTTATCTGCCATTACGATTGAAAAAGATGGCGAAACATTTGATCTGGAAACCGATTATTTTATTCCCCTTTTCGGACTTACTCCGAAATTAGGCGACTTGGCAAATTGGGGACTCGAAATTCAAAAAAATGCGATCGTAGTGAACAACGCGTTGGATTATCAAACCAATATTCCGGGACTTTATGCAATTGGCGATATCAATACCTATCCGGGAAAACTTAAACTTATTTTATGTGGCTTTCATGAAGCAACTTTGATGTGTCAAAGTGTTTATAATCGATTGAATCCTGGTAAGAAATTTGTCTTAAAATATACCACTGTAAGTGGAGTAGATGGTTTCGACGGCAGCAGAAAAGAAGCAGAAAAAGCAGTCGTTAAAAAAATTGATTAAAGAATGTAGAGCCACGAGCAAAAAATAAAAAAATGCAGGATATTAATTTAAAAATCACCGACAGAAACGGAGCAATTCATGAAGTTCTTGCACCAACAGACATGTCGATGAACTTAATGGAAGTCATTCGTTCCTATGAACTCGCAGATGAAGGTACGATTGGAGTTTGCGGTGGAATGGCGATGTGTGCTTCTTGTCAGGTTTATGTGATCGCAGGTTCGGAAAAATTGCCAGAAATGGGTGATGAAGAAGACGCGATGCTTTCTGAAGCGTTTCATGTAAAGGATAATTCCCGTTTAGGTTGTCAGATTCATATTACGGAAGATATTGAAGGTTTGGAAGTGATCATTGCGCCTTATCCATAAATGATTGATTCTCCTAAAAACGGTAGAAAATTCACAAAAAACTTTGTATAAAAAATAGTAATCCCGAAATTAGTTCCGGGATTTTTTTTTAATGTCGTTAAAACATTAAACCCTTAAAACTCCGCGAAAACCTCTCGAAGCATAATACGATTCGGCACCATTGTGATAAACGAAAACAGTATCATAACGAAAATCTGCAAAAACACCACCGCCTAATTTTCTGATATTTTCCTCAGTTTTCAACCAACTTGAAGTTTTCGTATCAAAATTTCCGAGCGTTTGTAAATATCGGTATTCTTCTTCCATTAAAATTTCTATTCCCATTGATTGAGCGGCTTGAACCGCATTATTCTTAGGTTTATTCTCTTTTCTTTTATCGAGTGCCGCTTGATCATAGCAAAAACTACGGCGACCTTTGGGACTTTCCGCTGCGCAGTCATAGAAAAGATATTAACCAGAGTTTTCATCAAATCCAACCACATCAGGTTCACCGCCACTTTCTTCCATTTGTCGTACTGATTCTAATTTCTTCTTATTTTCCTTTAATTTTTTTTGAATTTCTTCCCATTTCAACCCTTCATGTCGGTGCATATAGGTTTTGAAACGTTCTTTTAAGAGGTGAAGAAGATTGTCGTAATTATCTTTTGAATCCATTTTTCTAATTTTATTTTATTCAAAATTTGATGCGCTAAAATTAAAGTTTTTTATTACAGCAGGTTGATGTGAAGTACAAAATCTTACTCAAAAAGATAATTGCATAATAATTGATACTACTTGCTAGAATAAAAAATAAGTAAAATGAATACGATACAGCAACAAGAAAAAACTTTCAGAGTACTCACCGGAAAAACAGTAGTCATCACCGGCGGAACAAGTGGCGTCGGAAGAGCAGCTGCCGCAGCTTTTGCTTTAGAAGGTTGCAATGTAGTAATCGGCGCAAGAGGACAAAAAGGGCTTGATGAAACCGTTTCTCTTTGCCACGATTTAGGTGCAGTAGCATTGGGTGTTTCTACTGATGTTTCCAATATGGAAGAAGTGAAAAATCTCGCGGAACTTGCCTTACAATTTAATGGAAGAATTGATATTTGGGTGAATAATGCGGGTGTAATGGCCAGTGGAAAATTTGAAGATATTCCCGTAGAAACTTTAGATCAGGTTGTAAAAACAAATCTTTTAGGATTTCTCCATGGTTCGTATGCAGTTCTTCCCATTTTTAAAAGACAAAAAGAAGGTGTTCTAATCAATAATGTTTCGATCGGTGGTTGGATGCCTGCTCCGTATTCTACCGTGTATTCGAGTACAAAATTTGGAATTAGAGGAATGGTTGAAGGTTTACAGGGCGAAGTTTCCGATGAACCCAATATTCATATTGTAGGGTTGTATCCTGGAATTCAGCGTTCTACAGGAAATATGCATTCTGCAAAATATTCAGGGCTCGATTTTAAAATTCCGCCTTTCTCCTCAGATCCGCAAGAATTAGCAGCGCAAATGGTTGAAGCCGCAAAAAATCCGAAAAAAAGCATCATTACTGATGGTTATGCGCGCGTTATGAAAGTATTGTACGGTTTGTTCCCAAGAACGATTATCAACACCGCTTCTGCTGCAATGAGATTAGCAATGAAACCAAATGGTGAAACCGATACCGATGGAAACGTGAAATATCCTTCTGAATCTCCAATGAGAATATATGGTGAATTAGCAATTCCTGTTCCTTCGAAAAAAACCCAAACAGTAATGATGATGGTTTTAGGAGTTGGACTCGGATTTTTATGCACCGCTTCATCAAAGAAAAAAAGTAAAAAGAAAATTGATAAATAAGCGTTTTCGATCGCTAATAATTTTCTCCATTCATCATAAAAAAATATCCAAAAAACAAATTTGCTTTTTGGATATTTATTTTCTAATTAAAGATTACTTCGCCGGAATATTCGCCAGAATTTCTTTCAAAAATCCCCAGAATTTCTGAACAGAAGGAATATTCGCCTTTTCATCCGGAGAATGAGCGCCTCGAATAGTAGGACCAAAACTTACCATTTCCATCTCGGGGTAATTGGCACCAATGATTCCGCATTCCAAGCCAGCGTGGCAAGCAACAACCATAGGTTTTTCCCCGAAATCTTTTTCGTAGATTTTCTCCATTAATTGCACGATTTCCGAACCTGGTTTCGGTTTCCAACCTGGATAAGATCCGCTAAATTCAACTTTCAATCCTGCCAATTCAAAAGCAGATTTTAGCTGTTCTGCAACCGCATTTTTTGTAGAATCTACGGAAGATCGCGCGAGATTCATTAAGGTTAATTCACCGTTTTGTAATAAAACGCGTGCGATATTGTTTGAGGTTTCAACCAGATCTGCAACATCGGGTGACATTCTGTAAACACCATTATGAGCAGCTTTTAATGCTAAAATTATTTTTTTGGAATCTTCAGTAGAAATCGCCATTTCCGGTGTGCTGAAAGTTTCAATATTAATATGTAAATCCTTTTCAACACTCGCAAATTCTTCCAAAATTGAAGCTTTCAAACTGTTGGCTGCCTCGATAAATTCAACCGAATTCCGAACAGATAAAATAGCATTTCCTTCTCGCGGAATCGCATTTCTTAAACCACCGCCATCAATTGAGATCAGCTGAATATTTTGGTTTTCAATCCCGTGGTAGAGAAGTCTGCCGAGAATTACGTTCGCATTTCCGAAACCTTTGTGAATATCCATTCCAGAATGACCACCTTGTAAACCTTTTACTGTAATTTTTACTGTTTGTCCTTTAGCACTTTCTACATTATAGGTTTGAGAAGCGGTTACATCAATTCCTCCTGCACAACCGATATCGATTTCGTCATCTTCTTCGGTGTCAAGATTCAATAAAATTTTTCCGTGAAGTTGCCCAGGTTTTAAACCCAATGCACCGGTCATTCCGGTTTCTTCATCGATGGTGAAAAGTGCTTCTAGAGCCGGATGTGCAATGTCATTGCTTTCTAAAACACTCATAATCGAAGCCACGCCAATTCCGTTGTCTGCTCCCAAAGTGGTTCCCTTGGCTTTTACCCAATCGCCGTCAACTTCCATTTGAATTCCCTGCGTTTCGAAATCGAATTCAATATCGCTGTTTTTCTGACAAACCATATCGAGGTGAGATTGCAAAACAACCGCTTTTCGGTCTTCCATTCCCTTGGTTGCTGGTTTTTTGATGATGACATTTCCAACTTCGTCAACGGCGGTTTCTAAACCGAGATTTTCGCCAAATTTTTTGATAAATTCAATTACTTTTTCTTCCTTTTTTGAAGGTCTTGGAACTGAATTTAATGCGGAGAAATTCTTCCAAATCAATTGAGGTTTCAATTGTGATAATTCCATTTTTTGATATATTTATTTCAAATTTACAAATAAAAAAACGCTCTCGAAAAATTCTTGAGCGCTAATTCATTTTTTTATTGGATTGTTCTCCTTATTTATTTCGGGGCAAATTGTATTCACCATTTATAATTTAGGTAATAAACATTCAATATCCTTTTTTGATTGTCGATAAATGCTATTAACCTCTTGCTCTTTCCAAAAGTACCATCATTAAAAAACTCAAAACAATCAAGGATTCGTCTTCATCGGCAAGGTCGTACAATCGGTCGAGTTGAAACCTTCTACCAATTAAAGAAGGCATTTTCTTTAATCTGAAAATTTCCTTTCCAGAATTGTCAACAACGGTGTAGGATGGATTCAGGAAATAACCTGTAAACATTCCCACTAGTGGGATTTCGCTCACAAAACCGTCCAGAACTTTGGTCCACGCATTGTCTTCATTGATTTGATATTTTGGTTGGTCGTTTTCATCTAAAATATTGTATTGTGATTTCCACAATGAGCGCATTCCTTTTCTGGCAAGTCTGCCAAAATTTTTCTCCTGTACCAAATCGGTGATGGAATAAGAGGCATTAAAATCGATCCATTGATTGGCTTTAATCCGAAATAATTCCTGCGATTTGCTTTCATCATTGAAAACAATGACGTCATCTTTCAGTTTGAATATTTTTTGTCTCACATAGGCTACATAATTTCCGTTTTTGTCGGTAATATTAAAGTCACTGGAGAATGTTGTGATTTTAAATTTAAAATCAAGCGGATAATTGAGGTTTTTTAAAATCATGTTTTTACTTTTTTCAAAGATATTATTTTGAAAGAAGCTCGGCAAGGAAATTTATTCTATTAATTTTGATCGAATTCCCACAAAGTAATTTCGATGAAACTTTACTCATCCAGCAAAAAATTTTGAATATTACTTCTCGAACTCTATCTTTGCTTAATGGATTACCCGAGTAAAGTTTTAGGCAAAGCAGTAGAAGAAATTTCTGGTCTTCCCGGGATTGGCAAGAAGTCAGCATTGCGACTCGCTTTGCATCTCTTGAAGCAGCCCCAAAGTCAGGCAATTGCTTTGGGTGATTCTTTGAAAAAACTCGTCACCGATATTAAATATTGCAAAGAATGTTACAATTTTTCAGATTCTGAAATTTGCGAAATCTGTGCAAATCCCAAAAGGAATGATGAAATTTTGTGCGTCGTAGAAGATGTTCGCGACGTGATGGCCATCGAAAATACAGAAAAATTTCGTGGCAAATATTTGGTTTTAGGAGGTAAAATATCACCCATGGAAGGAATTGGTCCGAACCAGTTGAATATTTCTTCCATTGAGAAAAAATTGGAAAATAAAGAAATAAAAGAACTGATTTTTGCGCTCAGTGCGACTATGGAAGGTGATACAACTGCTTATTATATTTATCGGAAATTCAAAAATTTTGAAGTTAATTTCTCCACCATCGCACGTGGTATTTCGGTTGGTGATGAATTAGAATATGCCGATGAAATTTCTCTCGGACGCTCTATTCAGAACAGATTACCTTATAACGAAAAAGATTAATTGCAAAACGAATTTCCTATTTTAGCAATTGGTTAAAAATATAAAGATTTAAAACACGTGATTTCTGTAATAATTCCAGTTTATAATGCCGAAAAGAGCATTGAGAAATCTTTAATTTCCATCAAAAATCAAACTTGGGAAGGTGTTTTTGAAATTATTTTGGTGAACGATGGTTCTTCAGATCGCAGCAAAACGATTATAGAAAATTATCAGCAAAATCATCAAGATCAAAATATTATTTTAATTAATCAAGAAAACAGCGGAGTCTCCAAAGCGAGAAATGCGGCAATGAAAATAGCGCAAGGTGATTATATTGCGCTTCTGGATTCCGATGATGAATGGCTTCCGGAAAAAACGGAAAAGCAAATGAAATTTTTAGAAAATCAAAATATCGATTTTATCACTTCTCTTTGGAATAACGAAAACATAACCTTTCCTTACAAACTGCACCCACCAAATAAACTGGTCAAAATCACTTTAAAAAAATTATTGTTTAAAATTACAGGGCAAACATCAACGGCGATTTTTAAAAGGAAAATATTTGAAAATACAGGTTTCTTTGATGAAAATCAGAATTATTCCGAAGATGCAAATTACTGGATGAGAATTTCTGAAAAAAATCAAATGTACCTTTTGCCAGAGAAGTTGGTTATTGCAGGAAACGGTAAAAAATCTTTTGGTTTTTCTGGTCTTTCTGCCAATTTAAAAGAAATGGAAAAAGGAATTCAGAAAAATATTTGGGAAATGTATCAAACTAAAAGGATTAACTTCCCAGAATATCTTTTTTATTTTGTAATTTCAAAACTCAAATTTGCAATACGGCCATTAAGAGCAAAATTATGATCGAAAAAATATTTTGGGGATTGAGAGCACTTTTATATGCGCCATTTTTTGGAAAATTTGGAATGCCTTCTTATTTAGGAAAACCCGTTTTTCTGAAGGGAATTCGCAATGTATTCATTGGCAATAAAGTTCGAATTCTACCAAATCTGCGGATGGAAACACAAGATGGAGGAACAATTCATATTCAAGATGACGTTATAATTTCACAAAATGTACATCTTACTTCGGCAGGAAACTTAATTATCGGAAAAAGTTCTCTCATTTTAGCCAACGTTTTTATTACCAATATTGATCACGGTTATAGTGAAATTGGGGTTCATGTGGTTAAACAAAAAATTACGGTTAAAGAGACCCGAATTGGGGAAAACTGTTTTATCGGAATGGGAGCTGCAATCATGGCAGGAACTATTTTAGGAAAGCAATGTGTCGTTGGTGCAAATTCTGTAGTCCGCGGAAATTTTCCCGATTATTGCGTCATCGTCGGGTCTCCCGCAAAAATTGTAAAAAAATATAATCCCGAAACGCACGTTTGGGAAAAAATAAAAGAGCGAAATTGAAAAATATATTAATCACAGGAGGCGCCGGTTTTATCGGAAGCAATTTAGCTTTGAAGCTTGTTGATAAGGGATATTCTGTGACCGTTCTCGATAATCTTTCGGAACAAATTCATGGCAAAAATCCAGAGAATCATTCGTCTTTATTTTTGAGCATCAAAAGTAAAGTCCATTTTATTAAAGGCGACATTACAAATAGAAATGAGGTCGAAAAAGCGATTGAAGGTCAAGATGCGATCATTCATCTAGCAGCAGAAACCGGAACCGGACAATCCATGTACGAAATAGAAAAGTACAACCATGTGAATGTTTACGGTACTTCTTTGCTTTTAGATATTTTGGTCAATAAAAAAAATTCCGTAAAAAAATTGGTATTGGCTTCTTCCCGTGCAGTGTATGGCGAAGGGAAATATGAAAATATCCTGTCAGAAATTGCTTATCCAAAAGAGCGGAATGTTGAATTAATGCAGAAGGGAACTTTTGAAATGACCGATGAAAAAGGAGCGTTTCTAAAACCACTTCCGACCGATGAAAATTCACAACTTCATCCCACTTCTTTTTACGGCATCACAAAACTGCAACAAGAAGAAGTGGTAAAACACGTCTGCAAATCCATTCCTCTTGATTTTGTAATATTGCGTTATCAGAATGTTTACGGAGTGGGACAATCGCTTTTGAATCCCTATACTGGAATATTGTCTATTTTCTCCACTCAAATTGTAAGTGAAAAAAATATTAATGTTTTCGAAGATGGTTTGCCGAGTAGAGATTTCATCAATATTGAAGATACCGTTGAAGCCACGATCAGATCCTTGGAATTGGATACTGCAAATAACAAAATTATCAATGTCGGGACGGGAATTGCGACTTCGGTTTTGTCTGTTGCTGAGCTTTTGAAGAAAAAATATGGAAAGGATACTCAAATCAATGTTTCCGGAGATTTTCGAATAGGAGATATTCGCCATAACTTTGCTGATCTTTCAAACATGAAAAAATATTTGCAATTTGAACCGAAAATTAGTTTAAATCAGGGAATAGAAGCGTTTGCGAAGTGGGTTTTACAACAACCGATTCAGGAAAATAATTTTGACGAATCTCTTGAGGAATTGAAGCAAAAAGGTTTTTTGAAATCATGAATTTAGTCGGTAAAAAAATACTATTCTTATCTGCCAATTTTTTTGGTTACGAAAAAGCGATCACCCAAAAGCTTTTGGAATTGGGAGCCGAAGTAGATTTTTACAACGAAAGACCGTCGGATTCTATTTTTACGAAAGGAATTATCCGTGTTAGAAGAAAGTTTTACCAAAAAAAAATCAACCGTTATTACCGGAAAATATCCGAGGAAATAATTGATAAAAAATACGATTTTCTTCTACTTATCAAAGGCGAAACAATTCCGTTCTTTTTTTTGGAGGATTTTAGGGAAAGAAATCCAAGCGCTAAAATGATTTTTTATTCCTACGATAGCGTTCAAGAATATCCGAGATTTCTTCAATTGTATCTCTATTTTGATTTAAATTTCACTTTTGAACCTGCAGATGCGCTGCAATATAAGCTCTACTTTCGACCACTATTTTTTTTAAATGAGTACGCTGATTCCTCTGATCATTTAGATCGAAGAAAATATGAGGTAGTTTTCATTGGAAGTGCTCATACAGACCGGTATTTGATCGGTCAGAAGATTCGTGAATTGTGCGATCAATTAAAACTGAAATCCTATTTTTATTATTATGCACCGAGCAAACTTACTTTTTTTTTAAAGAAAATTTTCGATAAAAATCTGCAGGAATTTGATCATAAGAAACTGAGTTTTCAAAAATTGAGTCACGCGGAAATCGCCGAGATATACAAAAATTCTTTTGCAGTCTTAGATATCAATAAACCTTTTCAGAAGGGGATTAGTATGAGGACTTTTGAAGCTTTGGCAGCCGGAAAAAAAATATTGACCACCAATTCAGATATTCAGAATTATCCTTTCTATAGTTCAGAAAACATTCATATTTTAGACCGCAATAATCTTTTTATTAATGAAGCGTTTTTTCAGACTCCTTTTCAAAACATAGATGCAGATATTCTTGAAAAAATGTCTCTAGATAGTTTCATTTCTTGTTTGTTTGTTAAACATCAAGAAGATTATTGGAATATTGCCGAAAAAAAGTTCATTTAAAGACATAAAAAAACGGCTTAGAAAATTTCCAAACCGTTTATAATTTTTATTTTTAAAATCCTCTTAGTTTCCTGCTGGAAGTGGAGCTTTAATAGGAGCTGTAGTTGTACTGTTAGTTCCAGGAGCGGTTTGCGGAGCCGGAGCTTCTTTTTTCGCTGGAGCTTGTTGCAAGCGTGAACTAGGTTTTGCAGTCAAAATTACACTTAATAAAATGAGAACAATGATACTTGCACCTAAAATCCAGGTCGCTTTCTCCATAAAATCATTCGTTCTTTGCACACCAAACTGCGCCGAAGAAGTTCCACCAAAAGTTCCTGAAAGACCACCTCCTTTTGGGTTTTGTGCCATTACAATAATGATGAGTAAGATACTCGCAATCATGATAAGGATCATGAATAAGGTAAATATTGTGTCCATTTTTTATTTCAAAGTTTTCGAAGTGCAAATATAATCATTATTTTTAAATATTTATAACTTATGTGAGCATCGACGAAGAATATTTGAATAATATTCTAAATCTTTTCTTTAAATTTATTAATATTTTATTTGAGTGGGTGAGGGATAAATTTTATGTGCTATTTAACATAATTTTTTTTAAATTCGTGCTTATGAAAAAATTTTTGGAGACCAACATAAGTTTGGAACTGCTTACTTCACTTTTTAGTCAGGCACCGGTCGGACTTGCAATTTTAATGGGAGAAACCCACATCATCGCCAATGCAAATACGCAGGTCTTGGAATATTGGGGAAAAGGTGATCATGTTATAGGAATGCCTGTTTTAGAGGCTTTGCCAGAGATTGCAGATCAAGAATTTCCCGCGTTTTTAAAAGAAGTTTTTGAAACCGGAAAAACCATTAAAGGAAATAAAGTGAAAGCTTTGTTAGAAAAAGATGGGGTCTTGATAACCTACTATTTTGATTTTATTTATGCTGCCGTTCGCGCAGATCAGGAAATTGTGGGAGTTTCGGTAGTTGCAATTAATGTTACAGACCAAGTTTTGAGCGAGCAGAAATTGCAGGAAAATGAGCTGCGTTTTAAGGGTCTTACAGAAATTTCAGATTATTCAACCGCTATTTATAGAGGAGAAGATTTGGTTATCGAGTTTGCAAATGATCAAATGCTCAAATCTTGGGGGAAATCCAGATCAGTTATTGGTCAAACATTAGAAAAAGCAATCCCCGAATTACAAGGACAACCTTTTATTCAGATCCTTCAAGATATTTTTCGAACCGGAGAACCTTATTTCGCAAAAGAAGACAAAGTAGATTTAGTTGTAGATGGGGAACTCCAAACTTTTTACTATAGTTTTTCTTACCGACCTATTCGCGACGTGAATGGGGAGATTTATGCAATTTTAAATGTAGCAGTGAATGTTACAGAATTGGTTAATGAGCGCTTAAAAGCACAAAATAGCGCAAAGGAATACCGCGCTCTTGCAGAAGCAATGCCACAAATTGTTTGGACGACAGATAAAGATAATCAGATACAATACTTCAACGAAAATATGTTGAAATTTTTGAATGTTGCTAAAAATGATATTACCAATTTCGATTTTTCTAAAATTATTCATCCCGATGATTTTGCCACTTTAAAAAGAGTGTGGAATAAATCAGCCTTAGATAAAGTGTTTTTTGAATTAGAATTTAGATTTTACGATGCCGTAAATGATAGATACATGTGGTTTCTCAACAGAGCAACTCCTGTTTTGGATGATGATGGGAACATTAAACAATGGATTGGAACAAGCACCAATATTGATGAATTTAAAACTTTGGCGGCACAAAAAGATACGTTTCTCGGAATTGCAAGTCATGAATTGAAGACACCACTCACTTCGCTTAAATTATACGCGCAGGTTTTAGAACGAATGTTGCGTAAAACCGGCGATGAAAAAAATGCAAAATTTGCAAAAAAAATGGATGTGCAAATCATCAAACTAACATCATTGATTGGTGATTTATTGGATGTGACGAAAATTAATGCGGGAAAAATTTATTTGAATGAAGTTTCTTTTGATTTTGAAAAATTAGTCCTAGAAACTGTTGAAGAACAACAAATGTCCACTGTTTTTGAAATTGAAATCCACTCGCAAAAAGTAGGTATGGTTTTTGCAGATAGGGATCGTGTAAGTCAGGTTATTACCAATTTTATTTCTAATGCAATCAAGTATTCACCGAATACAGACAAGATTATTGTAAGAGTTGAAAGGGTTGAAGAGAATGTTCAGTTTTCAGTTCAAGATTTCGGAATTGGAATGCCTGAAGACAAAAAAGATAAGGTATTTGAACAATATTATCGCGTAAGTGGCGATGAACAGACCACTTTTCCTGGATTAGGTTTGGGATTATTTATTTCTTCCCAAATTGTAGAAAGATCGCACGGAAAAATATGGGTAAACAGTATTTTGGGAAAAGGATCTACCTTTTGTTTCACCTTACCTGCTGTTGAATAATAAAAAGTAAAAAAAAATGAATTCAAAGAAAATAGTCATCGTTGATGATGATGTTGCAATTCTAGATTCTTTAGGAACAATGCTGGATTTTGAAGGTTTTGAAGTGAATACCTTCATGCGTGGTTCAGAAATTTTCCGGTTAATCGAAACAGAAAACAAACCGAATCTTATTCTTCTAGATATGTGGTTGTGTGGAGAAGATGGAAGAGATATCTGCAAACAATTAAAATCAAACGAACGCACGAAAAATATTCCCGTAATCATCATGTCTGCAAGTCGTGGATTAGAAAATACAGCTTTGCAATCTGGAGCCAATGCTTTTATTGCAAAACCCTTTGAAATCGATGATGTGGTGAATAAACTGCATCAACTCATCGCCTAAAAACAAAAAAGACAAGCTCCTCAGTTTGTCTTTTTTTTTCTTAAAATTTTAAATGCGTTTCACCTCAAAATTAAAACCGTTTGAGAAATGGAGTTGGAAATTAGAATCCAACCTGAATTTTAATTTCTTCGTTATTTCGGTGAGTTGATCAATATCGTTGAAGGAATTATTTTCCATTTCGGTTGCGATTTTAGAATTTTCATTGGTTTTAATTCCATTTTCATCCAACCTTAAACAATTTAAGCCGAATTGCGAGTGAAGAATTTCTAAAAATTTTAGATCTTCTATGGTGAGTATATTTTCAGACATGGTTTCTTGATTTTTTTGTAATTGTTGAGATATTTACAAGAATTGTGCCTTCTTTTTTCGGTTCTCTTATTAATTTTCTTTAATGATGACTATTCTTCAATACTTATTTTGCTCGCCTTTTCTTTAAATTTTTCCGTAAATTTGAGCCTCAATTAAAGATACGAATGGATTACTTAAAAGGATTAAATGAAGCACAGTTTGAAGCCGTAACTACATTAGAAGGACCACTCATGGTTCTTGCAGGAGCAGGTTCCGGAAAAACGCGCGTTCTCACCATGCGCATCGCACATTTAATCACCAATCTTGTTGATCCTTTCAATATTTTAGCACTTACTTTTACCAATAAAGCTGCAAAAGAAATGAAAGTTCGGATTGCAAAAGTAGTAGGTGACAGTGAAGCCAGAAGTCTTTGGATGGGGACTTTTCACTCAGTTTTTGCAAGAATCTTAAGAAGCGAAGCGCATTATTTGGGATTTCCGTCCAATTTTACAATTTATGATTCTCAGGATTCTTTAAATGTCATCAGAAAAGTATTGAAGGAACTCAATATTGATGCTGATTTGTACAAGCCTAAAAAAGTTCAGGCAAGAATTTCGAATTATAAAAATAATCTGATCACCGTAAAAGCATACTTCAATAATCCCGAATTAATCGAAGCGGATGAACGAGCAAACATGAAGCAAATCGGTGTAATCTACCAGAAATATGTGGAGGTTTGTTTCCGAAACGGTGCAATGGATTTCGATGATTTACTCTTAAAAACCAACGAATTATTAACGCGTTTTCCCGAAGTTTTGGCGAAATATCAGGATCGGTTCCGCTATATTTTGGTAGATGAGTACCAAGATACAAACCATTCCCAGTATTTAATTGTAAAAGCTTTGGCGTCCAAATTTGAAAACATCTGTGTTGTAGGTGATGATGCCCAATCGATTTACTCTTTTCGGGGTGCGAATATTTTGAATATTCTCAACTTTAAAAAAGATTATGCCGACGCTAAAACGGTTTCCCTGGAACAGAATTACCGATCCACGCAGAATATTGTGAATGCGTCAAATGTGGTGATTTCTAAAAACGTACAGCAGTTTAAGAAAAATGTTTTTAGTGAAAATGAAGAAGGCGAAAAAATAAAAGTCTATCGATCTCTTTCTGATGCCGATGAAGCAAATTTCGTCGCCTCCAATATTTGGGAAATGCACAATTCTGCACAGCGGAAATTCACCGATTTTGCCATTTTATACCGAACCAATTCGCAAACCAGAGCCTTTGAGGATGCATTAAGAAGAAAAAATATTCCTTATCGGGTTTTCGGCGGATTGTCTTTTTATCAAAGGAAAGAAGTAAAAGATCTCATTGCATATCTTCGGCTTTTGGTGAATGAGAATGATAGCGAAGCTTTAACGAGAATTATCAATTATCCCGCACGTGGAATTGGTGAAACGACTCAAAATAAACTCATCGTTTTTGCAGATTCTCAAAATATTCCCGTTACTCAGGTTTTAGATAATCTTGGATTTTATGCGCCAAGAATGAGTTTAAACAACGGAATCATTACCAAACTTTCTGATTTTTGGGGCATGATCAAAGCATTTCAGGTGATGCTGAAAACCGAAAACGTGTACAGCGTCACGATGGAAGTTGCCAAGAGAAGTGGTCTCATCAAGTTTCTGAAAGATGACCAAACACCGGAAGGTATTTCGCGCCTGGAAAATGTGCAGGAATTGATGAATTCCATGCAGGGATTTTTGGAAGAACAAATTCAGTTGGAAGATGGCGACGCCTCTCTTTCTAATTTTTTAGAAAATATTGCGCTTTCTGCAGATACACAAACCGACAAAAATGAAGACGGCGACCAAGTTTCATTAATGACGATTCACCTTTCAAAAGGTTTGGAATTTCCGATCGTACATTTGGTGGGTTTAGAAGAAAATTTGTTTCCAAGTTTTATGAGTTCGTCAACCAGAGAAGAAGTAGAGGAGGAACGGCGGTTGTTTTACGTGGCTTTAACGAGAGCCGAAAAACAGGCATTTTTCACCTATGCCATTCAAAGATTTCAGTGGGGGAAAATTACAGATGCGGAACCTTCGAGATTTTTAAGTGAAGTCGATGCGCAGTATTTAGAATTTATAAATCCCGCGATCGAAAGCAGATTTGTCAACCATTCTGGGATCACTTCTAACATTTTTGATGATCTACCGAGCGAACCGAGATTCTATAAAAAGAAAGAAGAAAAGAAAACCATTCAGCGAAATGAGCCATTGGAGGTTCCACAAAATTTAAAACCCGTCGCAACAGCAAGAATTATTAATCCAAGTGGAAATTCTTCCCAAGATATTGAAGTGGGCGACAAAGTTCGTCATGACCGTTTCGGGGTGGGAGAAGTAATTTTTCTGGATGGAACAGATGCGCAGAACATCAAAGCGAAAGTGAAATTTCAACATGAAGGCGAAAAGAATTTGATTCTGAAATTCGCGAAACTGACGAAGATTTAATTCTGTCTCCTTACAGAAAGAGTATTCTTCTTCATTTTATTAGACATTTTTATGGTTTAGAACCGCAAATTTCCGGTCTTAAACCCCCGTCGTTGCGGTTTGGAACCCTGCCATCACGGTTCGGAACCACAAATTCCCGGTCTTGAACCCCGTCGTTGCGGTTTGGAACCCCGACATCACGGTTCGGAACCGCAAATTTCCGGTTCTGAACCCCGTCATTACGGTTTGGAACCACAAATTTCTGGTCTTTAACCCCAAATTTTAGGTTCAGAAGGTCATAGAAGATGAAGCCGAATAATGAGTTGATAAAAAAAAAGAGCCTTTGCAGACTCCTTTTAGTTATTAGTTTGTACCCCAATGTGGATTATTTATTCGATCCTGTCGTTATTGCAGAAGAATTTTTTTGGGTCTCATCAATAGGCGGCAGTTTTACCGCAGACATTTTATCAATTTCAGTCTTCCGAAAGAAGATCAACATCATATTGCATCATTTAAATGCGGAATTAGAAAATGCGAACAAAACAAAAATGCGTTTTTTCGGAATTTTAAACCACGATCTTCGAAGTCCAGTGGTGGGTTTGATCCATTTTTTAAAACTCAAAAAAGAAGCACCAGAACTTCTAGACGAGGAAACAAAAAACCGCCTGGAAAATCAAACTTTTAAGTCTGCAGAAAATCTTTTGGTTCAGATGGAAGATCTTTTATTGTGGAGCAAAGGTCAAATGGATCACTTTCAACCCGAGAAAAAATTGATTTTCGTAGATGAGGTTTTTGAGGACATTAAAGAAAATTTTGGATGGGAAGATCGCGTTCACATTTCATTTGAAAATCCAGATAATCTGCAAATCTTTACCGATAAAGAATATCTAAAAACGCTGACGAGAAATCTCACCAATAACGCGCTGAAAATTTTAGAAAAAATAGAAAATCCGACCATCATCTGGAAAGCGGTCGCTCAAAAAAAATTCGTAGAACTGTCTATAACTGATAATGGAAAAGGCGCTGCTCCTGAAAAATTCCGGGCTTTGTTTGATGAAAATGTTTCAATCGGAATTAAAAGCGGCTTAGGAATGCATCTTATTCGAGATCTTTCAAAAGCCATCAATCCAGAAATCATCGTGAATTCAAAAGAAAATACCGGAACATGTATTTCAATACTCATCGAAAAACCTTCCTGATTTCTTATTTATGGAGAGGTGAATCTGACAATGATAAGGTGAACAATTTTCTTAGTTGATCACCGCATTTATTTTTTGCCATAAAACATCGTCAAAATCTGAAAGCGCAGCATTTGCGTTATCTGCGGCATTTCCCATTCTAATGACTACCAATTTTTTACTGGGAACAACATATATTTTCTGGTCATTTTTTCCTAATGCACAATACATATCTTTCGGCGCACTCGGAATAAGTGAACCCGGAAATTCAAACTGAGATTGTGGGAGATGATAACTGGTTTTGCCATTCAACCACCATAAATAGCCGTAAGAATTATTGATGGTTTGCGAACTATTGGTTGCTTCTTGAAAAAAAGTTGGATTAATAATTGTTGCACCGTCCCAATTTCCATTGTTCAAAGCCAATAATCCAAAACGCGCCATACTTCTTGTGGTACTCCAATAAACCACATTATTGTCTGCGAGAATCCAAGATCCGCTCATTCCAATTTTATTTTTTAATCGGGTGCTGAAATAGTCGTCCCAAGTTTTTCCAGTCGCTTGCGAAACCACATCTTGTAATTTCACAAAAACATTGTGATACGCCCATCTTTTTCCTGCATCGGCTTTATATTTTAGGTTTGCTGGTGAAACATCATCACCCAAAGTATCGTCTAAACCTGAAGTCATGGTTAAAAGATTTTTGCAGGTAATGAGATTTTCTTTTGCTAAAGGTGCGCTCGTCCAACCATTTCCGATATAAGTAGAAACTTTATTGTTGATGTTGATATAACCTTCTTGTGCTGCAATTCCTGTAACAGTAGAGGTGAGTGTTTTTCCTGCACTTGCCCAATACCACGGAGAAGTAGCGGTATGTCCGTCGAAATAATTTTCCATCACGATTTTTCCATTTTGCAAAATCATGAAACTTTTGGTATTTTTCAGCTGAAGATAATCCAATAAATCCTGAACTTTTCCAGCATTCCAATTCAAACTTGAGATGGATTTTGTTTGCCAATCATTTCCGGAGAGCGGAGGGAAGTACATAGCTTCCGTTACCGGATTGTTGTCATCAACTGGTGAAGAATTGCGGTCTGTCTTACAAGCAGCGGTAAAAGCAAGCAATAATAGCAAGGATGTTATTTTCAGTTTCATAGAATGGAGTTTTGATGATAGCTTTAAGATGTAAAAAAGCGGGTTTAGTTAAATTGTAAAAAACTGATTGCAAGTTGTTTTTCGAATTTATCTTACCAATTCCTCAAACAATCTCTCAAAAGTCTCATCCAAATTTTTTGATTTTCCTGGATGTGGTCGAGAAGTTTGCACGACCGAACTTCTGACCGCGGTTAACCAGCGAAATCTTTCGGGAATTTCTAGCTTTGCGATTTCGCCGCCGTCTTTTGCGCCGTTTGCTACTTTTTCGAAACTTTCTAGATTTTGTTGGATGTCTTCGAAATCTATTTTACAGTGCATTACTTCAAATTTTTTCGGACAAATCGCAAATTCGATACGGATATACTTTTCTCTCTTCGAAAACAAAACGAGTCCGATGTTGAAAAATTCTTCCCGCTCCACCTTTGGAACCAAGCGGATTACAGCGTATTCGTATAATTTATCTTCTTGCATTTTCGGCTTCATTTAAAAAGATTTCGGAATTCGCTAATCGGGTTTTCATGAACTGAAAATAAACCTGCCGTATTTCGTCTGGAGTTTCATCGGTATCGTTCCACTGCAGCCATTCATCGGGAATTAGATCGACTAAATTTCGGAAAAATTCGTCGTTTAAATGTTCTTTTGCAAACAAGTCAGCTTCTCTTAATTGGGTCGCTTGGGAAAGCAAAACATAGTCTTTTACATATTTGAAAGGAGTTTTTGCAGCGGCATCAAAATTTTGCCAAGAATGATGAAAATAAAAGGAAGCGCCGTTATCAATCACCCACAATTCTTTGTGCCACATCATCAAATTGGTGTTCTTGAAAGTTCGGTCGATATTGGTAATAAATGCATCCAACCAAACAATTTTTGAGGCCAAAACCGCATCAATTGTAATGGAAGAATCATAAGCAATCGCCCCCGACAGAAAATGCAATCCTAAATTTAAACCTTCGGAAAACTTGAGTAAATCCTGAATTTCTTCATCGGCTTCCATTCGTCCAAAATCGACATCCAGATTAGCGAAAACAAGTTCCGGAATTTGTAGTTCTAATTTTGAAGCGATCATTCCGCCCAATAATTCCGAGATCAGCATTTTTACGCCATGTCCTGCTCCGCGAAATTTGATAACATATTTAAAATCGTCATCTGCTTCTGCCAAAGCCGGAAGTGAACCTCCTTCTCGCAACGGTAAAATATAACGCATCACGGTTACAGTGCGTAATGATAGGTTTTTCATATCTCACAAAATTAAACATTATTACTTTAAGTAGAAAAATTTTTGACTGTTCGTAATTATTGTTAAAACAGGTTTTCTTGGTAATCTAATAAAATTGCGAAGGAATGTTAATTTCTATCAAGCAATAAGTTTCTTAGAAAAATGAAGGTGCGATAGGATGCAGTTTTAAAAGGTTTATTAATGTTTTGTGTTGCAACTATTTCACTCTTTTCTGTTGAAACTATTTCACTCCTTTGGAGTTTGATCAATGGTGTACTATTTCTGTTAGAATCATTTCATTCCTTCGGAATTCCATTTCACTTCTTAGGGATGCCATTTCACTTCTTAGGGATGCCATTTCATTGCTTAGGGATGCCATTTCACTGCTTAGGGATGCCATTTCACTTCTTAGGGATGCCATTTCACTTCTTAGGGATGCCATTTCACTCCTTAGGGATGCCATTTCATTCCTTTCAAATTCCTTTTATATTCCTTTGAAATCTAAATTGATATAAAATACCCAAACACTTAATCATTGTGATACGGTTTCCCCTGAAGAATTTGATCGGCGCGATAAATTTGTTCTACAAAAAACAAACGAATCATTTGGTGGGTAAAAGTCATTTTCGACAAAGACATTTTTTCGTTCGCGCGATCATAAATTTCGGACGAAAAACCATAAGCACCACCAATAAAAAAGGCAACTTTTTTCACAGAGGAATTCATCCAATGGTCAATTTTTGCGGAGAACTCCCGACTTGTAAACTGTTTGCCTTTTTCGTCAAGAAGAACGATGAAATCTGAATTTTCACTTTGATTCAGGAATAATTTTCCCTCTTCTTTTTTCAGCAATTCCGGGGAAAGGTTTTTCGCATTTTTCACATCTGCAATTTCTGTCAACTCAAAATTCCAGTGTTTCGGCAAGCGATTTTGGTAATATTTAATAAGATTTTGGATTTCCTTCTCATCGGTTTTGCCAATACATACTAAATTGATTCTCATTTGTTATCTTTGTGCTGCAAATATAGATTAATGGGTATTAAAACTCCTAAATTCCTCCTTAAAATCCATGAATTTCTTGATGGTATTCATATTCCTTTTTTAGGAATATCACTTTGGAAAATGTTCGAAATATACGGAAAGGGTGTTTTCAAAATGCAGATTGGCAGAATCGCTGCGAGTATTTCTTGGAGTTTTTTTTTAAGTCTTTTTCCTTTCATCCTCTTTCTACTCTCACTTTTGCCCTATTTACCTCATTACGATAAGCTCCAGTTTTATATTTTCGAGGTTTTGATGCACAATGTTTTTCCGTCGCATATTCAAAATGATGTTTCTGGTTATATCAAGGATTTTATTATTCCAAATATGAAAAACATTAGCAATCTGACCATTATTTTTGCAATGATTTTTGCGGTGAATGGAACTCATTCTTTGATTAATGGTTTTAATTTGAATACCAATTTGCAACGCGGAGTAGTAAAGGAATATTTTGTCGCTTTCGGTATTACGATCGCTTTTATATTTCTGATCATAGCCTCTTTACTCGGAATTTATTACAGTGAAGTGGTTCTGAAACTTTTTACCCCGCAAATCAATATTTCTTGGTTTGTAGATAATATGGCAAAAATTATTGGATTTATTTCTTTTCCTATTTTTTACTTTATTCTGCTTGCTTTGTTCTATTGGGTGGGTTGTCTGAAGATCACCACTTTCAAACAAGCGATGCCGGGAGCGATTTTAACCACGGTTTTGTTTATGTTACTGACTTATTTCTTTGCGATTTATGTTAAAGATTTCGCCAAATACAATGTGCTTTATGGTTCTATTGGCTCGATTATTTTGGTGATGGTTTGGGTAAATGTAAATATTATTCTAATTCTTCTGGGGAATGAATTAAACATCGCTATTAAGAAAGTTCGGGTAGAAAAAATGATTTCAGATGAAATGAACGCGAATATCTTGGCTGATGATTCTAATGTTTCACCTGATTTAGATTGAAGAACGTAGAATCTTTTCGAACTTTATAAAGCCATTAAAATTGGTAATGTGGTCAAAAATAGTTGGTGTTTTTCACAAAAATAATTCGTAATATTTGGCGGTTGATTGGAAGAGGAAGTAAGCAATGCTGAGGAGCAACTTACCAGCAATACAATCAGCGCTGTAAACAATAGTTTAGAGGGATGGTTTTTGCCATCCTTTTTTAGTAAATTATTGGAACAGCTTTATGGCTAAAAAAACCTTTTACGACTTTAGATTTTTATAAAAAAGATACCATTGAATAAACTTTTTTCTCCGACTTTTGGTAAGCCCTCGATGAATATTTAGATTGCCTTTCAAATGACCAAAAAAAGACTCTATTCCATTGGTTGTTTTTGGGATTTTATGATTTTGCAGGAAAGTAAACATATTTGGTAAAGCCTTTCTGATAACAGAAAAACATCTTCTCACCATTTTATGGGTGTACCAATATCTTCCGGTTTCCAGACTGTAGGATTTTTCATTCAGAAAGTCTTTATGCTTCTCAAACCAGTCCAAAAATTCTTTGATCCAATATTGCTTTTTAACTTCACTATCAATAAAATGAAGTTTGCAGACAATTTCACGCAACTCAAAACCAGCTACAGACTTTGGATAAGCA
This sequence comes from Kaistella chaponensis, assembly GCF_900156725.1. Taxonomy (GTDB): domain Bacteria; phylum Bacteroidota; class Bacteroidia; order Flavobacteriales; family Weeksellaceae; genus Kaistella; species Kaistella chaponensis. Next base: position 92,742 of record NZ_FTOI01000010.1, on the reverse strand, counting down.
GAAAGCCATATTTTGCACATCCTCTGAATATGAACCAAACATCTCTGAACAGGAACTTTCGGACAAACTTTACGGATTGCTTTCAATAAAGACTTGTCGCCATCGCAGGTTATACCGCCAATTTTTATTCCTAAATTCAGAATGTTTTCCAAATCCTCTTTTAGTTCTTCATAATGCTCTCCGTCAGTAATTCTGTAAAGTTGGGTTTGTTTAAAAACATTGTCTCTATATACAACCAAACAGATTTCATTGGAAAAATAAGTACCATCAATCAGCAAATAAACCTCTTTGTTCTGGCTGTAACTGAGTTTTGGAGCTTTTACAAGCATCACATTAAAATACCGTTGAAGAGTGCTAACCGAATATCCCGATTCTGCTGAAATCTGCTCATAAGTTTGTTTTCCAATAATCCATTTTTTGAACCAAATTTCTTTGTTTTTCAAACCCACAGATTTATTTTCCGCAGTAAAATAAATGCCACAATTTTTACATTTAAAACGCCGTTTACCATTTTGCTTTCCCCAGGAAATCACATCCAGACTTTTACAACTCCAACAACGATTTTTTTTAAATTTTCAGTCATAAAAAAAGTTTATTGAAACAAAGTTCAATAAACTTTCTGTATCATCAGTAATAATAGGCAATACAAAGAATTTTACCAACTATTTTTGACTATTAAACCAGAAATTTTTAGTTATCTAAATCAGGTTTATTTCTTTTACGAACAGAGAGATCTTACGAAAGAAGTAGTATAGAATAAAATAGAATATCTTACTAAAATTAAAGGCGTTAGATTTTAATGACTGATTTATATAAATTAATGAACAATAATTATCTCCTATTTGATATCGCATATAAGAAAAGCCCTGCTGAAAGCAGGGTTTAATTTAATTATTTTTTATTTAGATCCATGGATCTAAAACCACCTTTACACAGCCATCCTCTTTTTTGTCAAAGATGTCGTAACCTTTAGCTACTTCGTCTATTGACAGTCGATGTGTGATAATATCGTCTAGGACTACTTTTCCATCTTTTACATATCCTATTAATTCATCGATAATGGCATGTACGGGACACTGTCCAGCCTGTATTCTTAATCCTTTATCGAATATTTGACCGACTTTAAAATTATCATAATTGTAGGGGTAAACTCCAAGAATGGAAACCTTACCGCCTCTGCGAACTGCACTCATACAAGCTTCTATCACTTTAATTGAACCTTTCTCCAAGTTAATAACAGCTTTTGCTTTATCTATTAGATTTCGATCTGGCTCGAATCCCACAGCATCAATACATAAATCTGCACCACGACCATGGGTCAGGCTTCGTATGTGTTCAATTACCTCTTTACCATCTTTCCACAAAATCGTTTCACATCCAGTTAATCTTTTAATTTGGTCTAAGCGATATTGTTGAGTATCCACTACAATAACCTGCCCGGCATTTTTTAGAATAGCACTTTTTGCGGCCATACTTCCTACGGGTCCTGCACCAAATATTGCTACGGTTTCACCTCCTTTTAACTCTCCCCACATCACCCCAGTATACCCTGTTGGAAATATATCTGTTAAGAATAATGCTTGATCATCCGTTAAATTATCTGGAACTACTCGTGGGCCGAAGTCTCCATATGGAACTCGTACATATTGTGCTTGCCCGCCATCATAACCCCCGTACAAATCGGTGTAACCAAACATTCCACCACCTTTTTCGGTCATTATTCCCCCTTCAGGTCCATAATTTTCTTCATTACTATGCTCGCAAGCCCCAGGTAGATCGTGATTACAAAAATAACAGCATCCACATGCTACTGGGAAAGGAACAACAACACGATCGCCCACCTTTAATTTAGTCACTTCGCTACCGATTTCTTCGACTATTCCCATAAATTCGTGACCCATTGTCATTGGTCTTGGTTGAGGAATACCTCCGGAATACATATGTAGATCACTTCCGCAAATTGCTGTAGATGTTACTTTCAAAATTATGTCAGAGGGCTCTTTAATTTTTGGATCGTCTACCGTATCACATGTTATTTTTCCGGGACTGTGAAAAACTGCTGCTTTCATATAGGTTGTTTTTTAGGGTTTAATAAAAAAATTACATCAAATTTTTAGCCATAGAAATGAAATTGAATCAAATATTTAAAGTATCAATAAAAATAAACCGCCTCTGTTGTGAGACGGTTAATAATTCAATGCAAAAATTATCGCTTAAGCGGGTACTTTCGGATTTTCTTCTCTATTCCAAAATCGATGTTTTTTAATTGCGTCCACAAACTCATCCAAATTGCCTGAAGTGGTTACTCCTTCTTGTGGTAGTTTAACATTTGGTAACGCCTTTTGTATTAAATCACTACCATTAGAGTCTGCTCCAATTGGTTTGCAGTGTTTAAAGGCTTCCATAATAAAATGAACTGCATCTGGATTTTCTAAAAGAAGATCAATGTTTTTTCCTCCTGGAACGTAAACGGCATCAAACACAACGGAAGCTGCGGTCAATAGACTATCATCTACAGGATAAAGATCGGAATTTTCCGTACTCACGAATCCATGATCAGGTGCAATTACACATACCACCGCGTCCAATTCTTCAAGTTGTCTTTTAATTTTCGTAAAAGCTTCATCTTTGACACCATCCGCCGTTAACAAGGCAATTTTCCTGTGTTTAATATGATCTACCAATTTCGTAGCCATACTTAAGGAAGGAGCGTCTTCGATTGGTAAGTCATTTTTAAAGGAAAAATAATGTTCCAAATTTCCATCAGCAGGAATACTGTCAGTGATAGGTTGTGGTAGTCGCTCTGTTATTAAACCAAGTTTTTTTGCAACAATATTTGCCAATTCCTCATTAACTTCTAAAAGCATATTTACCATACGCTGTCGAATTGGTACCGTTTTCACCTTTCCTAATTCAAAAGCGAAAGCATTTTGGATATGCCGTTTTTCATGATCAGTCATGCTATTATAGAATAACGCTGGCTGACTAAAGTGATCGAAAAAGCTCTTACTTCTCTTTCGAATTTTTGTAGAATCTATACGTTCTTCATATGATGTAAATCCGCCTTCACTCATTTTGGCCTGAAATGGACAGCCGCCCCCTAAAGAATTAGGGTTGTAAGCTACTTTCCCTTTATTTATTTGCATTCTGTGCATGCCGTCCCTCTGATTATTGGTAACTTCTGGAATAGACTTATTAATAGGGATCTCATGAAAATTCGGACCACCTAATCGCGAAATTTGAGTATCTGTATATGAAAATAAACGACCTTGCAGTAAGGGGTCATTTGTAAAGTCGATACCAGGGACGATGTGTCCAGGATGGAAGGCGACCTGTTCGGTTTCTGCGAAGAAATTATCAGGATTTCGATTTAAGGTCATCTTGCCTATAATTTCTACCGGTACCATTTCTTCCGGGATTAATTTGGTTGGATCTAGCAGATCAAATGGGTACTTATGCTCATCTTCTTCAAGGACTATTTGCACACCTAATTCCCATTCCGGATAATGGCCCGCATCAATTGCTTCCCATAGATCACGACGGTGGAAATCACTGTCTTTACCTGAAATACGTTGCGCCTCGTCCCAAACCAAGCCCATGACGCCTTGTAATGGTTTCCAGTGAAATTTAACGAAGTGAGACTTCCCATCTTCGTTGATAAATCGGAAGGTGTGTATACCAAAACCTTCCATCATTCGTAAACTTCTTGGGATGGCGCGATCGCTCATAAGCCAAAATATATTGTGCATCGCTTCGGGCATCAGTGAGATAAAATCCCAAAACGTATCATGAGCAGATGCTGCTTGCGGTATCATATTATCAGGTTCCGGTTTAACTGCATGCACCAGATCTGGGAATTTTGTAGCATCCTGTATAAAAAATACGGGCATATTATTTCCCACTAGATCATAATTACCTTCTTGAGTATAAAATTTTACAGCGAAGCCCCGAACGTCTCTGGGAACATCGGTAGATCCTTTACTTCCTGCAACTGTTGAAAAACGTGCAAAAACTGGCGTCTTAATTGAAGTCTCGTTTAAAAATTTGGCTTTTGTATATTTTGCCATTGGCTTATACAATTCAAAAATACCGTGTGCGCCAGAACCTCTCGCATGTACGACCCTCTCCGGAATTCTCTCATGATCGAAGTGAGTGATTTTTTCTCTTAGTATAAAATCTTCTAGAAGGGTGGCACCTCGTTCCCCCGTTTTTAGTGAATTTTGATCATCATTAATTTTTAATCCTTGATCGGTGGTCAGAAATTCTCCTTGATTGTCCGTAGTAAACTTCCCTAGCTGTTCTTTTTTAGGATTTGCTCCATTTTCAAATGGTTCTTGTTCATTTATTTTCATGTTGTTAATTTTTTGAATTACTTAAATTAAACGGCATTTAAATCTTTAGACTGGAAATCTTCCGAGTTTGCTTGAGAATTTAAATTAGTATCTGCTATCGTACTTAGTAAGCAATCAGATTTCTTTTCTTCTCCTAGTGTTCTCAATAGTAGATCAAGTGCAGTTCTTTCATTTAGAGTTTTAGCAAAAGCTGCTAAGGTTCCATAAGTGGCAATTTCGTAATGTTCTATTTTTTGAGATGCTGCAATGATACCCGCATCTCTCACTGGACCCGCTTCAGTTTCTTGAACAATTTCGTCTCCTTCTTTGAGTAGTCCTTCCATGGCTAGGCATTTTTTTCCTTCAGCTTTTTCTCCCATAGATTTAAAGGCAGCATCCAGTCTTGTTACTTGAACCTTTGTTTGATCCAAATGATTTTTAATGGCTGTCTTCAACTTTTGATCCGTAACATTTTCAAACATTTTTGGCAGTGCTTTGACTAAGGCGTTTTCTGCCCAATAAATATCTTTCAGCCCATCGATGAAAAGCTCTCGTAAACTTTTTGCTTTGTCGCTACTCTCATTTTGGTTAGTAGTCTTTTTTTTGTCAGTTCCCATAATATTGAATTTTATTGATTTGTTTTATTTTCATTTTTAAGACATTTATAAAGATACTTCTCGTCAAGAATGTTTTGAACCCAAAGCTCCCAGTGAATTTTACTCAATCCAAAAACTCCACCCTTTGCTACAAAAAAGTTTCTGATTTTATCTATAACTGGTAAATTTCTGTAATTAACAATTTCATTTCGTCCGTGGACTTCCGCAACAATTTCTAAATTGTACTTTTTAATACTAAAGTAGTTTTTTGCTTTGTTTTGAAAGAAATGCGCTGTAGTTTGAATTCCTGGTAGGTGCGTAGGACTTACTGTGATAAGATAACTCTCAACATTATTCTCGTCTACCAATTTAATTTCTACAATTTGAACCCAGTCATATCCTTTTCCAGTTTGGTTGGAAGGTCCAGGAATTTTAATCTTAATAAGATTGCCAGGAGCTGGAGGCAACAAGATAACGTCACCATTTTTATCGACAAGGGAGAATTTGGTGGCATTATTAAATAAATGCCCCCATCTAGAAACATTAAAAAAAGTTTCCTTTACATTTTTGAAAAATTGAGTGCATTCTTCTTTAGTGGCAAAGGTTTTAGTTTGACTGGAATCGTGATGGCCTCCTTCAACTTGTAAATCCATTTTTAATAATGTTTTTATAACATAAAGCTACAAATTATCTGATAAAGTGCGATTTATATTTTAATTCAATCCATTTTAAATTTATCTTTATAGAGACAGAATTAACAAAAATTAAAAATCTGAAACATTTCATTGAACCCTGTCGGGAACATTCCATTTATTCAGACTTTTAATTTTGTTTTTCACTCATTATTGTATTTTCTTCACGCTTCAAAAACATTTCCCTACCGCTTTGCTATCGCTCAATTCTTTTTCAGCTAAAAATTAAATACTTTCGGAAAAAGTGCCATCGCTTTGCCCACGCTCAAAAAATTGCAGATTTTAAAAAGCAAATAGATCTAAAAAATTCTGGTTCCCGCCATTTATTTAGACCTATTGCTTTTATTTTTCACTACCTATACTATTTTCTTTACGTTTCAAAAACATTTCCCTGTCGCTTTGCTATCGATCAATTCTTTTTTAGCTAAAAATAATATAGGTTCGGAAAAAATTAAATCGCAATTTTTCTTGCCTCTACTTTGCCCGAGCTCTTCCATTTTGAATTTCTGTTTTGTTTGAAAAATTTTCTACGTACTGGAAAGTTATTTATAGCGTTTTAGAGCATTCCAAAAAACGTAGAACTCATCTACTTTTCTTTCATCCCATTTCTGGTGTTTTTCTGTATGCAAAATTAAAAATGGAAGTCTTCCTAAAAAAATGAATTTGGGAATCCATCAATATTTACTCTTCGATTAATTTAAATATTGACGAACCCACCTAAACCCTTCGGGCAAATTCATTTCCTGCTTCCACGTTGTTTCAGTTTTAGAAATCATTCCATTTTTAAAGTCATTTAGCAAAGAAAAAGACACCTCAATTATACGAATAAAGATAAAAGCAGTGAGTTCTTTGACATTTTCAAAACCCCTAAAACCCTTTAGATAATAGTTCTTTCCAGTCCGCTATAAAATCTTTCAGTTTAAAAAAAACGTGTCCTCATTACCAAATAAATAACTAAATAAGTTTATAACTAAATAAATAATTAAATATTATGAATGCAACAGCCCCCAAAACCCACAGTTCAAAAAGTAAAAAAAATCAGATTTCTAAAAAAGGTGAAGATAAATTTATCTCTAGAATTATTGAGAATTTAGATAAAGTAAAAGCCCAGGATTGGGAACTTTACACCACATATAAATTTCAAGCACCAAAAAATCTATTTAGTCAGAATACCTATAAAGGATTCAATTTATTGACCTTATATATTGATACCCTTACAAATGGTTTTACCTCTAGTTTATACGCAACATTCAACTCAATTTCAAAAGCAGGCGGAAAACTTAAAAAAGGATCTAAAGGAGTTGTTATTGAATTTTTCAGTTTTGTATATAAGCATCGGGAAACTTTAAAAACATATACTTTGGAACAGGTTAAAAATATGAGTTCCGCAGAACTGCAGCAAATAAATAAATATCCGGTGATTAAAAATTATGTTGTTTTTAATTCAAATCAGATTGAAAATTTAGAGGAATTAAATTTGAATATTGATCTCCATGAAGCCCAAGAGTTAGAATTTGTTGATCAAATAAATTGTGAAAATTTCGTGCAAAAGTTAGTTGAAAATGCATCTTTGAAAATTAAATTTGAACAGATTTCACATGGTAGTTACTCTCCAATTTTTGATCATATCAAGATGCCTTTAAAAAAGCATTTCGTTTCAGAAGTGAAATTTTACACTACTTTATTTCATGAAATTATTCATTGGACAGGACACGAAAAAAGATTAGACAGAAATCTTCGTGAAGGATTTAATGACAAAATTAAGTATTCATTTGAAGAACTAATTGCCGAAATGGGTTCAATGCTTTTAGCACTTCAATTTGGAATTACTGATGAACTTTTAAATTCCATCAGGTATCTTAAAGGGTGGTCCGATACCCACAAAGAAAATCGAATTGAAGATATTAAAAATGCTTTCATCCAATCAAAAAAAGCGAAGAAATATTTAGAACAATTTTAAGAAATTAGCCTCTCATTTTATGGGAGGTTTTTTTTGTTTACAGATCGGGAATTTAAAAAATATTCGGAAAAATTGGATGCCAATTTTTCATTATAAGCAACCTGTTTTTTTAAATAGTAGATCGCAATTAGAAGTAGATAAAATCGAAATGTATTGTTGTAGGTTTTTAAATTTATACAATAATACGGGAGATATTTTGTTCAATATAGGAAGCCGATTTCTGGCTCATCTCACCCACCCGCATTTTTTGAAATGTTTTTTCCGACTATGGAAGTAGGGTTTTTTCCTAAAACTGATTGGTAAAAATCAGAGGTAAAGAAAGGAAAGCAAGAGGAAACGTGTCCAAAATGGACAACGTTTGGAAACACAAAGTGTTATGTTTATTTTAATTTATAAATGTGCCACAGATATGGGGTACAAATAGCTTTAACTTTTTGTTTAACAAGTATTTAATCTAGTAAAATGTGGTACAAATGAGTGGTACAATTTCAAAAATTAGAATTTCTAAAGATAATTTGGAAAAATTACGAATTTTAAAAAATAGCTTGAATTTGAATAGCTATGAAAAGGTTATTGACTTTCTAATTGACTTCAATCTTAAAGGGAATTCGGAACTAAACTATCTGGCAGAAATTAAAAAAACACTGGAGGATGGATTATCTTCTAATGAAAAAAGAACGGAGGCTATTCATAAAAGACTTGGTCATTTAGATAAATATTATTTCACTAAAATTCTAGATACGCATCATCTTTTGAAAGAATTTTTAGCGGTCAATTTGAAGGAAAAAACATTGAGTTCTGAAGGAGTCAGCGAGGCTAAAAATACTGAAGAAAAATCATTCGATGAACAAAATTTAAAATTAGAAAAAGAAGTAAAAGAGGTTTGGGAAAGTCATCGCGAAATTGAAGAGATTAATCAAAATTTAATTTCACAGATTAATAATTTAAAAAGCAAATTTAAATTCGAAAGTGGTGCGTTTTCCAAAAATTATAAAGCCGTTTTGAGTATTCAGGAGTTTGACGAAATTTTTAAATAATGCATATTTCTTTTACAAAACACAACCCAGAGATTTCACAAAGTTGTAAAGCGGTGACAGAATATTTGGAAAAAGAAAATTCATCTAGAGAGAAAGAATTTGAAAATTTCATGGATGAATTTCAGAGCCATAAACTGTCAGAATTCGACAAACAAATTGAGAAGCAAAACTTATTTTTTACGACGGATGAAATTGATGATGAGAAATATTTAGATCAAAATACTGCCACAGATTTAATTGACAAAAATTTTTCCTCAAGAGCAAAAGAAAGCGAAAGCAAATTTTTTATTTTAAATATTTCTCCAAGTAAAGAAGAACTTGAACATTTAAATCAGATTATTGATTTGGAATTAAAGTCCAATGGATTCAACCAAAAGGAAATTGATATTTTGAATCAAACTGTAAAAGGAGAGCAGCAATTAGAACTGATAAAGAATGATTTAATGCATCAATGTTTACGTGAGTACGCAAAAGAGGTAATGAAAGAATATGCAGATAATTTCAATCGTGATGTTTATTCTAATCCTGATCAGCTCCCCAATCGTAGGGAAGAAGTTCAAATTAATAGCGAAACAAAAAATGAACTTGAACGATTAGGAATTAATCGCAAAGATCCTGAATACGCTCAAAAATTTCAGATGATTCGCGAACAGAAAGCGGCGGAATTAGGCAAAGATTTATCAGTGAGAAAAATGACGGATAAGGATTTGGTATGGGTCGCTAAAGTTGAAGAGCAGAGAACTTATAAAGCAAATGATAAATGGGTTAGTGATAATAGGAAAATTAATAGGGAAATAAAATTGTTAGAATCTGAAAAAGGTAATAATAGTGGTAAAGTAGACGAATTAAAATCTAAGTTGCATAAGGATAGAACCACTGGTGAAATTGTGAGAGAAGGATTAAAAAAAGGTGGTCAGCAGTATCATATTCACGTCATCGTTTCTAGATATGACAACTGTCCTAATGCAAGATATAAAGGGTCTATATCCCCTTTAGCAAATCATCGAAATTCAAAAGTAGCAGGAAAGAGTGCACAGGTTGGATTTAATAGGGATCAATTTTTCAAGAAGGTAGAACTGAATTTTGATCAAAAGTTTAGATACGATCGCACTCAAAGTTATCAGAAATTTAATGAGCAGAAAAAGATTCGAACAGGGAAAAAAGTACGCATAGAAAATTTAGGAAAAGGATTTAGTTCAGCGATTACGAAACCGATAAAAAATGAATTGTATAGAAATTCAGGTCTGTATGAACTACAAAAATTAAATCTTAATAGTACCATCAGCAAAGAACTTGGTTTCCGAGTGCCTTTAAGTATTCCTAAAACTCCATTAGAAATTGCAGTTAAAACTATAAAGTCAGTAATAACTAAAATTAGTGATGTTTCAAAAGGATATTAATATGAAAATTCTAGATCTTACTTTAAGAAATTGGTTAATTATTATTGTAGGAATTGCGGTAGTAAGTTTCCTTTTTACGATTGCATTTAAATCAAAAAGCAAAAAATTTAAATGTATCCTTCTCCTTTTTTTGGTAGGGTTAGTCGTTTTTGGCAGTTTTAAATTAGGGAATTTTATCTTCATTCTGCTTTACCTTATCGTTCCCAGTCTTATCATTAGTGGTCTTATTTATTTATGGACTTTCGAAAAAAAAGCAGATCCACTTTGGGATGTTGAATTCAATACTTCCCAGGGCAAAAGAATTATTCGGGGCATTCAGCGTGGAATTGCAGTTTTTGGTGCCGCAGGTTCTGGTAAAACGATTTCTATTATTTATAATTTGATGATTCATTTTGGCAAAGCCGACTTTGCAGGGATTATTTATGATTTCAAAAATGGAGAGCTTACAGAATTAGCAAAGGCGATTTTCAAAGAAAGATTAAAAGTAATAGCCTTGCATAATCCTAACTCGAGCAGTCGTGTAAATCCTATTTCACCTGATTATATCAAAGGGGAAAAAGATGTCAATCAAATTGTAAAAGTCATTATTGACAATTTAATTAAAAATGGAGTTGGAAAAGGAGATGATTTTTTTAAAGATAGTGCCTCTTCTTTATTAGCAGGAGTTATCTTGAAATTTACTTTCGATCATAAGGAATTATGTACCCTACCCCACGTTATTGCTTTTATACTTGGTGTTGATTTTAGCGTTCAAAATCCGCGATCCGGTTTAGGTGATGATGCAATGGATAAGTTTGCAAAACTTAAAGAGTTTCTTACGTCCAATGAGCGTGTTGCCATTCAAGGAAGTACTTTTATCTTGGGACTTGCTTCTGCAAAACAAACTGCTTCTGTAATTTCGACGCTAGCGAATGCTCTTAGAAAAATTGCATTCCCTGAAGCGTTCTGGATTTTAAGTGGTAGTGATTTCGATCTCAATATTAATACTGCCCAAAATAATTTTGTGGTTTCAGTCATTAATGAACCTAGATCTGCTGAATTTTTAAGCCCTATAAATGCTACAATTATTCACACCATTTCTAAACAGATGATGGTGCGAGATCGGAAACCCAGTTTTATTTTACTTGACGAAGCACCAACAATTAAGCTTCTTAATATGGCACAGATTCCCGCTACGATGAGAAGTTTTGGTGTTGTAGTGGTTTACTGTGCGCAGGATTTTGTTCAGGGAGTTGTTCAGTATGGCAGAGATGGTTTTAAAGAAATTGTTGCCAATCTCTCTACTCAGTTTTTTGGAAAATCAAATGATTCAGAAACATCGAAATTTTATGAAAGCTATTTTGAAATGGTTAATATCAAAACCAAGTCGGTTTCAAAAAAAGGGGGCGATGGCAATTTGTTGGCGTGGGGTGAGACTTCTACGACAACCGGAGAAAGAGAAGTTCACAAACACAGAGCCAATGAGTTTAATAGACTTAGCGTGGGTGAGTTCGCTTTTCTTTCCGATGGGAAGAATGAAATTGTTAATATTATTCACCCTCGAATTGTAACTGAGAAATTTGAAAATCAAAAGGTCATCACTCAAAAAATGTTAGATGCTCATTTCGAAAAAATACTTCGGGAAGCAAGAAATATTCTAGATTAACATAATATTTTAAAAATCACAGCGTTAAAAGTAGTGTATATTAGGAAAAAATTTTTTTGAAATTCCCAAAAGTTTATGCTTATGAAGAATCTAAAATTAAAACTCTCCAGTTTCACACTTTTAATTTTCTCGTTGACTTCTGCGCAAAGCATCAACTTGAAAGGTCCAGCACAACAACTGGCAAATGAAATTAAAGGTATCTTCCCGTATGTTGCTGTGAGTATATTCATCGTCGTTATTTTTGTCAATCTTGGACATTTTGTTAAGGACAATGGAGACTGGAAAAAAGGAGTAACCAACATCGTTATTTTCGCCGCTATTCTGGGTGCAGTTGTCGGCTTGGTTAATTACGTAGGAAGTATAAGTTTATAACGAATTAATTTAAATTGAGGAAAGTAAAGAATCTAAAAGGATATCGTCAACGACCTACAATTTACGGACTAAACACTACGGGCTTTCTAGTAACCGCTATCATTTCAATACTCGCTCTTTTAACCTTTTTAGGAGGTTTTACCATTAAAAAAATTATAGTGGTGACGCTCGTTATTGCCGTCACGTATTTTACTGCGCTTCTGCTGACGAATAATTCCACCATCAAAGAATGGCTCTTTGACGAGAAACTCCCTGAAAAATTTTCAGATGATGAATAATTTATTTTTACATATCGATACCAATAAAGTTGTGGGAACAAATGGCGCATTTGCAATGGGCTACGAGTTTGACTTGATTGAAAAATATTCGATGGGTCAAGAGGATTATGAATCTGTGAATGATTTATGGAACAGAGCTTTAAAGGATATGCCATCTGGTTCTATATTTCTTAAACAGGATATTTTTCAGGAGTCTGAATTTGACACGAATAATTTCCTGCAGGAAAATTATTTACAAAAAGAAACGAAGGCCTATTTTCATAAAAGGCCTTTCCTGTCACACAAGTGCTTTGTTTTCTTTATTCTACCTGCCGGAGATACTTTTACCAGTAAAATAACCAATCCCTTTAAAAGATTAAATCGAAAAAATTTTGAAAAGTTTGATGATAAAATAAATGCCTTTATCAATACCGTAGAGCAGATCATTAATTTTCTTAGCAATGGAAAAATTAATAGTGGAAGAGCTTTTCAAATTCGAGAACTGGAATCGGAAGAAATGAGAAATTACTATGATTACTATTTTAATAATTTCCAAAACGACTTCGTTACTGACAGGGTTTTGAAAAATGGCTATATGCAAATTGGAGATCGACTATTAGGAGCCATCTGTACGAGAGATGAAGAACATATGCCGGAGAGTTTTTCATCTTTACAAATTGATAAAGATTTTACCACTGCAAAATATAAGTTTTATCAAAACATTGGTGATCTATTTGGCTTTTCGTTGGATTTCGACCACGCTTATAATCAGGTTATTTATTTTGAAGATAATCAGAATGAGTTAAGCAGTCTGAGGAAAAGGCAAGATCTGTTAAAAAAGTCGTCCACCTTTGATCCTAATAATAAAGTAAACGCCGGAAAACTAGAAACATTGATAGAAAGTATCGCAACGGATATCGATAGTGAAAGAATTATAAGAGGCCATTTTAATATTCTTTTTTATGGTGACAATGAAAACGAGATTAAGAACAGAAGAAATCAAATTACAGAGCGGTTTAAGTCAGTAGATATTAAGACCAGACAACCGATCGGAAATTTTCTTAATTCCGTTTTTTGCAATTCCTTCTATTTGTTTTCCGCTAATTTTTCTGAAAAACAAATGTTTTATGGGAATTTAAGTTTAGCCACCTTATTTTTTAATAATTGTACTAATTATAAGAATGATAAAAAAGGGGTGCTGCTTAATTCCCGTATAGCAAACATACCAGTAATTGTAGATACCTGGGATGAAGAAAAGAAATATGTAAGAGCCAGAAATTTTATGATTTTTGCACCGACTGGTTATGGGAAATCATTTTTAGCCAATCATTTATTTCGCCAATACTATGAACAAGGAGCAAGAGTAGTTTTAGTGGATTTAGGAGGATCTTACCGTAAACTTTCTGCACTATATCCAATAGACACTGTATTTATTCATTATAAAGAAGGCGAACCAATTGGTTTAAACCCATTCGATTTGCAAGGTGAGGAATTAACAGCTTCAAAAATTGAGGATTTAACAGAATTCGTTATTACTCACTACAAAAGAGATTCTAAAGCGACGGAAAACGAAAAAACCGCCCTTAGGAAAATTATTGAGGCTTATTTTATTCAAGATGGTGAGCAAAGTCTCTTAAAATTTATTCAAGCCATACGAGAAAATAAAGACACCTTACTTCCAGAGTTAAATATCAGAAATGAATTTTTCAATATTGAAGAGTTTTTATTTGCCATGAGCGAATTTGAGAAAGGCGGTATTTATGATTTTCTATATGCTGATGAAAGCAATGATAATTTAACCAGGGTAAAAGACAAAAAAATTATTGTTTTTGAACTGGATGAAGTCAAAGACAATCCTCTCCTACTTTCTATTATGTTGCAGCTAATATCATCTGTAATAAATGAAACAGTATGGAAAGATAAATCTACCAAAGGGTATATTTTCTTTGATGAAGTTGCCAAGCAGTTTAAGTTCAAAGGCGTTTTGGAAAAAATAGAATATTTCTTTCAAGCAGTTCGAAAGCAAAATGGTGCAATTGGAATCGTACTGCAGGCAATAAGTCAACTCCCGGACAGCGGAGAGTTTGGTCAAATTGCGAAGACAATTATCGAAAATACGCAAGTTCTTTATGTTTTAAACGCAAAGGATTATTCGGCTTTACAGAACAGGTTCGGAATGAGTGATCATGCTTACCATCAAATGAGTTCTCTAACATCAGATTTTGAGGGGCAACATAAATATTCGGAAGTCTTCATTATGAGAGGTAATCAACATCAGGTTTACCGTTTAGAAGTTCCGGAAAAAGTTTTTTGGGCATACCAAACCGAAGGGGCTAAAAATGAGGAACTGATGAAGATTTATCACGAAACTGGAAATATGGAAAGCGCAATTGACCAATATATTAAATCAGACTAAAAATGAAAAAATTAATCTTAACATTATGCCTTTTGGTAGGATCGTATTCATTTGCACAAATGGCTGTAGTGGATGCAGGAGCCAATCAACAAATTGCGAAACAGATTACGCAATCTGCAGCCCAAATAAAGCAGTTGGAAAAATCCTATTCTCTGTTGAAAGATGCACAGGAAAAATATCAGAAAGTCAATGGTTATATCCAGCAAATGGGACAGCTGCAGAATATTATTAATATGCAGAAACAAGCCATTAATAATTCTAATAAAGTTTTAGAGAAAGCACGCAAAGGAAAATTTGATGTTAGCGGTATTAAGAATCAGTTGGCTCAAATTTCTGGCAGCATTAAAACAGTTCAGGCATTACTTAATAATGGTATGTTTAATATGAGTGATAGTGAACGTATCACTTTATTGGAAAATGAATACAGTAAGGTAAAGAGTGCGAATGCTAAAATTAGTGTTAAGCTTATTAAATTATCTTATTGATGGATTACTCGTGGCTTACAGAACTCAATCAGGTTATTTCCCAAACCAAAGTTTTTTCCTTTACCATTATTGGAGCGAAATCTTTGGCTATGACCTTATTGTTATTCAAAGTCATTGGTAATTTTTTACAAACAGGAGAAAATCCGGAAGCACCGAAAATTGGGGGGATTATTAGCATTATAGGATATGGACTTATTATAGTAGGGAGCGACTGGGTTGTAAATGCAATTGAAAGTATGTTTTCCTCCGTTGATGTTTCTGTTGCAGCGCAACATCCAATAAAAGACGATGCATTAAAAAGGTATTTGTTGGAATTAGATAAGATTGCT
This sequence comes from Kaistella chaponensis, assembly GCF_900156725.1. Taxonomy (GTDB): domain Bacteria; phylum Bacteroidota; class Bacteroidia; order Flavobacteriales; family Weeksellaceae; genus Kaistella; species Kaistella chaponensis. The sequence continues at coordinate 77,222 of NZ_FTOI01000010.1, read as the reverse complement.
GATCAATACAGTGGATTAGATTATATAGGCTTTTACCTTTCATTAATACCATTATATCTGACTGCAGGTTTGATGACGTTCACCAAAATGTTTTTAGATATTCTTGATATGGCGGTTGTAGGAATGTATTTGATTCAAAGAGTTTTTCTAATTCAATTGTTCAAAGTTATTTTTCCATTTGCCATCGCACTTTCTACGACGAAAGGATTTGAGGATATGCTTTCAAGATGGATCAAGATATACATTGGTTTGTTCGTTTTAGGGATCGGATATATGGGAATTATGAAATTTTCAGATATCATCTATGATTTTGTTCAGAGTAAAGCGAATGTTCAAATGTCTGATATCGGTTATGATACTGATTTAGGGGTTATTTTCGCCTATACCGTAGGTGCATTACTAATTTCCTTTATGGTTAAGTTGGGTTTGTTTGCGATTGTTACTAAAGAAATTAGAGGATATTTCAGTTAAAATATGAAAAAGGAGAAAGCAGAAATTACCGTTGGAAAAGATATTTACTCGGAATTAAAAAAAAATAGCCGGGTTGTCTGGGGTGTCGTTGCAGTTAGCATCATCTCAATTGTTGCTGTACTTTATTTGGCATTGGTCATTTACAGTGATAGTACGTCAAAAATATTTACAGTCAATAATAACGGTGATTTAATTCCCTTAAGTCTGATTTCCGAAAAAAATGACAAAGTAAAAGTAATCAAAGCTAATGCAGATTACTTCACCAAACAGTTCTACGATTTAGACCAATACTCTATCAAAGATAAAAAAGAAAATGTTCTTTGGTTGGTTGGTGAGCAACCTACCAACTTGATAAAAGATAAAGACCGGAAAGGCTATTATTCTAATTTTCTTTCCATTAATGGATTGGTTCAGAAATCTGAAATACTTCCCAACACTTGGCGAATTGACAATGTAGATGGAAATCCAAATGTCAGTTTTTCGGTACTGGTTAAAAGAATAAATGGTACCGTAGAAGATTATTTTCAGGCAGATGTGCAGCTAAGAATGACGAAGGTTAATATCAATTATCCTTACAATCCTTTCGGTTATCTCATTACGAATTTCACCGAAAGTCTATCAAAGGTTAATGCACCTACTGATCAAGAGATCAGTATACAGGATAGTATAAAAAGAGAACACATTAACCCGACAATTGAAGTTAAGTAATGGAACAGTTAAAACAGTTTTGGGAGATTAAAAGCAATGAAGAGCGTCGAAAAATCATTGTTTATTCTATTGCGAGCTTACTTGCAGTCTTTCTTCTCGTGGGGGTTTATGTTTTAAACGGTGGAGATAAAAAAGTTGCAGTAGATGAAATATCAAATCCCGATGCAAAGGAAGCCCAGAAGTATAATAGCAGAACGGAAGCCAACCAATTAGGAAAAAAAGACAGCAGTAAATTAAATACCGCAATGGATGATCTCTTTGGTAAATCGGGAGATTCACCAATTGAAATTATTTCAGAAAGTGACGGAAATGATAAACCTACGTCCACCTACGTGGAGCCTGTGTACACCCAACCAAATTATAATAATTCACGAAGTGAAAAACGAAATAGAGGGAGCAGTTACAACAGTCATTCGACTTATGGAGATTATTCGATGTGGCAGGCGGAAGAACCCAAAAACAATTCAATTGCTTATACAGAAGTGAAAAATTATCCGAAAAGTTCCAGATCAAAAAATGAAAACGCATCCTCAAATATAGACTATACCGAAATTTTCGAACCTGCTTATGTGCAACCAAGTTATAGCGGTTCATCTACCAACCAAAGAAGCATAAATGAAGGGAAGCAGATTAGAGCTAAACTGCTTTCCAAAGGATATGCGAATTCGGGAAGAACGCTTTCTTTTGTATTGCTTGAAAGTACAAAAATTGGAACGTTAGAAACTCCCAAAGGACAAATAATAAAAGGAGTAGCCTCAGAACAAAACAATCGTTTACTCGTTAATTTTTCCACGATTAAAGTGAAAAATAAAATTGTTCCGGTTCAGCTTCAATTATACGGTGCCGACGGAATGGCAGGACTTCCGATATCACCAGGAACTCAAAATTCAGATTTAGAGAATAGAGCTTTAAATGAAAGCAGCAGAATTCCAGTAATTGGGGGAGTCATCAATTCCGTTGGAAATGCAATGAGCAAACAGTCGGATAAACGAATAAAATTAACCTTTAATGTGGAATGTATCATCGTTAATTTCAATTAAACAATAATATGAAAAGAGTACTAATAGTAATAGGTATGCTGTTTGGCATTTTTGGATATTCTCAAAAGAGTAACCAAAAGAATTATAAAAAACCTGTAAAGAAAAGTCTTAAGAAAACTGTTTCAAAAAATGCAGCAACTCCTATTGTTGTTAAGACTCCGGTTGAGCAATCTATTGAAAAAGTTGCAGAAAAAAATGAACAAGAAGCAGAGAATTCACAACAATATGAAATAATCGCTCAAAAAATCATTAAAAAAAATGGTTGGATCAAAAATCGAAATTCTGCTTTTGTACGGGGAATTGAAGGTTTTGTAAAGGGTGTTTATGTAGGAGGTGGGAAACTTTATGTTCTTATAGAAGTGGCTAATCGAACAAATATCAACTATGATGTAGAAAGTATTTCTTTTATAACAAGTCCTGTACAGGTTAAAGACCGTCAAATTGAGGCGGAAGAAAAAATCTTTTCACCCATCTACGCTATTCAAACAGAAAGTATAGCGAAAAAGTCCCGAGAAAAATTACTATTTGTCTTTGATAAGTTCACCATTTCCGACAACAAAAATTTACTTTTTATTATGAGTGAAATTGACGGTGAACGGACTTTGTCATTAGACATTAAGCCTAAATATATTGTAGGAGCTGAATATGTAAAATAATAATTTAAAATGTAAAATAATATGAAGAAGAATGTTTTGATATTATTCCTGGTTTGCTTTTGTATTCTCGCAGAAGCTCAAGGGCGAAGAAAAAACCAATCTGCAGTTCATGCAGAATATGGTTATGTGATGGAAAAGGCAGATCTCAGTGCTGGATTTATGGTAAAGGGAGGCTATATTAAGGTTTTCGGTGAAAAAGGGTTTTTGGGAAAAGTTGAGGGTTTTTATCAGGATTATGAAATTTCCTATTTAGATAATCAAATCCTACCCTATCATAAATATGGTCTTAATGTAAATGCGGGGTACAGCTATGAAGGTCTTGCTCCAGTCTATATAAACGGATGGTTAGGCGGATACGCAGGATATGAAACGGTGAATGATGGTAATTCTAAAGATCCAAAATACAATGCCGAAATTCCGGTTCCCGTTAAAGGTTTTGTATATGGTATTTCCGGCAGTGCTGAAATAGAATTTGCCTTTGCGAGGAAATTCTCATTTCTGGCCAATTACACCCAGTTTTATGATTTAAAAAGTGAGTTTTCGAAGTCTAATTATGGCCTTTTCGGAGGATTTAGATACTACATTAATTAATAAAATCGACCTAATATGAGAAATACAATCATTATAATACTATCTTTTTTCTGCATTTTACTATTCAACTCTTGTCGTGAAGATGGAGACTGGGGAAATGACAATGATGGACAATTTGGATTTACTATCGAAAGAGATAATAATTTTATTGAAAAAGCAGTTGGAGAGATAAACCAGTTAAAATTTAATGTGCGGCCATCTTATGATTTTCAGTCAATTAAGACTTCTTTTAAATTCACTACTAATTTAAATGGCACACTTAAATTAAATGGAGAGCTTCTTACAGCTAATCAGGAATATAATTTCACTACTGAAGAAAACATTTTTGAGTATGTTGGAAACGTTTCTGGAGTCCACGAATTAAAAATTGTTGTTAAAAATGGAAAGGGAGTGTCTAAAGAAGAAGTTTTCTCACTGCCCTACTCTGTTTCAGAATTTTCGCATACGTATAATGGTGGTACAGGTTCCATTTATCAAGGCGATGAAACCCAATATCTGATGAAAATTGTTCCGGGGTCTGGGCAACCATCAACAGGTTATCAAATTAAATTTGACACCTATTCAGGGCAAGTAAAACTAAACGGAGTGACTGTAAATTTAGATACTTGGTATCCTATTAATAATATTGACAGTTTTACAACCTCTCTCGCAACGAACACAGCCGGACAGGGTAAATTAACCTATTCAATAAAGAATAGAACTTTATCAAAAGATTATGAGGTACAGCAAAATATCATAGCGAGAGAAGTTACAATTGAAAGTATGAACTTTAGTCCGGCAAACATTTCAACCAATACTCAGATTACATTAACTGGAATCGTTAAAAAATCACCGGTTAACACCAATACTACCATTCAATATAAAACTTGGATCTCATCTGCATCAAACTCAAATTTAAATGGTATTCAGAACACCAACAATACCTACACTAATTATGCTTTAGGATCAAACGGTTCTTTCTTATCCGCTATTAATGCTTTGGTAGCAGGAACATATACTTACAATATTCAAGTAAAAGATGAATATGGAAATGAAAGTGAGGTAAAAAGTTTTGAGATTAAAGTAACTCCAACAATTTTCTTTGACGATAGTGTTGTGAAGGAAGGAAATATTGCATTTAAAGTTCCAAGCCCTGCCGGAGGATGGAGAGTATATCAACAGAATTTTTCAAGAAAGTTTAAACTGATTTCTGGTGGTAGTGCAACAATTACATCTGTAAAGTATGAATTGAATTATGATGTTACTACCACAACTTCGTCCGTTCATGTTACTAGAACTTATAACGAAAATGTTGTAGTGGGAACGACTGTCTTTGAAAAAAATAATGATATTTGGCCGACCATCGGTGATCAAGTTGCTTTTTTAGGCGGCACAAACGTAAACATTAGTAATTTGACAATGAAAATTACAGGCACAGCGAGTACGGGAGAGGTTGTTGAAATTACTTTTACGCCAACTGGAAGTATTGTCGTAAACTAGATTCATATAAAGGGTTTTTCATCTAACATAAACGATTGAACCTTTCGGAATAATTTCGGTCATAAATTGAGGATTTGCGAACTTTAAAATTTTATAATCAAATCGTTTTGATAAATTAGTAAAAGTGGTAGTCTGACTAATCTTAATTGTTTTTAGATCAAAAAATGAATACCTAAAATATTTAGGTTTCATCTGATGTTCCTTGTAATAATTGAAAAGGTAATTGACAGCAATAAAGCTGGGGACATAGGCTTGTGTTTCTTTAGGAAGATACTTTCTGAGTTTCCAATAGTTTTTTGTTCCCGCTTTTTTAATTGCTTTATTTACATTACCAGGTCCGCAATTGTAAGCTGATATTGCCAAATTCCAATCGCCGAATTGACGGTATAAATCCCTCAAATATCGTGCACCGGCATCTGCATTGCTTACAGGATCGTAAAATGTATTGATATATTCGTTTTTGCGTAAACCATATTGGTTTCCTGTAGCAGGCATAAACTGCCAAAGTCCACTTGCTCCTGCCCAACTTCCTGCACGTGGGTTTAAAGCGCTCTCAACTACAGCTAAATATTTGAGTTCTCTTGGAATTCCATAATGATCTAGTTTGCTTTCGAAAAGTGGGAAATAGTAAACAGACAATCCTATTATTTTAGGATACCATTGGTAACCGAGAAACTTTTTTACGTAAGTATAAGTAATATCATTGTAGTCAATATGAAGGTTGGTATTAGCATCTAAAAACTTAAAGCGATTTTTATAAGTAGTTAGATTAAGGGTGGTTTCAAATTTTTCGCTACTGTTATTTAGTTCCCCTAAATGATGAATGTACTTTTCATCAATTTGGATAAAGTACTCACCATAATCTCTCGTCAGTTGACTTTGTGATTGAAGTGCTTTAGTACTGATAATGAGTGTTAAAAATGTTTTGAAAAAGACTTGCTTCATGTTTTTTTAACAAATTATTAAATTAAATTGGTGGAATTAGTTCTACCTTTGATCAAGATTTGCAAAATGAAAAAAGTAATAAAATCAGTTAAAGAAAATTACACGCATCGAATTTTTCAAATTTGGCTTAAAGATTTCTATAATATATTTGTGTCGATTAGAAATGAGTTTAAAAATTCGAAAAATCTTTAATATTAAAGAAAACTTGCAAGAGTTCACGCAATATATTGGGTGTGATCCTAAAGGTATTTACTACATCGAAAATAATACCTTTTCGAACAAACACGTCAGATATTTCCTGTTTTTGCGTAAGAAAGGCTATAATATCAACGATATTATGGACAGAATTATTGAGGAAGAATGTAGAAATTCCATAAAAAATCCTGATTTAGAAGCGTAGCTTCGGTAATTTGAGTATTTCTACGAGGTAATATTTCGTCCAATTCTAGACAAAAGATTTCTGCACCAATGTTTTTTCCGACTATTGTTTTCCGCAATTGCACTTAAAGTCTTCGTGGAGGCGTTATAATATCTTGAATAACTCCCTCTTTTTAGACCACTTCTAAAGGTTTCTAAAAGCCACAAAAAAAACAGTCCTTCTAAAAAACTGCTCTAATGATCTCTATTCTAAAATCGATAGCTCGATAAGATTACCAACTGGGGAGGAAAAGCCACCGGTAATGATGCAACATATCATTCGAATTGCCAGAAATCAAATGGTTTTCACGAGTTTAGAACAGAGTATTTCTGAAAATAATCCGGTTCATTTTGTTGATGTTTTTGTGGAGAATGCTTTATGGGAGTAAGTGGAGTAAGTACTTTTTTACGAAAAAAATATATTAATCCAGTATAGATGACTGCAAACAAACAACCTCTGTTTATTGATTGGCGCTAAAAGCACTCGTTCTAATACATTTTTTTCAACACAAAAAATAAAAAAAATCTTTTTGCCCAAATTCACTTACTAACTTACTCCCTTTCCGGATTCTCTATTTTACTTTCAATTGACTAATAACTTTTCTCTAACCTGTTCAATAAAAATTGATGTTCAGTGACACTGAACATTGTGATTGTGTGAACAGGTTTTTACTTAGTTTTCTACTTTTTTAATACTGTTTCAGCAAAAAAAAACAGTTTTTTTTGTTCATATTCCGTAATATTTTACTTGAATCCTTACGCATAATCCCTTATTTATTACATTTTCTAATTTCATTTCCAGTTTGTATCTTTAGGGTTTTTATAACTTGTGGCTGATAAACTGGAAGTATCTGAAATTTTTCATACACCAGGTGTCAGTTACATCTCTGCATAGTTACTATAAATATGAATTTCACCCCAGGCCAACGGATCACAAATCGTGACGAGGACTTTATTATAAACGACATAGAAGACAACAATGGTAATTATATACTGAAGGTAGAAGGGATCTCCGAATTAGTAAAAGGGAAAACTTTCATTTTTGACACTCAAATAGATTCTTCAATACGCGTTCTGGATCCCAAACATACACGCTTGGTTCCCGATACAGATTACGGCTACCGTAAAACCAAACTGTTTATTGAAAATCAGATCAGGAATGCCTCGGTGTACAGTGAGCAGATAACCATAGCACACAAAGCAGCTTTCAATCTCGCCAATTACCAGTTAGAACCCACACTCAAAGCTTTCCAGTTGCCACGTCCACGAATTTTAATTGCCGATGGCGTTGGATTGGGTAAAACCGTTGAAGTCGGCATTTTCTTATCAGAAATGATAAAGAGAGGTAAAGGCAAACGCATCATGGTACTGGCCTTGAAATCTATTTTGGGGCAGTTCCAACAGGAAATATGGAATCGTTTTGCGATTCCTTTAGTCCGTCTGGATTCAGAGGGGATTTCCAAAATTAAAGCAGAACTTCCTGCGAACAAAAACCCTTTCGACTATTACGATAAGACGATTGTTTCAATCGACACACTCAAGAACAATGCTAAATTCCAGCATTATATAGAAAACACGCGTTGGGACATCATTGTAATTGATGAATGTCATACCGTAGCGAACAGCAATTCGCTCCGCGGTAGTTTGGCCCAGTTATTAAGCACCAAGTGCGAATCTTTGGTGCTTACTTCTGCTACTCCTCACAATGGTAAGAAGCAGAATTTCGCCAATCTGATTAACATGATCGAACCCTTGGCGATCAGAGACGAACAGAACTACACCCAGCAGGATATTTTACCCTACTATGTTCGCCGGTTCAAAAATGACATTGATGATGAAGCCGTGCGTTCCAACTTCCAGGAGCGGAAAATAGTATCGATTCACGCAGAATTAACCGACGCTGAAAATGAGTTTCTGGAACAGCAGCAAAAAATTAAATTCAATGCCTTAGCCAGGTTGGAGGAGGCAGACTTGCAGACCGATCTGTTTGGCAGAAAGACGCTGAAAAAACCAAAAAAAGATTTATTATTCGCCATAGGTTTATTCAAGTCTTACATGTCTTCTCCGGAAGCAGCTTTCACTTCTGTTGAAAATAGAATCCGTAAGCTGGAAGCACTGAATAATCTGGATGATCTGGTGGAGGATAATATCGAAATTCTTCAACAGTTAAAATCGAAACTGCAAACAATTATCTCCGGTAAAAAAGATGCAAAATACAATGCCTTAAAAAACGAACTGATTCGCTTGAACTGGAATGGGCGCAAGAAGGATTTTCGGATTGTGGTGTTTGCTGAACGCATTGAAACCTTAAAATCCTTGAAACGAAAACTGACCGCTGATTTTGGTTTGGAAGACAATGTAATTGCAGATTTTCATGGATCGTTAACCGACATGGAACAGCAGCGCATTATTGAAGATTTTGGAAAAGCGGATTCGGATTATCGTATTTTACTTACTTCAGACGCGGGCTCTCAGGGAGTAAACTTGCATTACTACTGCAACCACATGTTTAACTACGACATCCCGTGGTCATTAATTACATTAGAGCAGCGCAATGGTCGTATTGATCGATACGGCCAGACTAAAACGCCATATATCCATTACCTAATTGCCAAATCTGATTTGGAGGGATTAAAAGACGATCTCCACATCGTAAACAAGCTAAAAGAAAAAGAAGAAACAGTATATCAGTCCTTGGGCGATGCCGCTTCTGTTTATAAGCTGTACGATGCAACAGCGGAAGAAGAGTTAATTACCAAGGCGTTGGCAACCAATAATGCAGATCTGGTAGAGGCCGCATTGCCGGACAGTGTAAGTGATGACTTCTTTGATTCTTTATTTGACGATGCAACTCCGAAATTAAAAGTTGCGGAACCCATTATGCCTTCATTTTCATTATTTGAAAATGATAAAGCATACTACGAAGCGCTTATTCAGCAGCTCAAAACAGATCACTACCTTAAAAATGACGATGCTCTCTTTGAAGGCGATTTGTTAGAGGTTAAACATACAAAGGAAATCGACCGTATTTTATATGATTTACCGAAGGAGGCCAAACCTTCTAAATTCGGCGAAGTGTATCAGTTATCACTGAATAAGGACGATGTTCAGAAAGCCATTGAAAATGCGCGCAAGAAAAAAGGAGAATGGGCCAGGTTTCACATGCTCTATGAATTGCATCCCGTCGTGCGGTATCTCATGACACAGCTGGAAGCTTCTGTTGACAAAGATGTCGCCTTGGTTAACAAACTTACGAGGTTACCACAAAACTCAGCATTTTTTCTTATCCAGGGTATCGTAGCCAACAATCTCGGCCAGTCCGTATTGTCAGACTTCTTTGTCATACAGATGAAAATAGATGGTGGAATGGATAACAAACCTATCCCTTTCGAAGAGTTTCTCACAGCCTATAACCTAACTCAAGAACTGCATACAATGGCGGTTTCTGATCAGGATATTTCTTTGCTGCAGGAACTTCTACCACAGGTTATAGAATTTGCCCACCAGCTGCATATGGACCAGGAGCAGCAAAAACTGCAGTTTGAAATGGAAAAGAAACTGGCCATTTATGAGGAAAAAATTAAAAACTGGCATACAAGCAAAGTTCAGCAGATGGAATTGGAGTTTGGGGACACACCGGAGTACGGTTTTATTAAAAAAAGAAAACTGGACAAAGAGTTTGAAATAGAAACCATTTTAAACAGTTCAAGTCAGTATTTTAAGAACCTGACCAGTCTCAACGGTGATCCATACCTCAAAGTACTCGCTGTTTTTTATAACCATTAGTAGCAGATTATATGATTCACTTCATTAACAACATAGGAGATTATTTTGCGTCCAATTATTTCGATGAAGATTTCTCTAAAAAAGTTATCGACAAATCCGGTTGCAGCAGCGATGCGGTTAAAACATTCAGCCAGGCCGTCGCTCGCATAAAGCCAGACTATTTCAAACTCAAGCAGCGCTTCATCGAAAATCACCTGCGAACCAAAGATAAAATCAATCTCTCGCACGACTTTCACACAAAGATCCTGAATGCGTTAGGTTACAATGCTGCGCAAAACAACTACACCGAACTGTATCCCATCAGCGATAAGGCAGTATTGCCTGTCCGTCATATCTTATACCGTGGCACCACTCCGCACCTCATGGTTATGGAAATGCACGCCTTAATTAAAACTTCCGACGAAGAACCGGATGGACTCTTCGAGCAGAGCTACAATATTGCCCATGATCCGGAAGACAGAACAGCCAAAGAACAGAAATATCACCGCTCCCAGTGGGCTGATGTATTTACCGTGCCGGAGGGCGTCAGCATCTCACCGATGATCATCAATCAGGCCATCAATGAATTGTTCTTATTGCCGCTGAACAGGCGGCCGAAATACATTTTGTTGTGCGGTGGCAATAAATATTTTCTGTTGGAATCCGAAAAATGGTTCCGGGGTTCCTATCTGGAGCTCGATCTCGAAGCGCTTTTTGATGATGCGGCGATACTCAAAGATTACTACGCGGTCTTTTATCTCCTCCTGGGCAAAGATCTTTTGGCACCCACTGCCGATATGGTGCTGATGGAACAGCTGGACGAAGATGCCCACAAAGCAGCATATCAGGTAACACAGGATTTAAAGGAAGGAGTCATCAATGCGGTGGAAAATCTCGCCAACGAAGCCGTCCACGATTTGGTGCAGCAGGGTTATGCTTATGATGACATTGATGCCAACCGCCTCAAAGACGATTGCCTGAACATGGTCTATCGCCTTTTATTTCTGTTTTATGCCGAATCCCGTGAAGATCTCGACATCTTACCTTCCAACGACGATGTGTACGAACGCGGCTATTCCCTGGAGATGCTTCGTGATTTGGAACAGGTGCCCTTAATTACGGAATCAAGTAGGAACGGATATTTTTTTCATAAATCTTTGTTTCAGTTATTTGAACTGTTAAACAAGGGATATAAAGAACAGGAAGGGCAGACAAAAAGTTTCAAAATCCGCCATTTGGATTCACCCATGTTCGAAGGCGCAAATCTGAATTACTTACAGGATGTTCAGATCAGAAACGCAGTTTGGCAGGATGTGATCTGTGAACTGTCCCTCTCCAAAAAACAGAACAGAAAAAGCAGAGGCCGGATATCCTATGCCAACTTAGGCATAAACCAGTTGGGTTCCGTGTATGAAAGTCTCTTGGCTTTCCGCGGTTTTCTAGCCAAAACAGATTATATCGAAGTACACCGCAAACGCAAAAAGGACGAGTCTTCAGAAAAAGTAACGAGAACTGATGGTTCTTACCTCGTACCCCGCGAACGCCTTGATGATTTTCACGACAGTGAAATCTATAAAGATCAGAAAGCAGATGGCTCTGAAGAAATGAAAGTCATCCCGCGCGGTCGGTTTATTTACCGACTCAGTGGCCGCGACCGCCAAAAATCCGCCTCTTATTACACCCCGGAAGTATTAACGCAGACCACCGTAAAATACACCTTGAAACCAATCCTGGAACGGTTGGAAAAGGGCGAGATCAAAGCCTTGGATTTGCTGGATCTGAAAATACTGGAACCTGCCATGGGTGCCGCGGCTTTCCACAACGAGGTGATTAACCAGTTGGCGCAGGCCTACCTTACATATAGCCAGCAGGAACTGAAAACCCGGGTAGATCCTAATAAATACCAGGAAGAACTTCAGAAAATAAAAGCACACATCGCCCTGAACAATGTCTATGGCGTCGATTTAAATCCTACAGCGGTGGAACTGGGCAAGCTGTCACTTTGGCTCAATGTGATCCACAAGGACATGCAGACCCCTTTCTTTGGCTACCGGTTGGGCGTAGGAAATGCCGTGGTAGGCTCCTGGCTGAAGGTTTTTAAGCATAAAGAATTTTCATTCGAACCGAAAGGAAAAGGTTGGGTAAAGAAAGAATGGTGGAGCACCGCGCCCAAACATTTGCAGTTCAGCAAAAAAGGCATCCTGCGCAAAGAGGACGAAATTTACCATTTCCTCTTACCCGATCCCGGCATGGCAGCTTCAGGGAATATTAAATTACTGAAAGATGCTTACACCGATGAAGCCAAACGAGTAACCGAATGGCGCAAAGAATTCTGTTCTCCGGTACGCAAAGACGAATATAATCTGCTGCAGAAAATCTCCGCTGCCATTGATGCTTTATTGATGGAGCATTATGCCATACAGAAAAACATTGCCTTGATTACCGAAGTCAGAAGCGACTTCTTTGGGATTCCCGCCGAAGTTTCTGCCCTCGATTTTCAGGAATATTCCTACGAAAAAAAGCAGCAGTTTGCCCGCGAGCGCCTGAAGCCCAATGCACCCTATTACAAACTGAAACAGATCATGGATTACTGGTGCAGTTTATGGTTCTGGGATGTGCGCGATGCCAAAGATTTGCCCACCCGCACCCAGTGGTACGAAGATATCGTCCAGATTCTCAACATTGACTTGGCCGTAAATAAAACTGCAGATGAAGAGGTAGAGGTAGACGAAACGGTGCGCGATTACCGCAAAGACAAAAAAGAAATTGAGCAGCAGCTGATCGCCGCTTTAAAACAGTCGCCCTCCTCATTATTCGAAAATGAACGCGCGCTCTTGGTGAAGAAGTATGCCGACCAGTACCGCTACTTCCATTATGAGCTGGAATTTATTGAAGTCTTCCGCGAACGCAACGGTTTTGATATCGCAGTCGGAAATCCGCCTTGGCTGAAGATTGTGTTTGAGGAAAAAGGCCTGATGTCAGAAATCTATCCGGAGCTTGAAATACGCAAGGTCACCGCGCCGCAGGTAAAGAAATTACAGTCAGATTTCTTACTGCAGGAAGACAGAAGAAACATTTATTTTACCGAGAATATAGAACACGAAGCATCAGCTGTTTTTATGAATGCCTACCAGAATTATCCGCTACTCAAGGGGCAACAAACTAATCTTTACAAATGCGTGTTGGAAAACGGTTTGCACTGGATCTCTGAAAAGGGTTTTTTAGGTTTGATACATCCTGAAGGAATTTACGATGATCCTAATGCTGAAAAGTTGCGTAAGGAAATCTATAAAAGACTAAAATTTCATTTCCAGTTTCAGAATGCCTTTAATCTATTTGCTGAAGTAGCTCATAGATCAAAATATGGAATAAACATATATGCTGGTAAGATGAGTGATTGCGATTTCATAAATATTAATAATATTTTTCACCCGTTTACCATTGAGAGTTCTTTTGCTTATAATGGTTTAGAAATCTGTCACGGTTTAAAATTCAAAAACAGTATAGGAGCATATGAGTGGAATGTTACAGGGCACTCGGACCGTATTGTGCACATTGCACAGTCGTCCTTAGAAATTCTAGGTAAATTTAGTGGTTCAAATGCTGATTCTCCTAAGCTTTTATCAATTCATAATGTAAACTTAATTCCGGTAATTGACAAAATTGCGAAAATCGGAATTAGGATTAAGGATAAAAAATTCCAAGTAAGTGAATGTTGGCATGAAACGAATGATATTAAAAAAGGTAAATTAAGAAAAATAACGAAGTATCCGGAAAATAATTTTCAGCTAATTTATAGTGGTCCACAATTCTACGTTGCAAATCCTTTATATAAAAACCCACGAGAAAAATGTACAGATAAATCACATTACGATATCATCGATGTACCTCGCCTTCGTTCTGATTTTAAGCCTCGGACAAATTTTGAACTTGTGGATTTTTTCATGCAACCAGTTAATTCCGATGATAATAACTGGTTAAAAAAGCTTAAGTTGTTATTTCCTTCACTACTAAATCAGGCAGGAGAAAGAACTTTTCAAACTTCCATAATTCCTGAATATAGTTCACATATTCAAGCGGCGACATCTTTAGTATTAGAGTTTGATAAGGACCTAATTTTATTTTCGGGCTTATCCCACTCGATCGTTTATGATTTTATTGTCAAAACCTTGTCTGTTGCTAAGATAAGTCAAAGCGTAATCGAAAACCTTCCCTTACCAGAAGTACCCCTTTGGATTGAACAGGAATTACTAAAAAGGACTATGCAACTAAACTTTATTAATGATTCGTACAAAACAATATGGAATCAGATGTTTAAATACGAATTTAGAAGAAGTACATGGTCACTTATAGATAAGCGCTTGAAACCTTTTGAGTCCCTCGCTCAAGAATGGTCGTGGGATACACCGCTGCGCAACTATTTTGAGCGCAGGCAAGCTTTGGTAGAAATTGATGTAATTACCGCAATGGCTTTAAACCTGAACTTAGACGAATTAATCTTAATGTATAACATCCAGTTTCCCGTTTTGCAGCAGAATGAAGACGATACCTGGTACGATGCAAAAGGAAATATCGTATTCACCTGCAGCAAAGGTCTCGTTGGCGTAGGCCTCGACCGTGCAGATTGGGAAAAAATAAAAGATTTACCTGCCGGCGAAACCTTTGAACACACCATCACCAAATCAGAACTCTACCACGGCGAAAAAGTAACCTACTACGCACCCTTCACCAAATGCGACCGCGTAGAAGACTACAAGCGCGCGTGGACACATTTTGAAGAAAAATTTAAAGATTAAAATAAATGGCAGAAATAAGTGAGGATGGAATTAAGAAATTGATTGCTAAATACAAAAAATCCTATATTGATAATCCAGATTTTTTGTTATCCGGCTATCGCCAGGAAAATCAAACAGTAGCTGATTATGAAGGTCGGCAGCTTCTTGAATTAATGCAGAATGCAGATGATGCGAAAAGTGAGATCATCTATATTTCTTTAGATATCGATTTGCATAAACTAACAGTCTCAAACAAGGGAGAGCCTTTCAGTTTAGGAGGGGTTAAATCTTTGATGTTTCCCGGTCTAACCACAAAAAACAGAGTAGAATTTATAGGGAACAAAGGTTTGGGATTTAGATCGATACTTAACTGGGTAGATTCGGTCGAGGTTAAAACTCAAAATATTAGTTTTCGTTTTTCAAAAAATTATGTTCACCAATTTTACATGGATTATTTAGAAATTTACCCATCAGTAAAAGATTTCATAAAGGAAGAAGTTGATTCAAAAACATTAGCTGAAGACGAAATTCCTATCGCAACTTTAGCTTTCCCGGAATTACTTACTGATCTGGAAACAGAATATACAACGAGCATCATTCTGCAGTTTAAGCCTGAAGAACTGGATTCTATTGAAAAACAGATCGGGCAGATTCAGGAAGAAACCTTGTTGTTTCTTCCGAATATTCGCGAAATCATCGTCTTAAAAGATGGTGAAACGACCAAATCCTTTAAAAAAGAAGTTGATGAGCAAGATCTTATTAGAATCAATAATAAAACATGGAACATTTACAGGAAAAATGATCAGTTCTACAGTGAAAAATTAAAATTTAATTACGCCATAGTGTGGCAGGATGAAGGCTTGGAAAATGGGTATTTTTATAACTACTTTCCAACCGATGTAGAAACACATTTACCGTGTATAATCCATGCAACTTTCGATCTTACCAATAATCGGAAAGAGATCAATAGCAATGATGCTAACAAATATATCTTGCAGCAGATTGCAGAAAGTTTAGGGAAAATAGTTTCGAAGAAAATAAAAAAAGAACTTTCAGATTGGACAGCTTTTAAATTTCTAACAGCAGAACTAGGTAAAAAACGTGAAGTTTTATCAGGTTTTTATAATTCTCTAAATCAGTTTAAAGAAGAATTTGAAGTATATCCAACGGTGGATAATAAATATGTGACCAAGGAAAAAGCGATTTACCACGGTGTTGCATTTTCACATTGGGTAGCACTGAATGGATTCGGACTTTATTTCCCTAACTTATTGAAGGTTCCTGATCAAGATATTTACTTACCTGAATTTGCATTTAAGAAATATTCAGGTTCAGAACTGGTCGGAATTTGTAAAAGGATTTCTTTTCAAATAAAAGATCATACGTGTAGAGCTGAACTTATAAAACTCTTTACACAAGAAAACTTTCAAAACCTACATTCCAGTTCTGAATACCTTCCGCTTTTAATTAGTTCAGATTATAAATATGAAGATAATAGTTATGACGAAACAGTATTTGCGTTAAACATAGCTAATAGGAATTTTGTGTTTCCGGAAGAGTTCAAAATTTCATTTATTGAACCTTCTTTTTATAAAGTACTCGGAAGCATTTTTGAAAACGAAATCGAAAATACCAGAGAAAAAGATGAAGACCGATCCAGAACACTTAAAAAGATTTTAAAAAATGTAGTGGATTTAGGATCCAATGATATAACAGACGTTGTGAGATTTGTAGTATCTCAGACAAACAATATAATTAATGAAAGCGTAACAGAAAATAAAGGAATTGTTCTGAAAATGGTAAAGTCTTTATTTTCTGTATTCGATCCTGAAAAGAATGCAGGTAATAAAACAGCGGTAAATAATATTCCTTTGCTCAACCGTAATAGCGTGATTAAGAGATCGGATGAATTATTTTTTGGCAATGATTATTTGGTTGATATAAATACCGAGGATATTTTTAATGGAATTTATACTGCGGATCATTATTTATTAAGTGCTAAAGAAATGGGACTTGATGATATGGAAGATAATGCTGTACTTTCATTTTTTGAATGGATAGGGGTAAATAGGTTAATTTCAATTTCGAAATATGAGGATTTAACAGGAAATGATTTACATGGATATTTTGATTTTTTATTCGATCAAAGAAGATTAATCAAACCAGATCAGGCAACAAAATATAATTCTTCTCTAAAGGCGATAAAAATTAATAATATTGATGCAGTAGGAAAATTAGCATTGAACGAATTAATAATTTTACTGGAGAAATCATCTGAATTAAAAAGAGAAATCAATCTGGGTTTAGAGAATAATTCTGCCAAAGTATTTTTTAAATATGGTAATGCCTATGCGAAACAGATAATTGTCCCTTATAGTTTTATATATTTTCAGATTTCTAAACTAATAGATTTTTCCGAATATACGGTTTCAGAAGATGCTGAGTTCCAAATTATGTTTAAAAGGATTGACTTGAACGATTCCTTCTTTACTGATAAGTTAGATAAAAATCAGTTGGATTCTTTAAAACATACCCTTAAATATTTGGGAACTTCCGAATCAATTAGTGATATTTCGGAAGATCGAATAAAATATTTGCTCCGAAATCAGCAAATAAAATTTCCTGATGGAAACAATAGCCAGAGTTTCTATAAAAAATGTCTCGAATTTTTTCTGCAAAAGCATTTGGATAATAATATAAAAGATAAGGAAATCTTTAATCTGAGTGCAGAATATTTTTCAAGAAAAGGTATTGATAGCAACGCGATTGAGCTTATAGAAAAAGAAAAAGTTTTCTATTCGGATAATCTTTTATTACCTAGAAAGATTTTAGAAAATTTCTATTTTATCAATTTGCCAAGAAGGATTGGTGAAGAAAATGTAAAACGAATTTTTGAGGTTAAACTAATTAAGGACGAACTATCGAAAATTCATTTGGGAAAAGAGGAACCAAATGAGATACTAACTCTGGACCTTAATAATTATCTCGAAAAACTAAAACCTTATTTTCTTACTTATCGTTTAGAACAAATAAAATTGGCTAAAAAAGCTGAAGCTCAATTAATAAAACCTCTAAGGTTGAAAGTAGTGACAGATTTAAGCTATCAATTTGATGGAGGAGAAGTAAATGTTTTGGAAAAAAATGAGTTTTTACCGCACAAAGATTGTTTTTATATCAAGACAAATAAAATAGATTTGAACAGCGTAAAATCGGATGCAGATTTTTGTGATCTGATTGCAGAAATTGTAGGAATGACTTTCAAGGTTGCAACTTCAAAAAACATCTTTCGACGAATATTTAAGGATGGCGTAAAAGATTCATATCATATTATCAAATCTGATGGAAAGGAGTCGGTTTTTGAAGAAGCCAAGAAATTACTCGGTATTAGTGATGCTGAAAAAATCTTTTGGAGTAAAATTCTACAAAAAGATTTTACTTTTTTAGATGATGCAGACCTTTTAAAGGAAGAAATAAAAAGGAGCGTACAAATTGACTTTCCAGATTACTATCCGAAAATAGATTTTTCCACTCTTGGAGATAATCACGGTGTTTCTTTTTTGAATTGGCTTTCTGAAATTATTAATTTCGATTTAAAAACTGTAATTACGGAAAGTACATTGGAGAACTGGCATCGAACAGCTATAGAAAATTGCATAAACAATGAAACGAATAAGTTTGAGAAATTATTGTGGAAGAAGGCAAGTGAATCACCATTGGAAGAAGACCGAGAATCTTTTTTTGAACGGTTAATGGCATTTGATTCTGTACCAATTGATTCACTTAAAATATTTACAACAGAAAACGCTTTTAACTTGCACCCGGATTATTCCGCAACTTTGCGTAAGTGGACCCTTGAAAGATTTGAAATAGACTTAAATCAAGAAGTATCACAGCGATTTGATGTTTGTACTAAGTATAGAGATATAATCGAAAATTTCGAGTTTGGTAATAGCGTTGAGGATATGGAAAAAATTATTAAGAATGATAATTTTAAACTGTATAGCTTAATGTATTTTGATAATTACGGCGAGGAAATAAAAGACGAATGCATCAGGCAACAAAAAGAATTCGAAGCTGAAATTTCAAAAACCAACCTAGACGATAGTGATGAAGATATTTTAAATGTATATGAAAGTTATATTTCATTTGCACAATCGAATTCTGCTAAATCAGCTAATGTAAATAATAAAGGAGGTTCTTATAACTCAAAGAGTGATAGAAAAAAAGCTACGTCCGGTAAAATAGGTGAAGATAGAGTTAAAAAAGCATTACTAAGGAAAGGTTATCAAATAAACGATGTTTCTTCTAAAACAGATGGTAAACATTACGATTTAGCGTATCTGGAGATTGGACAGACTGAATGGAGGTTACTAGAAGTAAAGAAAGATTCTGGGGGATTTTTCTTTTTAAGCAAATGGGAAAAAGAAACGGCTTTATCATCTTTATATAGTGAAAAATATGATGTTGCTTTAGTAGATGAAAAGTCCATCCATATCATCAAAAGTCCTTTTCACTTCGTAGATGATAGTTTTGAAGATAATTCGTTATTCCATTCGGAACCCACAGAATATAAAATCAGTTTTAAATTAAACGGAATTAAAGAATAACCCAGAATGCTGAGCCTACAACAAGCCATAGAAATAAAAGAATCAATCAAATCCTATCTGCAGGCCACGTTTACCTTTCGAAAACGTCAGGTTGCCGATGCATTTGATGCCTTTATCGATCATCCCACACAGGGCATGTTCAAAGGTCCTTACATTTCCTTAAAACTGCGCTTTGTAAAAGCAGACCAGGAAGCGGTAAAACAAATCCCTCTGCACATAAAACCGGAATGGCCGCCCTATGACCATCAGGTAAAATCCTGGACCAGATTGTCAACCCATCACAAAGAGCCGGAACCAACCATCATTACAACAGGGACAGGCTCCGGTAAAACAGAATCCTTTCTGTTCCCCATGCTCGATTACTGTTTTCAGCAGCAGCACCGCCCGGGGATCAAGGTGATTATTCTTTATCCTATGAATGCGCTCGCTACGGATCAGGCGAAGCGTTTGGCCGAAATGATTGACGAAGATGAAAGACTGCGGGGTAAAATCCGCGCCGGCTTATTTATTGGTGAAGGCAACGGCCCCAAAGGACAGTTTCCTAAAACCATGGGGAAACAGAATATCGTCGAGCACCGGGACAGTATTTTAGATGCGCCACCAGATATTATACTAACCAACTTTAAGATGTTGGATTATGCCCTCATGAAGCATAACTATCACAAACTTTGGGCGCACAACCTCCAGGACCCTGGCTTAATGAAGTTCTTGGTCTTAGACGAATTGCATACCTATGATGGTGCACAGGGAACAGATGTAGCCAATCTGATACGCCGGATGAAGCTGAAACTGAAGATGTCCAAAGGCCAGCTCTGTCCTGTAGGGACTTCCGCAACTATAGGTTCAGGCCCCCAGGCACCACAGCTGTTGGCAGAATATGCTTCTAAAGTTTTTGGCGAAAATATAACCCCCGATGCCATCATCAGTGAAAACCGAATTACTCCTGAGGAGTTTTTTGGGGAAGATGATAACCTGAATGACTTCATTCCCTTACCCAATGCCTTGAAAAATTTGGTCTTTCATGAGCAAGACGACTTTTCAGAGTACATCCAGCTGAACATCGCTGCCTGGCAACAGGACAGAGATAATTTGACTGACGGTTTACTGCAGCTAAAAATAGTAAAGGACTTGGTGATTGCGGCCAATAGAGGATTGGGTACGAAAACCGTGGAAGAAATCATTCGCGGGTTATCCATAACGAATGCGACGTATAGGAAATTACCCCAGTGGGATGCCGAAAACCAATACAGTCCCAAAGAAAGAGTGCTCGAATCACTGTTGACCCTCATTTCCCATGCAAAAGACAGGGACAATACGCGTTCCCCTTTTATGTACCTTCAGGTACAGTTGTGGATCCGTGAATTAAGTGGCGTTCAGTATACATTGGAAGATCCCGCCCGTTTTTCTTTTCGGGATCAGGTCGATGCAAATAAAGATATTGCGGCATTGCCTCCCTGGTATTGCAGAGAATGTAACAGCTCCGGCTGGTTAGGCGTTAAACCGGATAATAAAGAGGCTTTTACCAAAGATATAAACGAAGTCTACGAGAAGTTTTTTACCAAGAACAAAAACCTTTATTTTCTGTTGCCCAAAGACGAAATGTCCTTGGAAGATTTTGAGGCCATAGGCTACCAACCTGACGATTTTTTAAAGATTAAAATCAATCCCGTGAGCCTGGCAATAGTTGCTCCGGAAGAAGAGGGCTTTGAAATACAGGCCATTCGAAAATTAAAAAACAACAAAGCGGAGCTCATCTGCCCGTGTTGTGCCGGCACGAATACAATGGCCATTATTGGAACCAAAATTCCAACTTTAAGTTCCATTGCGGTAAGTCAGACGCTTGCAACTGACTTGGATTCAGCGTCGGACCAGGACAGAAAAGTACTCGCCTTTACCAACTCCGTCCAGGATGCTGCGCATCAGGCGGGTTTTATTGAAGGACGGAATTATCGGTTCACCTTCAGAGCTTCTGTTCAGAAAGTGATCAATGAATTGGATCAGCCGGTCCGTTTAAGTGAATTGGTGGATCACTTTATGGAATACTGGAAAGAACACGGCGATGAGTCCGGTCGGGACTCATTAAACGGCTACCTGTACCGTTTTTTCCCGAAAGATTATATAGGCAAGGCATCTCCAAAAGATTTTATGATTGGTAATCAGTATGCACCTCATTTTTTAAAGGAGTTCGACTGCCGCGTAGGTTGGGAAATTTACTCTGAATTCGGTTTCAATTCCCGCATCGGGCGTACACTCGAAAAAACCGGCGCTTCTTCTGTATTTTTTGATCCCGGACTTTTAGCTAAGGTTTGGCCCGCATTACAGCAATGGATCACAGCAAATGATGTAAGCGGAACGATGGCAGAAGATGCCGTAATTCGCTTCTCAAATTTAATATTACACAGAGCAAGAAACAGAGGAGCGATTGATCATGTATTCCTGTCAAAATTTCGGGAAGATAAATTGAGTCTGTTGGATTTGAATTGGCAAAAAGATACCCGTCATTTCTTGAATCCTAAATTCGGCACCCGCTCACGTTTGCCTAAACTGCTCACAACGCAGAGCTCGCGCGATAATTTGTTGGATACAACCACCGCCAAAAATACCAATTGGTTCCATTCCTACTTCCGAAAAACATTCCGCCAGGCAGCAGTGACAACGGACTTTATTAATGAATTTTTTAAAGAATGGACAGATGCTCTGGTGGAAATAGGATTGCTCAACAGTGCGAAGGCTGGGGAACATGAAAACTTCGCGATTGATCCTGCTGCGATTATGGTAGCAAAAAATGTGAAGGAATACAGATGTAGTCAGTGTGAAGATGTCCTCTACGCTCAGGATGATGAATCGGTAACTGTTGGGGCAAACTGTCTAACCTACCGATGCACAGGAACTTACTTGGCGCACCATACTGTAAAACAGAATTATTATAAAGCAGTCTATAACCGGAAGCGTTTTCCGAGAGTGTATGCAAGGGAACATACGGGGCTGCTGGAACGGAGAGAGAGAGAGCGGCTCGAAATTGATTTCAAGAAAAGAAAACGCTTTAACGCTACCAATACCTTGATAGCAACCAGTACGCTTGAAATGGGGATCGATATCGGGAGCTTGAATACCGCCTATAACAACAGTATTCCGCCTCTGCCTTCCAATTTTTTACAGCGCGTAGGCCGTGCAGGCCGTAGCTCAGGGGCCGCACTGATTGTAAACTTTGCCAAAAACCAGAATCATGATTTGTATTATTATACAGAGCCATTGGCGATGATGCAGGGGGATATTAATACTCCGGGCTGCTACCTGGAAGCAAAGGATATATTGAAAAGACATTTTACTGCCTACTGTATAGACAGTTGGACATCTGCTAACCCCAATGAAAATGCGATACCCACCTTTATCAGAGATTTGAAACTTCATAATCGTGATTTAACCGGTAAAGATTTCTTCATAAACAGGCTGAATGAATTTATAGAAACCAACCGTCTGTTTTTAACCACAGCTTTTTTAAATCAATACAACCCTAATATCAAAGATGATGTATTTGTGCAGATTGAGGAGTCAATAGAATCTGGGGCTTTCTATGATGATTTACTGAATGTTTTTATTCGGATAAAAAACGAACTCATTGCGGTTGAAAATAAGCGTCAGGACTTGGAGAAGGAAATAAAAGTCCTGAAATTAGCAAAAGGAGATCCCGTTTTTGACGAATACACGAGAGAAAAACGAAATTTAAGTGGCATTAAAAAAGCAGTGGCAGCCCGGAATGTATTACAGCACCTGACCAATGTCGGTATTTTACCGAATTATGCATTTCCGGAAACGGGCGTAAAACTGAACGCAAATGTCCTGAGTGCTAAAGTAGAGGGAAGCACCAGCCAGAGTTTGGACAAAGAGTTTGAACTCATTCGGCCTGCTTCACAGGCCATCAGAGAACTGGCACCGGAAAATTATTTTTATACCCAGGGCTATCGTTTTGAAATATCCGGAGTAAATACTTTCGATTGGAGCGATCAGGAAAATTTCCATAGCAAAAGGTTTTGTTCAAAATGTGACCATTTGGAAATCAGCAGTATAGCTACCAAAGGAAACTGCCCAAAATGTGGTGATCCTTCCTGGGCTTCCTCTTCTAATGTGCATACATTCGTAAAAATGACCAATGTAAAGTCATTCAATAGCGCTTCCAAGGCAACCTTGTCAGATGCTAGTGACGACCGGGACACCCAGCTATATCAGGTAATCAGCCATGTCTTGTTGGATCATAAATCTTCTGCCGGGGCATGGGTTCTTAAGGACATTCCTTTCGGGATTGAGTATGTTAAAAATGCGGTGATAACATCGGTCAATTATGGCCGGAATGACGGCAATGATGCCCGGAAAATTAAAGTGAATGATTGCGAAGCTCTTACAAAAGGATTCGTGACTTGCAGACATTGTGGCAAATCTGCTTCCGCGACCCATCTTTTATCCGAACCCAAAGAATTCCACTATGGGTATTGTAAACATCGGGATGTGATATATGAACCTGGTACAGACGACGTATTTGCGGAACTCTACTTCTTCAGGGAAATGAACACCGAAGTGCTTAAAATCGTTCTGCCAATCCAGGAATTCAATAGTGATGAGGATATTAGAATGTTTCAGGCAGGATTGGAACTGGGCCTGAAAAAGTATTTTAAAGGCAATCCGGGCCATCTTAAAATCCAAAATTACCGGGAATTCAATCAGAATACGGATAAATTCGATCGTTTTTTACTGCTTTTTGATACCATTCCTGGGGGTACTGGCTATTTGGAAAAATTATTTGATCATAATGAATTTTCCTTATTGCTGAAAGAAAGTTACGAAGCAATCAGAGATTGCTCCTGTCAGCTGGAAGGCCATGATGGATGCTATAAATGCATCTATTCATATGGGAACCAGTATAACAGGGCCGATTTAAGCAGGGAAAGAGCAGAAAAGTGGTTCGAAAAAATATATGAGAAAACAGAAGAATGGGTAAAAAATGATAATGGTTTAACGTCGCTTACCAATTCCGGGAAAATCGAAGAGTCCGAATTGGAGGAACGGTTTGTTAAATTGTTCTCAGTTTTTGCAGAGAAGACCGACGGTGTGTCATTCATAAGTAAGAAACAGAATGGTACAGTACACTATGAGTTAAACATAGATATTGGCGATGTACAGGCCTTATATTGGATCAGACCACAGGTGGTTTTAGGCCCTAAAGATGGTATTGCTTACAGTACGAGAACAGATTTCTTGATTTCCTGTGGTCACTATACCCACAAAGGAGTCGATTATAGGCATGAGGTTCCTAAAATAGCCGTTTATCTGGACGGTTACCAATATCACGCATCAGCAGAGCACAATGTTTTTGAAAGAGATCTTAACATCAGAGCTTCTATTGCTGCGCAAAGTCAATTCCGTTCTTGGACCCTAACCTGGCATGATCTGGATATTTTACAGAAAATGTTGGCGGGTGATATTGGGGTGAAAGATGAAGTAGGAACAGTTTATCATCAGAAATATGGTAACAGCTTTAATAAATTATTATCGGGTATCACTAATGGGGAGCGTATAAATTATGGATCAGCCAATTGCAATTTCAATCGTTTTTGGATGCAGCTGCAGTATCCCCAAATTAGCATACACAGCAAATCCTGGATGTCTTACTTGGCATCGTGGACCGAAAAACTGCTGGAACCCTCATTTGAACCAAACAAAATTCAACTCTTACTTTCACGCCAGCTCACTTTTGACAGTTATATCAAAAATAATCGGGTAACTGATTTTAATGCCTTGGTTCCTTTGGAGTACACAGTCGATTTCAGTTTTATTGAATGGAGAAGTTGGGTGAATATCGGTAAGAAACTGATCTTTAATCGAAAACTGATGAAGGATGTAACTACGGTGGACAAACAGGAATGGGAAATTTTCTGGCATATCTTTAATCTTTTTCAGTCGGGAACTTTTCTTGAGAACGCAGATAATACGGTGCAGGACTCGGGCGCTGCCTCGGATCCCTTGGAGCTTTTCACAGAAATAGAATCACTGTTTGAGCTTTACCTTCACAATCTCCTGAAAGACGCAATCACCAAAAACATCATAAATCGGGAAAATTATGAATATCTGGACTCATGGTTGGATGGGGATGGAAATATCATAGCCGATGGTGAACTGGTTTTTGCTGAACTTAAGCTGGTAATTAATCCGAGTACCGAAGAAAGTAAAAGAATTTTTGAAACCGCTGGTTTTAAAATATATGATTCAAACCAAATAAATACAATTCAACTATGAAACTCTTTATATACGATAAGTTCTGGGACGCATTACTGAAATTAAATAAGGGTACCCAAGGCAAGGTTACTGAGTTTATCAGCAAGTTTAGAGATAATTCAAAAAGTGCAGCCATTAATCTGGAAGCGATAAAAACTTTTAAAGACCAGTCCTTGAAAACGGCGAGGATAGATCAGAAGTATCGCGCAATCATAAAGGAAGTAACTCCCGGTGAGTTGTATCTTTTGATCTGGGTAGATAATCATGATGAAGCAATGGATTGGGCGAAGAACAAAATAATTGATTGGAATGATCAGACACAGGCCTACCAGGTTTTCAGCATCGATGAAAACGTAGCTCCTACGGCAGATTCAGGCATTGATATCGCCGCTGATCTGTTTATGAATAGTTATGATGCAGAGCAGATGTTTAAAATCGGAGTTCCTGAAATCTTAATTCCTTCCGTCTTAAAAATTACTGATCTTGCTGGTTTGGAAAAATTAGAAGAATATTTGCCGGTAGATGTTTTTGAGAATTTATTTTACTTATTGGATGGGGCAAATATTGACCAGCTGATAACGGAAATTCAGGAAGGCCTTAATAATAAGGAAGCTATTGCAAGTAAAAATAACTCACGCTCTTTCATTGAATTAACAGACGATGAAATTTTAAATGAAGCATTGCAGGGATCGTTGCAGAAATGGAAATACTATTTGCATCCCTCTCAGTCAACTTTTGTGCATGGTGACTTCAAAGGATCCATTAAGCTTTCTGGAGGTGCAGGTACCGGCAAAACAGTTGCTGCCCTACACCGTCTGAAGTTTTTATCCCAAAATAAAAACCTGGATAAGCCTATTCTTTTCACAACCTTTACCAAAGAACTGAGTGAAAATTTAAAGGCATTAGCGACCGATTTACATATCGTACCGGCAGCTTTTGAAATTAATAATATCGATGCTTTAGCGTTTGGTTTAGCCAAAGAATATAAACTGATCTTATCTTCAGATAAAGTTTTTGGTCTGGGTGCCGTTAAGAAACCCCAGGAAGTCTGGGAACAGACGCTGGAAGAACTGTTATCTCCCTTTGATGCTGATTTCCTTCAATCGGAATTTGAACAGGTAGTGCTTCCCCAGAATATTAAAAATCAGGCAGAATATCTGAAAGCAAGTAGAGTCGGTAGAGGAAAGCCAATCACGAAGAAGCAACGGGTCGATGCATGGGCAGTGATCGAATCCTTCCTTAAAAACAAGCAGGGAAGTCATCTGTTTTATAAAGAGGAGATTTATAACTTGGTGAGTTCATATCTAAAGGAACACGAAATTTATCCCTACTCACATGTAATTGTTGATGAATTGCAGGATTTTTCAAATGTCGAATTAAATTTTATACGGTCGTTATGTAAAGAATCGGCAAATGATTTATTCCTTGTTGGCGATCCTCTGCAGAATATTTACAATAAAAAAATAAACTTTTCCAAGGCCGGCATAAATATTAGAGGGAACAGAAGCACGAGGCTGCGGATCAATTATAGAACTACCGAAGAAATAAAAAATTTAGCTTTATCAATAGTCAATGATGAAGATTATGACAATTTCGATGGGGAAACTGAAAGCAAAAAAGGGTACTTATCTTTATTTCATGGCTCTCAACCTGAATACAGAACCTATAAATCGAAAGACGATGAATTAACGGAGATACTGGAGGATCTGAAAACCATCATCCTAAATGGTTTCCACTATAACGATATTGTCATTGCAGCAAGAACAAGAGATTCAGTAAATGATTTCAGAAACCACCTTCATAAAAACAACATCCCTTATGTAGATAAACACCTGTTAAACAGTAAAAATGAAGGGGTCAGACTCACTACATTTCATGGTCTGAAAGGATTGGAATTTAAACAGGTTTATTTGGTTGATGTAAATGAACGCACACTGCCTTTAAAACCTGCCGGTTTCGCTAATCTACCAGAACCGGAACAGGAACAGATCATCAAAACAGAAAAAGCATTATTCTATGTGGCTTGCAGCCGCGCTGTTCAAAGGGTAATGATCAGTGGCGTAGGTACCAGGAGCTCATTGGTTAAAACATCAGTATTGGATAATGCATAGTGGTTTTCTATGGTTCTAAATGTAGCGATCAACAGCAAGATGTTGAAGACGGAAGCGGCAGTTAAAGCTACAATGGATTTAGCCATATTTAAAAAAATAGTGATAAATAATGTTAAAATAAACCTATAGGTTGATTATTATGAAAATAGTTGATATATTTGCACCCTACTTATTCGCATTTTGGTTTGATGGTAAACCAAATGATGAATATAATTTAGCAATGAACAACTGGCTGGATACCGAGTATTTAAAAGAGTTTCATGAAAAATATTATGATGGCTTTATCAGGAATAATGATTTCTTTCCTCAAAAAGACCTCCTTGGGTTTTCCTCTTTCATTATCAGGAATGCAAATGTTTTCGACAATAAACTGGTTACTGCAGCCGATGATGGTAATATTTCAGAACACTTCGAGATATTATCCAAAGGAAAGGACTTGTATGAAATCCTTCCTAAAAGAAAATCTAAACAACAAATCCTTCGTTTTTATGGCATACAATTAGAATCAGTGATCATAATAGCGGGTAGTGCAATTAAAGTTACACATGAAATGAGAGATCATCCGTTAACAGATAAACAGTTACTAAAAATAAATGCACTGCAGGACTTTTTAAGGGACAATTCAATAACCGACGAAGAAACATTCTTTGATTACCTATCAGAACAAGACTAAAAAATGACAAGCAAAGAAAAATACTTAAGCAAACTCGCGAACAGAGAATCTGTCGCTGTAACAGAAGCGAGAGAAAGAATCAAAAATCGTGAATGGCTGCAGGAGTCTCAAAATTTAGCATTGCGAATCTTGATGCGTTTGGATAAACTGGGTATGAAGCAGAAAGACTTGGCGAAAGAACTTGGTGTTTCAGCACAATATGTAAATAAGCTTCTAAAAGGAAAAGAAAAATTTAGTTGGGATAATATTATTGCTATTCAAAGAATTTTGAATATGCCAATTCTTTCAGGTTATCAACCAACATTAGTATTGATGTCCAAACCATATTCTGGTAAAGGAGAAATTGTAAGTCCGGCAAATCCTGTCAATTCTTCTGAAAAAGAAGTCGATGTAAAAATGGGAAAACTCGTTTCATTATTTGGTAACGATAAACAGTATGAAACCTATCAACCAGCATTAAGTCAATAATGGATAATAAATTAACTGTCAAATTTCAATTGTTGGAAATTGAAACAGCTGAGTTTGCAATAATTGATTCAGTAGGAATTAATCCTAAAAAGATCAAATTTACTACTGGGTTACAGTTTGGTATTTCTGATGCTAACTCTGAAATCATGTGTAATGTAATTATTGAATTCTTTTCAGACGAACAAAAATTACTATTGAAATTAAGAACTGAAAACAAGTTTAAAGTAATGCCGGAAGACTGGGAAGCTTTTAAAAACGATGACGGCCTTACTATTCCGAAAGGTTTTTTGGCTCATATTGCAATGATATCGGTGGGTTCCTCCAGAGGCATATTACATTGCAAAACAGAAAATACCCCTTTCAATCTCTTTGTCTTACCGCTCATAGATGTTACTTCGATGATAGCGGAGGACGAGAATTTTCAACTGGATTAGTTCAATGATTATGATGAGCTGTAATTTATAATTTTACTAAAAGGTGAGGGTGGAACTAAGATTAGAATTCGATCATTTATTTGGTAACGAAAAGAAGGAGGAGGTAATTTTTTACCTGAAAAAGTTGTCAAAGAAAACGAACGAAGAAATAATAGGTTTCCTAACTACTCCAAATCTTCCTGATTATCATAATTTTTTTTCGAACCCTGCTATTCAGCTTGATATAAATAGACGAATTGCTCAGTACCTCTTTGGAAATAAAATAGAAGGCAATGTAAAATTAGTATCGAGGGAAGGTTCTTTGCAATTAGCCGAAACGATCCTGGTCAATAAGATTGAATTAATTGAAAATAATCAAAATCCTGAAGATCGGGATTCTGAAGAGCTGAATTTATTTAAAGCAATCCTTATTATCAACGGCAATATTAACAGGAATGTCAATCTAACTCTTGACACAACCGAAGATAATATTGAAAAAATTGCAGAAGTTTTTGTCGCCCTGAAATTTTCTTCTGCTGATCTGGGCCTTTATGAAGATGTTAGTTTTGAGTTGTTAAAGTTGGCCTTTGCCACATCTTACCGGTTTCAAAGTTTAATTGCTTTCTTATCTTCAAAAGAAGAACTGAGGTACTTGCTGGATGATTTTTGTATCTATTTCAAGCAGGATAATAGTGCAGCATTACAGAAACAGGTTGATTATTTAATAGTTCAGATCTTGCGTTTTAGAGAAAATAATTCGTATAAATATAAAGTTGAAGACGAAGAGGCAGCTAAATTCCTTGATTCACTTTGTGGTGATGAAATTATTACTGAAGCCGATTTTTTACGGTTACGGAATCACCCTTTATACAAAATTGACGACTTTACATACGCTATAATTGATCCCTTTTTTGTACTTGATAAGTTTACAAAGAGTCTAAAATTCAGTTTAAAAGAAAGTTATAACAGACAGAACAATTACAAGGATTCCGATGGAAGATTTTTTAGCTGGTTTAATAAAGAATTTTCAGAGGAGTTTTTGATGAAAAATTTGCTGGATAATATATTTTATAAGAAGTATTTTATTAAGGCTAATACTAATGTAGGTGAAGAAAGTAAACCTGATTATTATGTTCGTTATGACAAGAACATATTTCTTTTTGAGTACAAAGACGTGTTGATAAGAAAAGAAACTAAAGTATCCGGTAATATTGAATTAATACTTGGGGTATTAAAGAAAAAGTTTCTGTTTGATCCAGCAGACCATCGCGCAGTAGGTATAGGTCAACTGATTAATCATATTAAGGCAATCGCGGCAGATAATTTTCCCTTCGATGATAAAATCAATCTAGAAAAAAATAATAATGTCTACCCTATTCTATTGCTGTCTGACCGTCTTTTAGAAATTCCGGGAATAAATTATATCCTTAATAAATGGTTTCGTGAAAACCTTGATCAAGGTGGGAGTAAATTAAAGGTGAAAAATCTTTGTGTTTTAGATATCGATACATTAATATTCTTAGAACAGTATCTAAAAAGGAAAGACGGTAATTTCAGGAATCTTTTAGATGAACATGTCGCAAAAATGGATAAAAAAGCAAAAGGATACGGAGATACATTGCAGAAATTTCAAGTTAATATTATCAAGCAACTTTCAAAGCAACTTTCACCATTCACAGGAAGGATTTCAAAAGATTATTTTGATCCGAAAAATTTTGTAGCACGATTTGAATACTTGGTAAATAATAATACAAATTCTTAATCCCCGCTCTGCCGCAGCAAGTAACATAATGACAATTATACGCACGTGCCAACGGCTACAAAGTTGCCCTCCATTTCGCTGCGCTACATTACGGGCATCCCAGCACCATAGTGCCTATAATTGGAAATTATGCTAAATGCTTTCCTTTTGGTCGGGCGAAGCCCGCACAAGCCACCGCCTTCCAGCCGCCAGGTCAGTTATAATTTAGAAGTTTATTTCCCCAATCCACCGCGCTACCCGGAAAGTACGGTTCCAAAACCCCAAAGCGCCTGCAGTCCATAATCTGCTTTTTTCAGCGGAAAGTCTAGTGGCAGCTTATGCACTTCGGCACTGCGCACAGCAGTATTCCGGGCAACAAAAAAATGCGCATGCCATCGCTTTCCCTTTCCCCGCTGGCAGCACCATCACGCATTTTTTTTCATTGCCCTCCATACCGCTGTTTTTCCATCACCTTTAGTAATTGTTTATCGTAAGACTCCTGCCAACGCTTTCCAATGTTCCTCCAGCCCATAGCCGGCATCGGTCCCTGAGCCTGTCGAAGGGTTGCCGTCTATACGCTGAGCATGCCCTTACGCCCTCGAAGCGTCATCGCGCACAGCCGTATGTCAGCACAGCAATATTTGTTTTTTGAATTTTAGCTCTGGTATGCTGTCATACCGCTGTCTTTTCCATTTCTGTCCACCGCTTTAAAAGTATATTTTCGAAAGGTATTATTCATTGAGGAACAATTTTCTATTTGACCCTGATCGAAGATCCGTTACAATAATTCCCCATGTATTGGGAATCATTAAACTGCTTTTTCCCTCCTCCTATTTCTGGTGTTTTTCTGTATGCAAAATTAAAAATGGAAGTATTCCTAAAAAATGAATTTCGGAATCCATCAATATTTGCTCTTCGATTAATTTAAATATTGACGAACCCACCTACCCTTCCAGGCAAATTCATTTCGGGCTGCCACGTCGTTTCAGTTCTAGAAATTGTTCGCATTTTTTTAATCATTAAGCAAAGAAAAAGACACCGCCATTATACGAATAAAGATAAAAGCGCATCGTTCATTTATATTTTTTAAAAACCTCAAATTTCCTTAATCCATGGTAGATAGGTATGATAAAAGAAAAAACATCTTCATTAGCAAATAAATAACGAATTAAATAAATGGATTAATAACGAAAGCACTAATTAACTAAATAATTATCGTCATGAAAAATCTTTTTGTCACCACTACCCTAAATCATTACTTACAAGCAAAAAACGCATTTACAATTGTTAACCAAATCATAAAACTACAAAATAACCAGCAAGTCTTCAATGAAGAATTTCAAGTTTGGAAAATTACAAAGATTGATGAAATTACATTTTCGATGGAACGTCAAGATGGAAATCTGAATACAATTTTATTGCATTACTTTCAGTCGGCTTCAATCAAAATCTTTGAACTTACAGTTTGGTTGGAGAATACAACATTATATTTTCCCAATGAGCGTTAATACTATTAATTAAATAACGTAATCAATAAACACATAAATATATAAATAACTAAACAAATAATTAAATATGGATTGTACAATATATAAAGCGGTGGGACAAGACTTGAAAAATTATATGGCTTTACAGCGTGGTTATCTGGGCTACCATAAAAAAACAAAAACCCCATTGATTATTTATTCTATTGAACGATTTCGAGGAAGGTTTGATTACCGATGCAAAATACTCCAAATTGAAGGAAAAGAACAAAATCTTTGTGATGTTATTTATTCGGAAAATGAAGTAGATCTTACTCCTATTAAACGTCAAGATTTTATCGACTACCATAATAAGATACAAGGGGAACAGCTTACGTTATTTTAACGAAAAAACTAAATATAGTATTATTGTAAAAACTAAACAATTATAAAACTAATTAAATAAAGAACTAAAAGAATACAATATAATCGTATAAAAATCAGTTATTTTTTAATATCAAATTTATTATTATGAAAACATTTGAAGTATTTACAGAAAAGAAAAGAACAGAAAACGCTATTTTAATATCAGCATTTGTGGATGAAGTTGGTAAGGAGGAAACTTTCTTTGTTCCGCTATCTAAGTTGGAAATTCAGGGCGAAAAATTGTTGATTGACAATGATTTTTGGAACAGTAAACTAATGGAGATCAAAGATCCAGCACCACAAAAAATGATTACAATGCTTTCAGCATTGTATGACAAAGGGGAGAAGTCTACTAAAGTAGCAGTTAAAGCCAGGTTGAAAAGTTTTGACAAAGTAAATGATATTTGGCTTTTCTTACCCAACAGTAAGATTGCAACGGTGGAGGATATAACCGAAGTGGAAGATGAGCCACAATTTAAAATTACTTTACCCGAATGGGTTTATAATAGCGCTTTAAAAAGTGCTTTAGAATACCAATTGACTAATTTCTGGAATAAAGATATTGCAGAGCATCAAAAATATACTGTAGAGGATTTTACAATAATTGAAAATTAGAACTGCCAAAAAAATGGAGATAAAATCATCTTCATTTTTTATAATAAATAAATAACTAAATCAATAAAAAAAGTAATGAATACTTAACTAAAATGTTTATATTTACAGACCCGAATGACAATTTAATTGGCTATTTCCTGTTATAGAAGACTTGTTCACACATTATAATTAATCATGAAAACAATAATAAATTTAGTATTTCTCACTTTGGCTATGAGTTCTTGTAGCAGAAATGATGATCCAACTGGAACAATAGTGCCTGAAAAGACTTCTTACAATTTTATTTATGACAATTCCTATAAGGTAAATGAAATAGTCTTATATAAAGGTCCTTTAGGAGTGAAAGAAACTCCACCAGAAAGTATTATTCCAAATTATTGGAGTTCCTATTCTGAACCTCCGTATAGTAAAATTGAACTTAACCTAAAAAATAAATCCCTTCAGTTTCATTTAGGAAAAAACCCTATCAATTATCAAGTAGAATTATCTAATGACTCTATTTATATTTCTGCCGATAAAGTTTTTGTTGGGATTTTAGATAAAAAAAATGAAAAACTTGCGTTGTATAAATCATTTTATTACATAATAAAAGAATTAGATGATTCAAGTGTTTTTACTAAAAAAACTACTGAATTAGGAATAACAAAATATAAAGATATTTTTGGAAATAATACTTTTGAAAGCCCATCTGCAATGACCAAAAAAAATGATGAAGTTTTTTGGGCTAATTTATCTTTTATCTATAAAAATAATTAATGACTTTTTTTGACATTTCCTTTCCTCAAATTGAGAAATGTATTGTCAAAGATTTTACAATACTGGAAGATTAGAACAACAAAAAATGAAGATATAATCGTCTTCATTTATTTTAATAAATAAATAACTAAATGAGTAAAAAAAGTAATGAGTACTTAACTAAAATTATTATATTTACAGGATTGAATGATAATTTGGTGGGATTTGATCTTTCTACTATCGGGAGTTTACCCACGAATTGCATTATAATTAATACTTTAAATGAAAACAAAAGTTATATCCGTTTTAACACAGAAAGGTGGAGTAGGGAAGACGACAACCACCATACACTTAGCGGCCAGTTTTGCAAAAAAAGGGAGTAAGGTCTTGGTGATTGACTTTGACAGCCAGAAAAATCTTTCTTTGGGCTACAAGCTTGATGAAGATTTTCCCTACACTGTGGTAGATTTTTTGGAACAAAAAGAAGGCTTGGAGTTTACTCAAAAAAGTGAACATAATAACGTTTATGTTTTGGCAGGATCTGAAAAATTGGAAAGTTATAAAATAGATCGTTATGCTTTAAAAGAAAGTATAAAACTTTTAGAAGATTATTTTGATTATATCTTGATCGATTGCCCACCGAAACCACTCAATGACGAGCTAAGTTTAGGAGAGGTTGCTGTTTGTGCCTCAGACTATGTTTTAAGTCCAATTAAGGATGATGAATATTCGCTGGCAGGAATTACTTCATTAATTCCATCACTGCTAAATTTAAAAGCCAAACATAATTTAGATTTTGAGTATTTAGGATTTTTCTTTAATTCAGTTTTAGTTAATTCGAGCGATTTTCGTTCCTATTATAATGACTTTTTATCCAATGAATTCACGAAAGATTATTTACTGAAAACTTTTGTTCGCCAAGATGTAAATATTAAAAAAGCAATTAAAGAGGGTAAAACCATATTTCAGATCGACAGTAAAAGTAGAGCAAGTAAGGATTTTAAAGATCTGGTTAAAGAACTAAAAAAGAAGATGATATGAAAGATAAAGTTTTGACCAATTTTGGTAAAAAAAAGGAGAGTAGTAGCCAATCTTTGAAACTTCAAAATGTATTTCAAAAAATGCAGGCCGAACCTGTAGAAAAACAAGTTGAAGTAGTTCAAGAAATAATTTCAGTGCCTGTTAAGCCGTCAAAGACAAAAGAGAAATCTTTTAATTTTTCTTTTGTTTCGGAAGCCGAGAACATTAATTATATCCGGAGATTAGAATTTGAGAAACGAAGACAAGGTTCTGAATTTTCTTATTTTACATCTTCCGACGTAGTAAAGGAAGGAATAGCATTACTAAGAAAGAAAGGCCCGAAATTAAAAAATCGTCCTGCAGGTATGATTCCGACTCGTCGCGGAAGGGTGTCAAATGGAACCGAATTGAAAGAAAAAGTAACAACATCATTCAGTTTGATTGAAAATGAAGTTGATTATATATATGATTACATTTATACCAAAAGTGGAGACATTTTGGGAAGTTTCACCAAAGAATCTTTTATGAATGATATGATTAAAGAGTTGAAAAATAAATATGGAGAGTTAGAATAAAAAAGGACCCCTGATAAATCAGGCATCCTTAAACATATTTCTATGTTTTTTCCTAAGTCAAAGATACGAAAATTTATGAAAACAACCGAAAGTCAAGGTTTTTTCTGTGTAGTATATTTTACAGATACAAAAAAGACCGCCTATTACCATAAGGTGTACACCCCCGCAAAACTTGCCAATACTCTTGAGAACTGGTTATGGATCAAAGTTTTTATAGATAAGAGTACTTATTACGCAAATACTAAAACAACAGATTATCATTGTATTTTTGACAAAAACAATCCCGTAACTGACTTTTCCTTCCGACCATTTTTAAAATCATCTTCATGAAAGCGAAAAACAATAAGAACAGCGTAACCAAAACACTGGATTCGTATGAAGCGCAATTAGTAACGCTTTATCCAAATGAATTAATAGATTTTTTAGGTGGAGTAGAACCACTTAAGAAAATTAATATTTTCGGTCACCGTATTATTTATGTAATGATGGAAATGATGAAGTCTGCGCAGGTTCATAAAATTAGTATCGATGAAACCAAAGAGATTATTTCAAACGATATGGTTTACAAGGACGGTAGAATTACATCTTTGGAAGATATTAAAGCAGATCAGATTGAAAAAAGGAGAATATTAGAATCAGGAAAAAAACTGGCAGTAATAGAAGAAAGTTTTTTTGCAGACAATTTCAGTATGCTTCAAATGATTATTCCTACACAAGCTCTCAATGATAATGGTAACATAAAAGTTAAAGATAACAGTGTGTTTCATGAACAGTTAAAAATTCTAAAAACTTTAGGAAACCATACGGTTAAATCTAACACAGGAGAGGAGTTTTTAATAACAAATTTTATTGAAACCCCGATCTTCAATAAAGGACAAAATTATATTCGTTTCTATATTTCTAAAGCTACTTCCCGAATGTTACTTAATAATATTGATGGATATTCAAAAGTGTATAGAAGCATTTTATTCTCGACTCCTTCAACGATGCCTTTGAATATATACCTTTATCTAAAGAAAAAGTTTGGGAAAATGAATGGGGGTAATATAAAAATTTCAAAATTCGTAGAAGACTTATCTCTTGCGAGTCACTATCTGAAAAAATCGAAGTTAACTATATTTTTGAATGGCATTCAGAAAAAATTAAATGAGATTGGAAATATATCTTTCGGATATAAGATTACCGAGGATACTTTAACTTTTTCTCTTTATGAAACTAAAAATACGGTTTTTGTTGAATACCCTTCAGCTGATGATTACCGTGCAAAGAACGCTTTGAAATATATAAAGAAATCGAGAAAGCTGAATGAAAAGCAGCTTGTTTACATAGTAGCAAAGTTTAAAGAACAGGGTTATGAGAAGATGAGTGAAGTGACACGAAGTCGTCTAGACAAAGAGATTACGGGTAATGACTATCTAAAATGGTTTGTTGATAAATGTAATGAATTACAGTTGTAATAAGACTATTTACCCCCACTCAATTTTCCCAATTTTATTGGATGTCAGACATGAACTAAATACAGTATAAACAGGAATGTCCGGTTATTACCCCCACTGGATGTTCCGTTTATTAATTGTCATAAAGATAAAAGTAGATGAATGGTAGACAGGTCAGTTGAATGCTCTGATTAAAAGAAGGTAAAATGATAGAGTAATACGAAAGATTTTTAAAAATAGAAGGTAATAATGGGATTCAAATCCAATTTCGTGAGACAAAGCAATAGTCATTCGAACGAACGACAGATGTAAAAGCCTATTAATAGGCAAGCAAGAGTATTAAACATGGGATATAAAGCATTCAATATAAAGTCAATAGAAATAATAGTGTTGAAGAAGTTGAATCCTAATACTACTACCCCCATTCAATGTTCCTAACAATGATACCCCCATTCAATGTTCCTAACATCTCTTACCCCCACCACATTTCCTTTTTACCCCCAGCGAAAGTCCTATTACTCCCACTCAATGTTCTTTTACCCCCACTGCATTTCCTTATTACCCCCACTCAATATCACCATTACCCCCACTGTTTTTCCCAGAGAACGTCATAAAACGCTGTATTTACAAGCTTTTCGAGTGGTTTTACAGCCCTTCTAATATTATAACGTATTTAATATTATTATTTATTAATTAAAAATAAGGAGTTAGCCCTTGGCTAAAGGACTTTTTATTTGATCTTAATTTTATTTTTATAGTCGGAAAAAACATTAAAATTTATTTTCACTCTTAAATTTAAAAGAAAAAGTTGCGAAAAAAAGAAAATGAACAAAATTTTCGTCGCACAAACGTTCATTTGGGCGATATTTTCGGAGTACTATGGAAATCACTTAACCTAGGGTCGCATAATTGTATCGCATAACAAAACGTTTCTGCGATATGTTTTTGCGAATTATAACATTGCGTTATATTATATTGTAAATTAGCTTTTACAAATTTTTAATTATAAAATATGCTGATAGGTTATGCTAGAGTTTCAACGCAGGTTCAGGATAATGCAATACAAATTGAGACTTTAAAAAAAATGGGTTGTGAAATGATTTTTGAAGAAGTTATTTCTGGAGGCAGATGGGATCGGCCTAAACTTCAGGAGCTTCTTAATTATATTAGGAAAGGAGACACCGTTGTAGTTTGGAAACTTGACCGTTTATCCAGATCACTTAAAGATTTGCTTTTTATTATGGAGCAGATAGAAACCAAAGAAGCTGGTTTTAAAAGTTTGACCGAATCTATTGATACTACAACATCTGCAGGAAAAATGATGATGCAAATGGTAGGAGTTTTTGCAGAATTTGAACGCAATATGCTTAGAGAACGAACGCAGAAGGGTTTAGAATATGCAAAAGGGCAGGGTAGAGTTGGTGGTCGTAAACCTAAATTAAAAGCAATACAAATCCAGGAGATTATTCAGCTCCATGCTGCAGGAAAATCTGCGCGGGAATTATCTGAATTGTTTAATGTGCATCAAGCAACAGTCTATAGAATTTTTAAAAAAAATTAAACTGATTTATCCGTTGCAGATTCGCACGGAAAATGTGACGTTATTGGAATGCATTACCGCTATATTTTAAATAAAATCACTACATTTATTTTTAAATTCTAACTGGTATAAGAAAATATTGATCGCTTTTGTAACCTATTAAAATAGAAAAATTGGCTAAGTTTAAATCAAAGCGTCTCGTAAATTTTGCGAAAAATAGTATCTCGCAATCTTGCGAAGAGGCGGGATTGAAAGATTCCATAAGTTTGTTTCCTGAAAAAACGCTTGATTCTATAAAAAAATCAGGCCTACTTACCGTCTGTATCGATCGTAAAAATGGCGGGCAAAATATAGGTTTAGTTTCTGGTACCAATTATTTGATGCTCAAACTTTTAAAACTTATAGGAAGCGGAAACTTAGTAGCAGGAAGAATTCTGGAAGGCCATATTAATGCGCAACTGTTGATTCATCAATTTGGTTCTAAAAGGCAAAAAGCCAGATTCGCTAAATATGCTTTTGCTGGTAAATTTTTTGGAGTTTGGAATACTCAAGCAAAAGATGGAACAACACTGAAGCACAATAAAAAGGGCGATTTTATCTTAAACGGCTCAAAAACCTTTGCGACAGGGACAGGTTATGTTTCAAGGCCGATAATCACTGCTTCGCTTGCGAATGGTTCTTGGCAAATGTGTATTGTACCTCTAAATAAAATTAAAAAGAATATCGATTCCAGTTGGTGGAATCCGATGGGAATGAAAGCTAGCAGGAGTTTTAAGATTTCTTTTAAAAATGTTATAATTTCCAAACACGATTTGTTAGGAATTCCCAATGATTATTACTCGCAACCACAGTTCGGTGGCGGTGCTGTCCGCTTTGCCGCTGTACAGTTAGGAGGTGCGGAGATGCTTTTAAAAGAAACCATTGAGTATTTAAAAACTTTGAATAGAACAGATGATCCTTATCAAAAAATGCGTCTTGGAGAAATGACCATTGCTATAACTTCCGGAAATCAATGGATAGAAGGGGCAGCAAAAAGAATGGACGAGCATATGCAATATGATTCTGTTGAAAATTCGGAAATATTTTTAACGTACACCAACATGATGAGAACTGCAATTGAGGAAATTTGTACGAAAGTTATAGTACTTTGCCAAAAGTGCGTAGGAGCTCGTGGATTAAACAAACCTTATCATTTTGAGAGAATTATTAGAGATTTAAATACTTATCTGCGACAACCTGCTCCTGATACATCTTTGGCAGATATTGGCAGATTTGCATTAAAAAGCGAAATTGAACTGGATCGCTTATGGGATCACAAAGAAAATAATAATGAAAATATTTGATGCAGAACAACTTCCTCTCGCTCCGGAAAATTGCGTTATGGGATTTGGAACCACGATAATTGTAGCGCCGCACGCTGATGACGAAAGTATAGGTTGTGGCGGGGTGATTTCACTGTTAAGAAAGTTTGGACTTCCTGTCTATATTTTGTTGCTAACGGATGGAACATTATCACATCCAAACAGCAAAGACTATCCTCCGGAAAAGTTAAGGGATCTTCGGGAGAAGGAAATTATCAAAGCGGGAAAAATTTTAAATGTAAGCCCGCAAAATTTAATTTTCTGCAGGTATAAAGATCGACAATTGCCTAATCAAAACAGTGATAATTTTGAGGAAGCGGTGAAAAATATATCTAAAATTTTTGATATTCTAAAACCATCAAGCATTTTCGTACCCTGGAGAAGAGATCCGCATCCAGATCACCGCGCATCTTATGAATTGATTAAAACTGCAAACAAGAATTTTGCTAAGTTATACGAATATCCAATTTGGTTAAAAGATTTGGGAGAAAATGGAGACGAACCAAAAAATGACGAAGTGATGTCCTTTCGATTGAATATAAGCAGCGTTCTAAATCAAAAATTAGAAGCAATATCCGCTCACAAGTCACAAATAACCGATTTGATAAATGATGATCCGGAAGGGTTCAGACTTTCAGAAGAAATGCTCCATGATTTAAATGTTCCGTACGAAACCTTTTTTATCTCAAAATGATGAATGAATTACCATCTTTAGATTCCGAATATTTTAAAAAAGTTTACGATGCCAATGATGATCCCTGGGATTTTGAGACCAGTGATTACGAAGCAAATAAATATAAAGCGACATTGATCGCATTACCACACGAAAAATACCATAGCGCTCTGGAAATAGGTTGCTCAATTGGAGTATTTACAAAGCTTCTGGCAAAAAGATGTGAAAATATTGTGGCCACCGATGTGTCTCAAAAAGCATTAGATAAAGCAATCGAGCGTTGTAAGAACTTAGAAAATATTCATTTTATAAAAGCAAAATTTCCAAAAGAACTTCCCGTAGAAAACTTTAGTTTGATAGTAGTTTCCGAAGTTGCTTATTATTTGTCGCCTGAAGATTGGGAAC
Organism: Kaistella chaponensis; assembly: GCF_900156725.1. Classification (GTDB taxonomy): domain Bacteria; phylum Bacteroidota; class Bacteroidia; order Flavobacteriales; family Weeksellaceae; genus Kaistella; species Kaistella chaponensis. The sequence continues at coordinate 35,846 of NZ_FTOI01000010.1, read as the reverse complement.
TGGCAATGAGTAAACTTTTTAATATTACGAAAGAAAATGGAAATATAGTTCTGGTGCATTGGCTCCCGGAAGTTCATGATTATCCTCAAACCGGAGATGAAGTTCATGATTCTTTTGCCAAATATATGAACGGTAAGATGGAAAACGTTTTTAAAAGTAGAGAAGAGACCTATCGCATTGATGTTTGGAAGAAACCGGAGTCAGCATAATTTCTAACGGCAAGCTCTAATTTTAAAATAGCATCATCAACAAGTTCGGGAGGACGATGTTTAAGTAAATTTTCGAATTTGTATAATAGAAATGAAAACCACTCGCCAAAATAAGTAGTATCTCTAAATTCAAAGTAGTCTTCCTCTCCAAGCATAAATTCAGGATTAATTTTATGCATTTGTGATATAAATCCCTGAATTGAAGCATCTTTATTTTGCCACAGATCCATTAATTTTCTCTTGACAGTAAATTTTTCGATTATACTTTCAGTTGATTCTACATAATATTTTGATCCATAAATGCCCATATTTTTCCAAAGATTTAGCTGATGAGACAACCCGATTTCACTTCTGCCAATGCATCTGGCCGAGGTGTATACTACTGCATTATTGCTGTGTCTGACTTTAGCGTCTATTAAATTTAATCTTTCGTATAAAGCAATATCTTCTAAATGAGTAACATCTGGTACACCTCCTGACTTAGAAAAGCATTCTGTTGTAATCGCAAAACTTCCATTAAAGTGCTGATGATGTCTGGGTAAAGGATCATCAATATTTCTTAAAATGATAGTCTCTAGTTCTGCAATCAGAAGTTGATATTTTTCATCTTTTAAATGGTGGGTGTAAGCCGATTTGTCTAAGTTTTCAATTTCTGACAGTGATAGTAAAATTCTCCCACCAACGGCATCAGCTCCGTTGTTTATTTCTAAATAATTTTGTGCGATCCAGTTTTCAGAAACAATCGTATCTGCATCAGTTGTTAAAATTACTCCTCCTCCGTTTTTCAGTAATCGATCATAAGCAATTTGAAATAAATTTTTCCGTACAAATCCTATATTTGCCTGATCTGCCGGTAAAGAAATTTCTTCTAGAAAGATATTGAGTTTTGGATTTTCATTTTGAAATTCTCTAATTAGTGTTGTCGATTTATCTGAACAGTTATTTACTAATATCAATATCTCGAACAAATTCACATTTAATAGATTACCGGAAATATCCTTTTGATGAGAAAATGCACCAAGAGATTCATAAACATATTCTTCTTCATTCTTTACTGGGATTACGATGCAAAATTTTAAATCTGATAAAACTTTGTACTTTGAAAATAAAAGTGGATCTAAACTGCTTTTCATGATCAATGAAATGTAATATTAAAAAAACTACTAATAAGCCAATGTTAATCTCAACTTGAGATGGTACTAATAATCTGAAACTATTCTTTTCTACATTAATAAATATACCGATTATTTCTATTTTGATTTTTCTCAATGCATTTTTTGATATATTTTTCGTCTAAAATATTTTTGCACCAAATTTCCCAATGAACTTTACTCATACCAAAAATGCCACCATTCGCCATATAAAAATTTCTAAACTTCTTATAGAGCGATAAGCCCTTGTAGTTAGGCATTTCATCTCTACCATGAACTTCCACGTTAATATGCTTGATATATTTTTTTATTACAAAATGGGTTTTGGCTTCTGGTGTATTGAAATGAGTTGTTAAGTTATTACCCGGTTTACAGCAAGGACTGATTGTAAATCTTATAGTGGTGAATCCAACGTTTATATGATATTCATAATCCTTCAACTCGACCAAATCATAGCCCGCACCTAAATTATTTGGTATTCCGGGAATTTTAATTTTTACCAGTTTTCGGCTGAGAGAATTAAAAGATGTACTATTGGCTGTGGGCTCTACTCTATAAAAATCGGTACCGTTATCGAATAATAACCCCCATGTATCAATATTATAAAAAACAATTTTTAACTCTTCATAAAATAAATCACATTCGGCAGAATCGTCAAAACTTATAATTTCTGATGCGTAGTGAGAACGTCCTTGAATAGTTTTACCCATAGTATTTAAAATATTAAAATAAGATTTATGTATCTTGATAAAAATAAGGAATGACCTTTTCTAATTGATAACCATTTGCAATATTAAATTTAAAACGTTAAAAATAATATCTATTACGCTAATTTTAGTTGATTCAAAAAATCCTGTGAAATGTTTTTAATTATTTAATAATTATTTTAAAATGGTATAAAACTATTAATAAATTATATAATTTTTATTAAATTTACAAAAAATAACGATGTTAGCATTTCAAGTTAATTCAATTCCTTTAAAAGATGTTATTATAAGTTTAGCTCATTCTTTTCAGGTTCCGTATTTTCATAATTGTGATGAATATTATCTGACTCTTCCAGAAAATCTTGGTAGCGGGGAAATTAGAGGCGTTAATTTTGATAATGGGCTTGCACTATTGATCTATAAACTTTATTTCAAAGAAGATGTCCGCTTAGAATTCACATTAGACGAAATACATCCTTTAAAGTTTATTAATTCTATACATGGTCCGTTAATTCACGAATTTGCGAATGAAGGTATAAAGCATTCCATTGATGAATTTAATTGTGCCATAGTAGCTAGCGAAGGGATCAACGGACACATAATGCAGTTTTCAAAAAATGTTTTGCACGAAGTTATAAGTATTGAAGTAGATAGAGAGATATTCTGCAGAAAGGAAACCTGTGAAATTAAAAAAATGAAGTCGAAGCTGCAAAGTGTACTTTTAGATGTGCGTGGATTAAAGCAGTTTTACAATGTAGGAAGTTGCGGTGTTTATTTTAAGGATATTTTACGTGATGTGAGTCATTACGAAGATTTTTCACTTTCCCGAAAGTTAAATCTACAATCTGTTGCTATACAAATGTTCATCAATCAAATCGTGCAATTTGATGACGATTCACTACGTGCTGATAAACGTGTAGTTCTGCGAATTGATGAATTAAAAAGGGTTGAAGAAATGAGTGTTTTTATTAAGGAAAACATCCACGAAGAGTTGTCTATCAAAAAGTTATCGAGAATGTCAGGCCTAAATCCAAATAAACTGCAGAACGGTTTCAAATACTTATTCGCAACCTCTATCAATGAATTTATCACCAACAAGAGGCTTGAGAAGGCACAGATTTTGTTACAGAGCAATGAGTATAGCGTTCGGGATGTTGTAGCAGCAATAGGTTTAGAGAGTAACAGTTATTTTTCGAAAATTTATAAGGAACGGTACGGAATTACACCCAAAACTTATAAAAAACTATTTTCTTAATAGTTGTTTTTTTGTCCTCAAAGATAATTTTCAAGATTGAATGCGTCGTTTTTAAATTTTATAACGCTACATAATTCTGCAATGTTAGTCTAATTTTGTTTCATTAAATACCACAATTTAGAATGAATAACTATTTAGACAGTTCGAAAAGACTGCCAATTTACGACATGATCATTTTTTGTCATCTGCGTTGGGATTTCGTGTATCAAAGGCCGCAGCATTTAATCACCCGCTTATCCAGTCAGTACAAAATTTTGGTCGTGGAAGAACCTATAGGAAGATCTGATAAGAAGTCGGAAATTATCGAAATCAGTCCATCTTTGCATGTGTTAAAACCGCACATTGATCATTTGGATGAATTGGGATCTTATTTAAAATCAATTTTGAAAGACTCCAAATATTTAGTTGGTTGGTTTTATTCCGCAGCTTTTGTTTCAGTTTTAAATACTTTCGATTTCGAGACGGTTGTTTACGATTGTATGGATGAATTAACTTTATTTAAGGGGGCTTCGCCAGAATTATTAGTCCAAGAGAACAGTTTATTATCTGCCGCCGACATCGTTTTTACTGGTGGAAAATCACTGTATGAATCCAAAAAAGAAAAGCATCACAACGTTTTTTGTTTCCCTAGTTCCGTAGACGTTTCTCATTTTTCAAATGAGGAAATAGAGCATATTGAAAAGCCTGGTGATCTAAAGAATATTAATTCACCAATCATCGGATATTACGGAGTAATTGATGAACGAATAGATCTGGAGCTGCTTCAGCAAACTGCGCTTCAAAATCCTAATGCTTCCTTGGTAATGATTGGTCCGATCTGTAAAATTGAAGAAAGCGATCTTCCTCGCACTGAAAACATTCATTATTTGGGCATGAAATCCTATGAAGAGTTGCCGCAGTACCTTCATTTTTTTGATGTTGCGATGATGCCTTTCGCATTGAATGATTCAACCAAATTTATAAGTCCAACCAAAACGTTAGAATACATGGCAGCGATGAAGCCAATTATTTCGACCAAAATAAAAGATGTTGTTACGGAGTACAGCGATTGTGTGTCTTTAATAGACAATGCAGATGATTTTAGTATATCAATTGAGCAGCCGATGACTGACTTCCACGCAAAATATGAACAGATTTTAGAAAATACATCTTGGGATCGAACGGCAGAGAAAATGTGCACCATCATTAATAAAGTTTTAGCATGAAGAATTTCAACATAGTAATTATTGGTGCAGGTATATCGGGTTCTGTTTTAGCAGAGCGCTACGCCGCAATGGGTAAGAAAGTATTAATAATAGAAAAACGGGATCATATTGCAGGAAACTGCTTTGATTTTTACGACGATAACGGTATTCTAACTTCAAAATACGGAGCACATTTATTTCATACCAATGATGAAGGAGTTTGGGACTATGTGAATCAATTTGCGGACTGGTATCCGTGGAGTCACAGAGTAATAGCGCGTGTAGATGACAAAACCGTTCCGATTCCTGTGAATATTACGACGGTTAACACTTTATTTAGAACAAATATCAAAACTGAAACTGAAATGCAGGACTGGTTGGAGAAAAACCGGATTCCATTTGATCAACCTCAAAATGGGGAGGAAGCGGTTTTAAATAAAGTGGGTGAAGTTTTATACAATAAAATGTTCAAGCACTATACCAAAAAGCAGTGGGATAAATATCCGGCAGAACTACATGCTTCTGTTTTAGAAAGAATTCCGGTGCGTGATAATTATGACGACCGTTATTTTTCGGATACTTACCAGGCTTTACCTAAAGGCGGTTACACGAAAATGTTTGAAAATATTTTAGCAAATCCGAATATTATCATATTGCTCAACACCGATTATTTTGAGGTGCAGGATCAGTTGGGTGAGTACGAAAAGTTATTTTACACTGGACCGATCGACCGATTTTTTCAGTTTAATGAAAACTTAAAAGAAAAGCTAGAATACCGGTCCATTAATTTTGTGACAGAACAATTAGATCAAGAGTACTTTCAAGAAAATTCTGTGGTTAATTATCCGGGCGAGGAAGTAGATTTTACCAGAATTGTGGAGTACAAACATTTTGGCAATCAGCAGTCTGAAAAAACGAGTATTGTAAAAGAGTACACCGTTGATGAAGGCGAACCTTATTACCCAGTACCGAACGATAAAAATCAGGAAATTTATGCGCAGTATAAAGCAGAAGCTGATAAATTGACCGATGTTTATTTTGTGGGAAGACTGGCGAATTATAAATATTTTAATATGGATCAGGCGTTTAGAAATGCCCTTGATCTATTTTTTGACTTAGAAAGAAAAGATAATGTAAAAGTGTCAGGTGCAGAATCCATTTAGTTCTTATTTTATGGGTGGTTTTGAATGTGCGGATCATCTGAACCGTTCCGGCGAGCGGGTGAATTTATTGAAAGAAACCGAACACCATCTCCGTACCGAAGAGGATTATCGTCTTCTTTTAAAATTAGGAATAACATCAGTTCGTGAAGGAATTATCTGGAGTACGGTAGAAAAAGTTGAAGGTGAGTACGATTTCGCTGAAGTGTTAAATCGTCTAAAGATAGCAGAACGACTGGGAATTCAGGTAACGTGGGATTTGATACATTTTGGTTATCCTGATGGTCTATTTCCGACGCATCCAAAGTTTTGCGAACGTTTTGAGAATCTAACCAGAGAATTTGCGAAATTTTATAAAAATAATGCCTTACAACCGTTGTTAGTTTGCCCCATTAACGAGATCAGTTTTCTGGCCTGGTATTCGGGCGAAGCAAGAGGGACGGTTCCTTACGCAGTGGGAAATGGGTGGGACATTAAGTATCATTTATGCAGAGCTGCGATTAAAAGCATTGAAATATTAAAGGAGCAAATACCAGATTGTACGATCGTCATGGTAGAACCTTTAATAAAAGTACATTCGGATGGCTTTACTCCTGAGGCCGATCTTTTTAGAGTTAATGAATATCAGTTTGAAGCTTGCGATATAATTTCTGGTAGACTTTGTCCGGAACTTGGCGGAAGAGAAGAATATCTTGAAATTCTGGGAGCTAATTATTATTGGAACTCCCAATGGACGGGTAGGGATGATACAATTTATTGGCCTGATCCACAAAAAAAAAGAACGCCGCTTCACGAAATGATTCAGGGATTGTATGCACGATATCAAAAACCAATTTTCCTTTCTGAAACAGGACACTTTGGATCGGGAAGAGTAGAATGGATCGAAGAAACAGCAAAAGAGTGTGCGATTGCGCACCAAAATGGCGTGCCCTTTTGGGGTATTTGTATTTATCCGGTGACAGACAGGCCAGATTGGGATAATTTGGCACGTTACAGCAACTGTGGAATTTTTGATCTGGATTCAATGGGAAACAGAATTCCTGAGGAGTCTTATATTAATTCAATTAGAAAGTTAGATTTAGAAAATTTAGCTTTATTTCAAAACAGCAAATTGTAAACGCTGTTGAGATATCATCTTGTTGTATCCCATTGGTTCTAAATTCTTTGATAAATTATCCGGGCAATTGGGATGATCTTCAGAATAATGATGGATTATTTCAACTTTTTCTTTATTGCAGGGTGCAAGTAGAAAATCGTATACATACCACTTGAAGATGGTATGTTTACAGATAAAAAAAATCATCAAGGATATATTGCTTGACTTGAAGTAAAGTAATATTTTTTTGAATATCCGTTTTTAATCAATACTAATTTGAAACTTTTAGTGTGAAAATAACTATATTTGAAGAAAAGTTCTCAATGTTTCAATCTCAAAAAATATATGTTGAGAAAATTCTTCCAATAAATGAGCGAGGCTCCACAAACGATTCATTCGCGTATCGGGAATTTGATCATTCAGGACAAGCAGACTTTTACTTTACAAACCTAAAAAAAAGATTGCTTTCAATTTCGATGTGGAGCAAATTTGCAGGCGGAGATAATTTCATTTTTGAATTGACAGACTCCCAGGGAAATTTGAAAAGTAGTCCGCCTATTATCACAGATAAAATAAGAATGCAGTTACCCGGTCCAAAAGATCAAGAAGGTCTAGGTTTTGACTGGGTAGAAGTGGTGCGAATGGATGAAGGACATTTCAAAAATGTTCAATTTTATCTACTGGAAGTTAGTCCCTGCGATTGTCCTTATCAAAATAGTGAAAAAACAGCACATTTTTATTGGGAAAATGCCACCAATACTTTCGTGATTGCAAAGCAGGAGAATATAGTGCAGGTATCAATCCACGGCAGAAATGAAGTACCCAATATATCCGATCAAAACCTGATTGATAAGATTAGAAACTTTTTAGTGGCTAATGCCGGCATAATTACAGGTAGCAAAATACAATGGGAAGTTTTTACCGATAATTTAATGAAAGAAGAAAATGAATAATTATAACAATGTAGTGCTGTATGACGGCGATTGCGGATTCTGCAACTTTTGGGTGCAGTGGATTTTAAATAACGATTCTCACGACCGATTTAAATTTGCATCGCTCCAAAGTGAATATGGACAAAATTTTTTAAAAAATCAGGAATTGCCGACCGACACCTTCGATACCCTATATTTTATAAAGGACGGCATGTATTACAAGAAAATGTATGCGGTTATTAAAATTGGCGAAACATTGGGCGGGGCTTATCACGGGCTTTTTTCGCTGAGACTTTTGCCTAAATTTATATTAGATAAAATGTATGATAAAGTTGCCGAAAACCGCAAAAAGTTAGCCGGAGAAACCTGCCTGCTGCCGACACAGGAACAGCGTAATAAATTTATACACTAAAGAAAATGATTACTAAAATCAATGACGTTCCGGAAACACTTGTAGCATTCAAGGCAAGTGAGGAAGTGGTAGCTGATGATTTCAAAAATATCGTAATGCCGGAAGTTTCAAAATTTACCGAAAAACACGACTATTTGAATTATATGCTGATATTAGATACTGATATTTCCAATTTTAGTATAGGAGCCTGGCTGAATGATATGGCTTTAGGGCTGCAGGAACTTAAAAATTGGCACCGAGTGGCTATCGTTTCAGACAATGATCTTATTGATTCTGCCACCAAAATTTTTAATACGGTAACAATAGGGGAGTTCAAAGTTTTTAAACATAAGGACATTGAAGAAGCCAAAAAATGGGCCTCTCAACCAAAAATAAGAGAATAATGGGACAAGCACAATTGCGCAAACTGGCTCATATCTCTTCAGTCCAATTGTTTTTGGATTTCTTTTGCGGAAAATCATTTCTTGGTCACGCTCATCAAAAACATGGCCTTATACCAAATTAGAAAAGGCAAATTTGAATTTTCCATGATGGTTCCGCTTTTCAAAGACGTCCTGCTTCTGCATTTTTTACATTCATAACTTAACATGCTCTTAATCCAAAAATGTTCTGTGCTTCCACATTTTCAGGTTAATCCTATTTTATCCCTCTCAGATTTAAAATGCTTTCTACAATCTTCCTCTGTTCAAAAATGCGCTGTAAAACTGAATAAATTCATCTATAATTATCTGATTTAAAGCATATATACAAAATTTATGATAAATTACGGATATTCAAAAATATTTTAAAGCGAAATGTTTTACAAAAGTAAAAAGTATCTTATCTTAGTTCTACAAAAAATAAAACTCATGAAAAGAACATTTGGTACATTATTGATCACAAGTCTTTTTATAATAGCGTGTTCAAAAAACGAAACAACGCAGAATACAGAACCTGCGGACTATGCAGAAACGGAAGAAAGACTAATCCAAAATCCAGGAAAAGATTCTCTCAAAAAGGATAGCACCGCCGTTCCTTCTGCAATGCCGCCACAAGCACAACCGACTGTTGGAAATGAGTAGAAGAATTGTTATTAAGAGCTCAATAAATAATTTTAAACCTAATTAATAAGCCTGTGCACCAATAACATTCATGTACTAGTCAAAGTGAGTATTAATTTTCACAAAGTATTCGGGCTTTCCCTGGAACTTTTATAAATTGATTCCTCTTTTATTAAGGAATTATTGAAACCAAAAGACAGGAAACATTATTACGACTAGTTACGAATTATCCCATTATAATCCAAAAAGTAGGAGAGGAGTATAAAACTTATAACTCGATGGCTCCTACCAGTACAAAAACTTCCACAAAGACAGCTGAGTTTATTATCACGCATAACAAAAGATAAGAGGACAGACTAGGTTGATGGTCTAAAAATTGTATTAAAAAAGCAAACATTAAAACAAGAAATCATGGAACCATCGAAAAAAAACAAACCTGCATCAATAGTCATTATAGGAATTGCAGCTATAGTTATTGCAATTATTTCTTATTTTATATTACTTTCCTTTTTCCCTGAGTTGTTTCAGGACTTGCCTACCGGAGAACAGCAACCTATCACAGAATAAATAAATTTTTATACTGAGAACTACACAAGTTGAAAGTTTTTAGTCATAATAAAGCCGTCCCAGTAGAATAGGACGGCTTCTTAAATAATAGGTGAAAGAATAAAAATCAGATTCGTTAGTCGTGTCGATTTTCTAAATTTTTAAATTTTTCATAAGATGCTTTTAAACTGTGAAGTTGATCCTGAACTACTCTCGAACTTTCAGGGCATAAATCACCGCTGTCCAAAGCCTTTTCGTAAGCTTGAATAGCTGCATTTTCGCCGAATGTAACATTTTCTAAAGTTGATTCTGCATTATCGCTCGAAAAAGCATTTTTCACATCTATCCAAGTACGGTGTAGCCCTCCTGCTACGGTAGTTGAATCATCTGCATCTCCATTTCTTTCAGAGATTAAACTCTTCAGTTCTAGTCTCATTTTTTGCGACTGATCAACCATATTGTTGTAATCTGATTTAAGATTAGGATATTTTTCCCACACCTTATCTTCAACTTTGTTGAAACCTTCAATTCGATCATTTGTGATTTGTAAAAGATCGTTCAATGTTGATACTGTTTGATTGTTCATAATATTTTATTTTTTTTGGTTACCTATAAGGAATCAATGGGTATGCCATCAAATTATAAAATCTGTTAAGATTAAAATGAAAAAAAAGAGTCATTGGTAAAAAATTTGTATTTAGAAGTAAATTACTAGATGGTAGTATATCCTATTTTTTAGTGATAATAAATAGCAAGGATGCTTAATCCGTTAAATTAATTTTATGAAAAAAGCGTTTCCCTCTCCTTTCACTTTTTTAAAATTAACTTTAATTGGAATCGCTGCCGGAGTAATTTTAATTATACCCCTAAAAATACTTTATATATTAACAGGCAATACAGCTTACCTTTTACTTTTTAATTTCGATTATGTGCCCGTTCTAAATCAGTTAACACCGGTTTGGTTATTCGGTTATATTTTCCATTTTAGCACCTGTATTTGTAGTTTTATCGGACTTTATTATATTTTGAAATATCTGAATAAGCAACTTTCACTCTTCTACTATATAGCGGTCTACACCGTTGGGGGAGGAGCACTATTTTTTCTTACTTGCGTTTCAGTTAAGCCTCTTGCTGAAAATAAGTTCACTGCTTGGTTGTATTGGACATTTGCGCATGGAATTTTCGGTTTTGCAGTGGGTCTTAGTGAAGAAGTTTATAAAAGCAACATAATTAGAAAATTTGGATTAGTAATACATTTTGAAAATAGAAAGTAGTATGGAAAAAAAAAGTAAAAAAAAGGTCCGTCCAGAGCAGAAACAAAGACGACCCGGATTAGAAGATAATATGAGGCCTATTCCTGAGACTGCTCCGCTAAAAAATTCAGCAAATGGAAAGTTAAAAGGTAAGACCGCACTAATAACGGGTGGCGACAGTGGTATTGGTAAAGCAGTCGCCCTTTTATTTGCAAAAGAAGGTGCTCATATCGTAATAGTCTATCTCAGCGAAACTAAAGAAGCAAAGCAAACCCTGAAGCTTGTGAAGCAATATGGTGTAAACTGTCTTATTATAAAGGGCAATCTTTCTAAAGAAGAAAATTGTAAGAAGGTTGTGAAAAAGATGGTAGATGAATTTGGACGTATTGATATTGTTGTAAATAATGTAGGGCTTCATTGGGAATGTGATTCAATCGAGAAAATAAGCAGTAAACAGTTATTAAAAACCTTTGAAAATAATTTTTTCTCCTATTTTTGGATTACAAAATATGCACTTCCTTACCTTAAAAAAGGAAGCACTATCATCAATACGTCTTCGGTAACTGCATATAGAGGTAGTCCTAGTCTTCTAGATTATTCCGCTACCAAAGGAGCCATCATTTCTTTTACCCGAAGTCTTTCCTTGCAACTTATTAACAAAGGAATTCGCGTAAATGGGGTAGCTCCCGGACCAATTTGGACCCCTTTAATCGTCTCTTCGTTTGACGAAAAGAAAAATTCAGAATTTGGAAGTGATTCCCCAATGGAACGTGCAGGAATGCCCAATGAAGTTGCACCTTCCTATTTGTTTCTTGCCAGTGAAGATTCCACGTACATTAATGGTCAAGTTCTTCACCCTAATGGAGGAGAAATTATTAATGGTTAATTCAAAAGTAAGAGTTATGTAGTTCTGTTTTGGTAAGTTGATATAAATTATAGCAAACTAAATTTTATAATTGCTATAAAGCATATCTACATTTGTACCATGAAACTGCGTGCAATAATTAGAGAAACCGTTGAACCTAAACAAGGCGACCTTCCACAATCTGTAATCGTTGAATTTGTCGGTGACAAACAGAAGCAGCATTTTGAAGTCTTGTTTTATGATTTTAATCCCTATCAGCATAAAATAAGAAAATGGGACACTTGGGAATTAACAATAAAGTGGAAGAGTGATATTTTTATTGACCCTAAAACACAAGTAAATTCTTACTTCACTTATTTAGTTTGTACCAAAGCAATTCCTGTACATTAAATGCAAAAATAGTACTCAAAGCATTTGAAAATCAAATTCGCAACGTAAAATGTTTTTTCCGACTATAAAATTTGCATGGTATAATTGTTGATTTTTTTTAGCATCAAAATAAATCATAATGTGTAATCGAGTTGATAATTACGGACTTTCAATTTCAGAAGTATCAAATGAACTTCAGGCTGAAATTGTAGAAAATAATTATTATTACGCAGAAGAAATCAATGCATTTCAAAGACCTGCTATCCCTGTTGTATTAGAACATGGAGGTCGTAAAATTACTCATGCAACATGGGGAATAAATAAAGAAATTCCGAAAGATAAACCCGCAAAAGGCATCAATCTAACTGCCGAAAAATCACATACATTATATAAAAAGGTTGAAAATAATCGGTGCATAGTTCCGGTTACTGGATTTTATGATTGGATGCACGTTACAAATCCTGGAAAGAAGACGCCGTTAAAAGTTAAGCATAGGATGCACTGGAAAGATTGCGACCATTTTTATATTGCAGCTTTTTACGATATATGGGTTAATAAGGAAATAGGTTTTGGGTTAGTAACAACAATTTCAAATTCATTAATGGGCGTAGTTCATAATTCTAAACTCAGAATGCCTCTTTGTCTTGATGCAGAAATGGCTGATAAATTTTTAAATGACAAGCCCATTGAGGAATTTACATTTCCTACCTTTGATCCAAAGTTGGTGGCTGTAAATTTAGAGCCCAATAAAATACCACAAACCCTATTTTAATGGTAAAGATTAATTTTGTAATCAGTGATATTTAGTAAGTAAATTTTGATGAAGAGTATTTTGACGATCCTGATCGTACAGAGTTATACCTTTATTTATTTGCAATGGTAGATGAAGAAATTTGGTAATGTGGTCAAAAATAGTTGGTGTTTTTCACAAAAATAATTCGTAATATTTGGCGGTTGATTGGAAGAGGAAGTAAGCAATGCTGAGGAGCAACTTACCAGCAATACAATCAGCGCTGTAAACAATAGTTTAGAGGGATGGTTTTTGCCATCCTTTTTTTGTAAATTATTGGAACAGCTTTATGGCTAAAAAAACCTTTTACGACTTTAGATTTTTATAAAAAAGATACCATTGAATAAACTTTTTTCTCCGACTTTTGGTAAGCCCTCGATGAATATTTAGATTGCCTTTCAAATGACCAAAAAAAGACTCTATTCCATTGGTTGTTTTTGGGATTTTATGATTTTGCAGGAAAGTAAACATATTTGGTAAAGCCTTTCTGATAACAGAAAAACATCTTCTCACCATTTTATGGGTGTACCAATATCTTCCGGTTTCCAGACTGTAGGATTTTTCATTCAGAAAGTCTTTATGCTTCTCAAACCAGTCCAAAAATTCTTTGATCCAATATTGCTTTTTAACTTCACTATCAATAAAATGAAGTTTGCAGACAATTTCACGCAACTCAAAACCAGCTACAGACTTTGGATAAGCAGAAAGCCATATTTTGCACATCCTCTGAATATGAACCAAACATCTCTGAACAGGAACTTTCGGACAAACTTTACGGATTGCTTTCAATAAAGACTTGTCGCCATCGCAGGTTATACCGCCAATTTTTATTCCTAAATTCAGAATGTTTTCCAAATCCTCTTTTAGTTCTTCATAATGCTCTCCGTCAGTAATTCTGTAAAGTTGGGTTTTTTTAAAAACATTGTCTCTATATACAACCAAACAGATTTCATTGGAAAAATAAGTACCATCAATCAGCAAATAAACCTCTTTGTTCTGGCTGTAACTGAGTTTTGGAGCTTTTACAAGCATCACATTAAAATACCGTTGAAGAGTGCTAACCGAATATCCCGATTCTGCTGAAATCTGCTCATAAGTTTGTTTTCCAATAATCCATTTTTTGAATTAAATTTCTTTGTTTTTCAAACCCACAGATTTATTTTCCGCAGTAAAATAAATGCCACAATTTTTACATTTAAAACGCCGTTTACCATTTTGCTTTCCCCAGGAAATCACATCCAGACTTTTACAACTCCAACAACGATTTTTTTTAAATTTTCAGTCATAAAAAAAGTTTATTGAAACAAAGTTCAATAAACTTTCTGTATCATCAGTAATAATAGGCAATACAAAGAATTTTACCAACTATTTTTGACTATTAAACCTTAAAATTCTATAATGAAAATCTTCTAGTTGGTGCCGTATTTTTTTCTGTTTAATTTTCTCTTGGCGACAAATTTTAATAATAAATACCCTGAAATCCCTGAAATTATTGAAGCAACGAGTATTGCGAATTTTGCCTCATCTTGAATTTCTGGATGATTCTTAAAAGAAAGCAAAGCAATAAAAATGGACATTGTAAAGCCAATTCCTGCCAAAAATCCTGCACCCAACATTTGGCTCCATGAACTTTTTTCGGGTAAACTTGATATTTTTAATTGAATAAAAATCCACGAAAACAAATTGATTCCTACGATTTTGCCCAAAAACAATCCTACAATAATTCCGTATCCAAAATTGCTAAATAATCCATCAACCATTCCTGCTTTGAAGGTGATGTTCGTATTGGCAAGTGCAAAAATTGGCATGATCAAAAAATTGACTGGGAGGTGAAGTTTCTGTTCCAGTTTTTCCAAGGGCGAAAGTTCGGTGGTTGAAAGATTGGTGGGAATGGTGAAGGCGAGTAAAACTCCTGCAATCGTCGCGTGAATCCCGGAATGGTGCATAAAATACCAAAGAATAATACCCGGAATTACATAAAAAACATGCTTTTTAAAATTCAGAAAGTTGAGGATCATTAAAATCGCGACCATTAAACCACTCAACGCCAGATAATTCCAGTGGATTTGATCAGTATAAAATAGGGCGATGACTACGATTGCGCCTAAATCATCAACAATTGCAAGCGCTGCCAAAAATATTTTCAGAGAGAGCGGAACTTTTCTTCCCAACATCGAAATGATTGCCAAGGAAAACGCAATATCTGTCGCCATAGGTATTGCCCAACCTTTTTCGTACGCTGTTCCGTAGTTGAAGGCATAAAAAATTAAAGCCGGAACCAACATTCCGCCTATCGCTGCAACGATTGGTAATGAAGCACTTTTGACGGAGGAAAGTTCACCTTCGATGATTTCGCGTTTTATTTCAAGACCTACAAGCAAAAAGAAAATCGCCATCAAACCATCATTTATCCAAATGCTTAAAGGATAATTGAGCTGAAAAATTTCTGTTCCTATTTTTTGATCCAGTAAGGCTTGAAAAGAATCCGCAATCGAGGAATTGGCAATCATTAATGAAATACCCACACACACCATCAAAACGATACCCGAAGATTGGGAACTATGCAGAAAATTTTTAAAAAATTGGGTGATGAGCATGAATTTTTTGATTTTTTATAGCCGTTTAATACGCGAAACGCCGTTGATATTTTTGAGTTGTTTGAAAGTTTCTTCCAGCTGATTTCTGTTTTTTACTTCTAGCGTGATGGTTCCGAGGAAGATTCCATTGTTAGATTCGATCGACATGCTTTTCATATCCATGTTCATCGAATTACTGATGACCGCCGTGATATCGTTGATCATTCCCATTCTGTCGAGTCCTTCGATTTCAAATTTTACTCGATTTTTGAAGCTTTCTTCATTCACCCATTTTGCGGGTAAAACTCGATAGTCATATTGTGCCCGAAGATTGATTGCGTTGGGACAACTATCGTGATGAACTTTGATCCCATCAGAAATCGTAATAAATCCAAAGATTTTATCGCCTGGAATAACGGTGCAACATTTGGCAAAAGAATACGTCATTTTTTGCTCATCTTTTCCAAAAACAATCATATCGAGATTTGATTCTGGAGTTTCTACAAACACTTCATTTTTGTTCGGAGACTTTCTGAAACGGTTCAGAATATTCCCGAAAATTCCTTTTCCCTCAGTATATTTTTTAATATCACCGGTATCTAAATTTCCATTTTGGAAACTCAAAAATAATTCCTGTGACGTTTTCAAACCGAAAAACTTCTGCATTTTATTGATTTCCTCGTCATTGAAATTCAGTTTCGCATGACGCATTTTTCTTTGTAGAATTTCTTTTCCTTCTTCAACCAAATGATTGTTTTCGGAATTAAGAATGGCTTTAATTTTCGATTTCGCTTTAGAAGTTACCACAAAATCTAACCAATCTAATTTTGGTTTTTGATTTTGGGAAGATAAAATGTCTATTTGATCTCCATTTTGAAGAACGTAGGAAATGGGAACTAACTTTCCGTTTACTTTTGCTCCTAAACATTTTGTTCCCAAATCGGAGTGCACAGAAAATGCAAAATCAAGTGCTGTAGAATTGGTCGGAAGAATTTTTATTTCTCCTTTTGGAGTAAAAACAAAAACTTCTTTCGAGTAAAGATTTAGTTTAATATTGTCTAAAAGTTCTGTCGTGGTAAGTGATTGCTGGTTTTCTAAGACTTCACGGATTTCTGAAACCCATCGTTCAAAATTTTTCTCGTCGGTATTCTGTCGAAAACCTTCTTTGTATTTGAAGTGAGCTGCAACGCCTTTTTCTGCAATATCATCCATCCTTTCGGAACGAATTTGAACCTCGATCCATTTTTTGTCTGGTCCAAGAACGGTTAAATGCAGACTTTCATAACCTGTAGATCGCGGCTGCGAAATCCAGTCGCGCATTCTCTGCGGATTGCTGTGGTAAAGATCGGTAACGATGGAATAAATTTTCCAGGCGAGAAATTTCTCGTTTTTTGCATCGGATCTGTATATAATTCGGATGGCGTAATTGTCGAAAACTTCCTCAAAAGTAACACCTTGCTTCAATATTTTTCGATAGATCGAAGAAATGGCTTTTGCACGGCCTTTAATGGTGAAATTCAGCGCCTCTTCGTTCAATTGCTCAGAAACTTCTTTTTTGAACTCTTCTACATATCTTTCGCGGCTTCCTTTGGCGAGTTCTAATTTTTCGGAAATTTCAAAATAAACATCCGGATTGTTGAATTTTAATGATAAATCCTCTAGTTCTGATTTGATGTTATACAAACCGAGTCGGTGCGCAAGAGGAGCATAAATATAAACCGTTTCTGAGGCGATTTTCTTTTGCTTTTCGGGCGTCATGCTTTCTAAGGTTCGCATGTTATGAAGGCGATCCGCAATTTTTATCAAAATCACACGGAAATCTTCGGAAAGCGTAAGCAAGAGCTTTCGGTAATTTTCTGACTGAATTGAAATATTCTGATGGTTCATCACCGAAATTTTGGTGAGTCCATTTACAATACTGGCAATTTTGCTTCCGAAGATTTTAGTCAGGTCTTCATAAGTATAATCAGAATCCTCGATTACATCGTGTAACAAAGCACATGCAATGGAAGTTGCGCCCAAACCGATTTCGTTGGCCACAATTTTCGCGACTTCAATCGGGTGGTAAATGTACGGTTCCCCGGTTTTTCTACGCTGATCTTTGTGTGCATCCAAAGCAATATCAAATGCTTTTCTGATGATTTTGTTCTGTTCTTCATCTAAAGCACGATAAGTATTTGAGATCAAATCTTTGTAACGAGCGAGTATTTCTTTGTTTTCTTGTTCTAAATCGTAAACCATCCAAATGCGAATTAATACGCTAAAATAAGCAAAACTGAGGGATTTTATAGGGTTAAATTTAAAAAACTTTCCCGTATGAATCTTGTTTGTTGACCGATTTGTTCTAGGGTTTAAAGGATGTTTTTTGTAAAAGTACCAACTGACTTCCTCAATGATCGGATGCATTCATTAAGATAAAACGAAAAAAAAATGATCATCGATTTTGAATATAATGGTGTTTTGCGAAATAAAAATTATTAATTCTAAAAAGTATTTTGCGAAATCCTTCATTGATGAACTCTTCAGAATCTGGCGGGTTCTGTCTTTTAATTGATACCAGTAAACTGATACAATATTCCTTTAAGAAATTTTTTTATTTAAGGTTTATCGCTCTTTTCCAAATATAAGTTCAGAACTCATTCCCGATAATGGATCGTGATGATGAATGGCGGGAGAAGAGTAGATTAAAGCTTTCGCGCGAACGGTTACAATTTTTTTTAAATACTCCAAAGACTTTACATCTTGCAGTTTAATGTTTTCAAAATAGTTTTGATGAAAAACCTTATTTTTTTTAAATATTTCCGTCACTTTTTCTTCCTCTTTTGGATCAGTCACTTTTACACTGATGACCAAACTATCATCTTCCAACTGCGTTTTGTCATTAAAAAAAGACCGCCAAATGGAAGTTTTAATCTCTTTTTTGATTGGTTTTTCGTGGAGGTACATCACATAATCTGAATAATTAAAACCCGCATTTTCTAGATCTGCACCGATCTGTGCAGATTGTCCTTGGCTGCTAAATAAGCCTGTGATAATTGATGACATCATGTTGCTTTTAAAATAGATTGAAACAAAGTTTACTAAATTAATACCTGAAAAGCAAGCATTTATGTAAAATTTAATCTACTTGATTGCTGTTTTGTAGTCACTTACGATTGTATTTCAATATTGAAATTTTTATTTCGTTATATTTGAAATCAAAAATTGTCGATGTATAAACTACTTTCTCTCCTTTTGCTTTCTTCAGAAGTTTTTTTTGCGCAAAATGTTGCACAGAAGTTAGAGGTTGCCACCAAAAATTTACTGAGCAGTGCCCCCGCTTTTTCGGCAAACCTCTCGGTTTATGTTTCAGATGAGAGTGGGAATTTTATCTATGAATACCAAGGAAATCAGGGATTATCAACAGCTTCAACTCAGAAGATTTTTACCGCCGCGGCTGCTTTGGAAACTTTAGGAAAAAATTATCAGTTTACAACAACTTCTTCTTATTCTGGTTCCATTTCGGGTGGGAATTTAGCAGGAAACCTTTACATCAGTTCCAATGGAGATCCTACCTTAGGAAGTTGGCGGTACGAAGGATACAAACCTGAAAATTTTAAGCAAAAATTGCTTCAAGCCCTTCAAGAAAAAAATATCTCTAAGATTTCTGGAGATTTAATCATCGATGATTCCTATTTTGATTTCCAATCAACTCCTGGAGGTTGGCCTTGGAATGATATGGGGAATTATTATGGAGCAGGAGTTTTTGGGGTAAACTGGCGAGAAAATCAGTTCGATATCAATATGAATGGCAAGGAAATGAAAGGATTTAATGTAGAGTTGCCCAATCTAAAGTGGGTAAATAATTTAAAAACCGGCGGAAGTTCTGACCAAAGTTTAATTTACACTGCACCTTATTCAGATGTTGCGTTAATCAGCGGAACTCTACCGCTAAAAAACATGACTGTTTCTGGCGCGACTCCTAATCCACCACTTGTATTTGGTACTGAAATTAAGGGTTGGCTAAAAAATGCCGGCATTGATTTTAAAGGAAATATTAGCTCAACCTCCATGCAGTTAATGAATGGCGTTAAGCTCCAAAACCCCTCTAAAAACACAATCATTTTGGAGTATAAATCACCAACTTTAGATAAAATTATTTATTGGTTTATGCGAAAAAGTATTAATTTTTATGGCGAAACATTAATTAAAACTTTAGGAAAAGAAAAAAAGAATGAAGGCAGTTTTGAAGCCGGGGTTTCTTACTTGAAAGAATTTTGGAAAAACAAAGGAATTAATCCGGCGATGATTAATTTTGCAGATGGTAGTGGACTTTCACCTCAAAATTATGTTTCCGCGAGAGCAGAAGTGCAGTCGCTGCTTTGGAGCAGAAAACAATCCTGGTTCAGTGAATTTTTCGAAGGTTTCCCAACTCAGGGAAATGGCATGAAAATGAAAAGTGGCACCATGAAAGACACCAAATCTTTTGCGGGATTTCACACTTCTGGAGAGGGTAAAAAATACGTTTTTGCAATCATTATCAATAATTACCAAGGGGGAAATATCAGTGAAGCCCTTTACAAAGTCTTAAATGTTTTGAAATAATTCGACAAAAAAATTCATGAAAAGAAGAAGTTTTCTTACTAAAATAAATAATTGGGTCATTTATATCTTATTGACTTTAGCGGTTGCCGGAGTCGTAATTGCTTCAATTGTGCTCATTGATTATTTACGAAAAGAGGAAATTAAGAGAATTGAACTTTTCGCCACCGCCATTAAATATCAACAGGAAGAAATCGTGGAAGATCCAATCGCACTCGATCTTTTATTGCAGATCAGTAAAACAAATAATACGATTCCGGTTATTGTTACAGACAAAAACAAAATTCCTATTGATGGTGAAGGTTTTCAAATCAATATTCCGAAAGAAATACAGAACGATCCCAAAAAAATGAAGGCATTGCTTCGGAAAATGGAAAGTTCTTACCGCCCGATTGAATTGCAAATGCCCAATGATAATAACCAATATGTTTTTTATACCAATTCCGATTTGTTGAATAATTTGCGCTATTCTCCATACATTTTAGGGTTATTAATTCTGGCGTATATATTTTTCTCTTTTTGGTTTTTGCGCACGATTAAAAAAACCGACGAAGGTTATGTTTGGGCCGGTTTAGCGAAAGAAACAGCGCACCAAATCGGAACACCACTTTCGTCGATGATAGGCTGGATCACGATTTTGCGCATGGAAAATGAAAATAGCGAGGGCGTAAAAGAAATCGAAAATGACATCAATCGGCTGAAAACAATTTCTGAGCGGTTTTCCAAAATCGGGTCGGTTCCGGAACTCAAAGACTTAAACATTAATGAAACTTTACAACAAAATTTCGATTACCTGAAATCTAGAATTTCAAAAAAAGTGATTTTCCGTTTGATTGTACCGAAGCAAGAAATCTTGGTTCCTCACAACCGAATTCTCGTAAGCTGGGTTATGGAAAATATTGTGAAGAATGCCGTAGATTCTATGAAAGGTGAAGGTAGATTGGAAATTGAACTCTACGAAAAAAATAAATATACCGTCATTGATTTCAAAGATTCCGGTTCTGGAATGTCGAATTACCAAGCCAGAAACGCTTTCAAACCTGGCTATTCAACCAAAAAACGTGGATGGGGTTTAGGACTCTCCTTAGCGAAAAGGGTGATCAAAGAATACCACAATGGCGATATCAAAATTGCTCATACCGAAGTCGGAAAAGGAAGTACATTTAGAATAATGATGAAAAATTCTTAGGAGTACTTCCTTCAACGGGAAATTATTAGGATTATTCTTAATAAATGGAGTTCAACGCTCAAAAATACCGTTTCAAAAAAAGAGCTTTTTTTTAGTTTTCTTTCTTGTAATAGATGTAGTAATTTTCATCTAAAAGGACTGGATCCGCAGAACGTAATTTTATGGTTTGCCAAGTATTTTTCGGTGATATTTTTTGGTTTCCATTAATTCTAAGCGGTAATTTTAAGTTTTCAATAGTGTTCGTAAAGCGGTATTTTAAGATGTTTCCTTTTTGGGAATATTCTAAAGTTGGGATTTTTGTGATTCTTAGATATTGGGTAAAAACTGTGGAAAAATCAATTCCCGATTTTTTTGAAATATAATCTTCAACCTGTTTTGTAGAAACGGTTTGATGGTAGAAATCCTTTCCTAAACCTCTTAGTATTTGTCTGAATTTTTCGTCATTATTGATCACCTGACGAATGGTGTGAATCATATTTGCACCTTTGTAGTACATGTCGCTGCTTCCTTCGTTTCTCACTCCATAATTTCCGATAATCGGTCGATCATTTTGAATGTTTTTTCGTATGCCTTTTACATATTTTTCGGCGGAGATCTTATCCATATAATCTTCTACAAAAAGGGTTTCCGAGTAGTTTGTGAAACTCTCGTGAATCCACATATCAGCTTGGTCTTTCGCGGTAATATTATTGGCAAACCATTCGTGCCCACTTTCATGAATGATAATAAAATCCCAGTTCAATCCAACTCCTGTTCCTGATAAATCGCGACCTAAATATCCGTTTTCAAAACGATTTCCGTACGCAACAGAACTTTGATGCTCCATTCCCAAATACGGACTTTCAACCAGTTTATAAGAATCTTCGTAGAAAGGATAAGGTCCGAACCAATGTTCCAAGGCTTTCAACATTGGTTTCACCTGCGTGAATTGCTTTTTTGCCTTTTCCAAATTGTAATCTAAGACCCAATAATCCAAATCGAGTTTTCCTTTTTCGCCCTTGTAGGAATCTTTAAAATTCACATATTTGCCGACATTGGGAATGATAGAATAGTTGTTAATGGGGTTTTTGATTTCCCACGTATAAATATTTTTATCATTTTCGGATATTTGAGAAATTAATCGTCCGTTTCCAACACCGACCAAGTCTTTTGGCGTGATAATTTTCATCACGATTCCATGATCGGGTTCATCGCTCCAAATATCTTTGGTAGGAAGCCAAACCGACGCACCAATTCCTTCTTGGGCAACAGAAATCCAAGGATTATTGTTTTTATCTTTTGTGAAAACCCAACCTCCGTCCCAAGGTGCGTTTTTTGCGATCGTAGGATTTCCGAAAAACTGAATGGTGAAAGAATGGGTTTCTCCTTTTTTATAATTTTTTTTGGTTTCAATGAAAATAAAATCGCCATCTCTTCTCGAACTCCACCATTTCTCCTCAGAATTGATGATTTTGTAATTCATCGGTTGCTGCAAATCAATCTGAAATGTGGGATTAGTAATATCTTTTGTAATTTCAAAAATGATTTTATTCGTGCCAGAAACTGATTTTTCTTCAAAGTGAGGTTCAACCGAAATTTCATATTTTTTGACATCCCAAAAATTTCTCAATGAAGTGTCTGAACCTTTCAATGAATCTTGTTTAGTGAAGTTTTGCGCAGGCAAAAGCCCCGAAATGAGCATGAGTAGGAATCCGAAATTTTTCATAGTAATAAGGTAAGTAAAGCAAATATAATTATTATTTCTCTTTCTAAATTTTAAGAACATCGATTTCCCGCTATTCGTGTCATTAAAAATCAGTATTTTTGGCAAAATTATTTGAATGAAACTTAGAACAATAATTCCAATTCTCGCCTTTGCTTTTTTAATTTCATGTAATAAAGACAAGGAGATTCTTAATACGTTAAATGATTATAATATTTCGATGGAATCTAAAGGTTATCACTTTGGTGATGCCCTGAATTTGCCGAACGAAGTTACCACAAACGCCGAAAGTATTTCCATCAGTTTTGGGGATAAAGAAACATCGAGTTTGGTTGTTGATCCAAAATTTTTTACGTTGGGCGATAATGCCGTTACTTTTATCATCAAGAAAAAAGGCGGTGAAACACTTAATCAAGATGCAACAATAAACGTTTTTGCAAAAAATCCCGAAGCGTTGCTGAAGTATGAAATTATTAAAGAATATCCGCACGATCCGAAAAATTTTGTTCAAGGTTTTCAGCTCGAAGGGAACATTATTTACGAATCAGACGGACAGGAAGGTTCTTCCAGGATTTTGAAATATGCGTTAGGAAGTACCACACCAATTGCATCGACCAACCAAGCTGAAAAAATATTTTCGGAAGGTTCTACCATTGTTGGCGATAAAGTTTTTCAGCTAACATGGATGGATAAAAAAGGATTTATATACGATAAAAATTCTTTACAATTATTGAGTGAATTTCCTTATCCCAATGTCATGGGTGAAGGTTGGGGTTTGACGTACGACGGTAAAAACCTGATCGCTTCAGACGGAACTAAAAATATTTATTTTTTAAATGCAACTGACCCGTCTAAAATGGTGCGTTATATCGCCGTTGCAGGAAATACAGAAGCTTATGATCAGCTTAATGAACTCGAATTTCACAACGGATTTATTTATGCAAATGTGTGGCAAAAACCAATTGTTTTAAAAATTAATCCCGCAAACGGAGAAGTCGTAGGTAAATTTGATTTTACCGATATTGCCAAGAAAAATACCACCGGAAATGATGATGTTTTGAATGGAATCGCCTTCAAAGGGGAAAATATGTTGATTACGGGAAAAAACTGGTCGAAAATTTACGAAGTCGTAATTAAGTAAGAGATTATTTACGAAGCAAACAACTGATCGATCGGGAATGGATGTAGAAATGAAATGATGATCGGTCGAAGGAAAATTGCCAATATCAAAAGGAAGAAAACGGTTATTTCATTTTGCTTTTCGAGATTCAAGTTCAATTTGTTGTACTTTCCAATGCAGTTGTACATTTAGGAATCAATAGTTCTTCATCAAAATATCAACACTAATGAAACTTCTGCAGCTTTTGTTTTTTTCTTTTTTCTGCTCTTTTTCTGCACAGAAAAATCTTGCGTTCGATTCGTTGATTTTGAAAGATGTCCGGGATTTATTGAGCGACGATTACGGCAATATTTATCTCTATAAAAACAAAGATTTCAGTTTTACAAAGTACGATTCACTGGGAATTCAGAAAGGAAAATTGATGTTGACTTTGCCCTTTAAAATTCAGTCTGTTCAGAATCCGTTGAATATTCCCTCGTTCTCCGAGAATGCACAGGAATTGAAATTCTTTGACCAAAATCTAAATGAAATTCAAACCGTCAATTTTCGGCAGAAATTTGGATTTATAAGGAATGTTTACGCCGAAGATTTACAGCAGATTTGGTTGGTCGATGAAAGTATGAAACGACTCGTACAATATAATTTTAGGGAAGACCAAATCGTGAATTCTTTTCCCTTTAATATTAATTTTGAAGAATTAACCGACTTTTTAGTGTTTGAAAGTAAGGTTTATTTTTTGGGGAGAAATTGGTTTTCGGTTTATAATTTTAAGGCAGAAAAAATATTTGAAACACCGATTGAAGATGGAAGAAAGCTTCGAAGAGAAAATCAGAATATTTTGATCATGGGTAAAAATACGGTTCAAAAATGGGATCAGCTGACTTTGAAGACTGTTTTTTCTTCCATGGATGCGCAAATTGTGGATAAAAACTCCGCCGCTTATTTTGTGATCAAAGACAACAAACTTTATCTTTACCACCCGTATTCTCCAAATAAATCAGAGGGAAACGAAATCAATTTTAAAGAAAATTAGGGACTTTTTTAATATAATCATCAATTAAATTTAAGAAATGCACATTGCTGTAACAGGAAATATTGGCGCCGGGAAAACTACTCTAACTACTATGTTATCAAAACATTACGGTTGGGATGCGCAATTTGAAGATGTAGATCATAATCCGTATTTAGAAGATTTTTATGCCGATATGAGTAAGTGGAGTTTTGCGCTTCAGATTTATTTTCTAGGAAGTCGTTTTCAACAAGTAAAGGAGATTCGCGAGAGTGGAAAAAATATCATTCAGGATCGAACCATATATGAAGATGCGCATATTTTTGCAGAAAATCTCAATGATATGAATCTGTTGACGGATCGTGATTTCAATAATTATTCTTCCGTTTTTAATTTGATGAAAAGCTTTGTTTCGGCACCGGATTTGCTAATTTATTTAAAGTCTGACGTTCCGAATTTGGTTAAGAAAATTTATAAGAGAGGTAGAGAATACGAAGCAACCATCAGTATCGAATATCTTTCTAAATTAAATCAAAAATACGAAAAGTGGATTTCTACCTACCAAGAAGGAAAACTTCTCGTCATCGAAGTAGATGACTTGGATTTTGTAGAAAGACCAGAAGATTTTGGTTTGATTTTGGAGCGGATTGAGACTGAACTGCACGGATTGTTTTAAAGAAACATTTCGTTCTGTTCTTCATTTTTTATTGATCCACTATTAATCTAAATGCTATGATAAAAGTACTTCACAACAATGCATGCTCTAAATCCAGAGCTATTTTGGAACATTTAGATGAAAATAATGTAGCTTTTGAAATTATCGATTTTGTAGAAAATCCTTTGACGGTTTTGGAAATGAAAACGGTTTTAAAAAAACTTCACATGTCTGCAGACGAACTGATTCGTAAAAATGAACCTTTGTTTAAAGAGAAATTTGCTCATAAAAACCTTTCTGAAGAAGAATGGATTGATGTTTTGGTTGAAAATCCCTCTTTAATTCAAAGACCAATACTCATCAAAGGCGAAGTTGCCATGCTTGGTCGACCGATTGAAAACGTAAAATTTTTTATTGATAATTAGCGTAATCCATTCGAAGTTATTAAACCAGAGTGGTAAAAGCTTCCTCAAGATTACGATGCTTAAAATCAAATCCCTTCGATTTGATTTTTTTGTTGGATGCGCGTGTTCCTTCTAATATAATGGAACTCATTTCTCCGAAAGCTAGTTTTAAAACAAAAGCAGGAACATTAATAGGAAGGAAAAATTTACGACAAACTTTGGCAAGTTTTTTCATAAACAATTGATTACTTGGTAAATCATCGGCAACAGCGTTAAAATTTCCCTGAATTTTTGAATTTTCTAAGGCAAAAATATAGAGATCAACTAAATCGTCGATATGAATCCAGTTCATCCATTGATTTCCGGTTCCGACTCCTGATCCGATATTAAAGTCAACTGTTTTTTTGAGCAGCGGAAAAGCTCCTGAATTTTTCGCCAGAACAACGGCAGTGCGCAAACACACAATCCTGTCAGAAAGATCTGCGAAATTATACGCTGCATTTTCCCAATCTTTGCAAAGATTTGCTAAGAAATCGGGCTGTACAATTCCGGAGTTTTCATCTAAGATTTCGTCTGAAGTAAAGGTTCCGTAGTAATTTATTCCAGATGCGGAAATGAATGATTTTAAATGAACATTATTCGCGATGCAATATTTTTTTAAAAGATTTGCAGTATCTATTCTACTGGAAAAAAGTTCTTTTTTATAAGAATCTGTCCATCTTTCGCTTATCGAAGCGCCCGCTAAATGGATGATTGCATCTAAATTTTTAAAGGCGGATTCGTTGATAAATTGGTCTTTTAGATTCCAATAAAATTCAAGAGGATCAGCTGTTTTTTTGCGCGTTAAAACTCTCACTTCATGGCCTTTTAATTTCAGTTTTTCCACCAAAATTTTACCAATTAATCCTGTTCCACCCGTAATTAAGATCTTCATATTATTTTTTATCTAAAGCATTATTACTCCTGGAATTTTACCAACTATTTGATAAATTTTAATGACTTGATCTGCGTCTAAAACAAAAGCATTGATACTGATAGAAGTATATTTTCCATTTTTACTGTCGCGTGTAGTCAATGTGAATTTCACATCATCGAAAGCACGATAAATTTCGGTTATTTTTGCTTCGTCGTTAGTGATGATAAATTTATAGAGATAATCTTCTGGAAAATCATGGGTTCCTTCCAATTTTTCTTTCAAAGAGGCGTAGAATTCTTCAGGATTTTTCGCTTCGTTTTCACTATCTAAATGATCCATTTTTGTATATATTTTTTATGAAAAAAAAATTCCGATGTACTCGGAATTCAAATATAATTAAATTTAAGCCAATTATTTGATTCCAGTAAGAGAATTCATAATGGCACTAGAGTTTTGCTGTTCGTGGTTCTGAATGATACTAAATAAACCATTCACCATTTGTTCAGAAGCAAATTTGCTGAAACTACCAGTTAAAGCATTGGATGAATTTTGCCCGCCCAAAAGATTGCCTAAAATATTTGAACTACCAAGTGCGGTGTTTAAAGTTTTCACAATTCCAAATTCGTTTAGCTTAGCATCAACTTTAGGTGCAATTGCAGCCATTAATTGTTGGGATGTTTTTTCTTTTAGAATTTGGGTTGCAACACCGGTTCCACCTTGAGCAATTCTTGCGGCATCTTCTGTGGTAAGGTTATTAACCGCATTCACTAAAATCGGTCTTGAAATGTCTACAGTGAACTGTGCAGCTTGTGCGATATAATCTTTCTCTTTTTGAACCAAATTACTTAATCCTATTTTTTGTAAAGTGCTGTTCACTTCTTTTAACTGTTGTGGCATTGCAGCATCAATGAGCTGATTTGCGAGGAAACTGTCTTTAGTGCTGAAAATATTCAGTCCCTTCGTAATTCCACCTAATAAAATTGATTTTAAAACCGCTAAACCCACACTGGATGTAGCTAAAGCAACGCAAGACTGAGTAACTGGTGCAAGAGTTACTGCGGTTACTGCGGCTATTAAAAAGGTATTTCTTTTCATGATAAATTGTTATAAAATTTTCTAATCATCTGTTTTCAAATATTAAGCCAATTAAAAATTAGGTCTTTTAATTAAAATGTAAGCAGATCAATTTTAAGTGGTAAAAATAGTTCAAAATAAGATTACTATTAAAAAAACTTCATACAATTTTACCAGATATTACCAATTCCATTTCTTGAGTTTTAGAAAAAAAACGGAAATAAAAGTGAAAATGATAACCCAATACAGGGACTTTCAGCAATGATAACAGCTGTTTTTTTAGTCGGTTTATTATTCCTAAATTTGAACCTAATCTAAAAAAAATCTGTAATGAGAGACAAATTCATTCGTTGGGGTATTATAATTTTAGTAGTGGTTTGGACGATTTCATTGCTTATAAAAGCCCACTACTGGATTCCGATTTTATTGACCGCAATCTATGGTTTAGGAATTTATAATGTAACACAATCCAAACATGCAATTCTTAGAAATTTTCCTGTTATTGGTTATTTTCGGTATTTTTTTGAAGGAATTTCGCCGGAGATGCAGCAGTATTTTATAGAAAGGGAAACTGATGGTAAACCTTTCCCTAGAAATCAGCGATCGGCAGTTTACCGACGTGCAAAAAATATAAGCGATACGGTTCCTTTTGGTACTCAGCTCGAGATCAATCACAGAAAATATGAAGGAATAAAGCATTCCATTTACGCAAAATCACCAAAGGAAGAATTACCAAGAGTTTGGGTGGGAGGTGACCAGTGTACACAAAAATACCACGCCTCATTGTTTAATATTTCTGCAATGAGTTTTGGCTCTCTTAGTGATCGTGCTCAGATGTCATTAAACAAAGGCGCAAAAAAAGGAAATTTCTATCACAATACCGGAGAAGGGGGAATTTCACCTTATCATTTAGAAGGGGGCGATTTGTGTTGGCAAATTGGCACTGGATATTTTGGATGTCGAGATGAAGAAGGTAAGTTTTCACCGGAGATTTTTGCGAAAAATGCCGCACTTCCGAGTGTTAAAATGATAGAAATAAAAATCTCTCAAGGCGCAAAACCGGGTCATGGTGGGGTTTTACCTGGCGCTAAAAATACGGTTGAGATTGCTAAAATTCGGCACGTGCAACCGGGAATAACCATTATTTCACCACCATCACATTCCGCATTTTCTGATGCATCGGGATTATTAAGGTTCGTGCAGCAGCTAAGAGAACTATCGGGTGGAAAACCTGTTGGATTTAAATTGTGTATCGGTGATACCAAAGAGTTTGAAGATATTTGTGTTCAAATGAATGTGATGAAAATCTATCCGGACTTCATCACCATTGATGGGGCAGAAGGTGGTACAGGAGCAGCGCCTCCCGAATTTTCTGATGGGGTAGGAATGCCTCTAGAACCTGCTTTGATTTTTGTAAACAGAATTTTAAATTTGTATAATGTTCGCGATAAAGTGAAGGTTATTGCAAGTGGGAAAGTCTTGACTTCTCTTGATATATTAAGAGCGATTGCGATGGGTGCAGATATGTGCAATAATGCGAGAGGATTTATGTTTGCATTGGGTTGTATTCAGGCTTTACGATGCAATACCAATAATTGTCCGACTGGAGTTGCAACACAGGATAAAATGTTGATTAAAGGCTTAGACGTGACCGATAAAAGCGAACGAGTGTACCACTTCCATAAAAATACGCTGCATACTTGTAACGAGTTGATCGGTGCAGCCGGAAAAAGTTCTTACGATGAAGTAGAAGCAAGCATGTTTATGAGAGGTGATGAATTTGAACATCTTTCAGATCTTTATTTTCCAGATATTCTAGGAAATGTAAAAGAGCATGCGATTAAATATTAATTTTCCGAAACTATTTAACTTCCCCTGAAAGATCCAAAATTTTCAGGGGATTTTTATTTATATCCCTTTGATTGTCGTGGTGCGCTGGTTTTTTTTTGATCTTATTCTCATTGGCATTTTCTTCTTCATATTGCAATTCTTCTAGATAGGAATTTTAAGAGAATTATATAGAGACCGTGCTTTCCATTGAAGATAAGAAGGAGAAAACCATTCCTGAAAGTATTATGCTAAAGATCAAAGAATGATTGTCGGTCATCTGCAAAACGATAATTGCGGACGAAAATGGAGCTCTTGTAATGCAATTAAGGAATGCGATCATTCCCGTTAAAATCAAATCGTTTATTTCATTTGGGTTTAATTGAATCTATCCTGAAATTACAGACCAAAAAAAATCCGATAAAATGAATTATCGGATTATTTTTTATTTCAAATGAGCTTATGCTTCTTCAGCAGGAGTTTCTTCTACTTTTTTCGGAGCTGGAGTTGCTTTTGGAGCAGCTACAACCGGTGGAGCGTCAGAAACAATGTCGAATTCGAAATTATGTTCTACATTTCTGTGAAGTCTGATGATCGCTGTAACTTTACCAGTTCTTTTGATCGTGTTCCCAGGAATTTTGATGTATTTTTTGTCAACCTGAACACCTGATTTAGAAAGTTCTTCAGAAAGATTAGCATTGTTGATTGATCCGAAAAGTTTATCACCAGCACCTACTTTTGTAGCGATGGTAATATTTGTTTTCTTCAACTGCTCAACGATTGCATTTGCAGCAGCAATTAGTTTAGCTTCTTCTTCTTTACGAGCCTCCAAAGTTTCTGCAAGAGCAGCTTTGTTTTTTGGTGTAGCAAGAAGTCCTAATCCTTTTGGTAAAAGATAGTTTCTAGCATAACCAGGTTTTACATTTACGGTATCGAACTCAAGTCCTAAGTTTTCTACGTCTGTTTTTAGTATAATGTCCATTGTTGTTGTCCGTTTTTAAGTTTAGATAATGGTTTGAAGTCTATTCTTTCGCCATTTTATCTAAAAATCGTTAGAATTAAATTATTATTCAGCAACTTTTTTGGCGATATGCAGTTTGCATAAAGCATATTGCTAAGAGCAGTTTTTATTTTAAAAGATCTGCTACATAAGGCATCATTGCCAAATGTCTTGCTCTTTTAATAGCTGCAGAAACTTTTCTTTGGTATTTCAAAGAAGTTCCAGTGTATCTTCTTGGTAAAATTTTACCTTGCTCGTTTACGAACTGAAGAAGGAAGTTTGCATCTTTATAATCTACGTGTTTGATTCCGTATTTTTTAAATCTACAATATTTTTTATCAGTTTTTGTATTGATATCAAGTGGAGTTAGAAATCTAACTTCAGATTCACCTCCTGCAGAGGCTTGTTTTGCCATATCATCTATTGCCATAACTTTTCTTTTTTTTGAGGGTTAAAATTAAACTTTCGCAGTTTTTACTTTCGTTCTTCTTGTAACTGCATACTCGATCGCATGTTTGTCAAGTTTTGTAGTCAGGTAACGAATTACTCTTTCGTCACGTTTGTAAGCAGTTTCTAAATCTGCAACTACAGTTCCTTCACCTTTGAATTCGATCAAAGTGTAGAATCCATTCTTTTTTAATTGAATAGGATAAGCTAATTTCTTAAGTCCCCAATTTTCTTTGGCAACGATTTCGCAATTGTTTGCTTTAAGCAAATCTTCAAACTTTTTTACTGCTTCCTCCACCTGAGCATCAGATAGAACGGGAGTTAAAATGAAAACAGTTTCGTAATTGTTCATAATGTTAATTAATTTGTTAATTATTTCGAGGTGCAAAAGTAAGAATTTATTCTTGAACTTACAAAGGTTCAGTGAAATAAATATAAAAAAGACCTGTATTTCTACAGGTCTTCATAAAGGATTAAAGTGATTTTATTTATTCTTTAACTACTTTAAATGATTTTTCGGTTCCGGAAGATTTTACTTTTACAAGATATACTCCTTTTGGAAGATCATTTACATTGATGTTTTTAACATCTTGGTTTATGGTTTTCACCAATTTGCCATCGATAGAATAGAATGCTACTTGGGTAACTTTCTGATCGTTAGAATTGATGTTCAATACGTCTTTTACTGGGTTTGGATATACTGATAACTGAGATTTAGTAGCAGAAGATACTGCTAATTTAGCTCCTACATTTACGGTATAATCTTCAGCTTGTCCATATCCTGTATTTGTTCCTGCTGCAAGAGTACCTGCAGAAGAACAAGGATTAGGATAAAAAGTAGTACTACCGAAATTTTTCTTAATTCTCATTCTTGTATTTCCTAGAAGCGCATCTGCAGGAACTACGATATTTCCAATGGCCTCTTTTCCATCAACTCCTGTAGATCCTACCACCTGAATTGTTGTAGCTGCCGTGTCGAAATAAGTTTCGCCAGCATCTAAGAAATCACCATCTTGGTTCCAGTCGATGAATACAATAAATTTGGTGGTGAAAGAAGCACCATCAGTATTCCCCTGTAATTTAATTGGGAAACTTCCTTCTCGATTTACATTTGCAATCTTATTCACAAATGATTCATGTGCAGTTCCTCCTATTGCAGCAGCAGAAGTATTGGTCATGCCACCAAAAACAACTGAAGTGATTGGCTCAACTCCGCTGGAATAAATCAATGGTCCACAATATGGCGCAAATAAATTTGCACTTGTGGTAAATGAAAATTCAGTACATCCAGTTGCAGAACCTACAGAATTTTTAGGAACTACTTTCCAATAGTATGGTGTGGAAGGTGATAGTGCTGAAGTAACTATACTTGTACCGGTGGTATTGCCTAATAAAGTAGTTGGGTTTGTAGTAGTACCAAAATATACATCATAACTACTAGGAGCTGAACCTGTTGTTGGAGCTGTCCAAGTTAAAGTAGCTGGACTTAAGTAATTAATTCCTGTTGCTGCATTAACTGGCGTCACTAGTGTTGCGCAATTAGGAGCACTTACAGGAAGAGGGTTTGTAATAACTTTGAAATCGTCAACGGCAAATCCAAACTGATCATCTGAAGTACATTGTATTGCAATATATATTTGCTGACCAGAATAAGCATTCAAATCATAGGTGTACTGTGACCATGCCGCAGTAGCTGGAGTAGTAATCAACGGAGAGATTGCAGTGAAATCTCCAGTTGCTGTTCCTGTGGTAGAAACCAATACTTTAAATTTTTCTAGGCCATAAGTTGCATCACAACCTTTTCCAAAGAAACTAACCGTTGCTCCCAATCCTGCAGTCAATTGTACTTGCGGAGAAATCAGCCAGTCATTATTCCACGGTGCAGAATCAGCTGCGAAACATACCATTACTTTTTGTCCTGTATTTGCCGTCCAGTTAGAAGTAGCAGAAGGTGTTAAAGGTGGTGTAGTAGTGGTAGAATTAAAAACCTGAAAAGATTTTGCTAACTGAGTATTTGGGAAAGTGACCCCAGTAAAACCGTAAGTTGTCTTTAAATCAACATCGGTAAGTGTCCAACTGCCAACATTTGCAATTGCAAAATCAGCGTAAGTTTCGAAACTGTCTTCAAACAAAACTGTTTGCGCCTTCATGGTCTCGGTGCTACATAACGCCGCCGTCACGAATAACGAAAATAAAATTTTCTTCATAATAAATAATTTAATTTGGTTAAACTTAGTCTCAAATATAGGTTTAAAAAATTAAATTACCAATAAATACGTTGGTTTTGTTTGTAATCTGTATTGAATTTAAATAATATTTATCGATTTTACAAAAAGAATTCAATTTGGATGGTGGTGAATAATTATTCTTAAAAAACAAAATCCTTCATCCTCGAAAACGCAAATTCTTTTTCATTCATCCATTCCAGAAAATTTTCGAGCTTGTTTTCCATTTTTATTCCCGAATTGTATTTGCGGTAAAAAGGAATTTTAAATTTGAATTTTTCGAAATTGGTAAATTGCCAAGTGTTCAAATAAACAAGAACAAATTCATCATTGTTGATCGTTTCCATCACCATATTTTGATAATATTGAAGTGGAATTGTTTGAAATACGAAATCATTATACGGGATCTGTGAATACGGCGAAATGCTCTCTGGAATGATGCTCATACCATTTTTTATAGCAATATCGGTACTTCTTTGCAGCCTTTTAAAAGGAAAGAGAATATTTGCATTTTCAATATTAGAAACATAAGAAAATTCCAGACTCTTCAGTTGGTCTAAAGAAATCGTAACTTCCTTTTGCCGGATTCCGCGAATAATTTTCCCTGAAAACTCTTCCACATATTTTTTTGCAAAGTCAATATCTGCTACTGGGGAATTTTCATTATAAAAGGAAATTTCATGGCCTTGTCCGATGATTTTTTTAACCAAAGGTTTCAGTTTTTCAACCAAAGAAACTTCAATAAAAAAAGTCGCGAAAACATTGTTGTTTTCTAAAATTCTTAGAATAGATGCGGTATTTCGCTCAGTAATATTGAGGATTTCATCATCGCTAAGTTTGTAATTTTTTTCGAAATCACTTCTATTTTTAATAATGTTGAAAGTCAATAAAACCATTTAAGTTATTTGTCGCTTAATTTCAGCTTCAGGTTTTTCAACATATCTTTCGTCATCGCCGAAATATCGTAATCATAGCTAAGATTCCAATCTTTTTTACCCACTGAATCATCGATGGAAGCTGGCCAAGAATCTGCTATTTCTTGTCGGAAATCCGGTTTGTAATCAATTTTAAATTCAGGAATTTCCTTTTGAATTTCTTCTGCCAATTGCTTTGGAGTGAAAGATAATCCACCTAAATTATAAGAAGTATGAACGGTTAAATTCTCTTTTGGCGCTTGCATTAATTTCAACGTCGAATTAATCGCATCTTCCATATACAACATTGGCATTGCGGTGTCTTCAGAAATAAAACTTGTGTATTTTCCTTCTTCGACGGCTTCGTAGAAAATTTCTACCGCGTAATCAGTCGTTCCGCCACCTGCAGGAGTTTTCCAAGAGATTAAACCCGGATAACGAATGCTTCGTACATCAACACCATATTTATCAAAATAATATTCGCACCATTTTTCTCCCGCCATTTTTGAAATCCCATAAACCGTTGTCGGATTCAAAACCACGTCTTGACCCACATTTTCCTTCGGAATTCCTTTCCCAAAAACCGCGATCGAACTTGGCCAGAAAATTTTCTTTAACAATCCCTCTTTCGCCAATTCACAGAAATGTAATAACGGTTCCAAATTCAGTTTCCACGCAAAAAGTGGCTGTTTTTCGGAGGTTCCAGATAGCAAAGATGCCAAATGATACACCGTTGTAATTTCGTAATCTTTAATTACTTGGCGAACCAACTGAGAATTTGTTACATCCATTCTCTCATAAAATCCTGCAGAAGTCAGGTTTTTGTCCCATCGATCGAGTCCGGACGCAACCACATTTTCAGCACCATGAATTTCCACCAATCTGTTGGTGAGTTCAGTCCCAATTTGTCCGAGAGCACCGGTGATAAGAATTTTTTCCGTGTAGGATTCCATATTTTTAGTTTTGATTGCGCACAAATTTAGCAAAATCGAGTAGGATAAGAAATAGTAATTTAAAAATAATTTTCTGGGCAACAATCCCGATCGATATCGGGACCGCCTTCCACTCCCAATCTTTTTGTTCCGCCTTGCTCCACAAATAGGATTTCCGTTCCTTTAGATTTGTAATCGATAAAATTATTAAATTTAGAAAGAGAAAAGCATTTAATTAAACTATGTTCCGCTCAGAGTAAAACTCAAGGCTTGATTCAGAATTAAATGCTCTTCCTTTCATTAAAA
>NZ_FTOI01000027.1 GCF_900156725.1 Kaistella chaponensis | reverse complement strand
AATAAAATAATCCATCTCATTTTTGCAGTACTCAAATCTGGAAAAAAATATGAAAATAATTACCAAAATAGTTTGGCGGTGTCATAGAAATCAAGTCGGGCTGCAGATTTTCGCTACAAATAAAACTTTGATCTTGAAATCAAACAACCACCGTTCGCGAAGTGAAGCCGAAGATTCGAATACATAAAAGGCCTTTGCGAACTTAAAAGAAGATGGCAATTCACCCTATTAGAAAAGAAAAATTTGTGGTCATTGTGTTGAGAAAAAAAATTCAACGTCTGTGACTTTAAGGTAAAAAATGACAAGTAAAAAAAATGTTCAGAACACTTTCCATCTTAATTAAAAAAGAATTCCTGCAGATTTTCAGGAACAAATCAATTTTGGCGATTATTTTCGTAATGCCGGTTCTGCAGTTGGTGATCCTTCCTTTGGCAGCAAATTATGAAATAAAAGATATTAAAATCGCAATTGTAGATCACGATAAATCTACGCAATCCCGCGAACTCATTAGAAAAATAACCGCTTCAGGATATTTCAAAATCGTTGATTACTGCGAAATTTACAACGCCGCTTATCACCAAATTGAAAACGACAAAGCCGATCTGATTCTGGAAATTCCCAATCATTTCGAGAAAAATATCGTACGCGAAAACAACGAAAAAATATTGGTCGCCATTAATGCGATTAACGGAACAAAAGCCGGACTTTCTGCGAGTTATTTGGGTCAAATTTTACAGAATTACAATCAGCAGATTCAGCTACAAATGAATCCAGAATTAGAACGTGCGAAGAAAATTTCGGGTTTAGAAATCGTACCGACTTTCTGGTTTAATAAAAATTACAATTACAGGCTTTCTTTAGTTCCGGGAATTTTGGCTTTTTTGGTGACTTTAATCAGTGGTTATTTAGCGGCATTAAATATTGTTCAGGAAAAAGAAAGCGGCACCATCGAGCAAATTAATGTTTCGCCAATTAAGAAAAGAGATTTCATTTTAGGAAAACTCATTCCGTTTTGGATTCTGGCAATGATTGCTTTCACCGTCGGACTTTTCGTTACGATCTTTGTTTACAAAATTGAGATGCAGGGAAGTTTTCTGCTGCTGTATGGGTTTATCTCGGTGTACTTGATCACGATTTTAGGAATGGGACTTTTGGCTTCCGTGTACAGCGAAACGCAACAGCAAGCGATGTTTGTGGTTTTCTTTTTTATGATGATTTTCATTTTGATGAGCGGACTTTTCACACCGACAGAAAGTATGGCCGATTGGGCAAAATATATCGCTTATGTAAATCCTGTTACTTACGGCGTAGATGGAATTCGTCTCATCATGTTGAAAAATAGCGGTTTCAAAGATTTACTTCCCCATTTTGGATTTATCATGGGTTTAGGATTTTTGGTGATTTCTTGGGCAGTTTTACGCTATCGAAAAACGAATTAGAAGAAAGATGTTGGATGTTGGATGTTGGATGTTGGATGTTAGATGTTGGATGTTAGATGTTGGATGTTGGATGTTAGATGTTGGATGTTAGATGTTTGATGTTGGATGTTAGATGTTGGATGTTTGATATTTGATGTTTGATGTTAGAAATTTAGAAAACTATAATTAAAATTCATCAATTATGAAAAAAACGATACTTCTAATTTTTCTGATTATTTTCGGAGGAGTTACCTTATTTATGAGCAGTTCCGTCCTATTCGATTGGTTTGGAATTAGAGAAAAGGAAGGTCATTTCATTCCGTTCGTAGTTTGGGCCAACTGGATTTGTGGAATGCTTTATCTGATTGCCGCATTGGGAATTTTACGAAATCAATCCTGGGCAAAACTTCTACTCATTATTTCACTGGTGATTTTAATTCTAACCTATTTCGGATTATTTATTCAAATCAATGACAATGTTCCGTATGAAACAAAAACAATCGGAGCCATGACTTTCCGAATTGCAGTAACTGCACAATTTATATTTTTAACCAACAAAATTGATAAGAAATGAAAAAAGCAATTTTATCAGCACTTTTGGGTTTAGCAATCGTAATTTCTTGCGAGAAAAAACAAGAAAAAATTAGTACCGAAGAAAATTTGAAAACCGAACAAACTGCTTCCGAAGAAAATGTAACAGAAGCTCAGGAAAAATCAGATGAACATAAAGAAGGTGCAAAACTGGAATTAAACAATGGTGCAAAATGGGCTGTAAACAACGAAATGAAACCTTTCGTCAACCAAACTGAAACACTACTTAATTCTTACAATTCGGAAACTGCAGATTACAAAATGTTAGCAACAAAATTGAATGCTACAAATGAAAAACTCGTTAAAAGCTGCACGATGACTGGAGTTCCACATGATAATTTACACGTTTGGTTAGCTCCTCACATGAAAGAAATTGAAAAATTACAGAAAGCAGAAAATAGAGAAGACGCGAATAAAATCGTGGGAGAATTGAAAGAATCGATGGACAAATACCACCAGTTTTTTAATTAATAATGAACAATTAATATTTAAACTGATTTTGCAGCCCGGCTTGATTTCTATGACACCGCCAAACTATTTTGGTAATTATTTTCATATTTTTTTCCAGATTTGAGTACTGCAAAAATGAGATGGATTATT
>NZ_FTOI01000032.1 GCF_900156725.1 Kaistella chaponensis | reverse complement strand
TGTAATCTCACCCATCTTAGGCACACTCAAAAGTAGAGTTTTTTGTTAATAATTTATTGTTGTCATTGTTAAAATTTTGTTGGAATGTGGGAAACTCGTTGGCCTTTGCTTGGACAAGTTTTCCATATTTCAATAAAAAATCCCTTGGTGTGAGGTATTGCAATGATTTGTGAGGACGCTCATTGTTATACATCCACATCCAGATTTCCGAATAGTTTCTCATTTGCTTGATGTTCTCAAAAAGATAAACGTCTAAAAATTCTGTCCGAAAAGTTCGGTTGAATCTTTCTACCAGTGAGTTTTGCGTTGGTTTTCCGGGCTGAATATAATGAAGAACAATTTCATTCTTGCCACACCAATCTTTTAATTTTTCTGCAATGAACTCCGGACCGTTATCCACTCTTATTTTTTCAGGTTTCCCACGCCAGTCGATCAGTTGTTCCAGTTGCGAAACTACTTTTGCTGATGGTAAACTGGTATCAATGGTAATATTTAAAATTTCTCTGTTAAAATCATCAATGATATTAAGGCTTCTCACGCTTTTACCGCATTCCAAAGTGTCGTGCATAAAATCCATACTCCAAGTAACATTAGGATAAATCGGGCGAAGTAAGGGCTCTTTAATCCTTGCCGGAAGGCGTTTTTTCCTTTTGCTTCTCAAATTCAGCTTCATCGATTTATAAATTCTGTAAACCCGTTTGTGATTCCATCTAAAACCCAAGTTTCTCAAACGGTGGTGCATCGTCCAAAATCCCCAGGTCTGGTGCTGGTTTGCAAGCAAAACCAGTTCCTCCCGAATCTTGTCGTCTTCATTGTTCGTCTTCTTTTTGTAGTAAAACACAGAACAGCATATGATAAAAAGTTTACACGCATTCCGAGTGCTTATTCCGTGTTCTGATTTGGAATAAACAACCAGTTCCCGCTTCTCAGAAGGTGTTAAAACTTTTTTGCAATCACATCTTTCATGACCACATTTTCCAGGGTAAGTTCCGCTACAATTTTTTTATACTGCGAAAGCTCCTTTTCCAGTTCCTTCATCTTAGAGAGTTGCTGCACATCCAATCCTCCATATTTACTTTTCCACTTGTAAAATGTCGGCTGGCTGATGCCGTGTTCGCGGCAAATCTCATTTACTGTTTTTCCTTGATTTTGTTCAGATAAAATCTTGATGATCTGAACTTCTGAAAATTTACTGTTTTTCATAGTCTTCCAAATTTA
>NZ_FTOI01000002.1 GCF_900156725.1 Kaistella chaponensis | reverse complement strand
TTTTAATGAAAGGAAGAGCATTTAATTCTGAATCAAGCCTTGAGTTTTACTCTGAGCGGAACATAGTTTAATTAAATGCTTTTCTCTTTCTAAATTTAATAATTTTATCGATTACAAATCTAAAGGAACGGAGCTCTTTTTTTTATTGCGAGTCTGAAAAAGTTCAACGGATTGCTTCACTTTGTTCGCAATGACAAAAAAGCGGGAGTGGAAGGCGGAAATAGGCGCCCAAATAAAAATTAGTCCAAAATATATTTCCAGAAACTCCAGAGTTTTCTTTTTTCCAAATAATTCAAATCGTTTTCCATGGCATAAGCTTCGCGCTCGAAGGAGATTGATTTGTAGGCGAGAAAGGAATCTTTTAGTTTGAAATAGAGGTAATAATACTCCACCACATACCACAGATAAAAGAAAATGACCAAAAGTTCCACTTGTTGTCGCAGGTGAATTTTCTCGTGATTGAGCAGGATTTTGTTGTGCAGATCTTCTTTCCTTTTTAGCAGGATGAAGGGGAAAAGAGTAATCCCTGAAATTTTTGTATTTTTGAGAAGCGATTGGCACACCATTATCATCTCACAAATATATCAAATTCAGCAATTCTGATTTAACTTATGACGCAAAATTCCATCAAAGAACACGAAGACTTTTACTACAACGAACAGGGTTACAAAGTTTTTACAGAACATTTCCATCTAAAACGTGGATATTGCTGCAAAAGTGGGTGTAAACATTGTCCGTTTGGATACGACAAGAAAACCGATTCTTTTAAAAAAGTGACGGCAGAAGTTTTAAAAGATCCTCATGATAAATAATAAGAAAAAGTTTAGGAAAAATCCGGGAATTGTATAACCAATTAAAAAAAAATCAAATGATGAGCAAAAAATATTTCTTACTATTATTGGCTTCTGCGACGTTGGGACTTGCTTCTTGCAGCCCTTTTCAGGTGAAATCTGATTATGCAGAGACCGCAAATTTCAATATGTACAAAACGTATAAATTGAGAGTTGATGATTTAAAAATGAACGATATCGATAAAGATCGCGTGTTAAACGAGGTTTCGAAACAGCTTCAACTGAAAGGTTTGAGCGTAGGTGACAATCCGGATCTTATTGTTAACGTAAAAGCGAATTACAAAAAAATTCAGGATGTGCAAAGTTCTAGACCTTACGGAATGTACGGATGGGGCGGAAGTTTTGGATGGGGAGTTGGAATGAACAGAACCTGGTCGTCCAATTACAATGAAGGTGCTTTGATTTTGGATTTGATTGATGCGAGAACGCAAAAATTGGTGTGGCAAGGAATTGGAAGCGGAATCTCTGTAGATTCACCCAAAGCAAAACAGAAACAAATCCCAGAAATTGTAGCGCAAATTATGGCAAATTATCCACCAAATAAAATGAAATAATTTTTTAGAATATATTGAAGACTGCAGTGATGCGGTCTTTTTTTTTGACCAAAAAAGTGATTAGCTTTAACACATTAGTCACATTAGTCTTTTTAGTAAAATGCGGAGTACATAGAAGTTTTAGCGCTATTTTTTTGGAATTGGATTTGTGAAATTTATGCAAAAGGTTTGTGCAACTCATGTTTAAACTTTCTAAACAAAAAACCGCTCGAAAGCGGCTTTTAAATATTTATATAACATCTACAAAATTTATTTACCAATGACTTCTGTAATTGGATTTCCGATTGTTCCACTTGGGAACTGAATGTGAAGTAAAGCGGATAAAGTGGGCGCAATATCGGTCATGTTGTAATCTTTGTTGCTTTCGCCGTTTTTAATTCCCCATCCCATAAAAATCAAAGGGATATGAGAATCGTAAGAATTCCACGATCCATGTGTGGTGCCCGTTTTCGAATAAGTTGGCAACCAGGAATCGTGGTAAATCACTTGAATATCACCACTTCTTTGCCAATTGTATCCATTCACAATTCGAGTTTTTATCGGTTCCGGAACGGAAGATGAACCTGCTTTTTTCATATCTACTGCAAATAACACTGATTGATCTTTGTTTAAAATATCAATTAAATATTGTTTCACTTGATCTACATCCAATTTATTATCCGACATCAATTTGTCATCTAAGTAAACCTGATTGTTCGTTATTTTAATAATCAATTTTTCCACATTAAATTGGTCTTTCAGCATTTTATTGAATTCCTTATTGTCTTCTCCGTAAAATCCTGTAGGCATTTTGTGCGCTTCCATAAAACCTTCGGAATGCGCTCCACCATGATCTGCAGAGAGAAAAACGGTGTACTGATCTTTACCAATATTTTGATCTAAATATTTAAAAAACGCTGCCAAATCCCGGTCTAATCTTAAATAAACATCTTCAACTTCGATAGAATTGGGTCCAAATTTATGTCCTGCATAATCGGTAGAAGCTAAATTGATCGCTAAAAAATCGGTGATTTCATCGGCTCCTAAACTTTCTCCTTTAATCGAGGCTTCTGCAATTTTCAAAGTTAAAGTATTTCCAAACGGCGTGGAACGAATGTTATCTTTTTTGGCTTGGTAATCTGCTGCTAAATTACTGTACGGAAAAGTTGGCGTTTTTGCACTACCCAGAAGTCCTTCCCACGGAGAATTATCGGGTGAACTTTCGGTGTATTGATTAATTGGAAGCAAAGTGTTCCAACCATTTTTCACCAATTCATCCGGAACTTTTTGAGCATTAAAATCATTCACCCATTTTGGCAAAGCTTCCATATAATAAGAACTCGTAATAAAATTTCCGGTGGTATCATCAAACCAATAAGCGCCGGTCGGATGGTGTCCAGCCGGAAGAATTGAAGCCCGATCTTTCAAAGAAACCCCGATCACTTTTGCCTGAAAATTAGTGGCCAATCGAAGTTCATCTGTAATGGTAGTGGACCATAAATTTCTGGGAGATTGATTTCCGACTTTTGGACTTTCCGTTCCTACAGGTTTCACGGTGTCATCTTCTGTGCAATACCTATTTTTTCCGGTGGATTTATCGAACCAATCGTTTCCGGCAATCCCATGAATCGCAGGAACAGAACCGGTGTAAATGGTGGTATGACCAATCGCAGTGTAGGTTGGAATATAATTGATATGAACATTATTCAAAGAATATCCCTGATTGAGAAGACGTTTGAAACCATCATTCTGGTATTTTTCATAATAGCGATACAGATAATCCCACCGCATTTGATCCACCACCAAACCTACGACGAGTTTTGGTCTTTCGATTTGCGACGATTTATTTTTCTGAGCATTGAAGCCAGTTGAAAGTACAGTTAAAAATAGAATTCCGAGATTTTTTAACATAATAAGAAATTTACAGATGATGAATTTTAAAGGGCAAATTTAAGGGTTTAAAATTGAAAGAGAGAATGAACTTTTTATGAATTTTTGAAATTAGAAGAAAGAAAAAGTAGAAAGAAAACCTGAACTTAATTTTAGCCGCGATTGAAACGGCATCCTTTTTTGTTATTGCGTTGCCGAACATTTTCTACTGATAACTTTACGTTGTTCGCAATGACAAAAAAGATAGAGTGGAAAGCGCGACGGGTTTTCTAACAAAATAAATATTTTGTTGCTCCAAAAGAAAACGCACCTTCGAAAAGATGCGTTTCTGTATTTTATGGAAATTGTATTAGAATTTCAAATCCATTTTCAAAGGGCTTCACCCTTTGCTGATGATTTCGCTACTTCGTAGCTTGGTGGATTTTCTTTTTCTTAGAATTTCAAATCTCCATTCACCTCTCTTACTGCTTTTGCAGCGGTAGCAAATTTTTCTTTTTCTGAATCTGTTAAAGAGATTTCTACAATTTTTTCAACACCGTTTGCACCGATAATTGCAGGAACTCCAAGACAGATATCGCTTTCGCCATATTCACCGTCTAACATTAAGGAACAAGGAATCATTTTTTTGTGGTCGCAAAGAATTGCCTGAACCATCACAGAAACCGCCGCACCTGGAGCGTACCAAGCTGAAGTTCCCAATAATTTTGTTAAAGTAGCACCACCAACTTTGGTTTCTTCTTCTACAAAAGCTTGTTTTTCTGCACTCAAAAATTCAGTAACCGGAACACCATTTCTGGTAGCTTTGCTCATCAAAGGCAACATTCCTGTATCACTGTGAGCTGCGATTACCATTCCATCTACATCAGAAATTGGACATTCTAAAGCTTCAGCTAA
The DNA here is from genome assembly GCF_900156725.1 of Kaistella chaponensis. GTDB lineage: Bacteria > Bacteroidota > Bacteroidia > Flavobacteriales > Weeksellaceae > Kaistella > Kaistella chaponensis. Next base: position 328,120 of record NZ_FTOI01000002.1, on the reverse strand, counting down.
TCTGTATTTGAAACGAGCAGAATCCAAAGCTCCACCCATTCCGATAATTTGATTTTTCGGTAAACCAGAAGTTTTATGAACCAAGTAAGCCATCGTATCCATAGGATTAGAAACTACGATGATGATTACATTTGGAGAATGTTTTACCAAGTTTGCAGTAACATCTTTCACAATACCTGCATTGATACCGATCAATTCTTCTCTTGTCATTCCAGGTTTTCTTGGAATTCCGGAAGTAATTACGGCAACTTTCGAACCAGCGGTTTTGCTGTAATCTCCAGTAGTTCCGGTGATTTTGGTATCAAAACCATTTAAAGAAGCGGTTTGCATTAAATCCATGGCTTTTCCTTCGGCGAAACCTTCTTTAATGTCAACCAACACCACTTCTGCAGCGAAATCTTTCATTGCAATGTATTCTGCGCAACTTGCGCCAACTGCTCCTGCTCCTACTACGGTAACTTTCATAACTATTTATTTATAGATTTATTAATTTTAAAGGCTTTAATGAAATTTCTTTCCTCTGTTATTTTAATGGATCATTCATTTTTTTATGACGTGTAAATTTACGAAATATTCAAGTTTTGACCAATTATGGTCTTAATAAAATTTTCTTAAAAATGAAACGCATTTTCTAATAGCGTTCATCGATATTCGAACCCATTTTTTCTTACCTTAAATCAACAGTACAAGTGCAATTATGTAGTAAATTTGTTTCAAATTAAAATTCAAAATGGGGTTTGCAAAAATACTTCACGAAGGGTACTCTACCCGAAAATACGACATTGATAAAAAGAAGATTGAAGATTTTATTGATCGATTTTTCCGGTTTATTTTTTTTCTGGAATACCAAAGATGCTCCGAACTCAGCAATATAGAGATTCGTTTAAATGAGTTCAAAATGGAGTTTAATGAAATTTTATGTTCCGTAACAGATACGCAAGAACATTTAAAAACCAATCATTTTTTTGAAAGTTTCCCCAAAGTTTACCAGTTACTGCAAAATGACGCGCAAACAATTGTTGACAATGATCCCGCTGCACAAAGCAAAGAAGAAGTCATGTTTTCTTATCCCGGCTTTTTTGCGATTGCAGTTTATCGGTTTGCACATGAACTTTACAAAAATAACATTCCATTAATTCCCAGAATCTGGACAGAATTTGCGCACAGCAAAACCGGAATCGACATTAATCCAGGAGCTCAGATTGGTGAACATTTTTTCATCGATCACGGCACAGGAATTGTAATTGGAGAAACAACCGTGATTGGAAATCACGTAAAAATTTATCAAGGCGTGACTTTGGGCGCACATTCGGTCGCTAAAAATTTACAAAATGTAAAACGGCATCCAACCATTGATGATGGTGTTGTGATTTATGCAAATGCTACGATTCTCGGCGGAGAAACCATCATCGGAAAAAATGCTTTGATTGGCGGAAATGTTTGGATTACGGAAAGTGTGGCACCCAATTCGGTGGTTTTTCACAAAGGTCAAGTCACAGTGAAGAATAAATTCCCAGGAAATGAACCGATTATTTTTAGCATATAAAACTAAATTTCACACCAGCCGACCTTGAATAGGGTTATTCATCTTAAGAATGAGAAAGCTCCAATAATTTACAAAGTTTAAAAAATTTATTTATGAAATTACACAATATCTTAGAAGCCATCGGAAATACACCGGTGATCAAAATCAATAAAATTTTCCCCAATTCCGTCGAAGTTTGGATGAAACTTGAAAAACAAAATCCAGGTGGAAGTTTGAAAGACCGAATCGCTTTGGCCATGATTGAAAAAGCCGAAAAAGACGGAACAATTAATAAAGACACATTGATTATCGAGCCAACTTCTGGAAATACTGGTGTTGGTTTAGCAATGGTTTGTGCGGTAAAAGGCTACAAATTAGTTCTTGTAATGCCGGAAAGCATGAGTGTGGAACGCAGAAAACTGATGAGTTCTTATGGAGCTTCATTCGTTTTGACGCCAAAAGAAGAAGGAACTTCAGGAGCGATTAAAAAAGCGATGCAAATGGCTGAAGAAACTGAAAACTCATGGATTCCACAGCAATTTGAAAATCCTGCCAATCCAGAAATTCATGCGAAAACAACGGCTCAGGAAATTCTAAATGATTTTCCAAATGGCATTGATTACCTCATCACAGGAGTTGGAACAGGTGGTCACATTACAGGAGTTACCGAAATTTTAAAACAAAAATTCCCGAATATGAAAAGTTTCGCGGTGGAACCTACAGATTCCCCGGTTATTTCTGGCGGAAAACCTGGACCGCATCCTTTACAAGGAATCGGAGCTGGTTTTGTTCCAAAAAATTTACAGACGGATCTTTTAGATGGCATCATTCAGGTGGAAAAACAGGAAGCCTTTACTTTTGCGCAAAGATCAGCTGCCGAAGAAGGAATTTTAGCTGGGATTTCTACAGGTGCTTCATTGGCTGCAGTGAATAAAAAACTAGCAGAAATCCCAGAAGGTTCAGTTGTTTTGACTTTCAATTACGATACAGGAGAAAGATATTGGTCTGTTGACGGGCTTTTTGAAGAGAATCCTTATCAAGGATAATTTTCGAAATTTATTCCTCCAACTAAAATCCTGCGAATAGACCGCAGGATTTTTTTATGTGTAGCGTTTCTGACATTTTAAGCAGACGTAGGTTTTGCGTTTTACTTTACCCATTTCTTCAATGACGAGTTGTGTCTTATCTTTCGGGCAGATTTTTTTTCCGTAAACCCAAGCTAATTCTTTTACTTCATCCGTTTTCATTAAATGTAGAAATTCTTCTGCGTAAGCAACCACGGCTTTAAATAAAAACTGCAATTTCTTTTCGGGAATTTCTTTAACGATACTTTCCGGATGAATTTTTGCGCGATAAAGCACTTCTACACGAATAATATTTCCCACACCGGTGAAAACATTTTGATCCATGAGCACATCGCCAATCATTTGAGAAGCGTATTTTTCTTTTTTTAATTCTTCGGTAATAAATTCGGGATCGAATTCCGGTTTTAAAATATCGGTTTTAAAATTGAAAATATCTTTCGGTTTTCCGGGATGAAATTTTGTTTTAGCAACGTAAAAATTAATCTCGGCATCAGAAAAATGAAGGGCAAAACTCGCATTTACTTTTTTGCGTTTATTGATCAACATGCTTCCAAACAATCCCAAATGAACGCCAATAAAGAAATCTTTGAAAACAAAAAGCAAATTTTTTCCATAGGTATCAATATCCATCAGTTGAATATTGGCGATTCTGGATTTATCCATTTCCCCATAACCAGAAGCTTCAGAAACGGTTTTGCTTCTGTAACGAGTCAGTTTGTTTTTTAAAAAAACGATGGAAGGTCCTTCTGGCATTTTGTAATTTTTAAAGTGAATTCAATTTAATGGCTCTATTTTCCTGAAAATTATTATTCAGAATTCAATGAATATGAAAGGTCTTATTTTTCCTCTTCAAAATAAAGGCGGTAATATTTTCCGTTTTCGTCTTGACCTTGGTCGATCATTTTTCGGTCGCCGTGTACGTAAATCGAGAAATTCTTATCGAGTTTAATGACACTTTTAAAATAGCGCTGGTTTTTCTTTACCGCAGTTTGGTTGATGGGAAAATCTTCGGAGATTGAAACCTGCATTTCCTGCTCATAATCGCTTTTGAAATTAGAAAAACTTTCGATCACATTTTTGTCCTGCAAAACTTCGTTGGTGAATTCATCATAATCAAAGGTTTCTTTTTCTTTGAAAAAATTGATGGACTTCGTTAAGAAATCCGCTTGATCTGGCTTATTCACATCAAATTCTTGCGGCAATTGTTTGATGACAAAATCCTTGAAAACAGAAAGCGTTTCCTGCGTGTGAAAATACTCATCATCGCGTTGTCGAACTTTCAAAAAATCTTCAAACCAATAGTATTGATCGCCATTTTTATTATTATCAACGACTGAAATGGCGAAACCGGTTTCTTTATCGGTATTGTAAATCAGGCAACCTTTGTCGAGTTTCGACAGGGAAATCCCGTAATCTTTTTCGATTTCGTAGTTCTCATCGATCGGTAAAATTTTAAGAAACGGATTTTTATTTTCAGTTTTAAAAATCCCGATAGAATCGATTTGATTGCCTTCTTCAGTAATACCGCCTTCAAAATAAACGATAAAAACTTCGCCTCCTTGAACGCGAGGATTTTCGGTGATTTCAAAAAGATGTTTGGCGATATTTTCTGATTCAAAACGGAATTTGTCTTTGTCTTCAAAAATCTCTGAAACAGAAGAATAAATAGGATTTAAAGTAAGATAAGAATCGCTGTAAAACTGAAATTGTTCTTCGGATTTGAAAGCATTAAGGAAATAATCGGTTAAGAGCTCCTTCATATCATCATCGATTTGCAGCTCATTTTCTGAGAGAAAAAGATTTTCCTGTAGTATCTTATTTCCAACTTTATGTACTATTATAGATCTAATTTTAATATCTGTGTTATCCTTTGTCATTTATTTCTTTAAATTTTATATTTTTAATTTTTTCAAATTCTTGATTTAAAAACTTCTTTACATTTAACTTATTGACATGAGAGAATTCTTTATTTAGCTTTATATCATATATATCTACATGAAATTCTATGCTTGAGTTTCTTTTTTGAAAATAATTCTGAAAACCATAAAAAACACTACATTTTCCCTTAGCTCCTGAATAAGAAAAATTGAACAAAACATCTATTCCTGCAAGTTCAACAAAATCATGATTATCAGTTTCTGAAATCAAAAAATTATTTAACAAATTATTTCCTTGTATTTTCAAATTTTGTACACCACCAGACATAAATTTTTGCAATAAATCTGGTAATTTTTTATTCACATCAGGTGCGATATCAATATTAGTCATTTTTTGAAAAGTAAAATGTGTACTATCCTCTATTAATTTCAAAAGAAATGTTATCCTTGTTTCATTATTAAAGTTTCCAAAAGTAATCTTTTGAAAGTTATCTGTCTCCTTTGTATATGATTTTCTTTTAAAATCTTTTACAATTTCTTTTGATAAACAATCAACAATCTCAAAAGTTTCAGGTGAGCTATATTTTAATAAAAAAGTCACATTCTTTTCGCCCTCAATCCTCTTAATTATAATCTCTGCTTTGTATTCATTTCTATTCCTATACCAACTTGAATTATAGTTTGTAGTATCACAATCAATTGTGCAATAAACATGATCTTGGTTACCATCAATTGTAGAAAAATTTGAAATATTACTAATTTTAAAATTAGAATTTTCAAAAAGCCCATTTAAAGGTAAAATATCTGGCAAAGCTTCAATTAATTTTTTATCACAATCAAATGGAAGATTTCTCGTGGCAGTTTTCTCACTATTTTCTTTTCTCCTCACTAAATCCTTAATTTTTTCAAATTCATTCGGAGATAATACTAAAGAAGAAAAAGTGGCAGCGAAAGCACTTGAATCGTTTGTATTCATGAATATTCCTCTTGACTTAAGAAAGTTCCTTTGTTTTGTTGGTGTAATATTGCGATGATGTAATATTTCCTTTAATTCTACGCCAAACGGTATAAACTTATCAATTTCTAATTTTTCTTCCATCTTAATTTCTTTGATAATTATTATAGTTTATTATAGAAAGGTTTTCTGTAAAATTGAAATCATTAATCTTCCTTTTTACTATTAATACTTCATTTTCATGATTTGTTTTTGAATAATCTGGAAAAGAAATTATTGTTGAGCCACTAACTCCGTTTGAAAGATTTTTAGCTAAGCCTATAATTTGTATCAAACTTTCTTTTTCGAAATTTTCTAAACAAAAAATAATAACGATTGAATTCTCTCCTTTTTTTAAAACAAAAGGTATAATAGAAGAATTAATAAATTCTACTGGCATTATTTTACCAGTCCGAGGATTTTCGTTATTATTATTAAGTCCGTTAGTAAAATATATAAAAAAATGTTCATAATCATTAAATTTGGAATCCAGAATATCAAAACATTTATTAACAAAATCAAAACGAATATTATCAACTAAAAAAATACCATCGTGTGGAATGCCGGTATCAAAATCAATTGAATCAAGCTCTGGTATTAAATCCAAACTGTTTTCTTGATCAGCATTTATCCAAAAAATCAATCCTCTATTAAAATGCGAATTAATATTTTTTAAACTTCCAGATGTTTCTTTTCTTAAATTTGATTTTGTAAAAGACTCTATCGCCTTTGACAGATCAAGTGAATGGCTTTTAAAATCGCTAATTATATTTGATTTAATATAAGCATTTTTACTGTATTTTACAGAAATTAAAACATTTACAACACAATTATCTATAAAAGGATTTTGATAATAACTAAATCCATCTATTCCATTAGTGTTTTTTCTAAATTCCTTATCATAGCTTTCAATATCTTCGTTTGTTAACGTTTCTTTCCAACCAATTCTTTTTAAAAAATTCTGGACAATTTCCTCTCCATTTTCGCCTATTCTTTTTTGTAATTCAGCCATAGTTATTTTTTCTACTAATTTAAAATAATTTCAACTATGAATTTTACGTTTTTTTGTAAAACACAAAGAAACTTTACAATATTTAATAACGTTAAGAACTATTAAAGAATATTTAAGCTTCTAAAAATGAGGAAGCATGGAATTAAAATTGTGAGGACAAACGCGACTTCAATATTAATCAAAATAAAGAATTATGAAAAAGGAAAGCGTTATTAACACGAAGAAAGCAATCGTAGCAGCATTATTTTTCGGAGCAGTAAGCTTCGGATATGCGCAAACCGAAAATTCGGCGGCTGAAACAGTTGCGACCACTCAAGTTCAAGGAACACAGCAAAACCCAGCGATAGAAGCTTTAAAGAAACAAATTGAAACCAATCCCAACGATACTGATGCGATCGTGAAATTAGCAACCGCTTATCAGGATGCGAAAGATTGGAACAATGCTTTATTGACGTGGAAAAAAATGTCCACTTTATTACCAGATTGGGCACCATCTTATTACAGCCAAGCTTATGTTTACCAAACCATGAAAGATGATGCGAATGCAAAAATGGCGTATGAAAAATATATTGCCGCGGTAAAACCAGAAGAAGTAGAAGCGAATAAGAAAAATTTGGCTTATGCCCATTTTTTTGTCGCCTATAAACTTCAGGAAACCGATAAAGAATTGGCGAAACAACAAATCGCAAAATCTTTGGTATACGACGCTACGAATGAAGAGGCGGTAAAATTGAGCACCTTCTTAAATCAATAATTTTCAGGGAAAGATTCACTGTAAAATGCAAAATCCCTCAAGTTTCGGCTTGGGGAATTTTGGTATAAAAAAATGAGGGGAATTATTTTCCAGCTTCTACATATTCTAAAAGATCACTTGGTTGACAATTAAGAGCTTTGCAAATTGCTTCTAAAGTGCTGAATCGAATGGCTTTTGCTTTTCCGGTTTTCAAGATGGAAAGATTAGAGAGGGTTAAATCTACTTTTTCTGAAAGTTCATTGAGTGACATTTTTCGCTTTGCCATCATGACGTCTAAATTTACAATAATCGGCATATTTTAAACTGTTAAATCGTTTTCATTTTGCAACACAATTCCTTTTTTAAAAATAACAGCAATCATATAAATCACGGCTCCCATTAAAATAAATGCCTGACTGTCTCCCCAAAACTGATCCAGATTAGAAATATTAAAACCATGTTTACTCAAATTTCTTGTTATTTCTTTGGCGATATAACTCAAAAATCCAATCGAAAAAGTAAAGTAGCTAATTTGCAAAATCTTCTTGGAAACAAAATCATTGAAGGGTTTCGACAGATCCATTTTCGTGACCAGAATTACCACTGCATAAAACATCACTGCTTTCAAGACTGAGATTGCAAGGATTAAACTGTACATGCTGTAAAAGGCAAATTCATTTTTTTGGTGCATCTCGCTTAAATCTAGTTTTTGATAAAGTTTTGAGATTACTTCAGGCTTGAACATGCTATAAATAAAATTGACGATGAGTGCGCCACTTTCTATACAAAGTCCGACAAAGATGATCCAGGCAACGATGACCAAACCTTTAAAAACGAAATTATCTGTTTTAGACATTTTTGATGAGTTTTACAATTAGTGATCAAATATAATAAATATTTATTGATAAACAATAAATATTTTTCTTTTATCGAAAATTATCCATTTCCCTTCATTCCAAGATATTCAAAAAAAATCCCCAAGTTTTCACTCGGGGAAATTCATTTTTAGAGTAAAGGGATTGTTTTAAATAATCAACTAAATAAGCTCGTTTCAAGTATCGTGTAATGGTTTACGTTTCACTGTTCTTGCACTTTCTTTTCGAACTTGTAAGAAAAACTTACAAATTTCATTCTCGGTAAATTCTTCTTCGGATATGTTTTTCTAGTTTATATTGCGTTCTGAGGTTTGATATCGAATAGTTCTGAAATTTGTGATTGAGTAAGCCAGATTTTTTAATTTGCCTTGGATTTGTCTTGTAGAAGAGTGATGCGGTAAATTGGGGAGTGTGCTTATTTATTATTAAAAGAGGTGTTGTAACTAGGAAATAATCGGCAATGCAATTCCCAATTTATAAACTTTGTGATAAGCAGATAATTCCTGTCGGTTTTCTCTAATATATTCTATAGTATAATCCTGATCTTGTGGCGCTTCTAAATCAGGGTAAACAATCAAACAATCTATAACTTTATGCTCTTCGTTTTCAAAACCTAATTCTTTTCGCACTCTATTTAATCTTGCATAGCCAGAAACCTGCCGGATATCTTCATGAACTTCGCTTGATTGATACTTCAATTTATATTTTGTGTCTATAACCATTTCAAAACCTGGCTCTGAAATTAAAATATCAAGGGAATTACCATAAGTTGAAAATTGATAATTTATATTTTTACAATATTGAGAATTACTTTTTAAGAGTTGATTATAAAAATACAATTCAAATAGAATTGGCATATCAATCCAAAATGGAGGTGTTGTAATCTTTGTTTCTACGGTGTTTGAAATATTGTAAGAGAATTTCTTCAGAATATATCCACCAATTTTAATCGCGTTACGATACTCTTTAAAAAAAGGGTTGTGTTTTATATTCTTCAACTCCTGTTCTTTGATGTTACCTGAAATGTGTTCAAATGCGGGACGACAATAATTGATAATTTCTAATAATTCCTCTTTAAATGTTGTTTTGCTCTTCTTACCCATCTCACAATGTGTAAAAAAAACCTTATCGTTTTGAACGTAATTTACAGCGAAACCAAAAACCTTTTTTAGAAATCTATTTTCTACATGATCAAAACCAAATTCCTGATATTCACAATAGGTTTTAGTTAATCGATTCTTAAATACATTTTGTTTAATATGTTGACCAACAAGAATTTTCCCTTTCACCTTGTTGGTTAAGTTTTCCTGTACTTTATAATAAGATTTTTTTAGACCTTTTCTAACTATTGTTTTTAATATTTGCAAAAACTGAACGACAAGGAAAGGAGTTAATCGATCATCTTTTTGCTCAACGGGAATTTGCTCTGCATTCCAATCTATTTTTAAAATATCGGCGATTTTATTTGATGTTTTAGGAGTAGTGGAAAGTTCAAGTAAAATCCTCAAATAATCAATTTCAATCAGATTCTCTTCTAATGAAGCTTCATGCTTAGCATTTTTTCCAATTTCATCAAGAGCAATACTTTCTACTTCTAAAGAATCCGTTTGTTTTGTGAATGCAGCAATAACTGCTGAATTTATTTTTGGTTCTACCTGAACAAATTTCTTTCCCGGAATAAGCCAATCGATACCTACATAATAATTTGCTAGTATTTCATAATACTGATCATTTTTTCTTAAATGAAATGGGAATAGGTCACGTCCTCGATCTTTTTTAAAAACACTTATTGGCTTAGAATCTAAATTATTAAAAAGGTCTTCGGTAAAGGCAAATGGTTTTTCTTTTTTAATCTCTGTAACTAGAGTTATTTGCCGTGTATGGTGTTCGGAGAGTAATAACTTCATCCTATTTTTTCAAGGATTTGATATAATTTTTTATGGAGAACTCTCCCACTTTACCTACTAAAATACCATCTTTTACATACTCTTCCAAGATTGGTAAAACTTCATACTTCATTTTCATTGTGAAAATTTCATCCCGTTCAGTTTCATTTTTGGCCTCAGATTTTTTAGCGATAAAGTAACTATGTCCTATTTGAACATCCTGTATTTCAAATTCAGGACTTACATTTTCAGCAGTGAAAAGATCTGCAACTAAATTATAACCGTCAATATTAAAGTAGATTTCTTCATCTTCAACTAATGGTTTTGGCAAAACCTCAACAAACGCAAACCGTCTTCTAATCGCATAGTCAATATGACCCACACTTCTATCTGCGGTATTCATTGTTCCAATGATGTACAGATTTGGTGGAAGAATAATTTCATTTTTATTATCTAAAACTGAGTCTTCAACTGAATACATGCTTTCTACAGCTTTTTCTCTATATTCTAATGCGTAAATTAACTCTCCTAAAACAGAAGAGAGATTGGCTCTGTTGATTTCATCGATGACTAAAACATAATTCTTAGGTTCTAATAAACTTTTGTTTTCATTTTTAAATTCAGTTTTTATAGAATTTTGAAAATCACTTAAAACTTTGTAATAGTAGCCGTAATGTTGTTTTGCAGAACCGGAAGTATTAGGTAATGCTTTAAAGCTTTTTGCATCTACTACATTATTGATGAATCCTTCCTTAATATCCGAAAATTTCATTCGGTGTTTTGGTTCACCAAACCAACTATCACCAGTATAATAAAATGAGGAATCATCTAAATCACATAATTTAACTTTATCTGATAGACGATATTCTCCATCATTATCTAGCGAATCTTGAACTTTATCTACAAAACTATCAAATTGTTCGTTAATCCAATCTTTGTAAGATATTTGACTTTCAGTTTTCGTGGATTGCTCATAATTTTTATAGGCTTCTTGCGCAAATAAACTCAAAGTTTTATTTTCTGCTTTGTACAGTACTCCCTTACCATCTTCTGAAGGTTTCGCACTAATTCCTCTTACAAAATCCTCATAAGTATAACTTGGGTGAAACTGAACCAATTTATATTGATTATTATTTTCTAAATCTTTAATGTCAGATAGTCCCAACATTTCTTTTGCAATTAGTTCAGCTTCTCTCGTTTTACCAGTTCCGGGTGGACCTTGAAGGATGATTTGTTTTTTGTATTCTAAAAGTTCCTTCATTTTATTTTTTTCTATGGTTTTATTTAAAGGTTCATCGATGTCAATTGCATTTTGATAAATTTTCTTGTATGCTGAAAACTGTCTATATCTTAAATCATAATAGATTTGTAAGAATTTAAACTCTTCAATTTCAATATTATTTGCATTTTGTACAAAAGGAAAATCTCTACCAAACAAAATAAATTCGCCTTCTTTTATATTTAATAAAGAGTCCAAAGTATTGTCAATTAATTGATAATCTTCTAGCAAAACATCAATTTCTTTTTTCTCTCGAATAAATGCACCGATAAATTTTGAAACATTTTCTACTGCATCTAAATTATTTCTTGTTTTTTGAGCATTGAAACCTAAGCCATAACCAATTTTATTGTGGTGTTTAAATACATGATATTGAATTTCGCTTTCACTTCCTTTATTTATAGTCCAATAATCATCTCTTACATCTCCAAATATAATACTGCTCGATGCAACTCTGGAATTTCCATTCAGTTTAATTCTATTATCTTGAAATGTTCTGGAAAATAATCCGAATGCATCGTGCAAAACATTAATTAAATCCTGAAGATCAGCAAATTTATTTTTGTCGTAAAAATTTAAAAAATTGTTATAATGCTTATTCAAAAGTGCATTTGGAATATTAGTTCCTTTTTTATCCGAATAAGTATAAAATGGTTCTTTATTTTCTTTTAAATATTCCGTAATCTTTTTTGGATCTTTTATATCAAATGGATCAACACCATAAGTGTCTTGAAATTTCGAGATTAATTCTGAAATATTTTCATCGAAATTGCTTTCATTAAAATGAGCCTTATAACTCTGCAAGTTTTTAAATGCGATTTCCAAATAGAATTTCTTAAAAAGTTCTTTATTGTTCATATGTGTATATTTTTGTTTAATAGAAAACTGCCATTAATTATAGCCATTACTAATTTTATGAATATTATGTTTTTTTAATTTTCACCAACCCTAACCTGCCCATTCATCAACATTGGCAATAACCAATCCCGTAATTGTGCGAGTTCTTGGTTTTGTTGGAGATTGATTTGTTTTTTATTTTCAAGTGTTTCTACTTGTTTGTAGAATTTTTCAACCAAATTTTTTGGTGGTTTGACGATATCATATGAAGTCATGAATGAATCAAAAAGAAAGTTTTTAATGCCACTTGTTTTTCCTTCATAACCGAAGAAAACACCTGCATCATACAATCTTTGCCATTCTTGCAGAAAGTTAAAAACGTATTCATCATCTTTTAGGGAAAGCGCTTTACAGAAGTTGGAACAAATAACATTTGAATCAAATCTTTTTAATGAAGCTTCAGTTAACAAAGCAATTCGTCCTGTCGATTGCGTTGGACTACCTCCTGAAATTTCAACTACAAAGTCATTTGGTTTTAACGACTTTACTAAGTTATTTTTTAAAATAAATCTTTCGGGTGCTTTCACTTCACCTTTTCCGTTCAATCCATTAATATCAGCACCACGAACACAGTAAACATGTTCTGTGTAATTTCCTTCTACAGCTTCTTTTCCCCAATCACCAGTTTTTGTCTTTGAAATCCAGTCATTAAAAACGGTGACTTCCCACCCAACCGGAATTTCCCTCTTCAAAATATCATTAAAAACCATTTTCCCACCGGAGGATTGGTAAGGTTTGCCGTTTTCATCGGGGAAATCAAACTGCACAAACCAATAATCATACAGCGTTTTTGCCATCGCTTCCAACTCCGTATTGATTTGATTGTTGAGTTCTATTTTGTCATCTAAAGCGGAAAGTACCGCCGCGATTTTTTTCTGGTCTATATTATTATGCAATTTTAACTCTAATCTTTTAAAGTTGGAGGTTGCTTGTGCGAGAGCAGGTACTCCAACATGACTTTTAAATGATAGTAATTTTTTCTGCCCATATTCACTTTTCATTAAATATGAAAAATAAACTGGATCTAAATCGTCATTAAAACGAACTCGAAATTGACTTTGAGAAATTACATATCTTTCGTATTTAGAATTTTGTGGAATATATGCAACTTGACCTAGTGTTCCCCGATGTGTAATAATAATGTCACCTCTAAATGCATTGGCTTTTCCTAATTTGTTTGCCTTTTCTAGCGAAACATATTTGAATGAATTTTCTACAAGCTTATGACTAGTTAAATTTGAACCATTTAAAACAGGGATTCCTTGCGAAATAAAGTTATCGACTTTAATATCCGAACCAAATGGACCCATAGAAATAACATCAATAACAGTAGATAATTTAGTTTCTTTCATACTTCAATCCTTTTAATTGTTTCTGAATTTCCAAATCCAAAGTATTTCCTTGCTGAAATAAATCAACCAAACGATTTTCAAAACCAGTCATTTTTTCTGCAAATTCTTCTGTGGTAATATCGGTATATTCAATTTTCACTTCAAAATACTGTCCGGCTGAAAAAGAATAATTCTTGGCGGCAATTTCTTCTTTAGAAATCACGACTGATAAATCTTCTACGGCCTGCTTTTCATTAAATGTACTGATGATTTTATCTTCTTCTGTAGTAGTTAAAACCGTTCGCTGGTTCTTGCCTTCTTTAATGGTTTCGCCCAGTTTAGAAGCATCCATTAGAACAATATGTTGGTTATCGGCTTTTTTATCGAGAAATAAAACCGAGACATTGGTTCCGGTGCTCGCAAAAATATTACTCGGCATACTCACCACGCCACGAAGCCAACCATTATCAATCAAGCGTTCGCGAATCTTCTTTTCAATACCCGATTGCGCCGTGATAAATCCGGTAGGAACTACGATCGCCGCTTTTCCGTGATCATTCAAACTGTACATGATGTGCTGAATAAACATCAGATAAATCGACATCGATTCTTTTTTGCTTTTGGGAATATTGGGAATTCCGGCAAAGAATCTTTTCTTAAAAGCCTCTTTATCCAGATCTGCATGAAAATCAGAAAAGTCTAATTTAAAAGGCGGATTAGAAACGATATAATCAAATTTCGATTCCAGATAATACGGTTGCGCAATAGTATTGGTTTTAATAATATTCGGGATCGAATGCGTGAGGTTATTCAAGACCAAATTCAACCTCAACATATTGCTCGATTTCTGAGAAATATCTTCTGAATAAATGGTGCAGTTTTCTTCCCCGATCTGATGCGCAATACTCATAAGCAAAGTTCCTGATCCCGCACTCGGATCGTAACATTTCACGCCTTTCACCGGTTCCGGAACCATGATCTGCGCCATAATTCTGGCAACTGCATGTGGCGTATAATATTCTGCATATTTGCCACCCGAATCGGTATTGTAATCTTTAATTAAATATTCAAATATGGTCGCAAAGAAATCGTATTTCTGCTTAAACATTTCTTCGAAACTGAATTCAAAGAGTTTATTGATCAAGGCTTTACAAAAAGCATCCCGCTGCGAACTGTCGGAAATAAACTGACTGAGTTCATCAAACAAAATATCTTTAGCGCCCGTAAATGATTTCACCGAAAAAACATCTGCATTCTGAATACTGATCTGTCGCAAAGTATCGTCAAAAAGTTTGGCAAAATCGCCATCATTTTGTTTTGAAAACAAATGCGAAATTAAATGCTCCGGTTGTAAGCGTGGGATATTGGGATCTAAGGAAGCCAATAAAAACTGGTACTCATCTTCGGGTAAATCGCGCAACGCTTTGGAGAAGTTTTCGGCATCGTCCAATGCGGGCTTTTCTGCTTTTACCGCAAACCGGAATTTATCATTTAAAAATTTATAGAGAAAAACCTGGGTAATGATTTTAAACTCGTTGCCATCATTTCCCAAACCGTAATTGGCACAGACACTTTTCAGATTGTCGATAAGTGCCTTGGTTTTGGTAATGAAGTTAATGTCTTGGGTCATTTTTTAATTATATTGATACTGTTGCAAATACTCGTTTGCAATCATATTGTTAATGGTTTCTGTGGTGGCGTAATCCAAGGGAATATTTTCGTTCTTCTTGAATTCCTGTACGACCAATTGAAGTAGATATCTTTTGAAATAAGGTTCGTTTTTTCGCAGATCGTCTTGGTTAATGAGTTTTTCGTCAACCTGTTGTTTTACCTGCATCAAAGCGCGGTGAAGCTGACTTTCTTTGGCATTGAGTGTTCCTTTTTCCGTTAAGCGTTTGTGAATGCGCGTGTATTTTTCGTCGTTTTCGTATTTGGCTTTCAACAAAGCGTTTTTACGATTGAGTTCTTTGGCTTTATCGTAGATTTTTTGAAGCAGATGCATGTTCTCTACCATATCATTTTGGGTAACTTCATTTAAATTTTTCTTTTTGAAAATCCTTTCCAGTTCTTCCCGCAAAGTGACAAAGTGCGCATCTTGCTGATCAAAATTATGCTGCAATGATTCCCGCGTTTTGCGTAAAATATCTTTGAATTCATCGGCAAGTACCAATTCACTTTCGTCGATTTTAATAAACTGAAAGATAATATCTTCGAGCGCCGTGTTCAATAGGTTTTTAGACGTTTCTTCATTGCCGATGCTTTCTACAAAATTGAGATTATCAACACGATTCTGTGCGATAAGCAATAAACCATTCAACACATTAAAATCTTCTATTCCGTGTAAAGCATCATAACCATTTAAGGCAATAATATTTTTCAGTTCTTTGGCAGTTCGCAATGCCTTAACTAACCGCAGCAGTTCCTGTTTATCGGTGAGTTGTTCGATTTGTTGAGAAAAAAGTTCTCTGTTTTGGGTGTCGTAATGAAATAAAGTTTCCTTAATTTCTTTTAATTCCTCTTTGATTTCCTGCTCTGATTTAAAAAGATGAGAGTACATTTCCATCTCGTCACCCAACTGATTCTGCAATTCGTCAAAATACATTTTATTGGTTCGGTCAAATGCTTTGGAGATATCGGCAAAATCAACCACGTAACCGTATTGGTATTTTTTATACGGACGATTCACGCGGGTTAAAGTCTGTAATAAATTATGATCCTGAATCACTCTCGCCAAATATAATTTCTTTAAACGTTTGGCATCAAAACCTGTCAACAACATATTGTACACAAAAAGAAGATCAACTTTTGCTTTTTTATAAGCACCAATCAAATCTTTCCGAATGGTTTTGTCGTTTTCGTCGTGCAAAATTAAAGCGGCAGTTAATTTTGGTTCTTCGTGAGTTCCATATTTTGGTTTAGATTCCGCGACCATTAATACACTTGCATCTGTTTCCTGTTCACCATATTTTTCTTCGAATAACCGAAAGAGTTCTTTCGCTTGTGCTGCGGAATCACAAACGACCATTCCACCTAATGAAGTGTCTCTTTGTACTTTTCTAAATTCAATTAAATCTTTGGTGATATAGTCTAAGAGTGGTGTCGCAAATTTGTGATCTGCATAAATATCTCTGGCTGTAATTTCACCTTTCAATACTTTGATCTTTTCCATGATGTCCTGCATCTGGATTTTGAAGCTTCCTTCAATTTCCTCGCGAATCAGACGTAAAGTATAGCCATCTGCAATAGAACTGTTGTAATAATATTTGTGAAAATAGTTTCCAAATAACATTTTAGAATCATATTCTTTGGCAACTTCTCTTAGCAAAGGCGTTCCTGTCAAAGCAATGATGACCGCATTTCTGTCTGAATTAATCAGATTGGCTAAATAATTTCCTTTGGGATTGTAACTTCTGTGTGCTTCATCCAAAAAGTAAATGCGCTGAACATTGATATCATAATTCACCGCTAGAACTGCAGTTGCGTCTTCACTGAATTTCTGAATATTGACCACTGTGATTTCCGGAACTCCGCTATCGTTATGAAGCGCTCCAACTATCTGCAAATCTTTCACAAAATCCTGGCGGGAATTCACTTCATTGACTTTCAAACCTCTATTTTTAAATTCGCTGGAAGCCTGAATCAGCAAATCGATCCTATCCACAATAAAGTAGAACTTTGGGATGATTTGTTTTTTCGCAAAATAATTGGTCAAATATTTTACATTATAATAGGCTAAAGCAGTTTTACCTGAACCCTGCGTGTGCCAAATGATTCCTTTGTTTTGTCCTTTTTCCAGTTTGGTAGAGATCGCCTGCGTTGCAAACAATTGTGGATACCGCATGATGTGTTTTTGATACGAAAGCTTGCCTGCATTTTCTTCTTCTACATAAGTGATGGCATATTGCAAAACAAACTGCAGCCGTTCTTTGCTCAACAAAGAAGTTAAGATACGATTGGTCGGTGTATTTTCCTGCTTGTTGGTGATGTATTCCGGACTGTTCTTGATCACCATAATATTATTATCCTTCAGGACTTTATTTTCAAAGTCTTCTGATAAAGGCAACAAAGACTGCTTTACGGGATAATCTAAATCTTCTCTAAAATAGTTAAAGCTGACCTGGTCATAAGATGGTGTTGCATAAAAAGCTCCAAAAATAGGTTCCACAATCCCATCTTCATATTCCATATTATTGGAAAAGATCAACAATTGAGAAATATTGACGAAACGGCGGAAGTACTTATTTTTAAAACGGGTATTGATTCTCTTTCGTTCTGCAATAACGCCTTGCTTATTATGAGGTTTTTTTACTTCGATAAAAGCGAAAGGCAATCCATTAATTAAAATGGTTATGTCAGGTCTGAACTCTTCATCGCCAGCTTTACAAGTGAGTTCTGTGGTAACGTGAAAAGTATTGTTTTTAAAATTTTCGAAATCAATGAGTTTAATTCCCGAAGTTGCAGTTAAGCGTTCATAAAATTTCTTTCCCAGATCTTCATAATCAAGCTCCAAATTTATCTCATCCAATACTCTTTCTGCTTCGTCTTCTGAAATTGCATTAATCTTTGATATTTGCGCAATAAAAATTGAAGGAAAAATATTATTTTCCTCTATCCTATTTTGATCTTTTAATGGAATATATTCATAACCCAAACGCATCAAATGCAGAATTGCCGGGATTTTCACACGCGAGTCTTCGTTGAATATCATTTAATGTATCGTAGTTTTTTGTAAATGTACTGAAAAAAGAAATTATTGGTTTACGGGAAACCGTATCTAGTGGATTTTTTTTAAAAATAATAGAAGATCATCGCCAAATCTCACAACCGTTACTTCGCAACTTAATTCCAACTTCACTTAATCATTCATTGGGTATTCATCAATTGAATCAAAGACAAAAAATGTTTTTACCTTTTTGGTTGATTTTACTGAAAAATGTAGATATGACACATTTCTAAATGATCTTTTTTGTGGAAGATTTATATAAATTTCAACTTATGCGACAAGCTAATTACTAGCCAGTAAATAAAAAAAACTGAAATGCATCACTACAGAAAAAAATGCACAGTTCAGCATTTATCACTTATTGTCGCATCTAGAGAGAAAATCAATTATAAGAGCTGCGAAAAAAAATCGCTGTAAACATTACATTTACAGCGATTTGCTAATTTATTTCAATCGATATTAATCGATGATTATTGCTAAT
This sequence comes from Kaistella chaponensis, assembly GCF_900156725.1. Lineage (GTDB taxonomy): Bacteria > Bacteroidota > Bacteroidia > Flavobacteriales > Weeksellaceae > Kaistella > Kaistella chaponensis. Next base: position 309,422 of record NZ_FTOI01000002.1, on the reverse strand, counting down.
TATTTCACTTCTTCAAAAATAACGGGTACTGATAATCAATTGGTTATAATTTCATGGTACAGATAAGGTATTGATTAATATATGGATTTTTAACTAAAAACATTTAATCTGCTATTAATCATTGCTTTATACTTTTCTTGATTTTCTGGAGTTAGAAATGATTTTTCGATCAGAGTTAACATCTTTTTTCCTCCTTTTTTCAATCTTTTGAATGAATTGCTAATTTGTTTTTCAGTAAGATTAAATTTCAAACCTAACTGAATAAAATCCTTTTTAGTTAATCTGCTTTTTTTACCGGCGAGAGTTAAGGCAGTTTCCTCTTTATCTTCTGGTAAGTGCAAATGTACATTCAACAAATCGTAAGCAGGTGAAAATTCCCATTCTTCATTATTTCGGATTAGGGAAAAGTTTTTGAGATGCATATCATTATTTCCAGTGATGTATGAGAATAAGATCACCTCATAAAATCGCAATATGTCTAGCAAAGTACTGGAGGAGTATTCCGTAATTGCTTTTCCAATTTTTTCTAAAGAACTTCGGTATTTATCAAATGCTTCTGTGATTTGAAACATATCTTGCATGTGGATTTTTTCACCATTTTCTTTCCGGTCAATTCTTTTGGTGATGTAAGAAAGTTCACCAGATTTCAAGCGGATCAAAGAAGAAGGAACGGTAGAAATCCCAAAAATTTCTGCCATTTTCATGGTCAAATGTTCATTTTCCGGCATTTCTGGAAATGTTTTATTTTGAGGTTTCAGAATATAATTTCCACCTAATGCACCTACAACTGTTAATCTACCTTTATTACCATTTTGCAAAACGTCTTTAATAAAACCCAAAGATAATTTTGGTTGAACGCCTGGAACTGCAATGGAGCTTTCAACGATATTTTGGGCTAATTCTTCCATCTCGTCAATGGTGTAATTCAATTTAGGAGCTAGGTTCGTTCCAAAAAACTTTAAACTGCAAGCAGAATGAAAATCTTCCTCAAAGTTTAATTCATTATAGCAAAATAGACATTTTTCACCCATTTTCATCTTCATTTAGTGGTTGAATACTTACCGCACCAATGCAGTTTTTACAGCATGCTAAAAGCAATCCCATTCTGTCATTCTTATTAATTTTCCAACTTTCAGCAGCTATTTCTAACAGCCAACCTTCTGGAATAAGTCCTTCAAAAAATGGAAAAAGTCGTTTTTCTTTAAAAATTTTATCTGAAACTGGCATCGAAAAAGTAATCTCTTGATTAGGGAATTTTTGAATATAGTTCATATCGTACACAAAAGTATATTCTCCGTCTGGTGTTTCTGTAATTATTCCCGCCAAATCGTTTTGGTAAAATACTTTTCCTCGCCTCATTTCTCAATTTCTTTTAAGATTATTGGTGCTAATTTATTACCAAACATCAAAAGTACTTGGTTCACTTTTGCAAGACTTAAATTCTCCTTTCCCTGCTCTATTTTCCTTACCACGGTCAAAGCAACACCAGCTCTTTCAGCAAATTCCTGCTGTGTAAGTTTTGCTTCTTTGCGTTTGTCTTTTGTAAATTGTGCTAGATTTTTATACATTTTATATGCTTTTGCAAGTATTTAGTGCAAATATATAAAATTATATGTAAATGCGTATACCATTTGTCTTTAAGTGTGTTTTATATGTGATGTGATATAAAAACACTTAAAATCATTAAAGCAGCTACAAGAAAATATACCTCATAAAAAAGCGGACCCCTACTGGCTTTTTCACGACTATCCAAACTGTTTAATTTCAATTCTTTACGTCAACATTTTCTAATTATTTTTGTCGCAAATATGGGATATATTTGCGACAAAACACTTACCTATTTGCATATTCAGTTCAAGAGCAGTAAATTTGCAAAACAAATTTACTGCTCTTGAACGCTTTAGAATTGCTTACTTGTTTCTATTCAACACACTAATCACCAATCGTTTCACGGTTTCCATTTCTTCATGTTTACTTGATGCGATTAGCAAAGTCAAACTTGCTAAAGTGTCATTCCCAATAATCAGTTCATTTTGAGCGTTGAAAAGCATTTGATTTGTTTGCAAAAATTTCAGAAAACACGCTGCAGCAATTCTTTTATTTCCATCTACGAACGAATGATTTTTCACAACTAAGTACAAAAGCATGGTCGCTTTCTCTTCCAAAGTTGGGTAAAAGTCGTTTTCACCAAATCCTTTTTCTATTTGCGCAATTGAACTTTCAAAGTTTTTATCTTTTTCTTTTCCAAATACTTGTGAATCAAAATCAACAACCATTTGATTGATGAGTTCCTGATAATCTTCTCTGGTAGGATAAAGTGCTTGTTTTTTTGTTAAACCTTTAGAGTCTAATTGCTCGTGGTCATAATCATCTAATAATTGTAAGCCTTTTGAAAATACGGATAGCCATTCATTTTCGTTGGCTTTTTCTGCAATCGCTCTACTTAGAATCTGAATGCCATTTTTTAGGAGTTGAACTTCCTGTTCTTTTTGCTCTAATCTTTTCTCGTTTACAGCATAACCTTTTACCAGATATTCTTTTAGAATTTTGTTTGCCCAAATTCGAAATCGTGTTCCTTGTTTTGATTTCACACGATAACCAACAGAGATAATTACATCTAAATTATAATATTTTACATCTTTGGATTGGCTTTTTCCTTTGATAGCACCATGTTGAGTGGTGTGTGCAAAATTTGCACACACCACATTTTCGTCTAGTTCATTTTCATTAAAAACATTAGATATATGTCGACCGATAACAGTTCTGTCTCTTTCGAAAAGCTCTGCAATATGACCCTGAGTGAGCCAGATTGTATCCTGCTCAACCTGTACGTTGATTTGAGTAGAGCCATCATTGGCTTGATAAATTTCTATTTGATTTTTAATTTCCATCGGTTATGATTTCATTGTAAATTTTTAAAGCATTACGAATAATGATTATAATTCATTAAGGAGTTTCTTTAAAACCTAGACATTACCAAATATAAAATTAAGTTATTTATTTGTAAATAAAATTTTTTCCAATTTTACAATAAGATCATTTTTTAATTTTTCGAAACTTTTTATAAAGTTCTGATGTGACTTAATTTCTACAGAGGTTAAATTCAAATCAATAACTGGTAATTGATAAGCAGAAACTTCGATTTCTTTTCCGTCCGCCAGCGTATCTTTTATTTTAATGTTGAAATTTTTTAAAGGTTCACTATTAATGCTGTTGGGATAAAACAATTTAACTTCATTGATAGAAAAGCGAATTGCGTATGAAACCATTTGATACAAATCAGATTGAGAAACACCACACTTTGGATTTAAATCGTTAGAATACACCAATTTATATTTAGTATCTGCTATTACTTTTTTGAATCCTAGATCTAAAATTAGATCGGGTTTTAAACCAAATGTTTTAGCTTCGTCCAAATATACTCCAGTGACTTGCCCTTTGGGATTTATACCTTCAATTTCTCTATCGATAAAGCCGTAAATGAAATCTTCAAACACGTATTCCATTGGTAAGAGAAAAGCAAATAACTTCAACTCATTTTTATAATTAAATGAAATTGAATTTTCTAAAAATAAACTACAATAGTCTCTTACTGTTTCGAAATGCGAAAAAATGGGATTAAACCTCATTCGTTTGCATTGATCTGCTGAAATTGTGACATCGGAAACATCATCCAATAAAAATAAAATATCATTTAAACTTCTTTTGTTTTGATAATCAGAAGTTGCGGATATTAATATTTTGCATACATACTTTATGCATTGATTAAATTCATTATCAATCTCAAAAGAATCATAAATGCAACTAACTTTGTGATATCTTGCTTTTCCTAAATTTTCTTTAATGTATGAATTAAAATTAATCCTTCCTTTTACATTGTTGATTTCATTTTCAATTTCAACATATTTTTGATACACCGAGGAGTTTAAAATATCCTTTGTATATTTACTAAATAAGTAAATTAACACTTCAAAAAAATCAGCTTTTTCACTATTCAATCCTGACAAATAATTAGGAAACTTTAATTTCCTACAATAACTCAACCACCAAAGAATATGTGTATTAATAACGAATATCTGACTGTCATCAACTTCATTATCCTCGTAAAAAATTTTGGGTAGAAGATTGATGGTTTGATTTTGGAAATGAATAACACCAACGTACTTATTTGATTTAAGTTCATTTGTTCTATGAAAAAACTGTAAAAAACGTTGTATTTCTTCTCTATTCTCCTCCTCAGTATAGTATGCTGTTCTCTCTCTTTTATTCCAAACCGAGTCTAAAAAAATTTCTAAATTCTCGAAATGTTCTTCATCTAAGGACGCTCTATTTTTGTATTCAAATAAATTAATCACAATGTTTTCATTTTCATTGGCCAGCCTTCCAATTCAATATCACAAGCTTTTAGGATAGATATTATCTCTCTTTCATCGTTCATAAAATATTCGAGTAATAAAGGAATAACCTTATTATTGATTGTTTTTTCTAATGAATAATTCTCACCCATAAAATAAGCGTGTCCAATAGTAAAATCGTACCCTTTTCTTTTTTGAATTTCTGCATTAATTTTTTCCAAGAGAAAACCATCCTTAACTCCTTCTGTTAAATGATTTGGATAATATGGTACAAATTCAAAGCGTCTTCTCAAAGCTATATCAAGTAATGCTATGGACTTATCAGCTGTATTCATTGTACCAATGATGTACAAATTTGATGGAACAATAAATGAATCACCAGAGGGTAATGTAACTGAGAGTGGAATCTCGCCTTCTGAACGTTTATCTTCTTCAATCAATGTAATCAATTCTCCAAAAACACGGGAGATATTTGCTCGGTTTATTTCATCAATTACAATAACATAATTTTTTAGCTCAACTTTTGTTAAGTTCTTTTTTCCTTTTTCTAATAATAATTCTAAAATAGGATTATAATAAGGTTGTAAACCTCCAAGTATTAAATCGTTTTCTCCTTTATCATACATCTTCTTTAAAGTAGCTATACTAAGAGTATGCTCAGAATCCCCGATATTTTTTCTAAATGCTATTGATTTTTCACCAACCTCTGTAATGAAGAAAGATGACTTTTTCATTTTGATGTTGAGTTCATTAACCTCCATATTATTTAAAGGTTCAATTAATTGATTAAAAACAAATTCAAATGGTTTTTTTTGACTTAAAGGATCTTTGGATGCCTTAAGATTTGCTAAAGCTCTATCCGCTATTCTTTTAAAAATGCCATCTTTCTTCTCGAATGACAATTCTTTGCCATTTTCTATATCCGGTCTTAACCCTTGGATAAAATCTTCGTAACTGTAACTTTGATGAAATGTTATAAATTCTATTTGGTTGTTAAGATTCTTATTAAAAATATCTACTGCATCTTTGTAAGAATTTGGAATCTGACCTGTAATAATTTCAACAGCTTTTAAAATTGTATTATACGTTTTACCTGTTCCAGGAGGACCATACAGTATTTGATTTAATGGAGCATTAACCATCGAAGGCTTAAAAGCAGGATAACTTTTGCTAGTTTGTCCACTTATAAATTCAACATTGAAATAAGGCATAAATAGCTTTTTATTTGCTTCTTCTAAAATATCAGGCTTGATTTGAGTGAAAGTAGTATTTCCACTTGGATAAATAGTTCCTTTATCTTGAAGGTCTTTTGTATTGGGTTTAACAGGATTTTTAACAAACTCAACTTCTTTATAAATCCAACCATCACTTCCGATCATCTCATTTGGTACATAATCCCAAACATCAGATATTACTCTCGCAATTCCTATGAGTTTATTTGAGCCAAGAGTTATGTAAACGAAATCTCCATTTTTTAAATTCTCCTTAAAAGACTTAGCTTGATCCTTTCCTGTGTCTTCATGTAAAGTAATCCAATTGTTATTGATTAAACTATCGACAATATGACTTTTACTTCTTTGTTTAAAGCTTCCGTGGGACATTTTATATAAATTATGATTTTCTAAATCAATTGTTTTTAAATCACCGTAATCAGGAATATCTTCCAGAATAGTATTAACGTCTGATTTAAAATAAGATAGCATCACATCATAATCAAAATCAACTGCGGTCGCCAAAATCTTTTCTTTAACATAAGTTTTGTCAGAATGCCTGTAAATTCCGTAAGTCATAGATCCATTATGAAAATCTATGAAGAACTGCAAACCTGTAGACTGGTTTTCTTGTGCTTTATTATAAATAGCTAACCAATATCTATCACTTCCAAGCTGTCTGGCTCCTTGAAAATCAAACGAAATTGATTTTACTTGTTCACTAATTCCTAAATCCAAAATAATTTGCGCGATAAATTTCTCAATAAATTCTCTTAAATTTTGGTGACCATAAAATGTGATTACAGGATAGAATATGGTATAAAAATTCTTATATGTTTTGAACTGGTTTTCTTTGCCTTCCTTATGCTTTTCTACCAATTTCTCAAGAAAATCAACTGTGACATCTCCTCCGTCAATAATATGTTTAATTAACTCCTTCCTTACATCTACAATTACACCACTTCTGCTTTGATAATATTGCCAGCATTTTTCAATATCGCTCCTTTTCGCTCTATTAATTTCATCTACTAAAATCTGTTTGTTTTCGTAGCAATTTTGAATTGTTTTAGATGTTTCACAAAGTAATTTTATGCCTTCTTTTATTTCCTTAGTTGTCATTAGATTATCGTAAATTTTGTTAGCGTTTTATTAAGCAGTATTAATTTTGATCAAAGATTTTTTAGAAGATTATCTATACTATTAATTTTTCAATTTGACCTCCCATGTATCTGGAAAATATGGCATCAGGTTTCATCACTAATTTATATTTATTATTTCTCACCACTTATATCAAAAAACCGATCAAAATAAACCTTCAACTTTTCCAAAACAGTTTCCTTTTTCTTCGTCAAATCTCCGGTAGGCGAAAATCTGGATACTGGCGGTAAAATCTTGGCAAAGGCGGTTCCTACAGCTTGAATTTCACCGTTTTTAAAAGAATTATTAATGAACGTTTTTGTTTCTTCTTCTTTCAGATTTTCGTCAGAAATGATTCGATTTAATTCCGCTTTCTTTTCTTCGTCAACATAATTTATCCATTCATCATCAACGTTAGAGGATGGAGTTAAGGAAGCTACAAACTTTTCAATTAGTTCTTTTTTATTTCTTAAATCAATACTGGAATCAATTGCTTTGCTGATGTTCACCACCATTTCTTTGTCTTTCAAATGACTCTCATGGTATTTGCGGATCAACATTAAGATATAATCGATATTAATTTCAACCTGTTTGATAAGTTCCATTTCAAACACGATGTCGTCGTTTACATTCTCTCGATCTCCGCCACCTTGTGTTCTGAACTCGTTGTACAATTCAATGTACATACTGTGATAATCTTGAAAATCTCTATCACTCAAAATTTCATTTCCTTCAAATTCATCAAAAGATTTCAGGATATTCAATAGTTTTAAGATGGCTCCGTATAAACGGATAAATTCTTTTTTGGCTTCTTCTCCGATAATAGCAATACCAATTGGAAATTTTTCCAGCAACTCATTTACAAGTTCAAAATAACCTGCGAATTCTTTTTTGCCATCATTGTAACCATAGTAATATTCGTCGAATGTTTTTAAGAGTACGATACCTCCGGCTTCCTTATTTCCAAAGAGTGCTAAACTTTGATTGGTTGCTTCCTCCAGATTTCGGAAACAGATAATATTACCAAAAGTTTTAATCGAATTTAAAATACGGTTGGTTCTAGAGAACGCTTGTAATAAACCATGCATTCTCAAGTTTTTATCTACCCAAAGCGTATTCAAAGTGGTTGCATCAAAACCTGTTAAAAACATATTCACCACAATTAAAAGATCAATCTCCCGGTTTTTCATTCGTAAGGAAACATCTTTATAATAATTCTGAAATTTGTCCGGCGAAGTATCATAAGTCGTTTTAAAATCTACATTATAATCACGTATCGCATTATCTAGAAAATCTCTATCGCTTGCACTTAATCCGTCCGTAGATTCTGAATTTTCATCTTCTACTCCATCTTCTTCAGCATCATTTTGACCAAAACTAAAAATGGTGGCAATTTTTAGTTTCCGAAGTTCAGGCAACTCTTTTTGTTGGCGTTTAAATTCCTGATAATATAGTTTTGCAGCTGCAATGGAGGATACTGCGAATATGGAATTGAAACCATTTCGCCTTATCTTTTCCTTAATCTCTTCAATCTTATTGCGATCTCTTGCCGATGCTACTTCATGTACATTGGCTAAAGTCGTCATGTAATAAGGTTTCGTATTTCTACTGGTCTTTTGGTCAAAATGTTTTAAAATATATTCAACGGTATTCGTTAAACGAACTGGGGAAAGTAAAGCTTTCTCTCTGTCGATACCTCGTACCTGTTGTTCTGTGATATCGTCCTTTTCTTTCATCGTGCGAATGTAATCAACACGGAAAGGCAGAACATTTTTATCGGCTATTGCATCTACAACCGTGTAAGTATGGATAGCAGATTGATGGTTTTCTTGTGGACAATTGTTTGGATCACCATGCACATAACAGCCAAAAGCTTGAACGGTGGTTTTTAAATGCGCCTTGCCGCCACTACTGGAATTTTTTGCAAAAATTGGCGTACCAGTAAAACCGAAAAGAAAGTATTTTTTAAATGTTTTCGTAATTGCTTCATGCATGTCGCCAAACTGTGAACGGTGGCATTCGTCAAAAATGAAAACAATTGGTTTTCCGTATGCGGAATGACTTTTTTGTTTTTTAATTAAAATTGATAGTTTCTGAATCGTCGTGATGATAATTTTCGCGTTGGGATCGTCCAGTTGCTTTTTCAATACCGCTGTATTGGTATTGCTGTTAGCAGCTCCTTTTTCAAATTTATCATACTCCTTCATCGTTTGGTAATCCAGATCTTTTCGATCAACCACGAAGATGACTTTTTCAATAAAATCAAGTTTGCTCGCTAATTGTGCCGTTTTGAAAGATGTTAAAGTTTTACCGCTTCCCGTTGTATGCCAAACAAAACCTCCGGCATCGATACTTCCAAATCTTTTATAATTGTTTGAAGTATTGATTTTTGCTAAAATTCTTTCCGTCGCAACAATTTGGTAAGGTCGCATCACCAACAAAAGTTTATCTGAAGTAAAGACACAATATTTGGTCAATATTTGTAAGATCGAATGTTTGGCAAAAAACGTCTTACCGAAATCCATTAAATCTAAAATCGGTTTATTGCTTCCATCTGCCCACCATGACGTAAACTCATAACTGTTACTGGTCTTCGATTTCTTGCTGCCCTGCTTTTCCTTTTCTTTGATGTGGGTGTAACGGGTCGTATTACTATAATACTTGGTTAAAGTCCCATTAGAAATAATAAATAACTGGATATATTCATACAAACCACTTCCTGCCCAAAATGATTCTCTAGTGTAACGATCGATTTGATTAAAAGCTTCTTGTAAACTTACGCCACGTTTTTTGAGCTCGATATGAACCATTGGTAATCCGTTGACCAATACCGTAACATCGTAACGATTGGCTCGTTTTCCTTCATCTGTTTCATATTGATTGATGACTTGCAATTGATTGTTATGAATATTCTTCTTATCAATCAAATAAATATTGCGCAACGAACCATCTTCACAATCTAATGCCTGGATATAATCTTCCTGAATCAAACGGGTTTTCTCCTCAATATTACTATTTGGATTGGCTATTTTACTTTCAAAAAAAGATTTCCATTCTTTCTCTGTGAATTGATAATCATTCAGTTTCTCCAGTTGCAAGCGCAGATTATCTACCAAATCTTTATCGGTAGTAATTGGCAAATAGGAGTACGCTTGTTGTTCTAATAATTTTATAAAAGCTTTCTCCAGTTCATCTTCAGACTGATAAGATTTTTCACGTTTGTATTCCGATTTGTATTCAGCTACAACAGTGCTTTCGGGATTTTCAGAAATGATATTGTAGCTCATGGTTTTGGCTAATTTTCGTTTGGTTCAGTAGTTTTATATTGAAGTTTAAATCTCTCAGCAGTGTTGAGAGTTTTGCATTTCTATTTTGTATTAATTTTTCTGTACTTCTTTAAAGCTTAATAATGTGCCACGGTAATACTCATATTGCTGTCTTCTGGCTTTTATTTCTGCCGGTAAACCCACCGAAATATCATTCACCAAAGCATCAAATTTGTCAAGTATGTCGACGATTCGTTCTTGTTCTGCTAATGGTGGAATTGGAACATAATATATTTCAAAATCTGAAGCTCTAACATGTGGAACTCCAAAGCCTTTTTTCATTAAATGAATTTCTCTCTGTAAATTTTTCAAGAAATAATAAAGAAATTTGGTATTTAATAGTTCATTATCAGGATGGATACTAAAGGCATCAGTAAGAAAGAATTCCTCATTCCAATAACTTACTAATCCAGCATTTGCACCTGATCTTGCAATGACAACACATTCTCCACTTCTATTTGCTACATTGTGAAAACTAATAGGAACAGGAGCATTTGCAACAACTGGATAATTTCCAAAAATTGATTGTTTTTTTGTAAATGCAACGCCACGTTTAATTTTACCAACTTCTCCCAACGTTTTCCACTTTACCCCTTTACCTTCAAATGCAAGCAATTGGTTTCGGTAAAACTCATATTGGCGCGTACGCGCCTCGAGCTCCGCCTCGAGCTCCGCCTCGAGCTCGGTAAATTTGTCAAGAATTTTTACAATTTCTTCTTGGATCGGTAGTGGTGGAATTGGGATTTGAATTTTCTCGAATCTTTTTTTAGAAACATTAAATCGTGTAACACCACTTGCTGTTCTATTAATTTGTTCTCGAATTTTTGAATCTCTAAATAGATATTTTAGAAATCCTGAAATAAATAAAGATGTATCTTCTATTCTAAATCCAAAACTGAAACTATTCAAATATAAATCTTCATTCGTTAATTCTGTTAATTCAGAAGACATACCGCATTCTTCCATATTTTCAGATGAACCAGTAAAAAGCACATCTCCAACTTCAATTTTATTTTGCCTTTCATTTTCAGAAATTGAAACAAAATTCTCTTCTTTTACATCCACTGAAATGTTAGAATAAATATTTTTATAAGTTATATACTTTGCGTTGCCTTTATCAAAGTCTGTTTTACTTTTTCCACTTAAACCACCATATAAAAATCCTAATTCATTAATGTTTTTATACTCTACCCCATCAGGACAATACTGCGCTATCAATTCATCAATCTTACTCATCTTTTCCTCCTTTTTGTTGTAGTTTTTTTATTTCTTTGTCAAAATCAGAATCTATCTTTTGTGTTTTATTAAACTGCACATATTCCTTTTCTGCTTTGGCAATCGCTTGTTTATGAGACCTAGTTCCTTTGCCTTCTAAAATTTTAAACTCATTAAAGTTTAAAAATTTATCTACACTTTTTGCCAGACCTTCCATTGTAAAAGTATTTTCACGTTCAATGAGATTTTCTATATAATCAAAGTAGGATGTAACCGTTCGCTCCAGTTGTTTGATCTCTTTTTCTGGCAAATAATTTTTAGCTACGGCTGTATCCAATTTTAATATACGGCCATCGGGTGCATTTTTCCATGTTGTTAAACCCATGCTATCTTTTTTAGCATCTGCTTTTTTGTAAATTATTTCTGCAGCGGTATGTCCTGTAATAGCGTAATGAAACTTGTTTTGTACCATTGCATAAAAGTTCTTGGTAATATCTGCTTTGGGATTATAGTCTATACTGCATTCAGAAAAGATATCGGTGATCTGTTGATAAATTCTACGTTCACTAGCACGAATGGAACGTACTCTATCCAACAATTCACGGAAATAATCTTTCCCAAATGCTGTTTTGCCTTGTTTCAACCGTTCATCATCTATCACAAAACCTTTGGTGATAAACTCTTTCAGTGTATTGGTTGCCCAAATGCGAAACTGTGTAGCTTTTGTAGAATTTACCCGATAGCCAACTGAAATAATGGCATCAAGATTGTAAAATTTAGTTTCTTTGGTTTGTGTTTTATCAGCTATAGCACCGTGTTGAGTGGTTAGTTCCAAAATGGAACTAACCAGTTTTTCATCAAGCTCACCCTCTGCGAAAATCTTTAATAAATGCTTTGTAATTGCAGGACGTTGTACATCGAATAGCTCTGCCATGGCTTTCTGTGTAAGCCAAATGGTTTCGTCTTTTACAACTACATTTATTTTATTATTGAACTGCGGGGTATTGTAAATTAAAAACTGTAATTCCTTATTCATATCCTCAGCTTTTATTAATTTTCTAAATCGTTTACAATAGCATCAATGGCGGTTCGCAGTTCGTTTTGCTTGGATACAATTTGGCTGATGCGTTGGTTCAGTTCTATAATGTTTGTAGCTACAGTTGTGTTTTCTTGCTCCACATAACTGCTTACGGCAATGTTGTAATCATTGGTCTCAATTTCCGAATTCTGGACTAACTTGGCAAAATGATCGGTATCTAGTCGGTCTATAAAAGCATTTAAAATCTTTTTTCGATTGGTATCAGAGAGTTTATTTTTATTTCCACCTCTTACAAATTCCGCCGAAGCATCAATAAATAAAGTGGCATTATCTTTTTTGCTTTTCTTTAAAACAATGATACAAGTAGCAATGGTAGTCCCAAAAAACAAATCGGGCGGCAGTTGAATTACGGCATCTACATAATTATTATCTATCAAATATTTACGAATTTTTTGCTCTGCACCACCACGATACAAAACGCCAGGAAACTCTACAATAGCTGCTGTCCCAGAAGTTGCCAACCAAGAAAGCATATGCATAGTAAACGCCAAATCAGCTTTAGATTTCGGTGCTAAAACTCCCGCAGGTGAAAACCGTGGATCATTAATCAGTAAGGGATTTGCATCGCCATCCCATTTAATCGAATACGGAGGATTGGAAACAATGGCATCAAAAGGTTCGTCGTCCCAATGCATCGGATCCATCAAAGTATCACCATGCCCAATATTGAATTTTTCAAAATTAATATCGTGCAAAAACATATTGATCCGGCACAGGTTATAAGTGGTGATATTTACCTCTTGACCGTAGAAACCTTGTCTTACATTTTCTTTTCCGAGAACTTTGGCAAATTTCAGTAGTAAAGAACCTGATCCACAAGCAGGATCGTACACCTTGTTCACCGAAGTTTTTCCGACAACGGTAATTTCTGCTAATAATTCAGAAACTTCCTGAGGGGTAAAAAATTCACCTCCAGATTTACCTGCAGTACTTGCATACATACTCATCAGATATTCGTAGGCATCACCAAAAGCATCAATCGCATTATCTTGATATTCGCCTAATTTAAGACCCGCAATGGCTTTGAGAATTTTTCCCAAACGTGCATTTCGCTGTTCAACTGTTCCTCCTAGTTTGTTACTGTTTACATCAACATCATCAAACAAACCTTTCAAGTCGTCTTCACTATCAGATCCATTGGCAGAAGATTCGATATCTTTAAAAATACGGTGCAGATCTACATTCAAATTTGAATTCTTCTCCGCATTGATTTGTACATTGATAAAAAGCTCTGATGGCAGAATGTAAAATCCTTTTTCATTCACTGTATCTTTCCGACCGAATTCTGCTTCGTCATCAGAAATTTTTGCATAATCAAAATCAGCATTTCCTGTTTCCCATTCCGCTTTGTTGATGTGTGACCTTAAATTCTCTGAAATAAATCGGTAGAACAAAATTCCCAACACGTAAGATTTAAAATCCCATCCATCTACACTTCCTCTTAAATCATTGGCGATCTGCCATATCGCCCGGTGTAACTCGTCGCGTTCCTGTTCTCTGGTCATTAATTCCTTTTATAATTATTAAAACTGTTAAATATAAGAAAACGTTAAGAAAGAACGAAACGACAAACCGTAAAATCAGCAAAAATAAATAGTTTCCATTCCCTTTATTTTGTATTTTCGAGTTAAAATCATCTATAACTTGAATAGTCCTTCTAAAAATATTTTATTCGTGTGCTCTGCTAATAAACAGCGATCTAAAACTGCAGAAGATTATTTCAGTGTGACATACCCTGATTATAGCTTTACGTCTGCCGGAACTAATCTAAAAATTTGCGAAAAAGAAGGAACAAATCCTTTAACATTAGAACTTTTGCAACAAGCCGATTTAGTTTTCGTAATGGAAAATAGACACAAAAAAATAATTAATGATTCTTTAAAAGGCCAACTGAAGAAAGAGATCATCGTTTTGAATATTCCAGATTTATATAAATACTATCAAAAGGAATTAATTGAGTTATTACAAAATAAAATGAAGCCTTATTTTGAATAGTCATACCATTAAATATCAATAATCAGATCTTTATTATATCCATTATAAGGTTCATCAATGTAACCATGTGGATTACAAATAATTTCGGTTTTGCCTATTGTGTAATTTGAGGGAGTATGAATATGCCCATGAATCCAATAATCAGGGCAATATTGTAAGATAAAATCTTCTAAATTTGATGCATAAGCAGAAGTAAGTGGATCAGTTTTAAATTCTTCAGCTACTGATTTTAAACTTGGTGCATGGTGCGTTACAACGATATTTATTGGTTGTGTAGAGTTTTCCAAACTTTCTTGTAGCCATTTTATAGAAATTTGATGGATTTTAAAAATATCAATTGTACGCATCTTATAATATGAAGGATCACGTTTTATCATTTTATAATCGTTCATTCTTGGCTGACAAATCATTCCGTATTCCACTGGGTTTCCGAAGATAGAAAAGTCTGTCCACAAAGTACATCCATGAAATCTAACATTTTCAATATCAATATAAGAATTTTCCAAAACATGAATATTTGATCCTTCCGTTGCTGCTTTAATTTTATTTAAAGTTTTTGGATAAGATCCTTTGTAATATTCATGATTTCCTAAAACATAAATTATAGTTTTATTTGGAATTTTTTCCTTTATCCAATCAATCCCTTTTGTCCCAACATTAACATCTCCTGCCAAAATAACTATACCTGCATTATCAAAAGACTGCTCACTTCAACCGAATTCTTGATGTAAATCGCTGATTATTTGTATTTTCATATTGCTGATATTGGATAAACAAAATTAAATAATTTGATTTAAGAATGAACTTACTAATTACCAAAACCTTTGTTTTTAAAATTAAAGCATAAGGTTTTTACTATAAATCATTTTGGATTTATCTAAACATTTCCTATTTTTTACTTGAATCTAAACTTTAAATTAGCAACTATTAACAGAAATACTTGATATTAAGCTTTAGCTAATCCTATTACTTGACCACCAACTTGACTACCTAGTTGACCACCCACTTAACTATCATTTTTTTGTAGATTGATTTTCAATATATGTCTGAAAATTTAAAACCACCTATCTATAATAATTCTCTTATATGGAAAACGTTCATTTGATAATAAAACTATTAATTATCCTTTAAAATAGGTAGTTTTAAAAATTTAATAATATTAATCACTAAGAAGATATCCAGTTTTTTAATTAAAAAACTGGACATCTCGAACATTAAAAATTAAAATTTACTCACTTTGTCTCTCAGTAATAATTTTCGCTTCATACCCATCCTTAAACCTCAAAAAATCTTCCGCCTTTTTAGGATTATTTTTAATCCAGAGCTGCATCAATTTAGTATTTTCAGTCAAAACTTTCACCTCATTTTCATCATATATTTTTTTCCCTTCACCAGCAATTTCATTTAAAATATTTTGGCGAAGTTCACTTTTCGCTTTTATGCTTTCTTTATACCAGTTCGTAGCAAAATTGATAGAAATAACTAAAATCAAAATTCCTAAAATCATCGTTCCCAAGCCGGACCATGTTATGATTTTCATTTCTTTCATTTTTGAATTTATCTTCTCAAAATCTTCTACTGTTTCTGGCGAAAGAACCGCTTCGATTTTGGTGGGAATATTTTTTAAGAATTCAGTTCTTTTTACAGATTCTAATTCATGAAATTTCATTGCATCTTGATATGTCTCGCCAACCGCTTCAAAATCTAATTGAGTCTGACCCATCATCTTTAAATGATCTTCGAACATAAATCTCAGTTTCACATAAAGTTTAATTTTATCTTCATTTGATTTTATATTCTCTTCGTTTGATTTGATTACTTTTTCTAAAAGTTCGAATCCATCGGTTTTAGATTCTTCAATTTGATTATTGCTTTCCATTTTTATATTTTTTTATCGATTAAATTTTTTCTTCTTTTTCCACCATTCGTCTTCCGCTTGTGAAACGTAATTTGGTTTTAGGATTTCTTCAACTGTTTCCAAAGCAATTTCTACTAGATTTTCATTCTTGTTACTGACCGAAAAAATCGAAGATTGATTTGACAATTGTGCGGCAGTATTTAATAGTCTTTCAATATTCTGATAATCGCCACCAATTGCAGAAAGAGAAAATCCCTCGTATTTCTTGTAAAAGAAACCATCTTTCTGCTGATTGGTAGTTGTGGTTGCAACTCTTTTGATCCAGATATCTTGAACTTGATTAATTTGTTTGGGTCGGAATTCGTTTTTAAATTGAACTTTCATCGCCCATCCTTGCCGATACAGATTATCCCGAAGTTCTTTCAAAGTTGAAGATGCTTTTAATTCCTGATTCACGATATTTTTTAAATCAAAAACAATTTTGATTTCCGCTATTTTGAGACTTGATGTTATTTCTGAAAGTTTATACCCCGGTTTGTATTGTCGTTCGGTTTGATGATTGATGTCGCTCTCCAAAATGATTCGCATTCCCGAAATTCCAATTTTTTCATTTTTAGAAAGTTCAGTTAAAAAGCCTCTTTTCCTCATTTCTGAAATTAATTCATCAAAATTATTGGAGCACTTCAAACTCTGAATAAGATTTTTCAGCATTTCTGCTTTCTTTTCAATTCCAATTTCTACATCGGTTTTCAGATTTCGTTCCTGACAAATTTGGCGGACTGCTTCACCGAATCTTTCACCAATTTTACGCGATTTTACCGTACATTTTCCATGAATATTCATTCTATTGACCACAAAATGAATGTGTTTTTGCTTTGTACTATTGTGGATATCCAAGCGGAATTGATTTTGATCCGTAACGCCAACTTTCTTTAATGCTTCTATCGCAATGTCTTTCAATTCTTCGTCGGAAAGCGACTTGCCGATATCTTCCTGTGGAGAAATGTATCCAGTTAACGCCCATTTTTTAACTTTGGAATTCCGGTCTGCAACAATTTTCATTTCCTGAAATTGATCTTCTGGATTGCTGCCCAAAAGAAAATTAACTGCAGCAAGTTTCGCCATTCCTTTGTCGTTTCCGTTATATTCTAATGCGATCTTGGAGATCATTCTAGTTGTTGCAGAATTGTTCATTATTTATTTTTTTCGTTCATTTTTGAGTATAAATGTTGACGAATGAGTTCGATTATTTCTTCGATCTCTACAATAATTTTCTTTTTATTTGAGAAAACATTCCATTCTCTGTGGCGCAGTAAATTTTTAATTCTTTTAAAATTATTTCCGTATTCCAACAAAATTTCATCGGTTTTAAATTCGTCAATTTTCAGCACTTTTCCATGGTAAACCATTCGGGCAAAAGTTGATAATTTCAACTTGACTTTCTCGGCTTTTTTTAACTCAATCTGATATGCACTTTCAGTCATTCTAAAGGAAATTATTCTTGTTAATTGTGGATCAGATTTCTTTTTCAAACCACCTCTTCGACCTAAATCTTTGAAGTGATTTTTTCTTTTTTCAGCATTCAATTTTTGCTCATTTTCCTGTGCTGCTTTTTGCACAAATTTTTTAAAAAAATCTTGTTTCATGTTTAAATTTTTATTTTGTTATTTACTGTAAATTGTATTTCTGACGATAGGAAGAAATCAAAAATCCCAATTTTATAAAAAGCGTGAAACGCTTATTGTAAACAATGGGTACTTTTTGCACTACCATCTAACCATATTTTGACCGTCACCTTTTACGCAGGTCTTTTTACTGTTTCTTTTATGCTAATACCTCCTTCTATTTAACGATTGTAGATTATCATTTTGTGGATTTTTATGAATCAACCAATCATTTAAATCCTTAAAATCGGAATACAAAACCCTACAATCTTCTGCTTCAATTCTTTCATTTTTGATGATTTCAACGGCGCAATTTCCTGCTTCGTCATTATCAAAATAGAGGTCTATTTTTTCATAATTTTCAAGTGAATTTTTAATCTTATGAATCATCGAAACTGAATTCAAAATCATGTAATCTGAAGGTTCATTTTCTAATGATTTTTCAATATTTTTAAAGGAGAGGAAATCAAAAAAACCTTCAAAAATCAGAAGCGATTTTGAGTTATTTATTATGGTGGTAATATCTTTTTTACCCAAACAAATTTTCGAATAAGCGTTTCGGATTTCATAACCACCTGAATCGTTTTTGAAACCAATTCCAAAATAGTTTTTACCGTTCAACTGATAATGGATCTCTTTTAGGAATTCGATTTGACTTTCGACTTTACGGCTTTGTAAATAGTCCAAAAGTGCAGGATGTTGGATTTCCTTTACTTCAGCTATCTGATAATTTTTAGATAGGTTTCTTAATTTCAGATTAGGAAGAATTCTTTGATTTTGAAAAGAAGAATAATTTTGATTTTCTGCCCAAAGCAATACTTCGCTAATTGAAGCGTTCAAATATTTCTTCATGAAATCGATATTGTTCCCACCAATTCCTTCAGAAAATAAATACCAATAATTGAGGTTTTTATTGATTTTGAAAGAGGCGTGGTTTTCTGAAGCAAATGGATTTAGATACCATGCTTCTTTTTCATTTTGTTTTATGGGAAAATGTCCGAGTGATTGTAGGATCTTTTCCACAGATATTTTATTAAATTGTGTGCAGTTCATTGCTGTAAAGTTTAGGGGTTGAGTTTTAGAAAAAGTTTGATGATTTGATGAGAAGACACTGTATTTAATTGTATATCATTTAGTTATACACTCATCAAACTCTCATCGTCTCATCAAACTTGTATTTTTTCTCTCATCAAACACTCATCAAAAATGACGGTATATAAATTTGATGAGGCTTTTGATGAGTAGTAAGTCATTGATTTTCTTTTCATTATCAACTAACTCATCATTTCATCAAATTTTTGAGAAATAAAATTTCTTTTTATGGTAAAATAGCGTCCAAGTTTATTTTGCTGAAAGAAACTTCCGCCATAATCCATGTCGTATTTGATATAAGCCAAAGAATTTTGTTGCGGTTCGAGTTTCCAGATTTCCTTTAATAATTTTCGCACATCATTGATTGTCCAGTAACTGCTTTTAAACATTTTGTTAAGCATATTCAGAATATCTTGTGGAACTGCATTTATTTCTTGATCTTCTACACTTTCAAAAAATTCAAACAATAATTCAATGATCCGGGATTCAAGTTTGTTATTATTTTTCCAGACTAATTTTTGCAAGGCAGTTGTTCGGAGTTCCGTGTGAGTAAACCACATTCGTGTTTTCTTCTGACTGTGAAATGGTCTTTGTATCAAGTAGTTTAAGAAGTATGGAATTTCAGCATTAAGATCACGCAGAAATTCTGTTCGTTCGGATTTAATCGGTTTAATTTTTAGAATCCAGAAGCGCACTTCGTTTTCATCGATCTGAATAAAATTATCTTCATTGTTGGAACAGAGAATAAACTTCGCAAAAAAATCGACTTCCTCCCGGTCTTTTCCTTTCGCTTCTTTTTTATCTTTATCTGTGGTAGAAAGATATTTTAAACGTTCGGTGATCTCTTTTTTATCAAAGAAGACTTCATCAATTGCAACAATGAGCATTGATGTCCAATCTGCGTTAAACTGACTTCCAAATGAATCTCCTTTGATGTAGGTCATATTCAACCCAAAAATACATTTGAGCCATTTTATAAATGTTGTTTTTCCAGTAACTCTTTCTTTGCTGACCAGACAAAGTATAGGTAGAATTTGCGTGGGATATAAAAGTAATATTTTTAAATAGTCTAATCCCAATTCTATCTGTTCACCAAAAATATGCTGCATAAAATCCAGAGAAAAAGGAATTTTTTCTTTAATGGATTGAAGGTCTGCTTTTTCATCATTTGGTTGAAAAGGCATTTCATTGTACACATTGTAGAATCCTTCAATAACTTGTTGATAATCCAAATGGCTGGGAATACAGCAAAATCCATCAAATTTCGGAACGCTTGAAACGTATGTTTTTCCGTGGTCGCTTATGATCGTTTCTCGATTCCAGCGGACAAGAATTGAAATTTTATCACCTGAAATCAGTGGCTTTTCAATGGTTTTGTAAAAGGAAGTTCCGACTCTTAAATAAGGGATTTCTGTGCTCATGATTTGAATTTTAGATTACATTCTGCTGAAGTTTTTCTAAAATTCTTTTTGAAATCTGCGGTTGCTTCAGATTCAATTTCCTGTAAAGTTTTCTTCCTTCCTTTAGAAATCCATTCTAATAATTCATCTTCAAAAAAATAGAGTTTCTTACCATTTTTATAGCACGGAATTAATCTTTTCCGTACCATAGTGTAAACGGTAGGTTTGGCCTTTCCAATAATTTGGCAGGCTTCCGTTATATCTATCGGAATTCTTTTTTGAGGAACTTGCTGTGGTTGCTTTACTTCTACCAAAAGTTTTATTATAGCAATTTCGCTGACCAGATGTGCCACTGCTTTTGGCAGGTTTTCGAATGAGATTTCATTACTCTCCATAACTGTTGTTTTTGATTGTTATGGTGCAAAGAAAAAAAGTGATTCCTCTGTGATGGCCGTAAACATGCAATCACAGAGGAATCACTTAAAATACACTTCGTTTTGTGATTTTTTATGTCTTTTGGTAGTCTGCCAGGTTTTCTTGAATTTTTATAATGCCTTTTTTAGGTTCATCTTTCAAATGGGATTTGATACTTTCCAAATCAATATCATCAAGCGAAACGAAAACATTTTTTAATAATTTTGAAACCTCTTCCTGTTTTATAGGTCTGAAATGATTCCAGATATTCCAGCCGAAATGATAAAGGTCTAGGTTTGTTAAGTCCTCTGTGTAAACAGAAATATTATTAAGAATATTTTCTTTTACTGAATATAAATTTACGGCGTCGCAAAGTGCATCAAGATCTTCATCCTTTAAATATAATGCAAATTGATTTCGAGTATAATCTACAGCGACTTGCAATTTCTCCCTTTCGATTTGTTGCTTTTGCTGAAGTTGGGTTTTTCTTATAGACTCAAGATGTACCTTTTCCATAGTTTGATCCTCAATATTTTCCTTTGAATCCTCAATTAACTGATTTGCTGTATTGTCATCAATTATTTCTTTTTGCTCAATTGTAATATTCTCATGATTTTTAGTTGGAATAAAATCTACAGTAGAATTTTTGGAATTATTCTTTTTGCTAAATATTTTTCTAAATCCAACAATTATGACATCAAGAAACAAAATGATAATCGCATAAAATAAAATACTTAATGCTGTAATTGACCAAAATACAATATTTGCGGTATACTCATCACCACCTTTACCAATAAAAGAGATTCTTGCTAACGCCCCCACGACTACACATACCACCAGGACCGAAAGGTAAATAACAATATATTCAAAATATTTCAAATTCATTTTATAAATTTTTTAAATGAATAGCCGTCGAAGCTTTGTTTTTCTTTTCATCAACAACCTTTGCATAAACCTGCGTAGTTTTTACGTTCGTATGACCAAGCATTTTACTGACGGTGTAAATATCAGTTCCACTGGAAAGTTGTAATGTAGCAAAAGTATGACGGAAGTTATGAAAAGTTATTTTCTTGGTTATACCTGCGCTTTCAATCCATTTTTTAATTGGTCGGGAAATCCAAGCTGGGTTTGTTAAATCTTTAAACACCAATTCATTCGAAGAACCTACTTCCCCGCAAAGTTGTAAAGCTTGTTTAGACATCGGCATATATTCAACACCTTTGGTCTTTTTTTGAGTGAAGTTTATTCTTGCCTGATCGTTTTCAATCTTAATTTCATTCCACGTTAATTTTTGAATATCGGAATGCCGCAAACCTGTCAAAGCAGAAAAAAGTGCTGCACGTTTTAGAACATCAAGTTCGCAAGGTGTTTCAACTAAAGTATTGAGTTCTTCTAGCGTTAAATATTCTCTTCTCGATTCTTCATGCGGAATTGATTTTATTTTGGCAGAAATATCAGTTGTAAAATATCCGTCAATGAAAGCTTCTTTCAATGCAGCCTTGAAAACAGAAAAATAGGTGGAAGCTGTATTTTGAGAAATTATCGCTTCTTTATTGCTACCACTTTTTGCAGTCAACAAATACGATTTGAAATTTTCACAGAATTTTGTGCTAATCTGTGAAAACATAATTTTTTCACCTCCGAAATCTTTTAGAAATTCTATCGAGCGATACCAATTGACTTGAATAGATTCGGAATTATTTTTATGCCTTTTATTGACAAGCAAATCAAAATATCTAATAAAATTCTCCTGAGATCTTTCTTTTTCCTCCTGCTGAATTATATCAAGTTCGTTGTAAAGTTCAATGTTATCGTATTCTCTCTGTCTTAATTTCCGTAATGAATCTGCGTAAAACATTGTCTCGCGGTCATTTTCACTTTTGCAAACGATAATTCCATTATCATCTCTTTTTGGTTTGAATGAAACTGAATTTTCCGTAGTTCTCGCAGGTCTTTTCTTGTCAAACTCTACTGTTGTGACACTTCGGTTCAAATATTCACGAATTCTTTGAGGATCATTTTTACCTGAAATCATCACTGGATAACTTTCCAAATAAATGAACCATTCTTTTCGGAACTCTGCTTTTCGCAACCTAACTGTAACTTTGGTTTTTAATAATTCTTTCATTTTCCGTCAAAAATTTTATCAATTAAATTCTTAGGTGCATACACAAAACTTCCCACCTTTTTAGTGGGGATTTTGTTTCTCTTAATTACACTATTTACGGTTCCAGGATCAGCATGGTATTTTGCACTAATTTCGGAAATTGTATAGCAAGTACCTATTTCAAAAACTTGTTTTTCCTCAATCTTTTCTTTTTCCGGCGCAATTTTTACCACAGTAAACATTGATTCCAAATCCGACTTACAAACTCGGGTTAATCTTTCACCAAAATTATGTGCTGAAATTCTATTGCTTTTGATTAATCTATAAATTGTATCCTTCGACATTCCAAATAGTATAGCAGCTTCACCCACAGAAATATAAGGTCGAGTTTGAATTTCCGCAATTTTATTTATTGATTTTTCCAATAAAACTTGTTTCGCTTCTACTTCCTGAACTAGTCTTTTTTGTCTTTTTATAGATTTTTCCGAACAAAGTTTGCTACAAAATCTTGTAGTAACTGTTTTTGCTTCAAATGGTTTCTCACAAAATTCACAAAGTTTTGGTATCCTAAGATTACTAAAGCCCATAATTCCACTATTTTAAAAAAATAAAAATCAAATTAGCCTAAATAAGACATAATAAGAAGCAGATTGTCTGCTATTAAGACGCGGTACAAGTAAGATACAAAATTACAACAAAAATCGATTAAAATCAACTATTATTGAAAAATGTAAAAATAAAAAAAATCGCCATAAACATTACGTTTACAGCGATTTACTAATTTATTTCAATCGATATTAATCGATGATAATTGCTACTTACTTGACTTCTTCAAAATCAGCATCCTGAACATCTTCTGCTCCGTTTGCTTGACCTTGAGTTTGTTGAGCGCCTGCTTCAGCACCTTGTCCTTGTGCGTACATTTCTTCTGAAGCCGCCATCCAAGCTGCATCTAGTGCTTCGGTTTTGGTTTTTACGCTGTCCATATCTTTTGCTTCGAAAGCGGTTTTCAATTCTGCATGAGCAGTTTCGATTGCAGCTTTTTTGTCTGCAGATAATTTATCACCAAATTCTTTCAGTTGCTTTTCAGTTTGGAAAATCAATCCGTCTGCTTTGTTGAAAATTTCTACTTCTTCTTTTCTTTTCGCATCAGAAGAAGCGTTTTCTTCAGCTTCACGTTTCATTCTTTGGATTTCATCATCTGAAAGTCCTGAACTTGCCTGAATTTTGATGGATTGTTCTTTTCCGGTTCCTTTATCTTTTGCAGAAACACTCAAGATTCCGTTGGCATCAATATCGAAAGTTACTTCAATTTGTGGAACTCCTCTTTGAGCCGGTGGAATATCTGTAAGGTCGAATCTACCGATTTCTTTGTTATCGTTGAACATTGGTCTTTCACCTTGTCCTACTCTGATGCTTACTGCAGGCTGATTATCAGACGCTGTAGAGAATACTTCAGATTTTTTAGTTGGGATCGTCGTATTCGATTCAATTAATTTAGTGAAAACTGAACCCATTGTTTCAATTCCTAAAGAAAGTGGTGTAACATCTAATAAAAGAACGTCTTTTACATCACCTGTTAAAACTCCACCTTGAATCGCTGCTCCAATCGCAACAACCTCATCTGGATTAACTCCTTTCGAAGGTTTTTTACCGAAGAATTTTTCTACTTCTTCCTGGATGATTGGGATTCTTGTAGAACCACCAACCAAAATTACCTCATCGATATCTGAAATAGAAAGACCTGCATCAGAAAGCGCTTTTTTACAAGGCTCCATGGAACGTCTTACCAAATCAGCTGACAATTGTTCGAATTTCGCTTTGGTCAATGTTTTCACCAAGTGTTTTGGACCTGTTGCTGTTGCAGTAATATACGGCAAGTTGATTTCTGTTTGAGGTGCAGAAGACAATTCAATTTTTGCTTTTTCTGCTGCTTCTTTCAATCTTTGCAAAGCGATAGGATCTGATTTTAAATCTACTCCTTCTTCTGCTTTAAATTCATCTGCCATCCAATTAATGATGACATCATCAAAATCATCACCTCCTAAATGCGTATCTCCATTGGTTGATAAAACTTCGAAAACTCCATCTCCTAAATCAAGGATTGAAACGTCGAATGTTCCACCACCTAAATCGTAAACTGCAATTTTTTGGTCTTTGTGTGCTTTATCCATTCCATAAGCCAAAGCTGCTGCAGTAGGCTCATTGATGATTCTTTCTACCGTTAAACCAGCGATTTCACCCGCTTCTTTAGTAGCTTGTCTTTGAGCGTCATTAAAGTAAGCTGGAACAGTGATAACCGCTCTTGTTACTTCTTGTCCCAAATAATCTTCTGCAGTTTTCTTCATTTTCTGAAGAATCATTGCAGAAATTTCTTGTGGGGTATATTCTCTGTCATCAATTTTTACTTTGATGGTATCATTTGGACCACTCACTACTTTATAAGGAACTCTCGAAATTTCTTTCGCATCATCTTTAAAATGGGTACCAATAAATCTTTTGATTGAATAAACAGTTTTCGTAGGATTCGTAACTGCTTGTCTTTTTGCAGGATCACCTACTTTTCTTTCACCATCTTCGGTGAATGCAACGATTGAAGGAGTTGTTCTTTTACCTTCTGAATTTGGGATTACAACAGGATCTTTACCTTCCATTACGGCAACGCATGAGTTTGTTGTTCCTAAATCGATTCCAATTATTTTACTCATAGTATGTATATTTTTAAATTTTAAACTTGTTTGATATCTCTTTCTCTAAAAATATACCAAGTTAAGAATTATGACAAATTGACAGAAATCTTCACAAACAAGTGCGTAGGAAGGAACATTACTGCATTAATCGGCTACAAAATTGAAGAGGTAAACTATTTTTCAGCAATTGAAACTGACATTTTATTAAATTCACTTCATAAAACATCAAAAAAAAGCCATCTTAAAAATAGAAGATGACTTTTAAAAACAATTAGAATTCAATTATTTTTTCAGGGTAAGTATATATTCTACCATTTTTTTTGCATTTTCAGGACTCATTCCCGCATGTGGTGTCATCGGAATTTCTCCCCAAACTCCTTTTCCACCCTCAATAATTTTGGTTGCTAGTAGATCAACATCTGCTTCGGTATATTTACCTGCAACGTCCTGATAAGAGGGACCTACTAATTTCGTATCCATTTTGTGACAAGTTAAGCAGTCTGCACCTTCAATCAGCGCTAAACCTTCATGTTTTCCTGCTGATGCCGAATCTACTACTTTAATGGTGGGTTCAGGTAACATCACATTGCTTTCTTTATTCACCGGCACTTTTTCGGAACAAGAAACAGCGGCGATCATTGCGCAAATCATTAAGTATTTTTTCATTTTATTTTATTTTGTTTATTACAAAACTAGAAAATTTCTATAGCAAAAGTCGCGATAAATATCATATAAACCGTATGACTCAGATCATACTTGAATACAAGCAATAGTAGGTACATTTGAGTAATAAATATATAAGTTATGAATACCTTAAAAACAATTGCACTTACCGTGCTAACTCTTGCATTATTCTCATGCGGAGGCGACAAGAAAACAGACTCAATCCCAAGTTCATCAACTACAGGAACAGCCTCTGAAACTCCTGCAGTTGCAGCAGAAAGTTCTCCAGATGCCAATAAATATGATCCCAAAAGAGGTCTAGGAAAACATGAAAAAATAGATGTCAGTAAATTCGATGCTGCAATGGCTGCATCTGGTAAAAAGGTTGCCGAAGTTAAATGTACATCTTGCCACAAACCAACAGAAGAAAAATTGGTTGGTCCAGGATGGAAAGGAGTTACCCAAAAACAAACTCCTGAATGGATCATGAACTTTATTTCAAATCCTGATCCAATGATTGATGTAGATCCTGAATTACAAAAACAACTAGAACTCTGTTTGGTTAGAATGCCCAATCAAAGTTTGAATGATACTGAAGCACGAGAAATTCTCGAATACATGCGAGAAATCGACGGAGCAAAGTAATATTCTCTAGCAAAAAAAAATTTAATCAAATATCAATATGAAAAGTCTAAAACTATTCGGACTCTCAACGGTTATTGCCTTAAGCGCGCTAACTGGTTGTAAACCAAAAGGCACTGAAACCGCAGTAAGTGGTGATGCCGCAGAAAAAGTGTACGTTGCTCCCGGAAAATATGATGAATTTTACAATTTTGTCAGCGGAGGTTTTAACGGACAAGTAAATGTATACGGATTACCAAGCGGAAGATTACTCAAAGTACTTCCTGTATTTGCGGTAAATCCAGAAAACGGTTATGGCTTTAGCGAAGAGACTAAACCAATGTTGCAAACTTCTCATGGTTTTATTCCTTGGGATGATCAACATCACCTTGCTCTCTCGCAAACCAATGGAGAAGTAGACGGAAGATGGTTATTTGCGAATGCCAACAATACGCCGCGTGTTGCAAGATTAGATTTGAAAACATTTAAAACCGCAGAAATTATAGAGTTACCCAATTCTGCCGGAAATCACTCTTCTCCTTTCTTAACTGAAAATACCGAGTTTGTAGTTGCCGGAACCCGATTTGCCGTACCAACGGATGATAAAAACGGTGACGTTCCTATTAATACTTTTAAAGAAAACTTCAAAGGCGTAATTTCTTTCATCGGCGTTAATAAAGAGAGTGGAGACATGGATATTTCATTCCAAATCGAAGCACCGGGAATTAACTTTGACCTTTCACACGCTGGAAAAGGAAAATCTGGAGACTGGTTCTTCTTCTCTTGCTATAATTCAGAAAAAGCCAACACTTTACTGGAAGTGAATGCATCGCAAAACGACAAAGATTTCATCATGGCCGTCAACTGGAAAAAAGCTGCAGAATTAGCAAAATCCGGAAAAGGCAGAAAAGTAGCAACCGAATATGTGCATAACAAATGGAACGAAAGTACACACTCCGCAACTTCTACCGTAAAAAAAGAAGTTTTGGTTCTGTCTGTTGAAGATATGAAAGACGCCATGTATTTCATTCCTTGTCCTAAATCTCCACACGGATGCGACGTTGATCCAACTGGTGAATATATCGTAGGATCTGGTAAATTGGCCGCACTAATTCCTGTTTTTAGTTTTACTAAAATTCAGAAAGCAATTGCTGACAAAGCATTTAGCGGCGAATATGATGGCGTAAAAGTGATTAAATATGAAGCAGCACTTTATGGCGAAGTTCAAAAACCTGGTTTAGGTCCACTTCATACCGAATTTGATGGCCAAGGAAATGCAATTACCTCCATGTTTGTATCATCAGAATTAGTAAGATGGAATATTAAAGATTTAAAAGTAATCGATAGAGTTCCTACGTATTACTCTACTGGTCACCTTATGATTCCTGGTGGAGATTCTAAAAAACCTTTTGGTAAATATGTAGTTGCCTATAATAAAATCACAAAAGACCGATACCTTCCAACTGGTCCGGAATTGGCGCAATCTGCACAACTCTTCGACATTACTGGAGATAAAATGAAACTCCTCCTCGATTTCCCAACCTTTGGTGAACCGCATTATGCTCAAGCTTTACCTGCTGCATTGATTTCTAAAAACCAAGTGAAATTCTTCAAAATTGATGACAACAAACATGCTTATGTAACCAAAGGGGAAGCGGAAAGCAAAGTTGTACGAGAAGGAAATAAAATCCACGTTTATATGACATCCATCCGATCTCACTTTGCTCCAGATAATATTGAAGGTATAAAAGTTGGAGACGAAGTATATTTCCACGTCACCAATCTTGAACAGGATTGGGATGTTCCTCACGGTTTCGCCATTAAAGGCAACGAGAATGCTGAACTTCTGATCATGCCTGGAGAAACCTGTACTTTGAAATGGGTTCCGAAAAAAGCCGGAATGTATCCGATGTATTGCACGGACTTCTGTAGTGCATTGCACCAAGAGATGCAAGGATACGTGAGAGTTTCGCCCGCTGGAAGCAGTACTCCACTCACCTATTCTTTGAATAATAAAAAAGATAATGCTCAAAGCCCTGTAAAACAAGGCGTAACCAAATAGAAATTATTACAAAAGGGCAGATTAAACTGCCCTTTTTCTTTTTGATGATGATGAGCTATTAGTAACAATCATTACCTTATAAATTAATATAAGTAGCGAAATCTACTGCAGAACTCATCTCAATTAAGCACTTTAAAATTTAAAAAAATGAACTCAAAAACGTTAAACAAATGGTCTAGAATCGTTCTTGCAATTCTCGGTATTAGTCTTGTGATTTCTATTTTTGTTCCAATGTGGTCGATCTATCTTCAAGCTCCTCAATATCCAGAAGGATTATCAATGTTTTTATGGTCCAATAAAATCACAGGAGATTATGAAATAATTAATGGACTGAATCACTACATCGGCATGAAAACCATTCATGAAGAAGATTTCTGGGAGTTCAAAATTCTACCTTATGCTTTAGGATTTTTTGCGGTTTTATGCTTTATAACCGCCTTCTTAAACAGAAAAATAGCGCTTTACATGACTACTATTTTATTTCTCATTTTTGGAGTCGCATTTATGGTCGATTTTTATATGTGGGAATACAATTACGGTCACCATCTTGATCCTCATGCAGCGATTGTTGTTCCAGGAATGTCTTATCAACCTCCACTCATTGGTTTTAAACAATTGCTTAATTTTGGTGCCTATTCTTATCCCAATATTGGTGGCGGAATTATGATAGGTGTTGCATTTATTTTGGCTATCTTAGCATTTATAGAGTTTCGCAAGCCAAAAACGGTTTAAGTTCACCAACAAAAAATTATTCACTTCTCAACTTTCAATCCTATGAAATTCCCAAAAAACATCTTATTAGGACTTCCATTTTTAGCCTTATTATCGTGTTCCAACAGCGGACCTAAAGATTTTCTGCTGGAAAAAGACCAATGCGATAATTGCAAAATGACAATCACCGACTTAAAATATGCCACCGAACTGATTACAGAAAAAGGCCGCGTTTACAAATTCGATGATATCAGTTGCATGACCATGTATGAAGGCTCCGAAACCGACAAAGTAAAGAATGCAAAAAAATATGTGATCGAAGCTTCAACTGGTAAATTTTTAGAATTACCAAAAGCAATCCTCATCAAAGGAGGAAGCATAAAATCCCCGATGGGCGGAAATACGGAAGCATTTGCAAACAAGGAAGAAGCGCAGAAAGCTGCAGCAACTTTGGGAGCTACATTAATTAATTAAATACTGCATGTTCAAATTATTGCTTTTAGTTTTTCCCATTTTTGTTTTTTCAACTGTTTTAAAAGTTGGCAAAAACGAACAATTTACCACGATCAAACAAGCGGTTTCCGCCGCAAAAAGTGGCGACAGTATTTTGGTTTACCGTGGTATTTACAAAGAAGGCAACATCAATATCACCAAATCATTGTCATTAATCGGCATCGGATTACCGATTTTAGATGGTGAAATGAAATACGAAATCATCTCTTTCCGAGCCAATCATATTTTGATGAAAGGGTTCAAAATCATCAATTCCGGGGAAGATGAAATTGCCAATATTGGAGCAGTTCGCTTGTACGACAGTCAATTTTCTACCATTGAAAATAATATTTTCGAAAATAATTATTTCGGCATTTATGTTCAACGAGGATTCCGCTGTCTCATTCAAAACAACAGAATAATTTCTCACCGTGCAAGTTCCCAAGAAGGAAGCGGTGACGGAATTCATGCGTGGGTAAGCGAGGAGCTTTGGATTAAAAATAATTATATTGAAGGCCACAAAGATGGAATTTATCTGGAAAAAGTCATCAAATCGTACATCTACCACAACTATTCTGTAAAAAATCTGAGATATGGACTGCATTTCATGTTCGCAGATGAAAACGTATATGTGAACAATACGTTTGATAACAATAATGCAGGAGTTGCCGTAATGTACAGCAATAACATCGGAATGGTCGGCAATAATTTCATCAACAATTGGGGCGATGCAAATTATGGATTGCTCTTAAAAGACATTAGTTTCAGCAAGATCAAACACAACCGTTTTCACAACAACACGACTGCAATTTATCTGGATGGAGCAACAAAAATTGATCTCTTCAGCAACGACTTTGAAAACAATGGTTGGGGAATGAAAATCAGTTCCAATTGTATGGAAAATAAGGTGATTCATAATAATTTCATCAACAACGTTTTCGATGTAGGAACCAGTGGAACAATGAATATGAACGACTTTCGAAAAAATTACTGGGACAAATATGAAGGATACGACCTCGACAAAAATAAAATTGGCGACGTTCCTTTTCACCCCTTGAGTTTATACGCAGTTCTGGTAGAAAGCAATCCGTCGGTAATGCTTTTGTTCCGCACGTTCTTCGTAGATCTTCTCGATAAAACGGAGAAAATTATCCCGAGTTTAACGCCGGAGAATTTTATAGACCAAGAACCATTAATGAAGAAAATAACCATCTAAAAAAAGCTGAAGATGGAACAATTTAAAACCGTACACTCGGCTTTATCCTATTTTTCATCTCTTAAATGCTATGATAGAAGTACAAAACTTAACGAAAAAATTTGATCGCTTTACGGCTTTAGAAAATTTAAATTTATCCTTTACCGATGGGAAGTCGATTGCCTTAATCGGTCCCAATGGTTGTGGAAAAACCACCTTAATCAAATGCATTTTAGGACTAAATGTCATTGAAACAGGCGATATTTTAGTGGATGGCAAAAGTGTAAAAGACGATTATCTCTACCGCCGAGAAATTGGTTATATGCCTCAAATTGGGCGGTATCCTGAAAACATGACGATCGGACAAACCATCAAAATGATCAAAGATACCCGGAAAATTTCGGAAACCCATCTAGACACAGAACTCCTGGAATCTTTCGAGCTCGAAAAAATGTTTGAGAAGAAAATGGGCAATCTTTCCGGTGGAACTACCCAAAAAGTGAGTGCAGTACTGGCTTTTATGTTCGATCCGAAAATTATCATTCTCGATGAACCTACTGCAGGACTCGATCCTCTATCTTCCGAGATTTTAAAGGAAAAGATCATCAAAGAAAAAAACAAAGGCAAACTCATCATCATTACTTCTCACCTATTGAGTGAACTCGACGATATGGTGAGCGAAATTGTATTCATCAATGAAGGGAAAGTTATCGTTCAACAATCCGTAACAGATTTAATGACAGAAAGAAAATCTGAAAAAATTTCGGAATCGATTGTAAGTATTCTCAAGGAGATGAAAAACAACGCTCAATAAAAAATCCATTTTGAACAGACTTTCTTTAAAGGATTGTCAAAAACTGAAATCATGAACAAAATAGCACGCTTTATCCTTTTCGATATTTTAAAAAACAAAATTGTTATCTTTTACACGCTTTTGCTTTTCATTATTTCCTGGTCTGTTCTTGGTTTAGAAGGCAATTACACGAAAGCAACTTTGAGTTTGCTCAATGTTGTTTTATTGGTTGTTCCGTTGGTAAGCATTATATTTTCCACGATTTATGTGTACAACAGCAGTCAGTTTATCGAATTGCTTTTGAGCCAACCTGTTCCACGAGTGAAAGTTTGGTTCAATATATTTCTGGGACTTTCCACAGCTTTGGTTTTCGCATTTCTAATTGGTTGCGGTATTCCAATCTTACTTTACGCTTCTATAGAAACGGGTTTTTCCCTTTTAATAATCGGAACTTTGCTTTCTGTTATTTTCACTTCTTTTGCAATGCTTTCGGCGATTTTGAGTCGTGACCGCGCCAAAGGAATTGGGATTTCAATTTTTATCTGGCTCTTTTTCAGTGTGATTTACGATGGAATTCTTTTGGTTTTGATGTTCCAATTTTCAGACTATCCTATTGAAGGAATCATGGCTACTTTAGCGGGTTTAAATCCTGTTGGTTTATCTCGAATTTTCGTCTTGCTGCAACTGAATATTTCTGCAATGTTGGGATATTCTGGTGCCGTTTTTCAAAAAGTTTTCGGTTCCGGTGGCGGAATGGGAATTTCGATGATCGTACTTTTTATTTGGGCAACAATCCCATTTGTACTTTCTTTAATTAAATTCAATAAAAAAGATCTTTAAACCTACTGATTCTATTAAACGCATCACCTTCAAAAAAGGAAAAAACAATCCAAAAACTTGGTTAACTCGCTGTTCTTCAACTGATAAAAATCACTTGACCGCTTCCTTTTGATATGATTGCAATCATACATTTATTCTTTGTTCTGCCGTACATTTATATAAAATTAAAGCAAAATGAAAAAGTCAATTCTAGTTTTGGGAATCATCGGATTATCCCTTGTTTCCTGCAAAAAAAGCGAAACCGTAACCGCTGCAGATCCCGCAACTGCTACAGAAGCAGTAGATCATGGTCAGGAAGGAGTGCAAGATGATGAATCGAATCCTAATGTTGTACAATTGGCTGCGAAAAATCCAGATTTATCCACTTTGGTTACCGCCGTTCAAGCAGCAGGATTAGCAACTTCACTGAGCAACGCCGGTCCTTTCACCGTGTTTGCACCATTAAACTCAGCGTTTGATAAACTGCCAAAAGGAACTGTCGAAGGATTGTTAAAACCAGATAAAGCAAATGATCTGTCGGATGTTTTGGGTTATCATACTTATGTTGGCGTTATCAAAGAAGACCAAATGACGGATGGACAATCTCTCGGAATGGTCAACGGAAAAAATATAACAATTACAATTGTTGATGGAAAACCCGTCATCAATGGAAAAGCAAAAATTGTTGCAACAGTACCCGCATCAAACGGTATTGTGTATGCAATCGATGAAGTACTGCTCCCAGGAAAATAAAAATCAGAGTTTTTGAATTTAATGTTTGTTTGAACGGCTTTCACTATTATTTTGGAAGCCGTTTTCTTGTAGCTAAATATAAATTACGATTCTTCTGTCAAGACAAAAAACGATCAACTTAAATGCTTTCAATTAAGATTTTTTAAAGCTTTTTAAATGAAGGAAGATCCAAAATATCGAAGCAAACATCAGTACAGAAACACCCAAAAGCATCTCATTTGCAAATGGAATAGAAATATATTTGATAGAGAAAACACCCATTAATCCAAGAATCAGCTCATTCAAGAAGATTCCTAGTAAGAGTAATTTGAATCCCATCAAAAGTTTATTCGTAATGGTAAAATAATGCGTCGCTAAAATTTGATTGACTAAAAATGTCGCAATACACATCAACAATACCAAATGTAAATACGCGATGACCACATTTCTAAAACCAAAAGCAAACTGGTTCAGCGCCGGAATCGTAGAACCCAACTGAAGCGCAATTTTCACCGCAAAAGCAAAACCTGCATACAGCAAGACAAATCGGTGCATTGCAGACCATTTCAACACCAAGTTGGTCCAGTTTTTCTTGATAAAAACAAACAACAATACCGCACCAATCGTTTGCATAATCGTGGCCACGACAATCACTGCAAAAATAGAAACCGGCATTTTCATCCATAAAACAGAAAGGCCATAACCAATGACACAACCTATAAACAGGAGCCAGAAAATTAGCTTGTTTTGCTTTTCGGAAATTCCAGAACCGGCTTGCTTCATGGAAAACAGAAGGAAACCTATACAGGAAAAAATGAAGAAACCATTGTATTGAAAATGCAGATAATAATATTCTGAGGCGAGATAAAGATCTTGCGTTGCCGTTTTAAACATCATCATATATCCTAAATTGAAAACACCAACCGAGGAAATAACCGCAAAAAACAAACCTGCCAAAAACCATAATTTCGAGGAATCTTGAATTTTTTTTGCATCCCGAACAAAGAAAAAGAAGAACACAAAACTACAGAGCAATGCGACCGTCGATCCTGCAATCGAAGCCCAAAAATAACCTCCATAAAGAAAAGCTCCGAGCATCGTAAACGAAGCAATGAGATTAACAACTATTAATTTCTCATATTTTTTGAGGTCAATTTGTGCATTTATTTTGTGCATATAATTAAGAATCAAAACATAAATCACATTCGTGATCCAGCCATAGAAAGCAAAATGCGAATGCGCTTCCTGCAAATGTTTCTGATCCAAAAACGGCATCGAGTATAAAATTTTATACCGCATGGTTACGCCTAAAAGTGCGACAATTAAAAAATTAAAAACAGAAAATTTTAACCAGAAACTTCTTTGCATTAGTAGTAAATTTTATGATTGATCAATTGCAGCTTTTCTTCTCTTTCCATCTTTTTCACTGCGCGAATTACCGTTTCTATAGCCAACCCGGTTGAATTAGCCATTTCTTTGCGGGTAACATCAATGATTATTTTTTCGTCAGAATCCAATCCTAAATTTCTCTTATAAATTTTTAAAAACTGAAGAATTCTTTCATTTGGATTTAAATGAACAATGGATTTCAGCTTCATGGTTTTTTCATACGCTTTGCGCGCAATTTCTTTCGTGAAACTAAAAAGTAAGGTTGGGTTATCAAGCATAAAGGTCTGAAATTGCTCCTCATTAAAGCAGAAAACTTTGGCTGTATCGCTTGTAATGATTGCATTTGCAGGATATCTTTCGCCCAACAGAAAAGGAGGTTCACCCAAAAACATATTATTTAATACGGTACTGATCAAAAACTCTTTACCTTCAGAATCGGTATTGTAAATTTTAATCTCCCCTTCTAGCAAATAGTACAAATTAACCGCTTTCTGATCTTCCCGAAAAAGCGTGTCCTTTTTCTTAAAATGGAGGAGCGGAATTTTATTTTGCAACAAAATTTCTTTAGAAAACATAATTTTATTTGATTCAAATTTAACAATTAATTATTGTTCCACCTATGATTGTGATCACAAACTAATGCGGAAAATTCCCTATTTTTGGGAAAAATCTAATTCTATTAAAATGTCGAATTTATTTAACCCAAGAGATATTACCTGGCTCGCTTTTAACGAAAGAGTTTTGCAAGAGGCGATGGATGTAGAAGTTCCTCTTCATCTGCGCATTCGGTTTCTGGGAATTTTTTCTAATAATTTAGATGAATTTTTTCGCGTACGTGTTGCGGGATTAAAACGTGCAATGGATTTTAAAGAAAAATACATCTCCGAATCTTTTTACCAACCACCGACAAAAATTTTGCAAAAGATCACCGACGTGGTCATCAAACAACAGCAAGATTTCGATAAAACCTGGAAAAAAATTCTGGTAGAAATGGCTGATCAAAATGTTTTCATCAAAAATTCGAAAGACCTTACCAATGCGCAGAAAGAATTTGTGGTAAAATATTTTGATGAGATGGTAGAAAGCAATGTGATTCCGATTTTGCTCAATGAGAATTCTCCGATGCCTTATCTCCGAGATAAGTCGCTTTATTTAGGGATTGCAATGCGAACAAAGCAATTTCAGTACGAATGCAAATATGCCATCATCGAAATTCCGTCGCGAGTTCTGGGTCGTTTTGTATTACTACCTTCCGAGGACGAAAGCAAAAACGTCATCCTTTTAGAAGATGTCATCACCTATAATTTGCCCCACATTTTTTCGTATTTCGGCTACGATGATTTCGAAGCGCATTGTTTTAAAGTGACCAAAGACGCAGAATTCGATTTAGACAATGATATCAAAACAACGCTTGCACAAAAAATTGAGAAAGGCATCAAATCGCGCCGCAAAGGGAAACCTACCCGTTTTGTATTTGATAAAGCGATGGATAAAGCGTTAATCGAATTCCTGATCAGAAAATTACATTTAACCAAAAAAGACAGCATTATTCCAGGTGGAAAAATTCATAATTTTCGCCATTTTATGGATTTTCCCGACGTTTTTAAAGCGTATAAAAAACCTGTGGAAAGAACCTCTTTCGATCACCCCGAATTGGTAGGAAAAAGAGTCACCGATGTGATTCAAAAAACCGATATCCTTCTAACTTTTCCTTATCACCATTACACTCCGGTCATCGATTTGCTGCGGGAATCTGCAATGGATCCTGATGTAAAATCGATTCAAGTTACCGCGTATCGATTGGCGAGCAACTCGAAAATAATCAACGCGTTGATTAATGCCGCACGAAATGGAAAAGAAGTAACCGTAATGTTAGAACTGCGTGCAAGGTTTGATGAAGAAAGCAATCTGGGCTGGAAAGAAATTCTAGAACAAGAAGGAGTAAAGGTTTTGATGGGAATTCCGAACAAAAAAGTTCATGCAAAACTTTGTGTCATCAAAAAGCGCGTTAACAATAAAACAATGCAATACGGTTTCGTAAGTACCGGAAATTTCAATGAAAAAACCGCAAAAATTTATGGCGATCATCTGCTAATGACTTCGGACCGTGTAATTATGGCAGATATCAATAAGATTTTCAATGTTCTGAAAAAACCAAAAGAGGATATCATTCATGGATTGAAAGGCTGCAAAAAATTATTGGTATGTCCACAATTTATGCGCGAAAAAATCATTCAACACATCGATAAAGAGATTGAAGAAGCTCATGCAGGAAGAAAAGCGCTCATGATTATCAAAACAAATTCACTGAGCGACCGCGAATTAATCGAGAAAATATACGAAGCTGCAAACGCAGGAGTTCTTGTGAAAATGATTGTACGCGGCATTTACTGTGCTGTTAATCAGAAAGAATTTAAACAGAAAATCACAGCGATCAGTATTGTTGATGAATATCTGGAACATGCGAGAGTCATGTATTTTTATAACAAAGGCAATGAGGACACCTACATTTCTTCTGCCGATTGGATGACGCGAAATCTAGACTACCGCATTGAAGCGGCCGCAAAAATCACCCAAAAAAACCTTAAAAAAGAAATTAAAGATTTGCTCGACCTTCAGTTGAGCGATAATGTAAAAGCTAGGATTCTGGATAAAAAATTGAGCAACCATTATGTGGAAGGTGATCAAATAAAAAGGCGGTCACAGCTCGAAACCTATCATTATTTGAAAAATAAAACAGCAGGAGAACTGATGAATCTAAAATAAATACGGTGTCTTGACTGGCTAGAACGCAGAAATTTAACCTTAAAACGGTTTTCTTTGTTTCCTACAAGATAATCCATTACCTTTGCATTGCTTTTAGAAAAGGGAATTGTGTGCAAATCACAAACTGTCCCCGCAACTGTAAATCACCACCATTGAAACTGCAATACAACCACTGAGAAATCGGGAAGGTGCAGTTTTGTGAAAGTCAGGAGACCTTACTGAAAGTATTAACATATAAAATGCTTTCGGAGGAAAGGCTGCAATAATGACTAAAAAATACCAATTTTCGGCTGTTTTTCTATTGTTTTATTTCTTGGGTTTTGCTCAAGAGGAAGCAATCGACACGGTTTACATTTTCGACAGCCAGTTGAAAAATTCTAAGAAATTTCATAAAATTGAAAATTTAGATGAAGCCGATCTATTAAAAAACTCGACAAATCTTTCAGAAGTACTGCGTTTTCAATCGCCGGTTTACATCAAAGAAAATGGTCGCGGAATGGTTTCCTCACCGTCTTTCCGAGGAACGAGTGCACAGCAAACCGCATTTATTTGGAACGGAATCAATATTAATTCCATCTTCTTAGGTCAAGGCGACATCAACAATCTGAATCTTTTGGGTTACGATCAACTCGAAATAAAATCCGGCGGCGGAAGTGTAATTTATGGAAGCGGCGCAATCGGCGGAACAGTGCATTTGAATAATGAATTATCATTTAAGAAAGGATTCAAGACGAGCTTTTTTGCGGAAGGCGGTTCTTACAACACCTTTAATTCATTTCTAAAATCATCTTACAGCAACGATCACTTGTCGGTAAAAGTCTCTGGAAATTTTGTAAAAAGTGACAATGATTATGATGTTCCGGAAAAGAACTACACCAATTTGAACGGCGAATACGACAACAGAAATTTCAATTTGGGAGCAGCTTACAAGATCAATTCGAAAAATACCATTTCCTGGCAAACTCAAATCTATAACGGTGTTCAACACTACCCTATCTTCTCGGAGTCGATGACGAAAACGAAATATATCTCAGATACGTTCCGAAGTCTGGTCAATTGGAATTTTCGTACAGAAAAAGTGCAGAATATTTTTCGGTTGGCCTATCTGGAAGATGAATTTCAATATTTCAGCAATATCAACAAAGCAAAAAGCAGCGGTGGAACTGCGAAAATTTATTTGGCGAAAAATGATTTCAATTATATTTTTAATGAAAAACTGGCATTTAATTTCATTGGTGAATATCAACTGAACAAAGGACAAGGTTTTCAGTCCGGAATCTCAAATGTGGAAAGAAATGCAGGTTCTATCGCAGGTTTGGTGAGATGGAATGCTTCGCAAAAAGTCAATTTTGAAGCCGGAATAAAGAAAGATTTTGTAGAAGCAATTGAAACTCCAGTTCTTTATTCGTTTTCAGGAAAAGTCAATGTAAATAATTGGTATTCCCTTATTTTTAATGCTTCAAAAAATTTCAGATTTCCCTCATTTAATGATCTTTACTGGCAACCGGGCGGAAATTTGGATCTGAAATCAGAAACCTCGCTGCAGGCCGATCTGGGAAATCGTTTTCAGTACAAAAATTTTAAATTAAATATAACGCCATTTTACATCAACATCGAAAACATGATTCGTTGGTTGCCGAATTCTGGCGGGATCTGGTCGCCAAGCAACATTAATAATGTAGAAAGTTACGGACTGGAATCTCAACTTGATTTTGTAAAAGATTTTGGAAAAAACAATGCAAAATTCTCTCTTGGATACATTTATACAAATTCAAAAAATGTAGAAACCAATCGGTTTTTATCATACGTTCCTCAACATAAGATCTTCGGAAATGCTTCTTATCGTTATGATTTCATCGAAATTTTTGCGCAGGGAATGTTCAATGGTTTAACGTTTACCAGCGAAGATGAAAAATTGAGTTCCGCCCTGAAAAGTTATTTTGTAATGAATGCAGGACTCCATATAAAAATCTTAAAACACTATCAAATCGGTTTCAAAGCGAATAATTTATTTGATCAAATCTATGAAACTACAGCCTACTTTCCTTTGCCAAAAAGGAATTATGCAGCTAATCTCTTAATCAACTTTTAAAAATAAATAGTATGAAATTTTCTAAAATTCTAATGTCGGTTTTTGCACTGACTCTGTTGTTCAACATTTCCTGTAGATCTGAATCTGATGAACCAATTGAACTTCCAAAAGGTGCTTATGAAAACGGAATATTCGTTCTTAATGAAGGGAATTTCGGAACTCCAAGTGCATCAGTTACTTTTCTTTCCAACGATTTAGCAACCATTGAACAGGATGTTTACAAAAAAAATAACGGAACCGATCTGGGTGATGTATTGCAAACGATTACTTACAATGGCGATAATGCTTATTTGGTTTTAAATAATTCAAATAAAATCACAGTTGTCAATCGGTATACCTTCAAAAAAACAGGAGAAATCACGGCTCAAATCAATCAGCCGCGTTATATTTCAATTGCCAATAATTTTATTTACATAACGAACGATGAATATTTAGGTCCAAAATCTGTGACTATTTACAAATTATCTGATCTTTCATTTGTTAAAAAAATCGCATTCACAGATACGGCAGAACGCATTGTTGAAGCGGGTGGAACTATTTTCGTACAAAATGCAACTTTTGGTTTCGGAAATACACTGACCAGAATAAATCCTGCAACAAACGAGGTGGCTTCGGTAGTAACTTTGCCAAACGGAAATATTAATAAGACCATTTCCAATAATTCAATCGTTTATACCATTGCTGCAGGAACTACAGATTCCTATATTTATCAAATCTCGGCTGCAGGAACGATTACAAAAACGACTACACTTACGGGAATTTCCAATGCGACTAATCTTGATATTGACGGTGGAAAATACTATTTTTCCTCTGGAAACAAAGTTTATTCGATGGATATGAGTGCTACTGTAACGCCTACAACACCCATTGTAACTGCAACAGGAGGACAGTATTCTGCTCTTTACGGATTTAATGTGATCAACGGAAAAATCTATACTTCGGATGCAAATGGATTTACGGCAGACAGCAAAGTAACCGTTTATTCCACTACAGGAAGTGTGATCAAAACTTTTGAGGCCGGACGAGGAACCAACGGTTTTTTCCAGAACTAAAAATTATTTCCTCCGCCTCAATAATTTTTGTTGAGGCGGATTTTTCTTAAACTTTTACACCTTAAAAAAGACCAAAAAGCACAGGTCTTAAAATTCTACATCTAAATTTAAAAAATATGACAAAAAATTATCATTTATTACTGACTGTACTTCCATCGATTCTATTTGCTCAATTCGATCCACCTGCAGGTCAAGCCGGATCTAAAGCGATTTTTAAAAATGATCCACTTTTTAAAAGTTGGGCAACAGAAGCGTCCGTAGTTAGAGGACCGCAAGATATTGCTGCAAGTACAGTGGTCTTAGCCTCGGTGGGAACTGCAGTGAATGCTACCGGAATTGCTGATGGAAGCGGTATTGTAAGTTTGGGAGATGGTGGGACTGCGGTTTTAACTTTCGCCAAACCAATTACCAATGGTTCCGGAGCAGATTTCGCGGTCTTTGAGAACTCTTTTAATGATACTTTTTTGGAACTGGCATTTGTGGAAGCGAGTTCAGACGGGATTAACTTTTTTAGATTCCCTGCAACAAGTCTTACTTCTACAGCAACGCAGGTGGGAACTTTTGGCGCTGTAGATGCAACAAAAATTAATAATCTGGCAGGAAAATACAAAGCAAATTATGGAACCCCTTTCGACATTTCTGAACTTCCAGACCATGCGTTGCTGAATAAAGATAAGATCACCCATGTGAAAATTATTGATGTGGTGGGGACCATCAATCCGCTATATGGAACCGTAGACAGTGTTGGAAATATTGTCAACGATCCCTACCCGACAAATTTTGCTTCCGGAGGTTTCGATCTCGATGCAGTGGGTGTTATCAATGAATTTACGGAGGTTTTAGGAACCGCACACTTATCAAGATCTGATTTCCAGATTTATCCAAATCCGACCAGTGATTTTGTTCAAATTAAATCAAGAGAAGAAATTAAAAACATCAATGTATATTCTATCACAGGACAAAAAGTAATCGTTTCTGAAAATGAAAAAATTGATCTGAAAAATCTTCCTGCCGGAAATTATCTTTTAGAAATAATCACCGCTAAAGGAAAGATCACTCAAAAAATCATTAAAAAATAACTTATAATAAACGGAAAAACGCTTGGAAAAAGGCGTTTTTTTGTTTCTATGAAAGAAGAAACACACAATTATACTGAGTCTGCAATTTCCAATCCGAGTAATTTTCCTTCTTTAATGACAAATTCCCGCGCTTGCTCTTTGTCATTTCCAATTTCACCTTCCAGAATTGCTTCTTTAACTTTTTCTTTTAAAATCCCGATTTCACGTCCAGGATTTAATCCAAAAAGGGCCATAATTTCTTCGCCAGAAATTGGGGGTTGAAAATTTCTGATCTGATCTTTCTCTTCTACTTCTTTAATTTTAACGGCAACATCTTCGAAATTCTTTTTGAACTTGGCTTGCTTTGAAGAATTTTTGGTGGTGATATCGGCTTTATTCAAAATAAACAAATCTTCCAAATCATCGCCTGCATCAAATAAAAGTCGTCGTAATGCAGAATCAGATGTTCCGTCATCAACTAAAGCAATTGGTCGTGAGGAAAGTTTGACGAGTTTCTGCACATATTTCATATCGGAACCGAGCGGTAATTTTAAACGGTAGAAAAGATTTTTTACCATTTTAGAACCCAGAAATTCGTGTCCGTGAAAAGTCCAGCCAATTCCGTCAACAAATTTTTTGGTAGGCGCTTTTCCGATATCGTGCAACAATGCAGCCCATCGAAGCCAAAGATTATCGGTGTTTTTCGAAATATTATCTACCACTTCTAGGGTGTGCCAGAAATTGTCTTTGTGAGTTTGCCCTTCAACTTCTTCAATTCCCTTTAGTGCAGTTAACTCCGGAATGATGATCTGCATCAAACCAGTTTCCTCCATTAATCGTAAACCTAAAGACGGTTTTGCAGAAAGCATGATTTTATTAAATTCAACCATGATTCGTTCGAGCGAGACAATTTTTATTCTTTCCTTTTCTTTTTTTATGGCGTTTAATGAATTTTCTTCAATCTTAAAATTTAATGTTGAAGCAAACCGAATTGCCCGCATCATTCGCAAAGGATCATCAGAATAAGTTTGGCTTGGTTCTAAAGGAGTACGAATAATTTTATTTTTGAGATCATTAATACCACCAAAAGGATCGCTCAAATCGCCAAAAGTATCTTTATTTAGAGAAATTGCCAAAGCGTTGATCGTGAAATCACGGCGTTTTTGGTCGTCTTCTAAAGTTCCAATTTCTACGGAAGGTTTTCGTGAATCTTCACTGTAACTTTCTTTCCGTGCGCCTACAAATTCTAAATCGAGTCCTGCATGCTTAAACATTGCTGTTCCGTAATTTTTGAAAACAGAAACCTTTAGTTTTGGATGGAGTTCATTTGCGGCCGCTTTTGCGAGCTCTATTCCATTTCCTTCGGTAACAAAATCAATATCGGTCGGACTTTGCCGTTTCATCAAAAGATCACGAACGTACCCACCGACAATAAAAAGAGTTTGGTTATTTTTGGCCGCAACTTCAGAAAAAATCTTAAAGGTTTTGAAATTTTTATTTTGCGTAAGATTGATATTCATAAGGTGAAATGCCACAATCAAAAGATCGAGGTTCTAATTTTTTGCAAAGGTAAGGAAAAGAGAATCGTGACTAAAATCGAAAAGGAGAACTTATCATCTTTGCAAACGCAAATTGTTGCAGCGGACGATTGTAATGAAGTTGTTTTAGAAAAATCCTCTCGTTTAAGATAAAGTGACATGATCAGATATCAATTGAGCAAAATTATTTATTTTGCTTCGCTTTCTGATTTGGAATTATTTAAAATCCAATCTCCAATCTCATCTTCCAAATATTCTGTTTGCGTTTTTAAAGCATCAATAAAATCATCGGGAATGGTTGAGTTATGGCTGTTTTCATGGAAATACAATTCGTCTGACATCGATTCGTATTCGTCATAAATTCTTTTGAATCTAGGACTATTTTTTTCTAATTCTTCAATTTTTTTCTGTTGCGGATTGAACTT
Organism: Kaistella chaponensis; assembly: GCF_900156725.1. Classification (GTDB taxonomy): domain Bacteria; phylum Bacteroidota; class Bacteroidia; order Flavobacteriales; family Weeksellaceae; genus Kaistella; species Kaistella chaponensis. The sequence goes on along the minus strand of NZ_FTOI01000002.1, from coordinate 265,451 downwards.
TCTAAATGGCCTTTTTGCTGTCATGATTGTTGATTGTAAAGTTTTCGTTGATAAAATTTATTCCGGGAAACTTATAAATAAAATCACTTTTTAACCACTTGAAAATGAAATTATTATAATAACCTTCTTCTTTAAGATGAAATAAAAATAAACAATAAAATGAAACAAAAAAAAACTTTAACAAGATTTTCTGATTGTTTAACATATAATTTTAAATTTGCAGTTAATAACAATGAAAGAAATTTTACTAAAACAGAAACAGATTCTTCTTTTTGCTTTTGCAGGAGCATTGAGTGCAATCGTAGAAATCGGAACTTTTAAGATTTTCAGCGTTCATTTGCCACAAGTATTTTCGCAAGAAACGAATTTTCATGGCATCCACTTCCCTTTGAGTAATATATTCTCGACCAGTTGCGGAATTGTCACCAATTATTTTTTGAGTATTTGGTTTGTTTTCGAACGGGGCAAACATTCGAAAAATAAGGAATTTGCCTATTTCATGGGGATTTCTTTTTTATCGACGATTGTAAGTTTAAGTTTTTTCCAGCTTTTCTTCCGTTTTGTATTCTTGGATTATCTTGATCTTGGTTTCTTCGTTTTCAGTCAGGAAATGTTGAGTAAGATTGCAGCGATTGTTCTGGTTTCTGTACTGAACTACACGGTTAAAAAGAAAATTATTTTTAATGGTTAAATTCCTGAAGTTCATTTTTACTTTTAAAAAAAATAAATGAAAAAAATCCTCAATTATATTTGGCGGGGTTGGATGCTGATTTTAGGCACCGTTCTCACCATTCTTATGGGAATTCCTGTATTGGTATTTTCGATCAGAAAAGAGCATTATCCTTACGCCTACAAATTCATACGATTCTGGGCAATCGGGATGTTTTACGGGATGGGTTTTCGATATGAATTAATAAAGCTAACGGATCAAAAAATTGATAAAAACACCCAATATGTTTTTATATCCAACCATACTTCGATTATGGATATTATGTTGCCCTGTATTTTGATGCCTCATCATCCGCTTTGCTATGTTGGAAAAAAAGAATTAGTAAAAATTCCCATTTTTGGAACTATTTATAAAAGAATTTGCGTGATGGTTGACCGCAGTTCTGCAAAAAGCCGAGCCGATGTTTATCGCCGCTGCGAAGAAAGAATGGAAGAAGGACAAAGCATCGTACTTTTCCCTGAAGGAGGTGTTCCCGACGATGAATCGATCGTTTTAGACCATTTTAAAGATGGTGCATTTATATTGGCAACAAAACATCAATCACCTATTTTGGTTTTCACTTTTGTGGGACTAAAGGAGATGTTTCCCTTCAATTACGGTAAAGGTCACCCTGGAAAAGTAAAGGTGTATTTTAATGACATCTTAAATCCCAACCATTCTATGACAGATTTGAAATCAAATGCATACACTGAAATTAAAAAAGTTTTAGAAAACGAACACTGAGAATTTAATTTAGTTATATTTGTTTTAAGAAATTATTAACAAATGTCTACAAACTATTCTAAACAAACCAATTGGGGCCAATTCGTGCCATTGGTCACTGTATTTTTCTTCTGGGGATTTGTTGCAGCGAGCAACGATATTTTAATACCCGTTTTCAAAAAAGCGTTTGATCTTACCCAAAGTCAAAGTCAATTGGTATCCGTTGCATTTTATGTCGCTTATACCGTTGGTTCACTGATCTATATGTTTATTTCAAAAGCGATCAAACAAGATTTGGTCAATAAAATAGGCTATAAAAATGGGTTAATTTTAGGACTTTTGATTTCGGCTTCCGGAACTTTACTTTTTTATCCGGCTGCAAATCTTGGTTCTTTTCCCTTAATGATTTCCGGATTGTTTATTTTAGGATTGGGATTTTCCTTACAGCAAATTGTAGCGAATCCATTGGCGATCGAAGTTGGCCCAACCGAAACCGGTTCCCAACGATTGACAATGGCGGGTGGAATTAATAATCTTGGTACCACAATTGGACCTTTAATTGTAGCTTTTGCAATTTTCGGCTCCGCGACTGCTTCTAATACAGAAGCAAGCATCGAGTCTGTGAAAATTCCTTACATGGTTTTAGGAGGTGCATTTATTTTGGTTGCAATCTTACTGAAATTTTCTTCTTTGCCACAAGTTACGCCCACTATTTCAGAAAATCAAGACGACGTAGTTTCCGGTGAACACAGAGATTCTGCCCTTAAATATCCACAATTGGTTTTAGGGATGATCGCCATTTTCGTTTACGTAGGTGTCGAAGTTTCTACTGCGAGCAATTTACCAGCTTATATGGAAAAATCTTTGGGCTTCACAACAAAGGATATCGCACCTTATGTCTCCCTTTATTGGGCTTCATTGATGATTGGACGATGGACAGGTGCTGTTGACGCATTTGATATCACCGCAGGATTTAAGAAAATTTTGAGATTTTTAGCACCTTATTTAGCCTTTGGAGTTTTCCTAATGGTGAATGCTATTGCAAAGCATGATTTGTCTCATTTCTATATTTACGGTTTAGTTATTTTAGTAATGATCGCATGTGATATTGCAAGTAAAGGAAACCCGGCCAGAATGCTTTTGATTTTCTCCTGTATGGGAATTATATCCTTAATATTTGGAATGATGACTTCGGGAATGACATCTGTTTATGCCTTTACCAGTGTTGGATTGTTTTGCTCTACGTTATGGCCATGTATTTTTGCATTAGCCATTAATGGTTTAGGAAAACATACGAACCAAGGATCTGGGTATTTAATTATGATGATTATGGGCGGTGGAATTATTTCTTGGTTGCAGGGAACACTTGCAGATATGACAAATATTCATGTGAGTTATATTGTAGGGGTTGTTTGTTTTGCTTATCTCGCATTTTATGCAATTAGAGTAACAAAAATTCTGAAAGCTCAAGGAATTGAATTAGATCAAATTAAAAGTGAGGGTGCACATTAATAATACATCTACTTATAGAACAAAAAGATTTTGGGCGGGTATTTTACTTGCCCAATTTCTTTTGTTCTTCAGCCTCTCAAAAGTTGAATTCGCTGTGAATTTTTTCAGTGATTTTTTTCAATTTCAGAAAGGTTTCCATCAAATGCTTTTTTCACAAGTTCCTTTTTCAGTCGGCGATGTCTTTTACATTGCATTGGGAATTGTACTGCTCTATTTTATACTTAAAATTTCAAATAAGAAAAGTAGAAAAATCTTCCTTTTAAGACTTTTAATTGTAGTCAATATTCTGTATTTCACTTATCAGCTATTTTGGGGAATGCTTTATTTTCAAAAACCACTTATTGAAAATCTTCCGAAAGGAGCAATTACTCTTGCCGAAACCAAAGCTTTAACATTAAAATATCTTGTACTTTGCAAGGAATCCCGCCAATTGGTAAAAGAAGATAAAAATGGCGTTTTCATGATGACCGATTTAAAAAAGATGAAAAATGATATCCTTCAAAATCAAAAAAATCTACAGACTTTGGAAGGACACAAAAAAGGAGAAAATATTAATGCTTTTAAACCAAGCCTTTTTGAAGGGGTGATCAGTTATTCCGGGATTCTGGGATATTACAATCCATTTACAGCAGAGGCGCAATACAACGCTGAATTACCTTCTACTTACCTACCTTTTACCTTAGCGCACGAAAGCATGCATCAATTAGGTTTTGCGCGGGAACAAGAGGCAAATTTTACCGCTTATTTAATAGGTAAAAACGCTACAAATCTAGAGTTAAAATACAGTACTGAATATTTTGTTTTGAAATCGCTTCTTAATTCTCTGTCGGAAAAAAATCCCGAATTTGTAAAATTAGTCATTCAGAATTACTCCCCTGAAATGAAGCGTGACCGCAGTGCTGATAAAGCTTTTGCAAACAAACATAAAGGAATTCTGGATATGATATTTGAATATACCAATGATCTTTTCTTAAAAAGCAACCAGCAAGAAGGTAGTGTAACCTACTCTTATTTTGTTGATTTGTTGATTCGCTACGAACGAGGAATAAGATGACTATAAAACAAAAAAAGAACCGCATAATGAAATGCGATTCTAAAAACACAAATGATGAAAAAAAATTCGCTTAGATGATAACTTGCGTCATTACTTAAGCGCAGTAAAAGTAGTACTATTTTTTTAGTTATCAATGATATTTTTCAAAAATTAAAAAATATTTTCAAAATAAATATCTGCTTAATCAATAAACTTTTATAAATTATTCTCTTAATGGTACTTATGCGCTACATAATGAGCAAGATTTGTAAGGCCCAAAAATAGATGATAAGTTCCGACTAATTTATAAAAACAAAAAACCCAACGCTTGTTGGGTTTTTTTTAAGTAGCGAGGACGGGAATTGAACCCGTGACCTCAGGGTTATGAATCCTGCGCTCTAACCGACTGAGCTACCTCGCCTTTTTTTCGGTGGTGCAAATATAAAAATATTTTGCGAGGTAGCAAAAATTTAATTTAATTTAATTTTAAATACGTAAGAACGTCTTTTGCGTGGTCAGGCTTTGCGATAATCTTGTTATTTGAATCGAGTATGAAGTATGACGGAGTAGCATGAACATTATATTTGTCAGTGTATGTACTGTACCAACCTTTCAGCTCTGAATCATTGATCCAAGGCAAACTCTTCACCTTATTTTCATAAGCTCCTTTTTCACTATCCAAAGAAAGCCCAATTATTTGGATGTTTTGAGCTTGCAAAGCACTATATTTCTCTACAAATTTCGGAATTTCTGCTTCACAATGTGAACATGTTGAAGCCCAAAAAATAATAATTTTCTTAGAAGCTTTCACCCCATAAATTGATTTTGCTTTTGTATTGGATGCTACGTTGAAAATTTGATCCGGAAACTGCGCTCCAATCTCTGTGTTTTTATTTGTAGCAATTGTAGACGAAAGCCTATCATTAATCGTACATTTCAAATTGGTGGCTTTTGTAAGGTATTTATCTTTTAAATCCTTCATTTCATAAAGGTCAAAAATTTCTATAAGTTCAGACAAGACCGTTTGACCACGAGGTGTTTCTACATTTACCGCAGTCAATAATTGATCAATATCTGCTGAAACGTTCGTACTTGGACCTATATTTAAATAAGAGACTAAAATAGGTCTCATAAGAGATGATGTTTCTAAGAAGTCATTGGATTTGGTTAGAAATTCAATAATATCCTTGTGTGTTACAGGTTTCTTTGCAGCACTTTTTTCTAAAAACTTAGCATAGTTGGTTTTGTAGAAACTAACAAACGGATATTTAGCACTGGTTTCAGAATTATTAGACAAACGGCCGATCTCGTTTTCAATTGCTTTTCCAAAATCTGAATTATCTTTATAGTACTCTTTCATTTGAAACAATGCTGGGAGGATAAATTCTTTTTTTTGTTGCACATCCTGCAAATTATTCATCACAAAATTACTTTCGTCCAGATATTGTATATTGGAAACCTTTGAGTTTTCAACATCAAACTTTAACTTGATATCTTTATTCTCAGAAATAAAATTAATTGATACGTTTTGTTCTGGAAAGTACAGTTTCATCATTCCAGAATAAGGTTTAGTAACATTAATTTGCCACGTATTTCCTTTTCTAACTTCTTTGGTCTCCAACAGATCTTTCGAACCACTCAATGTATAAAGATACACCTCTTTTGGAGTGTAAGTTGCTGGTGCTTCTATCTCAATTTTAAATTGAGCGGATAATGAGTTCATCATGACTAAACTCAATATTGCAAAAATTTTCTTCATACTGTAAATATAAAAAAACCCATCGAATTTTCGATGGGTTTAAAATATTATTAGAAAATATAATTAAGCAATACTTTTACTCTGCTTTCTCGCAAAGTAAACAATTAAAAGAAAACCAATTAGAGCCAATGCATAAACATACATATCAATTGGTGATGCCGGTGCACCTGGACCAACACCTCCGCCGCCTCCGCCGCCACCGCCTCCGGGAGGTGGAGATGGAACATCACCAGGAAGTCCACCAGCTTTGCAAAAAGTTCCAATAAATAAGAGGAAAAAAAATAAAGTTTTATTAATAATTTTCATAATTCGTGTTTTATATATTATCTGATAATTTTGGAACTTACTTTTTCACCCTTTTCGGATACTGCTGTTACGATATATGCTGTATTTAATTTTGCAAGATTAATTTCAAAATCTTTATCTGCTGAAACATCTTTTTGAGAAATAATTAACTTTCCACTCATATCGTATACATTAATATCTGATTTCTTCCACTCAGGATCAAAACGTACTACAAACTTATCAACTGAACCTTTGTAAACAACTTTTGTTCTGGAAGGTTTAGCGGTGCCCTCTGTTCCTAAAACAATTGGAGCTTTTCCATAATATAAACTATATTCATCACTATTAACTGGTATAATCTGATTTTGTGCTATTTCAGAAATTGTACCACCCGGTGATTTATAGTAGAATCCTATTCCTGTCGACAAATTATGGGTATTATCTGGAATCAATTCTGTGTTTTCTCTAATTTCAAATTTCAATGATTTAATTCCAGTACTATAAAGAGCCAAAGGAACAGCTTTACCAAGAAAATCTGTTTCATTTGCTTCATTAATATAGAGCCAATAAGAATTAATATAGTTCATGTCATACCCTCCGTTAACATCTTCCTCATAAGTCCCAATAATATTTTGGCTACCCAAAACAGATTGTACCGTAGATTGAGAGGTATGTCCAGTAATTGCAGTAGGATAAACTGCATAATATGTTCTTGCGAGTTCTTGACCGTTTTGATCTAAACCGATGATTCCCAACTGTTTTACTGTTGCATTTTGGTTCATTGATCTATTTGCAGTTACTGAATAATCTTCACCACTTGCTCTTACTGTATTTTTAAATCTCCTTAAAGTATCAAAATTTAAAGTCTGAGCTGCGTTAGATCTAAGTTTAATTACAAAAGTTTGCATTGGTCTAATAATTAAACCAAGATCACCAACTGGAACGGGACCAAATGCAGTACCCGGAACACCTGTAGTAAAGTTAATAAACCTAGATGCATTTGAATACGTACTCCCATTTGCATCAGAAATTACAGTTCCTGGATCATACCGGATTCCCTGTATCGTTGAAATTTCGTTTCCATCGCCATTTGAAATTCCATCAGCAATTCCAATTAAACTTAAATCTATATTCGTAAAATATGGATTTCCAAACTGGTAAATATTTCTACCAAAAGTACCTGCAGACCAAGGATTTGTTGGAATTAAAGATGCGTCCCAATCATCTTGCAGGTAAGTATTATATTTTTCGTTATAATAATTAACAGCATTTCCTCCTGCACCAAATTGAACACCGTCTGCAGCATTTTGCATAACCTCACTAATTCCGTTAACTGATTTTGCTGCATCAATGTTTGCAATTGGAACTCCTCTTAAGGTATAAACCGATCCAGTCGGAGTTGGAGCATTTGTAGCCATCGTTGCAGGTGGCGCACTTGTATTCAGCCCTGCAGAACCAAGCATATAATAGGAAGTACTTTTAGGTGTAGTAGAATTAACACTCAAATTATCTGAAACTGCAGTTGCATTATTCCATGTTAGAACTTCATTTTTCGAATATCTTACATTAGTAAAATTTTTACCAAATGTTCCTATGGTAGATGCTGTTCCAGAAAAACTTGAAATTGTTTTATTGTAGAAAGGCAGCGCGATTTGCTGATAGGTTCCGTGTTTAGGAGTTCGGAATTCTTTGTCAACAATGGCTGTAACTTTTGATTGATCCAAACCATTAATATACAGTTGACCATAGCTAGAAGTACCAAAGTTTGCAGGATCATTTAATCTAATAATTATATTTCCTCCTGTAGTTTTTGTACTGTACGTTACTGGCGCTGGATCTGTACTGGTTTTCGTTAAAGTGAAAAAATTATCAGTCGTTGTTCCAACAACCATAACGTTACCATGAATATCATAAGACCCATTGTCTACGGTTTGAAACCCACCGCCATTATAAACTAGAGCATTCTCTCCTATGTAAAAAACCGCATCTTTATTTACACTGCAGATGACTTGCGCACCAACAGTCCAGCTTAGCGCCAAAAGCGCCACAGTTAATAGATTTTTTTTCATTATAGTATAAATTTGTGTTTTATATAAAATATATCTTTACAAAGATATTATTTTTTTTTGTATTTCAAAAAAATAAAAAAATTTATATTAAAAATTAACATTTTCATTATTCAATACAATCTTCTTTTTAGCGGTAATATCAAACATAAAATCTTCCAAAACTTTTTCAGTGGTCCCTCTTAATCCTCTTGCTCCTAAACCTTTATCCATCGTTTCTTCCACTATTTTATCTATAGATTCATCACTAAATTTCAGCGAAACACCGTCCATTTTAAATAATTCTACAAATTGATTTACAATAGAATTTTTTGGTTCTTTCATAATTCTGATCATCGTTTCCTTATCGAGTTTTTCCAAATAAGTTACAATCGGGAAACGCCCTAAAAGCTCAGGTATTAAACCAAATTTTCGCAAGTCGATTGCATTAAGCTGACGTAATATATAATCTTCGTCGTCAATTTTATTCATTTTATCCAAGCTGAAACCGATCGCTTGTTTATTCAGTCGTCTTTCAATAATTTCTTTTATTCCATCGAAAGCTCCACCTGCAATGAATAAGATGTTTTGGGTATTTACCTGAATATATTTTTGATCAGGATGCTTTCTTCCACCTTGTGGCGGCACATTCACGATACTTCCTTCTAATAATTTGAGTAGACCTTGTTGTACTCCTTCACCGGAAACATCTCTCGTTATACTTGGATTATCGGATTTTCTGGCAATTTTGTCAATCTCATCAATAAAAACAATCCCTTTTTCGGCTTTTTCTACATCGTAATCTGCAACCATTAATAAACGAGACAAGATGCTTTCTACATCTTCACCTACATATCCTGCTTCGGTAAGAATAGTGGCATCAACAATACAGAAAGGAACATTTAATTCTTTGGCAATTGTTTTTGCCAAGAGCGTTTTGCCGGTTCCTGTTTCACCAATCATGATAATATTGGATTTCTCTATCTCCACTTCACGGTTTTCATTTTTGGCATGCAAAATACGTTTGTAATGATTATATACCGCGATTGAAAGCTGCTTTTTTGCCTGATTCTGACCAATAACATAGAGATCAAGAAATTCTTTAATCTCTTTGGGTTTTTTTAAATCAGCCATCGTTTCTGCCGGGGAAGATTTAGAATCTGAGGAACTTTCATTAACAATTGCATGGGCTTGCTCGATACAGTTTTCGCAAATAAATCCGTTGTTTCCGGAAACCAGCATTTGTACTTCAGTTCTTTTTCTTCCACAGAAAGAGCATTCGTTTGAATTCATATATAATAATAAGTTAAGCGTTTAATTAAAAAATTTTGTCAAAGCATAAACACTTTGACAAAATTGTATTTTTAGGAATGAAGAATTGCATTTTGAATCTCCTGATATTCTTCATCGGATAATTTCAAACGGACATTTTTAAAATTCATATCTTCCATTTTGGAAATGGGAATCAGATGAATATGCGCGTGTGGAACCTCTAATCCGATTACAGCGACGGCAATTCTTTTGTCGGGATAGGTTTTCTGCAGTTTTTTTGCAACCGTTTGTGCAAAACTCCAAAGGTTTTTAAATTCTTCATTTTCCAGGTCAAAAATAAAATCGGTTTCCTGCTTTGGTATGACCAATGTGTGACCTTTCACCAAGGGCATCGCATCAAGAAAAGCCAAATGTTTATCTTCTTCCGCAATTTTATAGCTCGGAATTTCGTTTTTTATAATTTTTGTAAATATTGAACTCATGATTTCGGTATTGGTAATTGTTATTTAGAAACTATTTAACTATTCGACCACTTGCGTCTCTATGACCTTGCAAAATTACAATTTAATTAAAAAACTGATTGTTAAAGAATTCGTAAAAATTTTTTTTAAATTTTCTAATCTATTAAATCGAAATTTCAAGCACTTCAAAGGACAGTTTATTTCCATTCGGCAAAACGATATCTGCGGTTTCACCAATTACTTTACCCAAAAGTCCCTTTGCAATGGGAGTATTGATAGAGATTTTTCCGGCTTTTAAATCGCTTTCATTGTCGGGAACCAAAGTAAATTTCTGCTCTCCTTTAGTGGCCATATTTTTCAAACGTACCGTGGTTAAGATCGATACTTTCGACGTGTCCAAATTGGTTTCATCGATTACTTTTGCATCTGCAATTAAATTTTTTAGTTTAGAAATTCTCATTTCTAGCATTCCCTGTGCTTCTTTCGCAGCATCGTATTCTGCGTTTTCCGACAAGTCTCCTTTATCTCTAGCTTCAGCAATTTGCTGGGTTATTTTTGGTCTTTCGATGGTTTCCAGAAGTTCCAGTTCAGCTTTCATTTTGTCTAATCCATCTTTGGTAACATAACTTGCCATAAATCCTTATATTTAGCGTTAGTATAAAAAAATAATCCGACATTTGTCGGACAATGTTTTTCTTTGTTGATCGTTTTACAAAGATATAAATTTATTTTAAATGAAAAGAAAAATTTCCATCTTACTTTTCCCAATATTACTCATTTTCAGCAGCTTAAATATTCATTCCTGCAACAGTCGAGAAGAAACAGTTAGCTGTTTTCCGAACGTTCCGATCAACGTCGTTTTAAATCTAAATCTTCCCGCATATTATGATTTGCAAAGCACAAACGGCTATATTTATGTGAATGAGCAACAGTGTGGAACGCGCGGTTTAATCGTGGTCAAAACAACAAATGGTTTTAAGGTGTATGACAGAAACGCACCTCATATTTGTCCAGACAACAACACGACTTTGGTGGTAGAAAACAATATCAAAATAGTGTGCCCGAAAGACAATGCATCATGGATCCTCATTACCGGAGAACCTACCAACATTGCACAAATCGCACCCAAAACTTACCGCTATAATTTCGATTCGACTTCCGGAATTCTTTCTATTTTTGATTAATATTTATTCTTTATACCTTATTTTTAATGAAAGCAGTTATTCAAAGAGTTACTGAAGCCAAAGTAAAAGTTGAAGGCGAAATTGTGGGCGAAATTGCTGCAGGTTTCCTTTTATTAATAGGCATTGATGAAGATGATGATTTAACTGACGCCAATTGGCTTGTTCAAAAAATTTTGAATCTCAGAATTTTTAGTGATCAAGAGGGCAAATTAAATCTGTCCATTTTAGATATTTCCGGAGAAATTCTTTGCATCAGTCAGTTTACTTTAATGGCGGATTACAAAAAAGGAAATAGACCTTCTTTCATAAAAGCCGCGAAACCAGAAAAAGCAATCCCTTTATTTCAACATTTCAAAACCGAAATAGCAAAATCAAATTTGAAAATTGAAAGTGGAATTTTCGGCGCCGACATGAAAGTTTCATTACTGAATGACGGACCGGTTACCATTGTGATGGACTCTAAAACGAAAGTGTAAGCAATTTTTTGTACTTTAATACTACTTGTATTTTAATTAATTTAAGCAATCCAATTTTAATAAATATGAAGAGAACGATTATCCTCTTAATCTCTGTAATAACAATAATATCCTGTTCTAAAAAGGAAAACTCAGAAGCAAACCTTCTCTCTCCGGAAGTTAAAAAAATTGAATCCATCAATATTGTGCGTAAAAAAATGAATGACAGTATTGCGATTCTCAATGAACGAAATAATTTCGGGGATTTATCGGGAAGGCATCAGCTGAAATTTTCTTCTGATGAAACATCTGCGTTTTCGGGAACAGCAAGCTTCGAAAAAACAGGGCGAGATTTATACGACCTTACCGGAAATGCCCATTCAGGAAAAAACACTTTAGAAATCAAAGGCTCCGTAAAAAGAGTCTCGGAAAAACATCTTAATTTTGAGGGTATTATCACGCAGAAAATTAATGGAACTACTTACAAAAGAAGTAAAAAAACAACCTTTTTTGATGAAGGAAAAGGAAAATTTTGGCGTTTGCAGAATAAAATTAATGATGCTGGATTTGTTGATTATATCGACATTTACTTTTAATAATTACCGCTTATGTTAAATTACGAAATATCCGGAAAAGGAAAAGAAAATCTTGTCATGCTGCATGGTTTTATGGAAAATCTAATGATTTGGGGAGATTTAGAAGCGCGTCTTTCCAACGATTTTACGCTTATAAAGATTGATTTGCCAGGACATGGTTTATCAAAAATGTATGCTGAAATACATTCGATGGAATTGATGGCGGAAGAAGTAAAAAAAGTTACCGATCAATTAGGATTGAAAAATTTTCATTTACTTGGCCATTCGATGGGCGGTTACGTTTCGTTGGCGTTTGCAGAAATGTTTTCGGATGATCTGAAAAGTTTGACTTTGTTTTTCTCCACCTACTTTGCAGATGATGATGAAAAAAAAGAACAACGGCAGAAAAGTCTCCGAATCATCAAGGAAGCTTTTCCTACGTATGTAAGCGCAGGAGTTCCGAATTTATTTAATCCCAATGAAAAAGATACGCTGGAAGGAAAAATGAATTTTGCGAAAAAAATAGCACTTTCCACCAAAAACGAAGGGGTTTTAGCAGCAGTAAAAGGAATGATAGAAAGAACCGACAAAAAATTGGTGCTGGAAAATTTTGACGGTAAAATACTCGTTATTGCAGGAAAACATGACCGTGCGATCAATGTAGAAAAAACCATTGAAAATCTGCCCGATCAAACCAACATCAAATCGTATATTTTAGATTGTGGACATAACGGACATTGGGAAAAACCGGCCATTTGTGCAGAAATCATCAATACAGAACTTCTACACCATCTCCCGAAACATCTTCTTTTTTAGTCTAAAAAAAACTTAAATTTTATGGAAATTATCTCGAAAATACTCATTGCGCTTGTCGCTTTCGAACACCTTTACATTTTATACATGGAAATGTTTGCGTGGGAAACACTGGGTAAAAAGACCTTCAGAGGCGCCTTGAAAGATGAGCTTTTTACTCCGACAAAAAAATTAGCCGCAAATCAGGGATTATACAATGGTTTTTTATCCGCTGGATTAATTTGGTCTTTGATGATTTCGGATGAAATGTGGTCTAATTACGTAGCGATTTTTTTTCTAGGTTGTGTAATTGTGGCGGGAATTTACGGAGCATTTACCGCCACAAAGAAAATCTTTTTCGTTCAGGCAATGCCTGCAATTCTGGCTTTGATATTTGTACTTGCGAAGTAATATCTGATCAAAATTTAATCTCACTAAAAATCTTCCAGCGCAATTTTCTCTTTGAAATCGACAATCGTTTCTTCGATGGTTTTCATGTATTTTCCACCCGCCGCATTGATATGGCCACCTCCGTTAAAATGGTTTCTTGAAAATTGATTCACATCTACCTCATCTTTGGATCTGAAAGAAATTTTGATAAAATCATCATATAAATCTTCCATAAAAAAAACAGCCATTTGAGTTCCCATAATACTAAGACCGTAGTTTACAAAACCTTCCGTATCTCCCTTCTGAAAACCAAATTCCTTTAATTCATCTCTTTTTAACCATAGAATAGCGACTTTTCCATCTTTCACCAGTTCGATTCTGCCCAAAATCAAGGCCAAAAGATGCAGTCTTGAAACCGTATTCGTATCCCAAGTATTGGAGGTAATCATTGCAGGATCTGCACCATTTTCAATTAAATTTGCCACAATTCGGTGTGTTGTTGCACTGGTTGATCGAAAACGAAAACCTCCTGTATCAGTCATAATTCCGGTATAAAGACATTCTGCAATATCCTTGTTCACTAAATTCTCTTCTTTTAATTCTTGAATAAAATGATAAATCATTTGCGAAGTTGCAGGGATCGTAACATCGGAATAGACATAATGAAAATCGTCTGGTTGTTGATGATGATCGATTAATATCTTCTTGGCTTTTGCTTTCTCTAACCAAGGTCCGACCAAATTTCCACTTCTGTGAGACGCATTAAAATCTAAAATAAAAATAACATCTGCGTTGTACAGCGCTTCTCCCGCTTGCTTTCTTTTATAGTCGGCAATAACAATCTGTTTGGATTCTGGCATCCATTTTAAAAATTTCGGAAAATCGTTGGGAACAATTACAGTAGCGTCTAAACCTTTAGCTTTTAGAAAATGCTTTAGTCCCAAACTGGAACCAATTGCGTCTCCATCGGGATTATAATGCGTGACAATTACTATTTTTTTTTCTGCTGTTAAAAGCTTTTGAATTTCGGAAATTTCTGTAGGATTAAACATTTACTGCATTTTTTTGACGCGCAAAGATAATCTTTGTTTTTGACAAATTGAAAAAGCGATTAATTTTCAAACTTTCGTACAGTACTCCTTATCATATATGATTAGGAAAACTTACAAATTCAAAAGCTCCCTAAAACTTGATAAAAACAACTTCAAAAATAGGAAAGATTCACAGCATCATCTCCTATCGTGCAAAAGAGAAATACTGCCGATATTTTCTATGTAATTGATTGTTTTCTACCTCCGTGGAATTTTTTCGTAGAGGAATTGGGTGAAATCACCCTAATAAAAAGGGTGATTTTACCGGTCAAAAAAGGGTGATTTCACAGTATAAATATTCAATAAAAAGCAGGAATTTTGACATACCAATATTCGAAGAGGCTCAAACTAAGACTAAAAAATACTTCGCAATTCATTGGTATTTAGTCTACTTCATTTTTTTATAATTCATTCAAGACAAAAATTTATATAACAGTATTAATAAAATTTTCTTAACCAAAAAAAATAAATGTCATGAAAAAAATTACGCTATTCTTGCTCACAACGTGCAATTTGCTTTTTTATTCGCAAACCAACCGAATCTCAGATATCGAGAAAGCAGCAGAACAACCACCAGTTGTTTACAGCACCCCTTCGAAACCGTACGCAACTTTGGCTGCTTACAATGCCGCATTTAATGCGCAAAATCTTATTGAACCACTTTTATACGGCCAATTTCCGCTTATCACCACAAACACCATTACTTCGCAACAGTTTGAAGCTGCAAATACTCAGTACAGTTCAAATGCGGCAGACGATTTTACAGTTCCTGCAGGAAAAATGTGGCAAGTAAGTACTGTCTTTGTTAGAGGATCTTCAGCTTCACCTGTTTATCCTACCTCTTACAAGATAACTTTTTACACCAACACTGCAGCAAATTTGCCAGGAACCATCATTCGGACAGAAAATGTGATTCTTGCGGCAGGCTCTATGAGTCCCACTTTACCTCTTGCTTCTCCATTGACACTTGCGGCAGGAAAATATTGGGTTTCTGTACAGGCAGTACTCGATTTTGTAGGTGGCGGACAATGGTATTGGGAAACTTATACTGCAAGCACAACTTTAGGTTCACCTTATGCATGGACAAATCCAGGAAACGGCTTTGGAACACCTTGTAACACGGTATGGAACAGTGGATCGGTTTGTATCCCAAGTCAACTAAAAGATCTTCAGTTCAGTCTTGATGGTACTGAATCTAACGTTGCCGCGGCTGCTTGTAAAACATTTGTATCTAGAATTATCAATACAGATGCTACAGAAAACACAAGACTTTTTAGAGACGCAAATCCCTCCGTATGCGGAACCACAAAACCTTATCCGAGTCCAGCGGTTGCCGGTGCTTTTCATTATAAATCTTATACGATACAAAATACAATGTCGAGTACCAATTGCGTAACCGTAAATTTAACCAACCTCGATCCCACCTATCAACTTCATTTGGTAGCCTACACTGGTAATTTTAACCCTGCGAATATCGCCCTAAATTATATGGGGGATTCAGGTTCAAGCAGTGTTGGAAGTACCGTGGCAACAATGAACCTTACAATGCCCGCAAATTCAACAATGGTGATCGTAATTAATGAAACAACTGCCAATAGTACTTTTAGTGCAGATTATTCGCTTGATATCTTCTCATCAAACTGTGGAGGTATTTTAAAAACTGCAGAATCAGGAGGAAAAAGTATTTCCATTTACCCAAATCCAGTCAAAACAGTACTTTTTGTAAATGGAATGAAAGCAAATGAGGCTAAAATTTACGATTCAAGTGGCAAACTCGTTCCAGTACAAACTTCTGAAAATCAAATAAATGTGGAAGGATTACCAAAAGGGAATTATCTTCTTCAAATGAATGATAAAAACGGAAATAAAATGACGACAAAGTTCATAAAAAAATAAAGATCGAAGGTTTTGAATTGTGGAAGGGATTTACTTGTAACGGGTAAATCTCTTTTTCTTTATAAAATTAAAAGATATAGTTTGTAGAAAATAAAAAGTTTCCTATATTTGCAATCTGAAAAATAAGATATAGTTTTTACTTAAAATATTAGCAATGAGCAAGAGAACATTTCAACCATCGGAAAGAAAGAAAAGAAATAAACACGGTTTCCGTGAAAGAATGTCAACACCAAACGGTAGAAGAGTTTTGGCAGCGAGAAGAGCAAAAGGCAGAAAGAGTTTAACTGTAAGTGCACAGCGCGCTAAGAGATAATCTCCTCAAATTATCATATACAATTATGCTTGAAAGTAATTTTTCAGGCATTTTTTGTTTGTTAAATTTTGCCAATATTTAGCAGAAAAAGAAAGTTTTCTCTACTTTTGGTCTGTTTTTATAGAACGTTTCATTTAATCAACTTCAATCGAAAAAAAATATGCCCCATTCTTCCCAAGACGGTCAAGATGTAATACATCTAAGCAATGCGAAAATCGCACAGAAAAACTTCACTGTTTTAAATGAAGTTAACCTTCATATAAAAAAAGGGAGATTTTGCTACCTCATCGGCAAAACAGGCTCTGGTAAAAGCTCTTTATTGAAGACACTCTACGGACATATTCCATTAAGTTCTGGCCAAGGAAGCGTGGCTGGATTTGATTTGGAAAAACTAAGAACTTCTGACGTTCCCAATTTGAGACGCAAATTAGGAATTGTTTTTCAGGACTTTCAGTTATTACCAGATAGAACTGTTGAAAAAAATCTGAGATTCGTGTTAGAGGCTACAGGATGGACAGATAAAACAAAAATGGACGACCGGATCAATGAAGTTCTCGGCAGTGTAGGAATGAAATCCAAAAAACACAAAATGCCGCATGAACTTTCTGGGGGCGAACAACAGCGTATTGCCATTGCAAGAGCATTATTGAACCATCCAGAAGTGATTTTGGCAGATGAACCTACAGGAAACTTAGACCCGGAAACTTCAAATGAAATTATGACACTTTTGAAACAAGTGGCTTTCGAAAATAATTCGGCTGTAGTGATGGCAACACATGATTATCACATGATTCAAAATTTTCCGGGGGAAGCAATTCGATGCGAAGACGGAAAAGTAACGGTTTTAGATACTGCTGAACTTTTTGAATAATTAAAAAATATATTTTCAAACATAAAAAATCCTGTAACTTATAATTACAGGATTTTTCTTTACGCTAAAAAGTAATATTCTTACCCTTTAAATTGACCCATTGCGATAAATTTATCTTGCCGTTGGGTTTCTAATTCTTTCCCAGTAAATTTCGAAAAGGCTTTAATATTTTGTAAAATAGAAACTTTCAAATGTTCGAAAGCAACTTGTGGTTCATATTGTGCTCCACCAAGTGGTTCCTCGATAATTCCATCGATAAACTTTTCATTTAATGCATCTTGAGGGGTTAATTTTAGGGCATTTGCTGCATCTTCTTTATGTTCCCAATTTCTCCAAAGTATTGATGAACAACTTTCCGGCGCAATTACGGTATACCAAGTGTTTTCAAGCATGTACACTTTATTACCAACACCAATTCCTAAAGCACCACCACTTGCTCCTTCCCCGATAATATAAACAAAAATGGGAGTTTTGAGCATGGTCATTTCAAAAATATTTCTAGCGATCGCTTCACCTTGTCCGCGTTCTTCTGCTTCTAAACCAGGATAAGCTCCTGGAGTGTCAATTAAAGAAATTACAGGAATCTTAAATTTCTCTGCGAGCTTCATCAAACGCAACGCTTTTCTATATCCTTCTGGATTACTCATACCGAATCGACGGTGTTGTCTTTCTTTGGTTGTGCGACCTTTTTGAGTTCCAATAATCATTACTCTTTGTCCGTCTATTGTTGCTAAACCACCAATCATTGCTGGATCATCTGCAAAATTACGATCACCGTGTAATTCTAGGAAACTATCTTTATCGGTAATTCCCTTGATAAAATCTAAAGTATAGGGACGATCTGGGTGTCGAGAAAGCTGTACTCTTTGCCAAGGCGTAAGATTAAGATATATTTCTTTCTTTTTTTCTATAATTTTATCTTCGATTTGCGAGCAAGCAAGCTTCACATCTACTCCACTTTCTTCGCCTACTAATGAACAAGTTTGATACTGATCCATCAGTTCTTTTATCGGAAGTTCAAAATTTAAGTACTCCATTTTTTTAATTAAGAATTAATCTTTCAAATTTAGGAAAAATAATAGAAAATTAATGAATATTATTCACTGCATTTTTTATTCTGGCAATAGTCTCTTCTTTTCCAAGAATTTGCATGATATCTGGAACATCGGGACCTTTCAGCTCTCCGACTAAACATAAACGCAACGGCATCATTACTTTTCCCATTCCCAATCCTTGGCTTTCTGCAAAATCATGAATACTCTGTTTCAACTTTTCAGACTCGAAATCTACGTTTTCTAATAGAAGCGTAAAGTCATTCATCACGCCACTTGCGGTCTCATTCCAAGCTTTTTTCACTGCTTTCTCGTCGTATTGCGTAGGTGCTTCGAAAAAGAAAACTCCTTCTTTATAAATATCTGTAGCGAAAGTAGCTCTTTCCTGCATTAATGAGATTACCTTCAGTAATTTTTCGTCGCTGCAGTTGATCAAATCTAATCCTTCTGCATTTCTTAATAGTGGCAAAACCTCTTCTACTGATTTCGCTTTCAAATATTCGTGATTAAACCATTCTGCTTTTTCTTTATTAAATCTTGCGCCCGCTTTATGAACCTTATTTAAATCGAATTCTTTGGTCATTTCATCCAAAGTTAAAATCTCTCTGTCGTTTGCAGGACTCCATCCCAGAAGTGCAACCATATTGATAAAAGCTTCCGGTAAATAACCTTCTTCTCGGTATCCTTTGGAAATATTTCCCGTTTCCGGATCTTTAAAATTTAAAGGAAAAACAGGGAAACCAAATTTATCGCCGTCTCTTTTACTGAGTTTTCCTTTTCCTTCCGGTTTTAAAATTAATGATAGATGAGCAAATTCTGGTCGTTCCCAACCCATTGCTTCATAGAGTAAGTAATGCAATCCGAGTGAAGGCAACCATTCTTCGCCGCGAATAACATGAGAAATTTCCATCTCGTGATCATCTACAATATTGGCAAAATGGTAAGTGGGCATTCCGTCGTTTTTTACTAAAACTTTATCATCTAAAGTATTGGTGTTAACCGCTGATTTACCACGAATGATATCTTCGAGATTTAAGATTCGGTCAACCGGCATTTTAAATCGCACTACATAGGGAACTTTTTCTTCAATTAATTTTTGTACTTCTTCGTTAGAAAGGGTCAACGAATTTTTCAAACGATTTCGGGTGATATAATTGTACGCAAAAACATCTCCCTTTTTCTCGAATTCATTTCGGATTTCGTCCAATTCTTCTGTGGTATCGAATGCCAAATAGGCGTAATCGCTTTTTAGGAGTTCGACTAAATGTTTGTCGTAAATAGCTCGTCTTTCACTTTGTCGGTAAGGTGCAAATTTGCCACCATGTTTAGGACTTTCATCCGGAACAATTCCGCACCATTCTAAGGCTTCCATAATGTAATCTTCGGCACCTTCTACATATCTTGCGGTATCGGTATCTTCAATTCTCAATACAAAATCACCACCTTGATTCTTCGCAAAAAGATAATCATATAAAGCAGTTCTTACTCCTCCTAAATGTAAAGGTCCGGTTGGACTTGGCGCAAAACGCACTCTTACTTTGCTCATTTTCCTTAAAATTTTAAGTTGCAAATTTAAAGAAAAATTCCTCCATTCATCTCTTAAATCCCATTGTTTTAACCAATGAAAGCAATCCCATCCTGATCTTTTTCAACGGGCGGAAAATTCGAATCTTCCTATTGCATAAAATTACTTATTTTTGCAGGTAAATAATACAACTATGTTAGAAATCGGCGAGAGACCTTGGGGAAAATATTATGTTTTGGCAGATGAGCCGAATTATAAATTAAAGAGAATTGAAGTGAATCCAGGGCAAAGACTTTCTTATCAGTATCACCATCATCGCCAGGAATTCTGGACTATTATAGAAGGAGAAGCTGTTGTAGTTCTAAATGAGATCGAACACCAATTGAAATATGGAGAAAGTATTCATATTCCTTTGGGGTCAAAACACCGTATCGAAAATAGAAGTTCGGAACCCGTGGTTTTTATTGAAGTCCAAACCGGAACATATTTTGGGGAAGATGATATTGTGAGGTTAGATGATGATTATGAAAGATAGATTACAATGCTGAAAATTCTTAAAAAAAATAAACTTTCATATTATATTGAAGGATTGATTATCAGTCGATTTCCGGTTCAAGAATTTTCTAAAAAAATTAATCAGTTAAAGAAAAAACTAACAGCGGAGGAATTAAGCAAAGTTGACCAACGGGTTTCCTATTATAATAAATTAAATGAAAGAAGGACGATTATAGCTGGAGTAACAATTAAGGATTTGGAAAAGCCCAAAACACCAAAATCTTATTATTTTGATACTTATCAATTTGCAAAACATTTCCCTAAATCACAACCAATTAATTTTTTGTTTGGTGATATTACTGACATTCCCTCAACGCCAAGCATTGTTAAAAGTCGCCCAATTGCCGACAATAATCAGAACAGTATTTTATTAAATCTTGATAAAGCCAGACATTTTATCTGGGTTTCAAACGATAAAGAATTTAAGCAGAAAAAAGATTTCTTAATTGGAAGAGGAGCAATTTTTGGAAATCAAAAAAACAGAATCGATTTCTACACCAAATATTTCAATCATGCATTATGTAATTTAGGTCAGACCAATGATTATGAAAATAATGAATGGAAAAAACCAAAAATATCAATAGAAGAACACCTTGATTATAAGTTTATTTTAAGTTTGCAAGGGAACGATGTTGCCACAAATTTAAAATGGATCATGTCTTCTAATTCAATAGCAGTAATGCCCAAACCCACAATGGAGACTTGGTTTATGGAAGGTAAATTGATTGCGGGAAAACATTACATCGAAATTAAAGACGATTTTTCGAATTTAGAAGAACAACTTAATTTTTTTCTACAACATCCGGATAAATGTGCTGAAATTATTCAGAACGCTCATGAGCATTGTGCGCAGTTTTTTAATAAAGGCGTTGAGCGTTTAACTTCGTTACTGGTACTGGAGAAATACTTTAAAACAATAGGAAACAATCAGTAAAAAAATTTTATAACACTATTGATTGCATTGATTTAGTAAATTGATTAAACTCCGAATTAAGTAGTAAACTTAACCTTTAGTTTTTCCGAGGTACAAACAGGAATTTAATTTACTTAAGACGATATTGAAAGATTTAACAATGATTATGAAAGAAACTAATAGCTTGGGAAATCTTGCGATCATTATACTCAATTATAATACAGCAGGTAAAATAGCAAACCAAGTAACTCAATTAATAGCTGAAGGAATTTCTTCATCAATATTTTATATAATAGATAACCATTCTAAAATTGAAGACCGAAAAAGCCTCGAAGATTTTAGTCAAAAAAATAATCTTAATTTTATTAAATCTCCCGAAAATGGAGGCTATGCGAAAGGAAATAACATCGCAATTGCCCATGCAATCAATGATGGAAAGATCGTTTTTCTCATCCTAAATCCTGACATTGAAATTCCTTTAAAAACGATCAGCACTTTGTACGAAACTATTTCGAATGAAAAAGAACTGCTTTTCGTCGGCCCAAGAATTTGTGACAAATACGATAGAAATATTATCTTTTCAGATGGTGGAATTTTAAAGCCAGAAAAGTGTTTTGAATCTGATCATCTTCATTATGGAAGAAATGTCGAAGAAGTAAATTCTTCGGAAAAAAACTATCGAATCGACTATGTAAATGGAAGCGCACTCATGTTCAAAAAAGAAACAGTTGAGATTCTCGGGAAAATGAGAGAAGATTTCTTCATGTATTTTGAAGAGGCAGAATGGTGTTACCGTCTAAAACAATATCCTAAGTATAAACAGGCAATTCTTACCAATGTTGTAGCTTATCATGAAATGAGTGATAAAGGTGATTTTTACCAGTTTTATATGACAAGAAACCGAATTTACATGTGCAGACTCTATCAAATCCCGCACAAATCTTTGATTAAAAGTTATCTTTACGAAGCACAGAAAAGATTTTTAGGATTTAAGGGAAATACTAAAAAAAATTTCTCTTTTTTCACCACTCAGGTAAAAGCAGTTTTGGAAGGGGAGTTCCAAAAATTAAATTCCTAGAAAGCTTTTCATCCGTAGCTTTTTTAATTTTGAACTCACTTTAATTGGCTGCAAATTCGTTGTCTGCTCTAATTTTTCTAAAAGTTCAGTTATATTTTTCGCCTCTATAAATTCTAATTTTTCCCAAAAACCTTTGTAAATTGGATGGAAATCAAAATATTCTTTATAGTTATTTTCATTGAGCGCTTCCCATTTTCCGTAAAAAGATTCCACATTAAAATCGTGAGCGTGCCCCCAATTTTGGATTTTTGTAAGAATTTCCTCTTCAGTTCTTGCCCATGACTGATGAATAACCTGATAGTCAATCTTCAGATCCAATCCTTCAGAATTTCTTGCATATTTATACTTTGGTCGATTAAAAATCATGCTGAAGTTTTCCGTGCAGGGTTTTATGATAAAAAATCCCCTTTCATTTTGCTTAAACAAAGTGATCCAAACCGGCAAAAAATTAACTTCAGGCGCTGATTTTTTTAACAGAAACTGATTTTTCTTTAAATAGGAAATAACCTTCTGAAAATTTAAGCAATATTCATCTGAATCAATTTGCATTTTCCAGCAGTCGTCTCCCATAAAATCTGAAAGCATGTTGCGCTCCCGAGTTTCGAGATCCATGGGCTTTTCGCCTTTTATATAAAACTGATCCTCATAAATTTTTATTTTATGATCCACGTCAAGGTCTTCGATTCTTTCAAAAAAATCATCCGAAACCTCGAAATCATTTCCCATCCAGGTTTTCCGATCGACATCAATGGCGAGAACAATTTCGTCAACAAAAGGATAAATCTGAGGTAAAGAATTAAAAATAAAATGGTAATCGTAGGCAATCAAAAAGCCGGCTTTAATCATTTGAAAACATTTTTCGGGAGGTAGTTTGAATCGTTTTAAAGGACAAATATAATATAATTCAAAAACAAATTTGTGAAGCTATCAACCAATTATTATCTTTACGTTAATAATCGATATGAAGAAGAAAATTTTATATTTCATGCCCGACAATCCTGTTTCGGGAAAAGCGGGTAATCTAACAAGAGCCAGTCAAATGCTGCACTATCTGCAAAGACTATCATCAAATTATGACGTAGATTTTCTTTCTATCGGAGATTGGGGAGATTGGGACGAGATCAATAAAGAAAAATTTGTATCGCAATACCCTAACGTCAATCTTCATCTTATTAATCGAAAAGGGTCAAAAACCAATAAATTAAAAGCATTTTTTCAATATAAACTTCTTAATATTATTCCGAAATTATTAAAAGGTACTTCTATCGATATTACAAATCCTATTTTAAGAAATAAGGTTAAAAATTTTATTAATAAAGAAAAGTACGATATCATAATAATCAGTTATGCTTCATGGGCACAAGTCATAGATGGCATTTCAAAAGGTCCTTATCTAATTATTGACACCCATGATTTCATTACAGCTCAAAGCAGAAAAAAAACCGATAAAATTGGAAAACTCTTTCAAAATGAGATACAGATCCTAAGAAAATTTGATGAGATCTGGACCTATTCAGTGGAAGAGGAATATATTTTCGAACAGTTTACCGATAAAAAAGTGACTTTAATTCCGGTCTCTTTCCCTTTAAATTTTAATAAAGAAAAAAGGACTGCAACTTATGATGTAATTTACGTTGCAAGTAAAAACCCACATAATATTGCAGGAATCAATTGGTTTCTGAAAGAAGTTTTGCCTTTTTTAAGAGATGTAAAAATTCATATTATTGGAAGGATCTGCAGCGAGATAGGCGACTACGAAAATGTAGTTAAATATGGAATGGTTGATGATCTTGATGATTTTTATAGAAATTCCAGAGTTGCAATTTGTCCTATGTTAAGCGGAACAGGAATTAAAATCAAGGTCATCGAAGCACTTTCTTATGGAATTCCAGTAGTTACGAACAGAAGAGGTGTTGACGGATTGGTGAATAAAAAAGAAAACGGATGTTTAGTCAGCGATGATCCGAAAATTTTCGCCGAAGATATTAATCGGCTATTAACAGATCAAATTTTTTACGATCGAACAAAAAATGAAGCGATTTCCTATTTTCAGAATAATCACGATCCAAAATTAGAGGAAGCTCTTATGAATAAAATTTTCAAATGAAGAAAAAAATACTTCTCGATCTAGAACGTCTTCGCTATCCATATTCCGGGATTGCCAATGTTTTCCGGAATCTGGCAAAAGGTTCTGAGAATAAAAATAAACAATTTGACATTACTTATTTTGGGGATTTTTCAGCCTTAGACTTTAAACTTTCCAATAAAATTGAGTGGAAAAATTGGTATAAATTTTATGAAAATTTTAGTTCCAGTTTCGACATTATTCACGTAAGCCATCAATTGTCATCTTACTTTCAAAAGAATTATAAAAAATCAATTAAAGTAGTCACCCTTCACGATCTCAATTTTCTACATGAAAATCTTTCAGAAAAGAAGAAAAGGAAAATGCTGCGAAAAGTAAACAATAATCTGAAAAACACAGATTATTTAGTTTGTATTTCAGAGTATGCTAAAAAAGATGTGCTGGAAAACAAACACCTTCTTACGTTTAATAAATTAAAGGAGATCGTCGTCATTCATAATGGCGTGGAACTTCCCGAAGATCTAATGTATGATTTGGAGAAATTTTCATTTTTTAATCAAAAAAAATACATCCTGAATATTGGCGTTTTGTTCGATAAAAAAAATCAGCTTTCTTTAATAGAAATGCTTCCTTTCATTGATGAAGATTTGGTATTGATCGCTTCAGACGAAAGAAATCCGTACGCGGAAAATTTACGAAACAGAATAAAAGAGTTGAATTTGCAAGACAGAGTTCATTTTCTAAAAAATGTTTCTGAAGAGGAAAAATATGCGCTTATTCAAAACTGTAGTGCGATGTGTCACCCAAGCATTGCGGAAGGATTTGGTATTCCTCCCATTGAAGCGATGGCTTTTGGGAAACCGGTTTTTCTGTCGACTTTTACAAGTCTTCCGGAAATTGGTGGTGATGTTGCTTTTTATTTTGAAAATTTCGAGCCTCAAATAATGGCGGAATTCTTTAAAAATAAAATGAAATTTTACGGGGAAAATAAAGAAGAAATATCCTTAAAAATAAAAAATTGGACAAAACAATATGATTATAAAGTGATGTCCAATAATTATCTACAATTTTATGAAGCGATCTTAAAAAAATCTACTTCTTAAATTCCATAATCGTTTTCTCGATAATGGCTACACATTCTAAAATTTGCTCTTCTGTAATAACCAAAGGTGGCGCAAGACGAATGATATTTCCATGTGTTGGCTTTGCGAGTAATCCGTTTTCTTTCAACTTTACACAAAGATTCCAAGCGGTTTCGCTTTCTGGAGTATCATTGATGATGATTGCGTTTAACAAACCTTTCCCCCGAACTTTTACAACTAAATCTGTCTTTTCGATGATGCGATTCATTTCTTGTCGGAATAAATTCCCTAATCGACGTGCATTTTGAATTAAATTCTCCTCCGCAACTACATCCAGCGCAGCAACTGCTACTTTCGCAGCAATAGGATTTCCCCCAAATGTAGAACCATGTTGACCAGGTTTGATAACCTCCATAATGTGTTCATCTGCTAAAACTGCAGAAACTGGATAAGCTCCGCCGGAAAGTGCTTTTCCTAAAATCAAAATATCTGGTTTGGTATAGGTCAATTGTCGTTCGCATTGATTTTCACAAGAACAATTTCCGCAAACTGCCAATAAACTTCCAGTACGGGCAATTCCGGTTTGAACTTCATCTGCGATAAATAACATATTATTAGCATGACAAATTTCTTGCGCTTTTGCAATAAAATCTTCATCTGGTGTGTAAACTCCGGCTTCACCTTGGATAGGTTCTACCAAAAATCCGATGACATTTTTATCTTTCGCTACTTCTTCTAAAGCTTTGATATCATTGTAAGGAATACTTACAAATCCACCAGTGTATGGACCGAAATTATCTCGAGCGTTGTCATCATCTGAAAAAGAAATAATGGTGGTTGTTCTACCATGAAAATTTCCTTTACAAACCACAATTGTTGCTTCATTTTCTTCAATGCCGTTTTTTTCATAAGCCCATTTTCGACATAATTTAATGGCGGTTTCTACAGCTTCGGCGCCAGTATTCATGGGCAAAACTTTATCAAACCCAAAATACTCAGTAACATATTTTTCGTAAGGACCTAAAACATTATTGTAAAAAGCACGGGAAGTTAAAGCTAAAGTTTGCGCCTGTGCAATTAATGCTGCCAAAATTTTTGGATGAGAATGACCTTGATTCACCGCAGAATAAGCGGAAAGAAAATCATAGTATTTTTTTCCTTCGACATCCCAAACATAAACACCTTCTCCTTTTTCTAAAACCACGGGAAGTGGATGATAGTTATGAGCGCCGTGTTGATTTTCTAAATCAATATAATATTGAGAATTTTTTAAGACTTCTATTTCTGACATAAATTTACTTTTTACAAATTTAATGATAATAATCGAAATTTTATAAAACAAAAAATGCCTCAAAAAAGAGGCATCTATAAATAAAGTAAAAAAACTTCTAATAATTAAATTTATTATCCATCACAAAATCTTCCATGAATTTTGTAGTGTAATTTCCTGCCAAATAATCAGGATTTTCCATTAATTGTCTATGGAAAGGAATGGTCGTTTTCACGCCTTCAATGTAAAATTCTTCTAATGCACGTTTCATTTTTGCGATCGCCTCTTCACGTGTTTGTGCAGTGGTAATCAACTTCGCAATCATCGAATCGTAATTAGACGGAATCGTGTAACCTGAGTAAACATGAGTATCTACACGAATTCCATGTCCTCCGGGAATATTCAATTCTGTAATTTTTCCTGGTGAAGGTCTGAAATCATTGAAAGGATCTTCTGCATTGATTCTACATTCGATTGAATGAAGTTTTGGCAAATAGTTAATTCCTGAAATTGCGGTTCCCGAAGCTAATAGAATCTGCTCGCGAATCAAATCATAATCAACAACCTGCTCTGTGATCGGATGTTCTACCTGAATTCTGGTATTCATTTCCATGAAATAGAAATTGCGGTCTTTATCCACTAAGAACTCGATGGTTCCTACTCCTTCATACGCGATATATTCTGCAGCTTTTACTGCAGCAGCGCCCATTTTTTCACGAAGTTCATCCGTCATAAATGGTGAAGGTGTTTCTTCTGTCAATTTTTGATTTCTACGCTGTACAGAACAATCTCTTTCCGATAAGTGACAAGCTTTTCCGTATTGATCACCCGCAATTTGAATTTCAATATGTCGCGGTTCCACAATCAGTTTTTCCATGTACATTCCGCCATTTCCAAAAGCAGCAGTTGCTTCCTGAACTGCAGAATCCCATAATTCATGAAGATCTTCCGCTTTCCAAACACCGCGCATTCCTTTTCCGCCACCACCTGCTGTTGCTTTAATCATGACAGGATAACCCATTTCTGCAGCTAAAACTGCAGCTTGTTCATATCCATCGATCAAACCTTCAGATCCGGGAACACAAGGAACGCCGGCTTCTTTCATGGTCGCTTTTGCATTGGCTTTGTCTCCCATTCGATCGATTTGATCTGGAGTTGCGCCAATAAATTTAATTCCGTTTTCCTGGCAAATTCTGGAGAAATTTGAATTTTCTGAGAGAAATCCGTATCCTGGATGAATCGCATCTGCATTGGTAATCTCTGCAGCTGCAATAATATTTGAAATTTTCAGATAAGAATCTTTACTCGCAGGAGGACCGATACAAACTGCTTCATCTGCAAAACGTACGTGAAGACTGTCTTTATCAGCAGTAGAATAAACCGCAACGGTTTTAATGCCCATTTCTTTGCAGGTACGAAGAATCCGCATTGCAATTTCACCGCGGTTGGCTATTAATATTTTTTTGAACATCTTTTTGATATTTTAAATTTTAAATTCTGAATTTTAAATTATTTTAAATGAAATTTCACTTAAAATCTACAATTTATAATTTAAAATTTTTTAAGAAGGATCTACTAAGAATAAAGGCTGATCGTATTCTACAGGCGTCATATCGTCTACCAAAATTTTCACGATTTTTCCTGAAATTTCAGATTCGATTTGGTTGAATAATTTCATTGCTTCGATAACGCAAACTACTTTACCAGTAGAAACTTCGTCGCCAACATTTACAAAAACGTCCTTGTCTGGAGCGGGTTTTCTATAGAAAGTCCCAATCATTGGAGATTTAATGGTAACGAATTTGCTATCATCAGAAACATTTGCTGCTGCAGGTGCATCTGCAACCGGTGCAGAAACTTGAGCAGGTGCCTGCGAAACGTGTTGCTGTGGTGCAGAATGATAAACAGCAGGTTGCTGCATATACGTCATTTCGTTTCCTCCAAGTGGAGTTTTAATGGTGATTTCGAAATCTTTAGTTTTGTATTTTACTTCGGAAACTTCCGCTTTAGACACAAATTTAATAAGATTCTGTATGTCTTTAATGTCCATATAATTGGTATTTATTTATAATGCCAAAGATACTAAAAAACAACAAAAAACCACTCAAAATTGAAAAAATCGAGTGGTTTTAGTATAAAACCGAAGTTTATCTAATTTTTAGGCCTAGTTTTCTTCTGTAGCTTCTGCTGTTTTTTCCATTACAACTTTGCCTCTGTAATACATTTTTCCATCAGACCAATGTGCTCTGTGGTACAAGTGCATTTCACCTGAAGTTGCGTCTTTTGCCAATTGAGGAACTACTGCTTTGTAGTGTGTTCTTCTCTTATCTCTTCTTGTTGAGGATTGTCTTCTTTTAGGATGTGCCATTTCTTATATTTTTAATTTGATGAGCGATGAGTCGTTGATTGCTCAATCCTCATCATTTTAAACTATTTATTATTATCTTTTAATTGCTTCAATGCTTCCCATCTCGGGTCGCTTTTCGGTTCTTCTACCATTTCTACTTTCGGACTGAATTTTTCTAATATTTCTAAATCTTCTTTAGAAATATGCGGAGAAACTTTTTTCATTGGTATCGATAACATTACATTTTCATAAATCAACTGCGCTATATTGAATGCGTGGTCTTTGCTTGGAATTGTAATTACATAAATTTCACTGTCATCATATTCTTCTCCGAATTTTACCAAAACCTTCATTTCGTTTTCTAAAGGATGATCAAAATGGTCATTTGTGAGATCACAAATCAGATTAACCGTACCTTCAGTTTTAATCCAAAATTCTAAGAAAGTTGTGTGTTTTTCCATTAAAACATCAGCAACAATCTGTGGTTCTGTAAATTCCTGTTCCGTATCGAAAAGTTGAAAGAACTTCTTATCTATCTCAAATTGGAATTGGTGTTTTCCGTTTTTCAGTCCCGAAAACACGACATCGTAGTTTCTTAGTCTGTCCATAAAATGAGTGTGCAAAAATATGCAAATTTTTTAATATTACAAATGATTTTCAAAACAAATATTGCAGAATTACTATTTTCTTATTTTTAATGATTCTTTTCGGGTGGTAAATCTTCGTCTACAACATGCGAAGAATTGTTTCTTCTTGGTCGCATCCTGCTGTTCATCAAATCGTTATACTCTAATCTGTTTTTGAAAATTTTGATTGCCATGAAAATTGCCTCGCTAAAACTTTGTTCATCTGCAATATTTTTTCCCGCAATATCATAAGCAACTCCGTGATCGGGTGAGGTTCTGATAAATGGTAATCCCGCAGTGAAATTTACCCCTTCTTCATAAGCCAAAGTTTTAAATGGAGCCAAACCCTGATCGTGGTACATCGCTAAAACCGCATCGTAATTTTTATACTTATTGGGCTGGAAAAAACTATCTGCCGGAAAAGGTCCGAAAGCTAAAATCCCGTTCTCGAACAATTCACGAATTGCAGGCTCGATGATTTCAATTTCTTCGTTCCCAATCGCACCACCGTCTCCTGCATGCGGATTTAAACCTAGAACCGCTATTTTTGGCCTTTCTATTTGAAAATCCTCAATCAAACATTGGTTAAGTATCTTGATTTGTTTTTTTATTTTTTCCTTCGAAATATTTTCAGCGACTTGAACAATTGGAATATGATGGGTAGATACTGCAACTTTTAAATCATCAGTGACCAAAAACATTAATCCTTTTTTACCAAATTTTTCTTCCAAATAACCAGTATGTCCTGCGTGAACAAAACCATTTTTCATCATTTCTTCTTTATTGATGGGCGCCGTAACCAAAACATCAATTTCGCCATTGATGAGAGCCATTGTTGCCGCTTCCAATGAATCGATTGCCATTTTGGTAGATTCTTCCGTCGGTTTTCCCAAATCTACGTTCACATTATCTTTCCAAAGATTCACCATATTGATTTTATCACTTTGCGCTTGCGAAGTTTCGGTGATATAATTAAAGTTGTGATTCAGTTTAAAAATATTTTTCTGATAGGTAAACAACTTGCCAGAACCAAAAATAATTGGAGTGAAAAAATCGGTAATTGTTTTATCTTTTAGAGCTTTCATGATGATTTCGGGACCAATGCCATTGAAATCTCCAATTGAAATTCCCACTCTTACTTTATGCTGTTTCGGACTCATTTTTAATTATCTTTGAAAATTAATAGAATTTCACAAATTTAGGAAAATAGAAATAACTATGTCATTTTATTTCTAAACTTACAATTTTTCACCAAAAAACTTTATTTTATGTTCACAGGAATTATTGAAGCTACTGCTATCGTTGAAAAAATTGAAAAACGCGCAGAAAACATTCACATTACCTTAAGCTGCCCATTTACGGCAGAATTAAAAATTGATCAAAGTTTAGCGCACAGCGGTTGTTGCCTTACTGTCGTTGAAATTTCAGATGATCAATACAGCGTAACCGCCATTGCAGAAACTTTAGAAAAAACCAACCTTAAGGAATGGAATATAGGAACTGAAGTGAATTTGGAACGTTGTTTGAAGTTCGATGGAAGACTTGACGGACATCTTGTTCAAGGTCATGTTGATAAAACCGGCACGGTAAAAAATATTGAAGATAAGGAAGGCAGTTATCTAATTACCATTCAATACGATGAAAATTACGAATTTACCACCGTTCCTCAAGGTTCAATTACGGTAAATGGAATAAGTTTGACGGTTGCCGAAAGTAATACAGGTCAATTCGCAGTTGCAATAATTCCCTACACATGGGAATTTACCAATATGAAAAATTTAAAAATTGGTGAAATGGTTAACCTCGAATTCGACATCATTGGTAAATATGTAACAAAATTGATGAAAAAAAATGTCGTTCTCTAAATACAAAGGTTATAGCTTAAGAAACAAAGTATTCGGTGGGTTTATGCTCATCTGTCTGCTTAGTATTTTAGCTTCTTCTATTCTTTCCTTCTTTATTTTAAAAAATAATGCGGTAGAACAAAGCCGCACAGATATGCAGAAAAATTCGGAATCGATGATGTCTGCATTGGATTATGGAGTGAGCCACACTCAAGTAGAAACGGCAGATTTATCCACTATTTTAAACAATGAAATTTTCGAAATCGCTGATACCAATAATCAGGATATCGTGATTTATGATTTGAACGGAAACCTTTTAATTTCCAACAAAGACAGCCATCTTTTGGCGGAGAAAAAAATACCGCTTTCTATTGTCAATCAAGTTCTCACAAGTGATCGAAGAGTTGATTTTCAGAAATACGATAAAAAGACCGATGCGAACATCACCTCGTCTTACATGATTCTCAAAAACAATATGCTGGAACCCATTGCAATTGTATATTTTCCTTTTTATCATAATGATGGATCCTATTTTAATGTGTTCAACAAGTATGTGAATTACATTTTAATCGTCAATTTATTTATCATCGCATTTGCAATTTGGTTAAGTTGGATTATTTCTAACAATTTAACCAAAGCAGTGACCAAATTTTCAGAATTAATTAACCGAATTACTCTTTTCGATAAAGATCCACAAGCAATTCGCTATTATGAGCGTGATGAGTTAAGTCAATTGGTGAAAGCCTACAACAAAATGATTCTTCAGATCAAAGAACAGAAGGAGCGCCTCAGTTTCAAGGAAAAAGAAGAAGCGTGGCGCGAGATGGCAAAACAGGTCGCACATGAAGTGAAGAACCCATTAACACCGATGAAATTGACCATTCAAAATTTTGAGCGAAAATTTGATCCCAATGATCCCGAAATTAGAGAAAAAGTAAAACATTTGAGCAAAACTATTGCAGATCAGATTGATTTGGTTGCGAAAGTTGCAAGCGCTTTTTCCCAGTTTGCACAGCTCCCCGAAAAAAACAACAAGGTTTTCAATCTTAACCGGGAAATAAAAAACATCATCAATATTTTTAGTGACGAAAAAATTTATTTTCATGCAAACGCTGAAAATATTATGATTAAAATGGATAAAATATATTTATCCCGAATTGTTACAAATCTTGTTGCAAACGCGAGACAAGCACGCCACGACGACCGTGAAAACATCATAAATGTTGATTTGGAACAACGCCAAAAACGAATAATCATAACTGTTGAAGACAATGGAATCGGAATTTCCGAGGATTTATATGATCGCATTTTTGAGCCTAATTTCACCTCAAAAACAAGCGGAACAGGACTTGGTTTAACGATGGTGAGAAAAATGGTTGAAGATTATAAAGGTGAAATTTCAGTAAAATCGGTCGTGGGAAATGGAACAACGTTTACGATTTTACTTCCAACCAATTTGTAATGTATAATTCCTAGATGAAAATTTTCCAGTTTAAAAACTTCAGCATCAATCAGTCACAACTCGTTTTCCGTGTAGGAACTGATGGTGTTTTACTGGGCGCTTTATCAAGGGTAGAAAACGCGCAAAAAATTCTGGAAGTAGGAACAGGAACTGGTTTAGTGGCGATGATGTTGGCTCAAAGAAATGTCACCGCAACAATTCTTGCTTTAGACATCAGCAAAGATGCCGTGAATCTCGCAGAAGAAAATTTCAATAAATCTCCTTTTCATGAGCGACTTGGGGCAAAATTGCAGGATTTCAAAAACTTTCAATCAAGAAACAAATTTGATCTAATTATTTCAAATCCGCCCTATTTTAAAGAAAATTCCTCGGGAAAAGATATTTTGGCAAGACAACAAACTGAACTTACCTTTGAAAATTTAATTGAAAAATCTGCTGAAAAATTATCAAAAAAAGGCCAATTGTCGGTGATTATTCCAGCTGAATCTGGCGTTGAATTTATTGAAATTTGTCACAAAAACAAGCTCTTTCTTTCCCGAAAAGTTCAGATTTTTGGCATCAAAAATTCTTCACCTAAGCGGTTAATTCTCGAATTTGGTTTTGATCAAAAAGAGATTTTAGAAGAAGAATTTACGATTGAAAAATCTCCCCGCGTTTATAGTGAGGAATATTTGGAACTGACCAAAGATTTTCATCACTTTCCAAAATAAGAAAAATCCTTTTTATTTGGGAGGATTCAGGGTTACAACAATATCTTTGTTGATGTTTTTGCTGGAAGAATATTTCGCATCGCAAACGGAAGTTGTCAAAATATAATTTCCTTTATCAACTAAAACAAAGTTCTGATTGCGAGCAGGAACATCTAAATTGTAGAATTTTTTTCCGCTGATTTTTACGATCAAATTACACTTCGATTTATTGATAATCTGCACATACGCAGTAGTTCCGGAAACATCGTTACTGAAAATATGCGTAAGCAATTCGGCAGTTCTTTTATTTTTTTCTGAAGATTCTCCTTTTGCATTGCCTCGGTTAACCGCCTTTTCCAATTTTTCTGTATTAATGGCTTTCACGGTAGGTTTTGCCACTGCAGCCTTTTGAGCAGGTGATTTATCATTATTGATTACTGCCAATAACTTTCTTTTAAATTCTGGAGTTCTGGGATGGGTTGGATTGAATTTAATGAAATTAGCGATAACTTGTGGATCTGTACTTTTTTCAACTTGTCCAGCAGTATAGGTAGATTGCGCACAAGCTAACGAAGAAAAAAACAGGCCGAAAATGAATAAATATTTGTACATAAAAACAAGGATTTTTTAGCGGATACAATTTTAGTTAGAACGAGTAAATCTTCTTTTTAGTTTGTGTGAAATTTATTATCTTTGCACCGCCCTAAAAAAGCTAAATTAATCAAAATTTTAATATAAAAAAATAAATATATGTATACACCGGTTGCTGCAGATGTAGCGAAATTAAGAAACATTACAGGAGCAGGAATGATGGACTGTAAAAAAGCTTTGGTAGAAGCTGAAGGAGACTTTGATAAAGCAATTGAAAACCTTAGAAAAAAAGGACAAAAAGTTGCTGCAAACAGAGCCGATAGAGATTCTCACGAAGGAGCTGTAATTGCAAAAGTAAACCAAGATAACACCATGGGTGCGATCATCGCTTTGAATTGCGAAACAGATTTCGTTGCAAAAAATGACAATTTCGTTGAGTTAGCTCACGAACTTGCTGAGCAGGCTGTTTTTTATGCTAATAAAGAAGAATTTTTCGCTTCTGATTTTCACGGAATGACTGTTGCAGATAAGTTGATTGAACAAACAGGTCTTATCGGAGAGAAAATCGAAATCGGATCTTTCGAAAGAATTGAAGGGCCATTTTTAGGAGCTTACATCCACGCAGGAAATAAAATTGCTGCAATTACTTCACTTTCTGGCGATGTAGATGGTGCTGCTGAAGTTGCAAAAGCGGTTTCTATGCAGGTTGCTGCAATGAATCCAATCGCTTTGGATGAAACAATGGTTTCTCAAGAAACGATCGACAAGGAATTAGAAATCGAAAAAGAATTATTGGTTAAAGAAGGAAAACCTGCAAACATCATTGATAATATCTTAAAAGGGAAAATGCAGAAATTCTACAAAGACAATACTTTGATTCACCAAGCTTTTATTAAAGACGGAAACATGTCTGTTGCAGATTATGTAAAATCTGTAAATGGCGATCTAAAAGTGGTTGGTTTCGTAAGAGTAAGTCTTACTTAATTACATTAGAATAATCATAAAAATCTCTCTTTCTAAAAATAGAAGGAGAGATTTTTTTTTCGGTTAATAAGGCCTATTTTTGCATTCCACTTTCACACATGAAATTTAGCTCCATTTTTACTTTTATTTTCAGCCTGATCTTCACATTGGGCTTCTCGATCTTACATGCACAAAACATCAGTGTAAATACGAATTACACTGCAGATCAGCTGGTGAAAGATGTTTTTTTTGGCAGCCAAAATGCCACATGTATAGCTGTAGATAATGTCACCGTTACTGGATTTGATTTCGGCTTTGGAGATAAAAGTTTCGGTTACTTTAATAAAAACGGGACCAATTTTGAGATGTCTGAAGGAATTATTCTTTCCACTGGAAGCGCTTTAGCAGGTGTTGGTCCGAACTCCTT
Source organism: Kaistella chaponensis (assembly GCF_900156725.1). Taxonomy (GTDB): domain Bacteria; phylum Bacteroidota; class Bacteroidia; order Flavobacteriales; family Weeksellaceae; genus Kaistella; species Kaistella chaponensis. The sequence continues at coordinate 229,575 of NZ_FTOI01000002.1, read as the reverse complement.
TATTCAAACCGCAGATCGAAACAGCCCGTTTGCTAATTCGAATTGGGGCGGAGATCAAGATTTAATCGATGTCCTCGCGCAATCTAATTTGAATTACGATAATATTCTCAATGCAACGGTTTTAGAATTCGATTTTACCGCTTTGAAAAGCAATAAAATCAGTTTTGATTACATGTTTCTTTCTGAAGAATATCGAGAAGGAAATTGTAGATATTCCGATGCTTTTGCCTTTCTTATTAAAAAAGCCAACACTCCAGATCCATACTTGAATATCGCGGTAGTTCCTGGAACCAACATCCCAGTTTCTACGCTTACCATTAATGCTTCTGCTGGTTGTCCTCAAAACAGCAATTATTTCGGAAGTTACAACGATGTACAAACTCCAACAAATTTCAATGGGCAAACTAAAATTCTGTCTGCAAAAGCAAATGTTGATATTGGCGTAAAATACCATATTAAATTAGTCATCGCAGACCATGGTGACTCCACAGGACTTTTTGATTCCGCAGTTTTTCTGAGAGCTGGAAGTTTTCTGGGGAATAAAGATCTGGGAACAGACCGTCTTCTTTCCACCGGAACCGCACTCTGTGAAAACTCTACCTTACCATTAAATGCCACAACTCCGGGTGCAACTTATCAATGGTTTAAAAACAACGTTTTAATTCCTGGCGCAACTTTCGGAACTTATACCGTGACGACGCCGGGAAATTACGACGTAATGATCGACGATTCTGGGTGCAAACAAATAGGCTCCATTAAAATTGAATTTGCCGAAAAGCCAGTGATTTTAGAAAAAACATTTTGTAATGATAATAATGGAAATCCGATTATCGTCAAATTGCAAGACCTGAATGCGCAAATTATCCCTAATCTTAAAGATTATTTTTTAGTTAAATATTATCAGGATTCAGATCATCTAATCCCTCTTTCCGACTCATTTTCTTACACTGCAGATACCAATATTTATGTAGAAGTTGAAAGCGGAAGTTGTGCAAAAACAAAACAAACTTTACATTTTTATACCCCTAAAAAATCCCTAATTCTCCGTGATCAGATTATCTGCCAAAATAGCACCGCAAAATTAGAAGCTGAACTAGGATATAAAAATTATAAATGGGTGCGCGAAGACGGAACGATCATCGCTCAAGGCGCAACGATCAATTTCGTAGATAACATTCCGGTTGGGAATTATTCGGTAGAATTAACTTCGATGAATGGTTGTTCACTCATTCAACCGGTAAAAGTAATCGCCGCACAACTCCCGCAAATTGTTAATATTGAAGTAACGGGAAGTACGGCAACCATTTTTGTAACTGGGCGAAATCCTCCGTATGAATATGCTTTGGATAGTGGCAATTATCAGACTTCAAATGTTTTTACAAATATTCCACGTGGACTTCACAAGATTTTTGTGAGAGATTTTGCAAAATGTGAGATTGTCGAAAAAGAATTCTTAATTATTAACTTAATCAACGCAATTACCCCAAATAATGATGGGTACAATGATCATCTCGATTACTCAGATCTTAACATTAAAAAAGACGTGAGTATTTCGATTTATGATCGGTACGGAACTCGCGTTTTTCAATCACAAAACCAACAGTTTATTTGGGACGGAAAATCAAAAGGACGTGCGTTGCCAACAGGAAATTATTGGTACATCCTGAACTGGACTGAACCTGACACGAATCTACCGGTTTCCTATAAAGGTTGGATTTTACTTAAAAACCGCAACTGATTCAAGCCATAGAAATATGGTCGAAATGCTGAAAACCATTTAAAAAATCCTTCACCGACATTCTTTTTTTTCCTTCAAGTTGCACTTCTTCGGGAAGATAGAAACCATCTTCTGTGAAAATTTTAAATCGATGTTTATCTATTTCTAAAGTTCCGGGAGTATTTTCATGCGCGTCAATTTCAATTTTTCCGCGATATATTTTTAATGATTTTTCATCCTCGCCAATCTTTAAATTGGTGAAAGCACATGGATATGGCGACATACCGCGAACAAAATTATGAACGGTTTCGGAGCTGCCATTCCAATTAATTTTCGTGTCTTCTTTGAATATTTTAAAAGCATTTTTGGGGTGTTCAACATTTGTTTGCGGTGTTTCCTGAATGGTGTTTGCAGCCAAACCATCTAATGTTTTCACAATAAGTTGCGCACCCATTGCCATGAGACGGTCGTGAAGAGCACCCGCATTTTCATCCGGATAAATTTCTAATTCTTCCTGCAATAAAATATTTCCCTCATCGATTTTTTCATTGATAAAGAATGTTGTAGCGCCAGTTTTGTTCTCGCCATTAATGATCGCATAATTAATCGGTGCAGCTCCACGATAATCCGGTAACAGGGAAGCGTGAAGATTAAAAGTTCCCAACCTTGGTTTTTCAAATAAAATTTTGGGCATCATTCTAAAAGCGACAACCACAAAAACATCGGCATCTAAATTGGAAATTTCCTCTAAAAATTCTGGATTTCGTAATTTTTCGGGTTGAAAAAGGGTGAGATTATTTTCCACTGCAAAAACTTTCACCGCAGATTGATTCATTTTTTGTCCGCGACCACTTGCTTTATCTGCAACAGTTACCACACCTACAACCTCATGCGAAGAATGATGAATCGCTTCTAAACACGATTTTGCAAATTCAGGAGTTCCGAAGAATATTATTTTTAATGGTTTCATTTTTAAAAGGAATAAAGGAGATTATAAATTTAAAGGAGAATAAAAAATTAATTGTTATCAAAAATAACAAGGTTTGATTTCAAAATCGATCAGCTTATCATATACGTTCGGAAATTCAGCATTTTCACCTGACCAGAATCTAAAAGAAAAATAAGATTTTCTAGAATGTTTTCTTTTTCGTAATAATTGAGTTTAATGGCAATTTCTTCTACATTAGATGGTTTATGTTGAAGAACTTGCAGGATCTCTGCAGAAATGTTTCTGCCAAAAACGCTCTCTTTCTGCTTTTCACAGACTGAACATTGACCACAGTTCTTCACATTTTTCTCCCCAAAATAAGAGAGAATTAATTTCATCTTGCAAAAATCAGAATCTTGTACAAAGAATTTCATTTCTTCCCATTTCTGCAATTTGTTTTTTTGAATCTGCTCAAAAAGATTCCAGTATTTACCATTGAAATGACGGTCTTCACGAGGTTTCAAAAATTTAATACTTGATAACGCGCCATCAATATATTCTAAATAGCCTTTTCGCTGCAGTTCCTTGAGGCGTTCTTTGATCAAATGCGGATCGGAGTTTATTTTATTGCTCAGCGTTTTCTCACTGAACATAATTTTGTGTGTCGTAAAACCCGAAAATGTACGAAGTAAAAGTTCGATAAAATAAGAGTCATTTTGGGAAAGCAGCTCGAGTTCCTCTGGAGCCATTTTTAACTCCAAAGAAGAAAGCGATTGGTTGCTGTTAAAAAATATAAATTCCTGATTATGGAGAAAATTCAATACATTTCTAATTTTAGCCAAAGAAGTTTTCGTGAAATTTTGAATCCTTTGAATATGAAGTTGAAAAATATTTTCGGGCAGATCATTTTCTGCAATTTGAAACGTGGAATATAGATAAGATACAATCTTTAAAAACTCTGCTTTCGAGGGAATTTGATTTCTTAGAATTTGATCAAAATTGGTTAATTCCTGCTCATTCCACAGCAAATAAGCATAAGACTCTAAACCATCTCTACCTGCTCTACCAATTTCCTGGTAATAATTCTCAATCGACTGTGCGGGCGAAAAGTGAATTACAAAACGAACCTGATCTTTATCGATTCCCATCCCAAAAGCATTGGTAGAAATCAAAACATGATTAGGACTTTGAATCCATAATTTTTGTTTGGCATTTTTTTCTTTTAAAGGTAAACCTGCATGAAAAAAATCAACGTTTTGGATTTGGTTTCTTTGCAGAAATTTCGTCAGTTCTTCTGTTTCTTTGCGGCTTCTGACATAAATAATTCCGGAAGAATTATTGTATTTCATAATATTTAAAACCATTTCGTATTTATCAGCAATTTTGTCTGCGATCATTTTGATATTCGTTCGACGAAAACTGCGCTGAAATATATTGGCATTTTTTAAACTTAATTTCTGCTGAATTTCGGCCAAAACTTTTGCTGTTGCCGTTGCAGTAAGAGCCAACACAGAAATATTTTTTAGATTCTCCCGAAATTGCTTAATATTCTGATAACTCGGGCGAAAATCTTGTCCCCATTCTGAAATACAGTGCGCTTCATCAACTGCTAAAAAAGAGATTTGAATTTCTTCGAGATTTTGCAAAAAAGTCCTGTTTGTAAGGCGTTCTGGGGAAACGTACAATAATTTTGTTAATCCATTTTTACACCGGTTAAAAATGATTTCTGCATCAAAGTCATCGAGTTCAGAAGATAAATATTCGGCTTCGATTCCGCTATTTTTGAGTTGATAGACTTGATCTTTCATCAAGGCTAAAAGTGGCGAAATAACGAGACAAGTTCCTTCTAAAATAAGAGCAGGTAATTGGTAGCACAACGATTTTCCACCACCAGTTGGAAGAAGCGCCAATGTATCTTTGCCATCAATAAGGGAATTGATAATTTCTTCCTGTGAATCCCGAAATGTTTCGTATCCCCAAAAATGTTTAAGGGTTTGAAATTTGAGTTGGTGAAAATCCTGTGGATAAATCATGGAGTAAAAATAGGTAAAGAAATTTCAGAAAACAAAAAAAGCCACGCAATGCGTGACTTTTATTATATAATTTTTATCAATTATTTTGCTTCAAAGTAAACTCTTCTGTTTGCTCTGTTTTTCCATTCTGGACATTTGTCAGCTGGTTCACATTCTGGATATTTAAGGTCTTTTTCACCTTTACCAATTGCGTTTAATTTACCTGCTTCTACTCCGTTTTTGGTCAAATAATTTTTAACACTATTTGCTCTTCTTTCAGATAATTTCTGATTGTAAACATCAGAAGCTCTTGTATCTGTAGCACCAATTACATTATATGAACCAGTAGAAGAGTTAATATAACTCACTGCATTGTTCAAAATTGGGGTGTTTGATGGAAGAATTTTGTCAGAATTCAGATCGAATTCGATTCCTTCCATTGTTCTTGTATTGTCGGTAATAACAGAGGTTTCGTTTTTAGGACAACCATTATTTTCTACAGGACCAGGAACAGTAACACATTTGTCGTAAAGATCAATAACTCCATCTAGATCTGTGTCTAAAGCTACACCTGCACCATCAACTCTTGCACCTGCAGGAGTATCCAATTGTCTGTCCCAATCGTCACAAACTCCGTCATTATCTGCATCTCCTTTTTTACAAACTTCAACATCTTGGTTTTTATCCGCCAATACATCTAATTTGTAGTAGATTTCTTGCAATGGATCGTGCCAGAAAAGGTGTGATTCATGTTTTCCTAAATTTAAAGTTGCCCCTAAACTTAGATTAATGATGTTATCTGAAGGATTGTCATTTACTTTTCCGTTGTAAGATGTTCCACCTGCTCCATCAAAATTATCATCACCAGATATGATATACATTCCTCTCGCCTCTAAATCTACTGATTTTGTTGCGCGGTATTTAATACCAGCTCCAGCTTGACCGAAGAAACTTCCTAAAATAAAAGGTTTCACCTCTGTAATCAAATTTTGATTGTAAGCGGCACCTGCATCTTGTCTGTATGCTCTGTACGCTAAAGTTCCGACTCCTGCATAACCGTGTAGAGCCCATCTGAATGGTGAGTGATTATCTACTCTTCGAAGAAGGTTAGAAAAATCGATGTCTCCCAAAACAGAAATAGCATCATATTGAGTTCTAGCGCCCGCTCCAGTTGGTGAAGCTACTTTATCATTGGTATTTACAAATCCTTGTCTTGTTTCTCCTTTATCATACTGCAATTTTAAACCAAAAGCATGAGTGATTGCTTTATCAATACTAACATAAGCAGACCATCCGTACAAGTTTTTACCTGCCCCAAAACCTTTTATTGAAGTTAGATCGGATGACTGCATCAATGGTACTCCTGCACCTGCAGATATCGCCCAATCGTTGAATCTCTTGGATGATTGTGTGAACGGTGAGACATTTGCAGATCCTGAAGAGAATGCGTTAGGATATCCTCCGGTAGAAACTGCTGTCGAATCTTGCGCGAAGATAGCAGTAGGTAAAGCTACAGCTAAGGCCACGATTGCTAAATTTAGTTTCATAATGTGTATTTTAATTTGTAATGTAATTATTAGTTATAAATGTTTGCGAATAATAACCTGAATTGCAAAATCTCATTGACTAATTCAGGCCCGGAATTTATCAGTTAATAAACCCACTAAAAAAATAGGATCGCTGTTATTATTTGTTTGACGGACTACTCATCGGGCATCCATTGTTTTCTACAGGACCCGCAACTGTTACGCACTTGTCATAAAGATCGATTACTCCATCTAAATCCATATCCAAAGCTACACCTGCACCATCAACTCTCGCACCTGCAGGAGTATCTAATTGTCGATCCCAATCGTCGCAAACGCCATCATTATCTTTATCACCTTTTTCGCAAACTATGAATTCATCAGGTGAATTTTGCAAAACATTGATGCGGTTGTGAATATCTTGCAATGGATCGTACCATGACAGATGTGTATCATGTTTCCCTAACTTGATTGACAAGCCTAAATTTACCGTAACAAAATTGTCAGAATTTCCTGTTGTAATTGCGTTATAACGAGGAATTGCATTTTTGCCATTTCCACCGCCATCAAACGAATCATCTCCAGTAATAATATACATCGCTCGCGCTTCGATATCAATTAATTTTGATGCATTATATTTCACTCCCATTCCAATTTGGTAAAAGAACGTATCAAAACCTAATTTTTGATCAATTTCGATAGGAATTCTTTTTGGAACTGTACTGTATCTAGACATGTCATTATCTAACAACAAAGTGTTGTAACCTTGCAAACCAACTCCTCCATAACCGTGTAGAGCCCATCTATAAGGAGAATGGTTGTCTACGCGACGAAGTAAATTTGAAAAATTAATGTCTCCCAAAATAGAAACTTGTTGATATTTTGTCCATGCAGTTGCGACACCTGCTGCAACGCCACCTGCTCCTGGTAAAAGACCCTTTTGGTTAAGCATACCCATTTGGTAAAGTACACTTATTCCGAAAGTATGAGAGATTTGTTTATCGATACTCACATATCCGTTCCAGCCAAGATTAACTTTGCCATCGTAAAAAGATGATAAATCTGCATTTTGAAAAACAGCAGCTCCACCTCCTACTGATATTGACCAATCTTTGAACAATCTGGATGAATTCGTAAAAGAGCTTACCTTCGCCGAACCATTTGAGTATGCATTGGGATACTCATTCTTAGTGGCAACTCCTGAGCGATCTTGCGCATAGAAAGCAATAGGCAAGGTTATTGCTAAAAATAAACCTAATTTCATATTTGTTGTTTTTAATGTCTTTTTATACTCATTAATAAATTTCGCGAAAACTCACGTTCGTACAAGTGTTTTTTATGAGGAATATTTAAAGTTTTGCAGTCAAACTTAAGGTCTCCATATAGAACAATATCAATATCGATAATCCTGTCTAAATAAGCATTTGTAACAGATGAATCTTCTATCCTCCCCATATCGAACTCAATTTTTTTTATGAAATTCAACAGTTTAATAGGAGAAAATTGTGTTTTTATCAATACTACAATATTACAAAAAATATTATTACTAGCAAACTCTACGGGTTTAGTTAATAAAATATCACTTCTCCTTAATATAGGACCAAATTCTTTTTCGATATAATGCAATGCAGTTTCGATATTTTTTTTTGTATCCCCGAGATTGCTTCCGAGTAACAAAGTGACCTCATATTGCGACATATTAGAAAATATTTAAAAAATTATGAAAAGTTTTTTTAAGAATGTCTTGGCAAATATAGTCGCAATTATGATTGTTGGCGCAGTTTTTCTCCTATTTTTGGTGGTAATAATTGCAGCAAGTACTTTTAGCTCAGATTCAAAACCCCATATAAAAACCAATTCCGTTTTAATATTAGATTTCAAAACGCAAATTATAGACAGTCCTAACGAAGATAACCCCCAATTATTTTCGCTGAATGAAAAGGAAAAAAACATTATGGTTTTTGATATTCTCGAAGCAATTAAAAATGCGAAGACCGATGAAAAAATTAAGGGCATCAGTATAGAAACCGACGGAATAAAAGCCGGAATGACCCAGCTTGATGATATTCGCACTGCACTGCAAGACTTTAAAAAGAGTGGCAAATTCGTGTACGCATATGGTAATGTGGTTTCCCAATCCGCGTATTACTTGGGATCTGTGGCTGACCAATATTTTCTGAATCCTTCGGGTGGAATTGATTTGAAAGGACTCAGTACAGAAGTTTTGTACATGAAAAAATTTGCTGAAAAATATGGGATCGGTATAGAAATTATTCGCCATGGCAAGTACAAATCTGCCGTAGAACCATTTATGAGAGAAGACATGTCGCCTGAAAACAGAGAACAGCTTTCTACTTTATTAAAAGACATTTGGACCACCAACGCCACAAAAATGGCAACCGCCAGAAAAATGGATACCGCACAGTTTCGGACAGTGGTAGATAGCCTTTACGGAATAATTCCTGACTTAAGTATTAAATATAAGTTAGCCGACAAACTTATACAGAAATCTGAATATGATGATTTATTACGATCTCAATTAAAATTGAATGAAAAAGACAAATTAAATAAAATATCTTTTAATACTTATATTTCAAGTTTAGAAGAGAAAAACAAAACCGAAGATAATCAAGTTGCAATTCTATACGCTTCGGGTGCTATTTATAACGGTGAAGGTTATGATAATATTTACTCCGAAAATTTTATCAAAGAAATTAAAAAAATTGCAGAAAACGAAAAAATAAAAGCAGTTGTTCTTCGAATTAATTCCCCAGGAGGGAGCGCCAATGCCTCTGATGAAATTCTTTTTGAACTTCAACAACTGAAAAAGAAAAAACCGCTCATTGTATCATTTGGCGATTACGCAGCTTCCGGCGGCTATTACATTGCAATGGCTGCAGATAAAATTTATTCTGAGCCAAACACTTTAACCGGTTCCATCGGTGTATTCGGGATGATTCCTTATTTTAAAGAAATTGCAGATAAAAATGGTTTAAATTCTTATGCAGTTAATACCAATGCCAATTCTAATATGTACTCTCCTATCAACGGAATCACTCCAGGTGGCGTTTCCATGATGACCAAAAGCGTGGAACAAACTTATAAAAGATTTGTACATTTTGTAACCGTGAACCGGAAAAAATCATTTGCCCAAATTGATGAAGTCGGTGGAGGAAGAGTATGGAGTGGTACAAGAGCAAAAGAAATTGGTTTGGTAGATGAATTGGGTACTATTAATGACGCGCTTACTTTTGCTGCACAAAAAGCCAATTTAAAAACGTACAGTGTTACCAATTATCCGAAAAAAATAAGCAAATTCGAACAGTTATTTAAAGACATGAGCGAAGACGAAATCTCGGCAAGAATTATAAAAAATAAAATCGGCCTCGATAATTATAAGATTTTCGAACAGATTACCAATCCAAAATTACAAAGCAGTGTGATGATGGAAATGCCGTACCACATCAAATTCGATTAAGATCACAAAAAATCCCGATTTGAATTTTCAAATCGGGATTTTTTTTACTAAATACTAATTAACCTTTCTTGGTTACCATTCCATAAATCCATAGCACTAAAAGCGCACCACCGATAGCCAAAAACATGCTCCCGAAGTTAAATCCTGTAACATCTCCCAAACCTAAAACCTGGCCAATAAAAGCACCAACATAGGCTCCTACAATTCCAAGAATGATGGTCAAAAGCCATCCCATATTCTGATTTCCTGGCATAATCATTTTAGCGATTGCACCTGCGATAAGACCAAAAATGATCCAAGTTAAAATTCCCATAGTTTAAAAAATTTAATGTTAATAATTTCTGAATGATTAAATAAATTTAGAAAAAAAAATTAAATAATACTATTTAATTTCGCTTTCTAAAAAAAGAATCTACAAATTCTGTTCCATTAAACAATTGCAAGTCGGTCATTTTCTCACCTACTCCTATATATTTCACTGGAATCTGAAACTGATCAGAAATCCCAATTACTACTCCACCTTTCGCAGTACCGTCTAATTTGGTCACCGCCAAAGCATTAACTTCGGTCGCCGCAGTAAATTGTTTTGCCTGTTCAAAAGCGTTTTGTCCTGTGGAACCATCTAAAACCAAAAGAATTTCGTGTGGTGCATCTGGAATTACTTTTTGCATCACTCTTTTAATCTTCGTCAACTCATTCATCAAATTGACTTTATTATGAAGTCTTCCTGCGGTATCAATGATCACCACATCTGAATGATTTGCAACAGCACTTTGAACCGTATCAAAAGCCACTGAAGCCGGATCTGATCCCATATTTTGCTTCACAATCGGAACACCAACTCTTTCGCTCCAAATCGTTAATTGCTCAGTTGCAGCCGCTCGAAAAGTATCAGCAGCTCCCAAAAGAACTTTTCTGCCTTCTGATTTAAACTGATGCGCTAATTTTCCAATGGTGGTGGTTTTACCTACGCCATTTACGCCAACAACCATGATGACATAAGGTTTTTTAGACTCGTCGATATTCCCTGTTGCCGCGTGTGGATTTTCTAATAACAAACCCGAAATCTCCTCGCGCAGAATTTGATTCAATTCATCAGTACCTACAAACTTATCTTTGGCGACGCGTTTTTCAATTCTTTCAATAATTTTTATCGTAGTAGAAGCACCAACATCTGAAGCAATGAGTACTTCTTCTAAGCCATCTAAAACCTCATCATCAACTGTACTTTTTCCGACGACTGCTTTAGAAATTTTTTCAAAAAAACCTTGGTTCGATTTTTCCAAACCTTTATCTAAAGTTTCTTTTTCTTCTTTCTTAAAGATCTTTTTATACCAACTCATTCTACTATTTACAAATTTAATACTTAGACTTCCTGCCCGTCATGGACTGCAAACAAAGATAAAACAAAAAAACTACCCAATCGGATAGTTTTATATATTCTCGCTAAAGCAGAAAATTATTTTTTCAAAAAACCTTCAACTTCGTCTGCGTTCATTACTTTCTCTTCGAAAACGTAAGCACCACTTTTAGCAGATTTTACCATTTTCACTACTTTGGTCATTTTTTTTGAACCTGCACCACCTTGAAGCGTTGCTACTACTTTCTTTGCCATCTTTTATTTTTTTAAAAAATTACTTGATTTCTTTGTGAAGGGTGTATTTCTTAAGAACCGGATTAAATTTTTTCAATTCTAATCGCTCAGTAGTGTTCTTTTTATTCTTTGTCGTGATGTATCTTGACATTCCTGCAACACCTGTTTCTTTGTGCTCTGTGCACTCCAAAATCACCTGTACTCTATTTCCTTTTTTTGCCATGATTCTAATTATTTAATAAATCCGTTTCTAGTTGCTCTTAGGATCGCTTCTTCAATCCCGATTCGATTAATAATTCTCAATCCGTGAGCAGTAACTTTTAGTGTTACAGATTTCTCTTGCTCTGGAAGGTAAAATTTCTTCTCTAATAAGTTAATTTCAAAACGACGCTTCGTTTTGTTATTAGCGTGAGAAACATTGTTTCCTACCATTGCACGCTTTCCTGTTATTTGGCAAATTCTTGACATATCTGGATGTTCTTATTTCTTATGAATATTTGAGAGTGCAAAATAACGAAGAAAATTTCAAATAGACAAATATTTTTAAATTAATTCTTTAGAATTTTACATTCATTCCATTTCCTACAACTTATAGCGGATGAGGGAATTAATTACTTAATTCTTTTGATCGCTTCTCTGCTGCTAAAATCCCTTTTCGCAAGGTTTCTTTCAGCTCATTTTCATCAAAAACCTTCAAAGCTGCTTCCGTTGTTCCGCCTTTTGAGGCGACATCTTCAATCAATTCTTCTAAACTTTTTTCTGAATTATTGATCAAATGATACGCTCCCAACATGGTTTGCTTTACAAAAAGTTTGGCGAGATTTTCCTCGATTCCCATTTTTGTTCCGGCTTTGATCATCGCATCAACAATGTAATAAAAGTAAGCTGGTCCACTTCCAGAAAGCGCTGTAACGCCATCTAAAAGATTTTCATCTTCTAAATAAACAGATCGTCCGGTAGAATTCAGAAACCTTTCTATTTGCATGAGATCGGGAAAAGAAATTCCTTCTGCCGCCGTATAACCCGTAATTCCCATTCCCAAAAGAGTGGGCGAATTGGGCATGGCTCGAACTACTTTTTTATGATTTAAAAATTTCTGAATTTTCTCAATTTTTATTCCCGCCATAATCGAAAGCACCATTTGATTTTCCTTAAATTGAAAGGAAATATTTTCTGCGACGAACTGAAAATCTTGAGGTTTAACCGCAATAATAACCAAATCTGCCTCAATCGTTTTTAAATCTGAAAAAACAGAAACTTTCGAACCGGGAAAATTCCTGGAAATTTTATTAACTTTTTCTTTTTTCCGCGTAACTAAATGGAGATTTTCCGGTTTGATCAGTTCATACTTCAAAAAAGATTTCGAAAAAGATAAACCCATATTTCCGGCGCCGAGAACCGCTATTTTCATAAGTTGAAGTGGTGATTTGGTTGATGTGATGATTTGGTGATTTGGTAATACGCTAATTTGGTAAGGTGTGAATGCATTTATAATTATCAAATTGTCACATTCTCAAATGATCACATTATTAAATGATTACATTATCAAATGATATTCACTTCCCTTTCCAGTTCGATCCCAAATTTTTCTTTTACTGACTCAATAATCATCGTAGAGAAATCGAAAATTTCTTTTCCGGAAGCATTTCCTGTTTTGTTTACAATCACCAAACTTTGCAGTTCGTGCGACGCTACATTTCCGATTTGTTTTCCCTTCCAACCGCATTGCTCGATGAGCCAACCTGCAGGAACTTTCACGAAATCTCCGTTCGGATAACCTGGAATCGTTGAAAATTTTTCTTTTAATTCTTCAAATTGGGATAAAGCAATGGTCGGATTTTTAAAAAAACTTCCCGCATTTCCCAGAACTTTCGGATCGGGCAATTTGCTTTGTCGAATGTTGATTACGGCTTTTGAAACTTCTTGAATCGTAGGATTTTCAATTCCTAAATTTGCAAGCTCCGATTGTATTGCGCCGTATTCGGTTTTAATCAAATGCTCTTTTCGAGTCAGTTTAAAAGTCACTTCCAGAATCACATATTTCCCATTTCCTTCTCTTTTGAAAATAGATTCCCGATAACCGAAGTTGCATTTTTCATGATCAAATTCTTCTACTTCCAAAGTTTCTAAATTCAAAACTTTGCAACGCACGAAAGTATCTTTAATCTCAGTTCCGTAAGCTCCGATATTCTGCATCGGCGAAGTGCCTACATTTCCTGGAATGAGCGACAAATTTTCTAATCCGCCATAGTTTTTATTCAAGCAATATGCGACAAATTCATGCCAATTTTCACCCGCTTGTGAGGTCACCAAAACTTCATTTTCATTCACAATCTCTTCAGAAATTCCTTTCAAATTGAGTTGAATAACCAGTCCATCAAAATCTTTGGTCAACAAAATATTACTTCCGCCGCCGAGGAAAAGGGTTTTTGAGTTGGAGCGTTTTTGAGTTGGAGCGTTTTTGAAAATTTCGATTAGTTCTTCTACGGAACTCACTTCTACAAAATATTTCGCAGAAACATCGACTCCGAAAGTATTGTACGCTTTTAAAGATCTATTTTCCTGCATTATTTTTTGGAGGCAGCAATTTTTTTAATCACTTCTTTTAAATTTTCGAGTTGTTTGTACTGCGTAGCATCTGCAACATTCAACAACCTGTATTTTTTTTCTGTCGTCTCTATTTCGAAGATTTCGTCGGGACCATCATAATAACCGCGACCTTCTCCGTTTTTGGTTTTTTCAATGTCTTCTACATTAATAGCAGAAACAATTTTTTTCCAATCTTCAGAACTCATCTTTTCTTTCACCGCCGGAACATCATTGAAAGCGCTTCCAAATTTGGTAGAAATCACGGAATCTTTCGTCGCTGAAATATTCAAAAAACCAGCTCTTCCCAATGTTTTTGAGTAGGAAACAGACTGGATATTGCTATTTTTGGAATCGTTATTTTGTAGCGAACTTGTGCAACTGATCATCGCAAAAGAAAGCAAAATCGAACCTACCAAAATTTTATTTTTTTTAAACATTCAATAGATGATGTTACCAATTAAATTCTAATTTATATTTCTCAAGCGCATCACTCAACAATTCTACACTTCTGCGCAAATCGGTTTCATTCAAAACGTACGCAATTCTCACTTGTTTTTTTCCTAATTCTGGATTGCTGTAAAAACCGCTCATCGGTGCAACCATAATAGTTTCGTTGTTGTGGGAATAACTTTCCAACAACCATTGTGCAAATTTGTCGGTATCATCTACCGGAAGTTCTACTGCACAATAAAATGCGCCTTTCGGTTTCGGACAAATCACGCCCGGAATTCCATTCAATAAATCGACCAACACATTTCTGCGATGCGTATATTCGGCACGAACTTTCAAAATATATTCGGTATCATTCACGTGTGCTGCAGCAGCTGCAATTTGTCCCAAAAGAACCGGGCTCAATCTTGCCTGCGCAAAAAGCATTGCAGCATCATGAATTTTTTTAGAACGCGTGATCAAGGAACCAATTCTTACGCCGCACATGGAATAACGCTTAGACTCAGAATCGATGATGATACAATTTTCTGCGATTTCTGGAAATTCGAACATAGAAACCTGCTGTTTTCCATCATAGACATATTCCCGGTAAACCTCATCAGAAATGATCACGATATCATGTTTCAAAGCCATATCTGCCAATTTCTGCAATTCTTCTCTTGTATAAAGATATCCGGTCGGATTTCCGGGATTACAAATCAGGATTGCTTTTGTTTTTGGCGTAATTTTTTTCTCAAAATCTTCAATCGGAGGCAATGCAAATCCCGTATCAATCGTCGAAGAAACGGCTACAACATTCACATTAAAAGTATTGGCAAAACCATTGTAATTCGCATAATAAGGTTCTGGAATAATAACCTCATCGCCATCATCACACAACGTAGAAATGGCAAAATTCAATGCTTCAGATCCACCGTTGGTCACAATAAAATGATCGGGCGTTAAATCGGTAAAACCCAATGAATGATAGTAATTGTTTAAAGCGGTTCTGTAATCCAAATTCCCTTCTGAGAGAGCATATTCAAAAATCTTCAAATCGTTGTTTTTCACAGCATCCAAAGCAGATTGTGGTGTTTCAATATCGGGTTGACCAATATTTAAATGATACACTTTGATTCCTCTTTGCTTCGCTTTGATGGCAAAAGGAACCAGTTTTCTTACTGGTGATGCAGGCATATTTTGTGCTCTGTGAGAAATTTTCGGCATTGTATAAAATTTTCGACAAAATTAAGGATTTTATTTGGGAGCGCCACGATTTTCGTTTCTTATCAAAACCGGTCCGGCTATCCACTATATCTTTTTTTTGCCTTCCCTAAAGCCAACGCGAAAAAAAAGGATGCCGTTTCTATCCGGGCTAGAAGTTCAGGTGTTTTGTCATTCGAAATTTTTAAAATACTTTTTCACGCAATGACGCAAAGATTTTTTCCAAAGATTTCAATTTAACTTGCGGGAGCACAAACTAAAAACCTTGTCAAGATTAAAGCTTTGACAAGGTTCGTTTTTTAAAAAAAATACATAAAAAAATAGCTATTTAGTAAATCCTTTATTCTTCAACAACGGTTTTAAATCAGGATTTCTTCCTGTAAAATCTTTAAACGCTTTATTCAAATCCACAGAATTTCCTACCGACAGAATATATTTACGGAAACGATCGCCATTTTCACGCGTCATTCCACCGTGTGTAGAGATCCAATCCCACGCATCGGCGTTGAGCATATCGCTCCACATGTACGCATAATATCCTGCAGAATAACCTCCTCCCCAAATGTGTGCAAAATACGGAGTGTGATATCTCGGCGGAACTTCTTTTAAGATAAAGCCATATTTTGCCAGTACATTTTTCTCGAATTCCAAGGCTGGTTGAAACTGCGATTCGTTGGTTACAGAATGCCAATTCATGTCTAAAGTTGCTGCCGAAACCAACTCGGTTGTTGAATATCCTTGATTGAAAGTTGCGGCTTTTTTAATTTTATCCACCAAAGTTTGTGGCATTGGTTGTTTGGTTTGATAATGCAATGCGTAATTTTTCAAAACGGAAGGTTCCAACGCAAAAAACTCATTAATTTGAGAAGGGAATTCTACAAAATCACGCGGAACACTGGTCCCGGAAATAGAGATGTATTTCTGATCTGCAAATAGACCGTGCAAAGTATGCCCAAATTCGTGGAACATGGTAGAAACATCATCATAGGAAATAAGTGATGGTTTTCCTTCTGCCGGCTTCTGGAAATTGAAAACATTTACAATAACAGGTTTCTGACCTAGTAAATGGGATTGCTCCACAAAATTGCTCATCCAAGCACCGCCGTTTTTATTATCTCTTGTATAAAAATCCAGGTAATAAATGGCGAGGGATTTTCCGTCGCGGTCGAAAACTTCGTACGCGGTCACATCAGGATGATAAACCGGAATATCTTTTTTTTCTTTAAAGGTGATGCCATAAAATTGTTCGGCAGCATAGAAAACGCCTTTTTCCAAGACCGTTCTCACCTCAAAATAAGGTTTGATTTGATTTTCATCTAAATCATATTTTTCTTTACGAACCTGTTCTGCGTAGAAATTCCAATCCCAAGGTTCTACGGTAAAACCTCCTTTTTGTTTATCAATTAAGGCTTGAATTTCATCACTTTCTCTTTTCGCAGTTTCTACCGCCGGAGTTGCCAATCTTGCCAAAAGATTCATCGCATTTTCTGGAGTTTTTGCCATTTGATCCTGCAATTTCCATTCGGCGAAGGATTTTTTGCCCATCAAATGTGCTTTTTCCATACGGATTTTTGCCAGTCTTTCCAGAAGATTTCTTGTATCATCTGCATCGCCTTTTTCAGCTCTGTACCAAGATGCTTTGAATAATTTTTCGCGGGTTGCTCTGTTTTTTAAATTTTGAAGCAAAGGTTGCTGCGTGGTGTTTTGCAGAGCCAATAAATAACCTGTTTTCCCGGCAGTTTTTGCATCCGCTGCAGCGGCTTCAATTTCATCAGCAGACATTCCGTCTAGTTCTTTGATATCGGTAATTAAAAGTGCGCCATCTTTTCTGGCATCTAATAATTTGCTGGAAAATTGCGTAGAAAGGGTCGCGATTTCTTCATTGATTTTCTTTACACTTGCTTTACTTTCCGCAGAAAGATTGGCACCAGCAATTTCAAAATTGGTTGTATATAATTCTAAAACCCGTTTTTCTTCTGAACCTAAATTTTCTGTTTTAATGGCTTTGATTCGGGCATATAATTTTTCATTCAAAAGAATTTTATCACTCAGCGCAGAAAAAACAGGAGCATACTCTTCTTCCAGTTTCTGCAAAGTGGGATTCGTGTTGGAGCCTGTCAAATTATAAAAAACAAGTTGTGCTCTTTTCAACACTTCACCGCTGTTTTCTAAAGCGATGATGGTATTTTCAAAAGTTGGAGCAGAAGCATTATTGGCAATTTTATCCACTTCAGCGATCTGAACTTTCATTCCATAGTCAAAAGCCGGTTTGAAATGGTCGTCTTTAATTTTATCAAATTCCGGAGCTTGGTATTGCAGGGAACTTTTTTTCATGAAGGGATTTCCCGCCAAATTTGCATCGGGTGTTGGAATTTCTGTAGGAGAATTAGTGGTAGTTTTCATTGTTGTACAAGCAGTTGTCATCGCTAAAGAAGAAATTAAAAAAACCGAGGTAATATTTTTCATTCGTAAATTGTTATTAAAGGATAAAGATATTAATTTAAATTTTACCTTTAACATAATAAATATCAGCAAAAAACTAAACCTATGAAAACACTAAGCATCTCTGTTCTCGCCGCATTTTTATTGTTGTCTTCATGCAACATTAAATCAGATAACGGCTTCCCTTACAATGTAACACCAAAATTAGGAACCGGCATCATCAAAAACAAAGAGTACAAAATGTCTTTCGATGAAATTCGGGTGGCGCAATCGATCTCTGCAGAAGTCGTAAAATCGGATGAAGAAAAAGTGGTGATTACTGCTCCTTCTGATATTTTAGATGATATTTTGGTAGAAAATGAAGGTGGGAACTTATACATTCATTTTAAATCCGGTATTAATATTTCGGCAAGAAATGTGGCGGCCAAAATTTTCGCTAAAGATTTTTCTTCTGTAAAAGCAAGTTCTTCCGCATCTATTGTAATCAAAGATAAATTTACGCAAGACAAAATGGAAATCGAAGCTTCCAGTTCTGGAGATATTAAAGGAAATTTAGAAGCCAACGAAATGTCGATCGATGTTTCAAGTTCGGGGAGTTTTACTGGACAAATTTGGGCCGTGAATTTGAAATCTGAAGCGAATTCATCTGGAGATATTGATATTTCTGGTAAAGCAAAAAACACCGATTTATCGGCTTCTTCTTCTGGAACACTCAATGCGCAAAAAGTACTTGCTGAAAATGCAAATATCGAAGCCTCGAGTTCAGGAGACGTGAGTATTTCTGTGAGCAATCAATTAAACGCTTCTGCGAGTTCATCAGGAGACATCAACGTGACGAGAAAAGGAAATTTAAATATTCTTTCTAATAAAGAAAGCAGCGGCGGAAGTGTTTCGATACAGTAAGATTAAAGATGATAGATTAAAGATGATAGAAAAAGACTGCAAAAATATTTGTAGTTCTTTTTTCTAAACTCTTTAAATAAATAAGTCGGCTACATTGTAGCTGATTTTTTTTGAATTTTTTTATAAATATTGAAATTGGATTTTGGCTAAAAACGACAAATTCTGACCATAAAAAAAACGGACTAAAGTCCGTTTCTATTGATTAATTTTTTTTTAAATAATGTTGTAAAATTTTCAGATTATAAAGAAGTAGTGAATTGAATCTTTGTTTTACCAACCTCCAGAAGCTCCACCGCCGCCGAAACTTCCGCCACCACCGAATCCCCCAAATCCACCACCAGAACTTCCGCCGCCGAAACCGCCACCAAATCCACCACCGCCGAAATTTCCCGGGAAAGGGAAAAATCCGCCTGGATATGAACGTCTCCCACGTCGAGAAAGCATTTCGTCGTCGTCATCATCACCATTATTTCCGCCTCCACGATTTTTAAAGAGAAAACTCAAAATCATAATTATAAAGAACGCAATCATTATGATTTGTATCGCACTCAATCCTTCTTCTTGCGATGTTTTTGCAATAGGCTTAAATTTTCCTTGAACCGCTTCCATTAAAGCAATTGTACCACCATTGATACCTTCGTACCATAATCCTTGTTTAAACTTTGGAGTTACGATATAGTCTAAAATTTGTCCGGCAACTGAAGCGGTTAAATATTGTTCAACAGCTCTTCCTTGTTGAATTGCCATCGTACGATCTTCTGTTGCAATGAGGAAAACAATTCCGTTATCAATTCCTTTTTGTCCGATTCCCCATTTCTCACCATACATCGTTGCCAAGTAATTGACATCTTCGCCACCGGTTGTAGGAATAATAATGACTTCAATTTCCGTGGAAGTAGAATCTGAAAATTTAATGAGCTTTTGATTGAGTTGATCTTTTTCGGTTTGCGTCAGTAAGCCTACTTGATCGTAAACGGGATAAAGAACGTTAGGTTTTTCCGGGATTTTTTGGGCAAAAACAAATATGTTTAAACCTAAAAGGAGGAATGCGAAAAAGTTTTTAAGAGAACGTAATCTCATTGGATAGTTCATTGGGATTTACTCCCTTGATTGGGAAATATTTTTTGAGTTCCAAACCTGTTTCCAAAACGGCATTTTTCAAACCATCGTGAAAATTTCCTTTTGAAAATTGGGTGGTGATTTGATCGTGCATTTGATCCCAAAAGGTTTGATTTACTTTTGCATGAATTCCTTCATCACCAATAATAGTGAGGTATTTTTGTTCAAAATTCACATGAAAAAGAACGGCATTTTTTTCAACAGTTTGATCCTTACAAAGTCTTCTGAAAACCTCAAACGCAATTTCGGCATTATTTCCTTCCGTGTTCGAATCAATATGAATTCGAATTTCACCGGTAGAATGATCTTCCGCCGTTTGAATGGCTTCTACGAGAGAAGCCATTTGTTGATCTGTTAAAAAATTGTTCATTATTTGGTAAAAACTTCAGGCGCTTTTTCAGCACCTGCTGCAGCTTTGAAATACGGTTTTTCTTTGAAGTTTGTAAAATTCGCCAAAATATTATTTGGGAATGTTTTTATAGAAGTATTGTATTCTTGTGCTGCTTCGTTAAAATAAACGGTTTCGCTTCGGATGCTGTTTTCAATTGCCGTATATTCTCTCTGAAAATTAATGTATTGTTGATCAGCTTTCAAATTCGGATAACTTTCTACCACGGCCATTAATCTGCTTAATGAACCACTTAATTCACCTTGTGCAGCCTGAAATTTCGCCATATCTGCTTCGGTCATATTGGTAGGATCTATCGTAATAGATGTTGCTTTTGATCGGGCTTCAATAACTTTGCCCAAAGTTTCCTGCTCAAATTGGGAATAGGATTTTACCGTTCTTTCTAGGTTCGGAATCAAATTCGCACGCTTTTGATAAACAGTTTCTACATTGGACCACTTTGTATTTACGTTTTGTTCTTTTGTCGTAAAACTGTTATATCCACTTTTGCCCCAAAAAAATAATACAGCAGCAATTACTAATAGTGCAATACCAATTGTTCCGGCACTCATACATCCCTTATTTCTCATCGTTTAATGTTTTTAATGTTTAAAATAGAACCCAAATATACAAATTATGTGGTAAATTTGTGAAAATTACAGAAAAATGATAACAATCATTGTCGCAATGGGTTTAGATAACGGGATTGGAGCTGACAACCAATTACTTTGGCATTTACCCAAAGATTTAAAATATTTTAAAGAAACCACCACTGATCATCCCATTATCATGGGAAGAAAAACCTATGAAAGCATTGGAAAACCTTTGCCAAACCGAACCAACATCGTGGTTTCAAAAAGAAAGGATTGGTTTGAAGAGGGAATCTTAATCGTAGGAAGCGTAAAAGAAGCCCTAAAATTTGCCAAAAAAATGAACGAAAATATCTTTGTTATCGGCGGTGGAAATATCTATGAACAGACCATAGATTTGGCAGACAAGCTTCAGGTAACATTAGTTAAAACCCAATCAAAAGCGGAAGTTTTTTTTCCTAAAATCAATTTAAAAGTGTGGGATAAAACAGCAGAAATTTGCCACGAAAAAGACGATAAAAACGAATATGACTTCTGCTTTCAAACTTATGAAAGAAAAGAAAGTATTTAATATTATAACAAATCTTTCTGCGTTCGGATTTTCTCCCTTAGTTCAAATGATTATCTTTGCATTTCTAAAAATTATACAATGAACAAATACCTAAAATTCGTTATTGCAGCATTAATGATTGCCGCCGGAATTTACCTGATGATGAACCGAAATATCGGGTGGGGAATTGTTGTCGTAATCTTGTCGGCCATACCGATCTTTTTATTTTTTAAAAATGAGATGATCCTTTTATCATTTTGGTTTCTAAGAAAACAGAATACGGCAAAAGCAAATCTCTGGCTTTCGAAAATTACGAACTATGAATCACAACTTCACAAGTCACAATTTGGATATTTTCATTATTTACAGGGATTAACTTTAGCAGAAAAACATCCGGAAAAAGTAGAACCTTTAATGAAAAAAGCTCTTGAATTTGGTCTAAATATGAAACATGATCGAGCAATGGCGACTTTGAATATCGCTGCAGGTGCTTTGCAAAAAGGAAGACGACAGGAAGCGACGAAATTATTAGAAGAAGCAAAAAGACTCGACACTGCAGGAATGATGACTGATCAGATTAAAATGATGAAAGATCAGTTGAAAATGCCTTCTATGCAGAAACATATTCATAATCCAAATATGCGTAACAGAGGGAAATTCTCTTAAAAATAAACAGACATTTAAGTAACAAATAAAGTCCTGAAATTAATTTTTCAGGACTTTATTTGTGCAAAACGCAAATGGAGCGCCGAAAAGAATGAGATCGTTTTTCAACCAAAGACATGGAATTTATCTGGATAAGATTTCTCCATTTCAGGACTTAGATAAATATCTAAACTATTTCATAAGGTTTCACCCCATGCTCATGATTGCGCTGTTTTACAGCTTAACAATACAAAACTTGCACAACGTATAAAATTACATTTCCGAATTTTGCTCTGCTCCGTAAAACTTCGGCATTTGCCAATGATATTTTACTGCGAAAGTTCGAATGGCAACAATTAAAAGTATGGTAGAAATTTGAACAAAAGTATAAGAAAGACCTGTGAGTTTGACTAAAATCAAAAAAACACCACCTCCCAAAATACAAGCCGTCGCATAGATTTCTTTACGGAGAATCAGGGGAATTCTGTTCAACAAAATATCGCGAATAATTCCTCCAAAACAACCTGTTATTGTTCCTAAAGTCAAGCATATCAAAGGATGAAGATCGGCATTCAACCCTTTTTGTATTCCCACAATGGTGAATAAACCCAACCCGAAACTATCAAAAAGAAACAATGTAACTCTGAATTTTTTCTCAATGGATTTGAAAACCATCGAAAACAAACACGTAATGAAAATCACAGAACACATGATCATATCGTGCATCCAAAAAACCGGCACATCCAACAATAAATCGCGAACCGTTCCACCGCCGACAGAAGTTACAAATGCAATAATGAGCACTCCAAAAGGATCCAATCGTTTTTGCATTGCAGCAAAACTCCCCGACATCGCGAAGGAAATCGTGCCCAGAATTTCGATGACAAAGTTTAAGTTTTGATGTATTTCCATTTTACTTTGAAAACCCTTTCAGCCTTTAAAAGGCTGAAAGGGTTCATTTATTTATTTCTCAACACGAACCGCTTCGGGAACCAACAATTCGTAATTGCCTTCAAAAGTGATAATTTCTCTCACAATACTACTGCTGATAAAGGATTTGCCAGAAGATGTCAATAGAAAAATGGTTTCAATTTTATTGTCTTTGGTGAGTTCTCGGTTGGTTTGTGCGATTGCTTTTTCAAACTCGAAATCAGCGGGATTCCGTAAACCTCTCAAGATGAAATTTACATTTTTGCTTCGGCAATAATCAATGGTTAACCCTTCAAAATGATCCACTTCAACATTCGGGAAATGTTCAAACGTTTTTTTAATGAATTCCATTCTTTGTTCCAAAGAGAACATGTATTTTTTCTGCGAATTCTGTCCGATGGCGATAATAATCTTATCAAAAAGTGGTGTAGCTCTTTCTACAATATCGTAATGTCCAAGAGTAATGGGATCGAATGAACCGGGAAAAATGGCGACTCTCATAAATGATTTTAGATTTTAAATTATAAATTTTAGATGAAAATAATTTTTAAATCTAAAATAAAAAAGGGTTTATTTATTTTTCAAAAAGGCTTTTTCCACCTCGTTTCCGCACAAATCTTTAATGGAAATTCCGTAAATCGCAGCTTGTTGCGGCAGAATAGAAGCTGGCGAAAACCCAGGATTGGTATTCATTTCGAGCATATAAGGAATTCCGCTCATGATGATGAATTCACTTCTAGAAAACCCACTCATTCCTAAAGAATCGTAGGCTTTTTTTGCAATTTCCTCTACTTTTTTCCGGGTTTCATCATCTATCCTTGCAGGAGTAATCTCTTCTGATGCACCTTCATATTTGGCTTCGTAATCGAAAAATTCTTTAAAAGGAACAATTTCTGTAATACCCAAAACGATGGTTTCTCCGTTGAAATCTACAACACCTACAGAAACTTCCATTCCATCGAGAAAGCTTTCAATCAAAATTTCGTCGTCTTCGGCAAAAGCAAAGGCAAGTGCTTTTTGAAATTCGGCTTGTTCTTTAACCTTCGAAATCCCTAATGAAGAACCAGATTGATTAGGTTTCACAAACAAAGGTAGCCCTAATTTTTTTATGATTTCATCTTCATTAATGGTTTCTGATTTCCTTAAATAGACACTATTAGCAGATGGAATTCCGTATTTTGAAAGAACAGCAAGGGTATCTTTTTTATTAAATGTTAAAGCACTTTGATAAAAATCGCAACCGGTATATTTTTGTCCGATCGCATCCCAATAAGCTTGAAGTTCCCCATTCTCACCAGGTTTTCCATGAATAATGTTGAAACATACATCGAATTTTACATCGAAACCGCTGCTTAAATTGACAGAGAAATCTGCTTTATTAATAGGTGATTTTTGGCCTCTGTCATCTAAAAAATACCATTCGTCTTTTAAAATGATGACTTTGTACACATTGTATAAATCGCGATCAAGGGAATCATAAATGAGTTGTCCGCTTTTCAGCGATACTTTGTATTCGTCGGAATAACCGCCCATCACTACGGCTACGTTTTTCTTGTTCATGAGTTTTATCTATAGTAGCAAATTTAAACAAAATGTTTAAAAGTAAAGTTTTCCGAACGTAAATAATATTTTCGGGTAATCCTCCATTAGATTTCAAAGTTTTTACGCTTCTATTTTTTTAATGATAATAATCATGAATCTACAAATGATTCAGCCCATTAAAAAAAATGATACGTTTGGTTCAATTAAATGGCACGTGTGGTTTTTCCTAATTGATGCGTGTGTAATTTTTACAAGCAGTTCGAACGCGCTCTATCAAGCACTTCTAGCGAATTAAAAAAAATGGAAAATCGTTTTACTTATAGATGTGTTTCTTCCTTGGTTTAAATTAAAATCTTTATTGAATTGCATCCTTTAGAATCAGTTTACAAAGACCATTTTTCTCTTCCCTTTACAAAATAGATTCTTCAGGTGTTTTATTTTCAAAGTAAAAATATGTAATTTTGTGGGCTATGAAAAGATGGTATCTCTACCCTTTTTCCCTTGTTTATCATTTCGCAACAAGTCTAAGAAACTTAATGTATGACTGGGGAATTTTAAAATCGACCTCCTTTAAAACTCCGATTATTAATGTCGGAAATCTTTCTGTTGGCGGAAGTGGAAAATCTCCGATGGTCATGTATTTGGCTGAATTTTTATGTAAAACTTACAAAACCGGCGTACTTTCTCGTGGTTATGGAAGACAAACGAAAGGATACGGAATTACGAACTACGACAGCAATTATAAAACTGTAGGCGACGAAGCCATGCAGCTTTTTGAAAGATTTAAGAATAAGTTCGTCATCGGTGTTTCGGAAGCTCGGGTTCCGGGAGCAAAAAAAATGATCGAAGATATGGATCTGGATGTTTTGATATTGGATGATGCCTATCAACATCGAGCCATCAAACCTGGTCTGCAGATTTTGATGACCGATTACAACGATCCTTATTTCAAAGATTATGTGCTACCTGCGGGAGATTTGCGAGAAAGTCGGAATGGCGCATCCAGAGCGCAAATCATCATGGTTTCTAAATGTCCGGCGGAGTTAACAGCCGAGCAAAAACAGTATTATATTTCGCGAATCAAACCGCGATCTGATCAGAAAGTATTTTTCTCCA
Organism: Kaistella chaponensis; assembly: GCF_900156725.1. Lineage (GTDB taxonomy): Bacteria > Bacteroidota > Bacteroidia > Flavobacteriales > Weeksellaceae > Kaistella > Kaistella chaponensis. Next base: position 203,853 of record NZ_FTOI01000002.1, on the reverse strand, counting down.
GCATCGGTTATGATGAAAATATCTATGCACACAACCAATTTTTGCCTGATAATAATTTAAGTTACTACGATATTTTATTAATTACAGGAATTGCAAATCCAAAGCCTTTGCTGAATCATTTATCGAAATTTTCGCAGCGGGTCAAACATTTAAAATATAAAGACCATCACAATTTTAGTGATCAGGACTTTAAAAATATCATTGCAGAATATAAAAAACTGGGGGAATACAAATTAATTCTGACGACTGAAAAGGATTATGTAAGGCTGAAAACTTTTGATTACCTTCGGGAACTGGTTTATTATTGGCCAATCAATGTTGATATCGACAAAAAGGAAGAGTTTAACCAAATCATTCTGAATTATGTTAGCAAAAATTAAAGAGACCGCAGATTTTATCAAAAGCAAAATCAATGCAACGCCTGAATTCGCTATTATTTTAGGTTCAGGATTGGGTAAACTCAAAGATGAAGTGGAGCCGATTCATGTTTTAAAATATTCAGAAATCCCCAACTTTCCGCAAACAACGGTGGTTGGTCACGGTGGTGAATTAATTTACGGACTTCTGGAAGGTAGAAAAGTACTGATGATGAGTGGTCGGTTTCATTACTATGAAGGGCATGACATACAGACGGTAGTTTTCCCGGTGCGGGTTTTTCATCTTTTAGGAATCAAAAATTTGATCGTTTCTAATGCTTGCGGCGGTGTAAATCCTAATTTTCATGTTGCAGACATGATGATTATCAATGACCATATTAATATGATGCCGGAACATCCGCTTCGTGGAAAAAATATTGAAGAATTTGGTCCAAGATTCGTAGATATGAGCGAACCATACAACAAGAAAATGATCGAAGTTGCGCAAAATGTAGTGAAAGATTTAGGAATCAAGGCGCATGAAGGTTGTTATGTTGCATTGCAGGGACCAACTTTTGAAACTCCGGCAGAATACGGCATGATCAAAGCGATCGGCGGAGATGCGGTTGGAATGAGCACCGTTCCCGAAGTGATCGTCGCAAAACATCAAGGAATGGCTTGCTTCGGAATTTCGATTATTACTGATGTTGGTGGACCAGATATCGCATATAACGTTACTCACGAAGAAGTTTTGCAAGCCGCAAACAAAGCCATGCCGAATGTGATTAAAATTGTAAAGGGTTTGGTGAAAAATTATACCGCTTAATTTTTACCAATATAAATAGAAAAACGCATCTTTTTGAGATGCGTTTTGTTTTATCTGTGCGGTCGTACCTACTTCACCTTCACATAAATATGTCGGATATTATTGTTGCCCGATTCTCTTTCGTCGATTTCGATTTTTCCAATGCTTTTGATTAAAGGTAATAATTTCGGGAAGCCAAAATTTCGCGGATCAAAATCGGGTTTTTTCTTGATGATAAAACTGCCGAGATTTCCCAGAAAAGTCCAACCTTCTTCATCACCTAAATCATTGATGCTTTCTGTAATTAATTTAATGGTCTTAAAATCTAACTTACTGAGTGGCTCCTTTTTTCGTTTCGATTTCTCCGTTTTTTTAGTGACGGTAATTTCCGGTTCTTCTGCTGTTTCGGTAAGATCTGATTCTTCTGTATTATTGAGAATTTCCAGATAAATAAATTTATCACACGCAGAAATAAATGGTTTCGGGGTTTTCTTTTCTCCAAATCCCATCACCATCATTCCGGCTTCCCGAAGTCTTGTCGCCAATCTTGTAAAATCGCTATCACTGGAAACGATGCAGAATCCATTCACTTTCTCGGAGTACAAGATATCCATCGCATCAATAATTAAAGCACTGTCGCTGGAATTTTTCCCTGTAGTGTAACTGTATTGCTGAATTGGAGTAATCGCATTTTCCAGCAGAACATTTTTCCACCCGGAAGCATTCGGTTTTGTCCAGTCTGCGTAAATTCTTTTAATCGTGGGAGTTCCATTTCTGGAAATTTCTTCCAACATTTCTTTTACATTTTTGTACGGAACATTGTCTGCGTCGATGAGGACGGCTAATTTATCGTCGGTCATAATCATTTATTTTTTAAACTTGAGTTTATCAATATTCAAATTTACGTCATTTCGGTTAAAGTTATTTTGAAACCTCATTTTTCAATTCCATTCGCTAATTTTGCGCCATGCAAACCGACCGAAAGATTATTCATATTGATATGGATGCGTTTTACGCGTCTGTGGAACAGCATGATTTTCCGGAATTGAAAGGAAAACCTCTAGCAGTCGGCGGTGGAATGTATGGAGTTGTGGCAGCAGCAAGTTATGAAGCCCGAAAATTCGGCGTCCGTTCTGCGATGCCCGGAAAAACTGCAATGGAAAAATGTCCGCAATTAATTGTAGTAAAACCCAGATTTCAGCGGTACAAAGAAATTTCTCAACAGATCCGCAAAATTTTTTATGAATTTACCGATTTGGTAGAACCGCTTTCTTTGGATGAAGCGTATCTTGATGTTACCGAAAACAAAAAAGACATGGAATCCGCGAATGATATTGCGCGCGAAATCCGAAAAAGAATTTTCGAAGAAACCGGTTTAACCGCTTCTGCAGGAATTTCTATCAACAAATTTTTGGCGAAAGTTGCATCTGATTACAATAAACCAAACGGACAAAAAACCATTCATCCCACCCAAATTTTGGATTTTATGGAAGATTTACCGATCGAGAAATTTTTTGGGATCGGAAAAGTCACCGCAAATAAAATGCACGAGCTGCATATTTTTAAAGGTTCCGATCTAAAGAAAAAATCGCTGGACGACCTCATAAAACTCTTCGGGAAGTCCGGAAATTATTATTACAATGTTGTCCGCGGAATTCACAACAGCGAAGTAAAACCTCATCGGATCCAAAAAAGTGTGGCGGTGGAAGAAACTTTTTGGGAAAATTTACTCGATGAAGAAGCCGTTTTCAAGCAACTGAAAATCATCAGTGAAGAATTAGAAATTCGCCTCAGTAAAAAAGAAATTAAGGGAAAATCTTTAACCTTAAAAATAAAATACATGGATTTCACGCAATACACGCGAAGCAAAACCCAAGAAGTTTATTTCGATGGTAATCTAGATTTTTATGAAACTGCGCAAAAACTTTGGGAACTTCGACCATTTGATAAACCGGTTCGCTTATTGGGATTATCGCTTTCAAACCTCAATATTTCTGAAAAAAAACAAATTTCTGTCCAGCTGAAAATTCCTTTCGAAGAATTTGATTAAATGATGAGTGAGGTACAAATGGCATCAATTATTGTTTATTTTTACATTAAAATTAGAACATGCTAGAAAACTTCGCGTTTTACCTTTCCTTGGTTTTGCTCATCACCTTCATCATTATGCTGGCAAACAAAATTCAGGTTGCATATCCTGTTTTGCTTGTTTTAGCGGGACTTGGTATCAGTTTTATTCCAGGAATTCCTATTATTAGAATTGAACCGGAACTCATTTTTCTCATATTTTTGCCGCCTTTGCTTTATGAAGCAGCTTGGACCACTTCCTGGAAAGAACTTTGGCGATGGCGAAGAATAATTTTCAGTTTCGCTTTTGTTGTCGTGTTTTTCACGGCTTTTTCTGTAGCTATTTTTGCGAATTATTTTATTCCCGGTTTTTCCTTAGCACTAGGATTTTTACTCGGCGGAATCGTTTCTCCACCAGATGCAGTAAGTTCTGGCGCTATTTTAAAATTTGTAAAAGTTCCGAAGAGATTAGCTTCAATTCTAGAAGGCGAAAGTTTGCTGAATGACGCTTCGTCGCTCATCATTTTCAGATTTGCAACAATTGCCGCTGCAACCGGACAATTTATCTGGATGGATGCTGCCGGAAGTTTCATTTGGATGTGTATCGGCGGAGTGGGAATCGGTGTTCTAATTGGTTATTTATTTTTAAAAATGCACAAATTTTTACCCACCGATGCGAATACGGATATGGTTTTAAGTTTGATAGCACCTTTTGCCATGTATCTCGGTGCAGAAGAACTCGGTGCATCGGGAGTTTTGGGCGTGGTAAGTGGCGGTTTATTTTTATCTTACCGAAACCACGATTTTCTGAGCAGTTCTTCCCGGCTTCGTGCGGTAACTGTTTGGGAAAGTTTTACTTTTCTGCTGAACGGAATTGTGTTTATGATGATCGGTTTGGATTTACCCGAAATCGTTTCTGGTTTAGGAGACACCAATATTTATACTGCGATCGGTTACGGAGTTGCAGTTACAGCGGTTCTGGTTGTTGTAAGAATTTTTGCCGGTTATGCAGCCGTTATCACCACTTTAGTCATGAGAAATTTCATCACCGTCGCAGATCCGGAACCTCCGGGATGGAAAACGCCACTGATTATCGGCTGGACTGGAATGAGAGGTGTAGTTTCTTTAGCAGCCGCGCTTTCAATCCCTTTATTTTTGGAAGATGGATCGCCTTTTCCACAGCGGAATCTGATTTTATTTATAACCTTCGTTGTAATTTTATTAACACTTGTTATCCAAGGACTTACTTTACCTGTTTTGCTTAAAAAATTTCCACCGGAAGACCGCGATTTTATTAAAAGCGAAAAGGAAATAGATTACGAGATCAGAAATGAACTTGCTCAGGTTGCCATTACTAAAATTCGGGAAGATTACGCAGACAAAATAGAAAATTTTCCAACATTAAAAGATCAGCTTCAACTGTGGGAAAGCCGCGCAAACAGTTCGGAAATCATCATCAACTATTCTGAATACAAAAATATTTATTCTGATATTATTGAAGCTCAAAGACAATGGCTGGTCAATAAAAACCGTGATGAACTTTTATTGGATGAAGAAATCATTAGAAAACATCTGCGATTACTCGATCTTCAGGAAGAAAAACTAACAATCGGCACCTAATTTCGGCTTCAAAGAATTTTCGGGACAATTTTTGCTTAAACAATCCTGAAAAATAATAAACAATGAATCCTACAATGCTTCAAGGTTTTCACTGGTATTCTGAAGGGAACGGTGAACTATATAAACAGATGAAAAAAGAATCAGATCATCTGGTAGAACTCGGAATTTCTGCAGTTTGGTTTCCGCCCGCTTACAAAAGCGCAGGTGGAGGTTATTCCGTAGGTTATGATCCTTATGATTTATTTGATCTGGGAGAATTTGATCAAAAAGGAACGGTTCACACAAAATATGGGTCCAAAGATCAATACATCGATTGTTGCAAAACTTTGCAGGATAAAGGAATTTCTGTCATTGCAGACATTGTTCTCAATCATAAAGCCGGTGGCGACGAAAAAGAAAAATTTCACGCCATTAAAGTGGATCCGGAAAACCGTCAGCAAAACATTTCTGAACCTTTTGAAATTGAAAGTTATACCAAATTTACTTTCCCTGGAAGAGGTGAAAAATATTCAGATTTTAAATGGAATTTTCAATGTTTTTCCGGTGTTGATTTTGCCGAAGGTCAAGACGAAGGAATTTTCCAGATCATCAATGATCACGGCGATGGATGGGAAGAAATGGTTTCTGATGAAAAAGGAAATTATGATTATTTAATGTACAACGATATTGATCAGCGAAATCCATTCGTTCGGGAAGAGCTGAATAACTGGGGAAAATGGTACCATGATCAGATTCATTTTGATGGAGTCCGTTTGGATGCAGTAAAACACCAATCACCAGAATTTTATAAGGAATGGCTCTATACTTTGCGCGCAAATACCAAAAAAAATATTTTTGCGGTCGGTGAATATTGGGCTCCAGGAGAATTGCCCCTTTTGGAAAAATATATCGAGGCAACAGAAGGATCGATGAGTTTATTCGATTCTTCTCTGCATCACAATTTTCATGAAGCTTCTTTGAAAGGTGCGGAATATGATTTACGACAAATTTTCGACAACACATTAACGAAAAACAATCCGCTTTTATCCGTGATATTAGTTGACAATCATGATACCCAACCTCTTCAGGATTTAGAAGCTCCGGTTGAACAGTGGTTTAAACCTTTGGCTTATGCTTTAATTCTGCTTCGAAAAGACGGTTATCCTTGCGTTTTTTACCCGGATTTATTTGGCGCAACCTATACCGATAAAGACAAAGAAGGCAATGATCAGGAAATATTTTTAGACAAAGTAGAAAAAATTGAAGAACTCCTGAAAGCGCGACAGCTTTTTGCCTACGGTGAACAACGTGATTATTTCGAAGATGCCAATTGCTTAGGTTGGATTCGCGAAGGTGATGGTAACAATAAAGGTTGTGCCGTAGTTTTAAGCAACAAAGATGCTTATGAAAAGTCCATGGAAATAGGCAAACAATACGCAGGACAGAAATTCTTTGATTTTCTCGGATGGTTTCCAGATAAAGTCACAATCGATGAGAACGGATGGGGAATTTTCCCTGTTCCAGCCGGAAATGTTTCAGTTTGGGTGCCGGAATAATTTTTATCCTTTAAAATATAATGGTGAAGCATCTGGTAATTGTAGGAAAAAACATCAGCAACATCAAAACATTTTACCAAGAAATCAACCGTGTTTTTATGCAGCATGAAAACTGGAAAATCGGCGAAAGTTTAGACGCACTGAATGATTTGTTTTATGGCGGTTTTGGCGAGATCAAGGGAAAAGAAAACATCAGTTTGATCTGGGAAAATTTTGAGGAAAATAAAAAAGCACTTGGTTTAGAAATGACCAAAAATTTTTATGAATCAAAATTAAAATCACCAGAAATTTTCAACACTGATTTTATTAAAGAGAAAATTGAAGCACTGGAAAACGGAAACGGGCAAACTTACTTCGAAATAATTGCAGAAATAATCGCCGAACATTCCAACATTAAATTGATAGAGAAATAACATCGTTAAGATTATATTAAAAACATACAATCATTAGACAAATGGGTTTATTAGATTTAAATTTGTTTTCGAATAAAAAAAAATTACAGAAATATGAATACATTCAACGTTAAAGCATACGGAACCCCTTCTAAAGACGAGGATTTAAACGAAATGCAGATCGAAAGAAGAGAAGTAAGTCCAACGGATATTGAAATCGAAATTTTATTTTGTGGCGTTTGTCACAGCGATTTGCACACCGCGAGAAATGATTGGGGCGGAACCAAATATCCTTCCGTTCCGGGTCACGAAATTGTAGGAAGAATTACAAAAATCGGTTCAGAAGTGACCAAATTTAAAGTCGGTGATTTAGCCGGAGTTGGATGTTTGGTAGATTCCTGCAAAGAATGCGAAAGCTGCAAACAGGATCTGGAACAATATTGTTTAAACGGTTCTACAGGAACTTACAACGGTACAGATCAACATTTGCAAGGACACACTTTCGGTGGATATTCTGAAAAAGTGGTAGTAACGGAATCTTTCTGTTTGAAGATCCCAGAAAATTTAGACTTAAAAGCAGTCGCACCACTATTGTGTGCGGGAATTACAACTTGGTCTCCCCTAAAACACTGGAATGTAAAAGAAGGCAGCAAAGTTGCGGTCGTAGGTTTAGGCGGATTGGGACACATGGCAATTAAACTGGCAAAAGGTTTAGGCGCAGAAGTCACTTTGTTTTCCCGAAGTCCAGATAAAATTCAGGATGCGCTCAATTTAGGAGCAGATTCCGTGGTGATTTCTACCTACGAAAATGAAATGGAAAGCGCTAAAGGAAAATTCGATTTGATTATCGATACCGTTCCTTATGATCATGACATCAATCCATATATCAATACGTTGAACATCAGTGGAACCTTAGTTTTAGTAGGTTTTATCGGCAAGATGGAAGATGCACTTTTCACTCCACCGATGATTTTAGGAAGAAGATCTGTCGCAGGATCGGTCATTGGCGGAATTAAAGAAACCCAGGAAATGCTGGATTTCTGTGGCGAACACAACATTTTACCAGAAATCGAGATGATCAATATGCAGGATATCAATGAAGCGTACGAGAGAATGCTGAAAAGTGAGGTTCGGTACCGTTTTGTGATCGACATGCAATCTTTAAAAGATTAATTTTCCTTCAAAAAAAAGCAAATCCGGCTAAAAAATTTCAGCCGGATTTTTTTGTCGTTATTATTGAAGAATTTTCTTTTCAATTTTTGATGTTCCATCGATAGGTGTGCTAATCTTTAATCCTAAAACACCGGAAACAATCGGATAAATATTCACATTTCTAAATTCACCAATTCGGTGATTACGTTTAAAAGCTGGCCCAGAAGCGAAGAAGACCGCTTTCATTTCAGGAACTTTATAAGGATTGTACCCGTGTTTCCCCGTGGAAATTTTTTTGCCTTTTTCTACAAATACTTTTGAAGGTTTCGGCACGAGTAAAATCTGTCCGATTCTATTGTAATGATCGTCGCGCTGAGCAAAATTTAATTTTCTTGGAAATCTTTCGTCCAAATAAACATCATAATCACTGGTTTTATTTTGTTTCAATTCGCGGTATGCTTTTTTTACTTCTTCAGGATTTTTAACGACAATGCGCACTAAAGTTTGGGCGTTATAGAAATCAAAACGATTTTTATCAAAAAGCATTTCTGGAATCACCAGATGTTTTTCAGCATCAATCTTGATCATCCCGTGATCCGAAACAAAGATAAAATTCACATTTTTTAAGCCCAAATCATTTACTTTTCTCACTAAATTCCCGAAAGCCTCATCGAGAAGATGCACTGCTTTTTCTGTTTCGGGAGAATCTGGCCCGAAATGATGTCCCGCTTCATCAACTTCGGGAAAATAAAGGGAAATAAAATGAGGTCGGTTTGCTTCCGGTAATTTTAACCAGTTGATGACTTTATCTGCTTTTTCGTTGGGTCTGAATTTTTCGTGATAGTGGTAGTAATAACTTGGTCTCATTCCACCCGCATCACTCGCAGAACCAACCCACATCATTGAAGCAGAAAGCATTCCTTGCTTTTCCGCCAAACTCCACAATGGAATTCCGCCGTACCAAGAACCATCTTCTGCATTTTCTTTGTTGCTCATGGCGTAGAATTTTTCCTTTTTATAATCATAAAAATAATTATCGATCAAACCGTGATGAGAAGGATATAAACCTGTGATTAAACTCCAGTGATTCGGGAACGTAATCGAAGGAAAACTGGGAATCATTGCTTTTGCAGAAACACCATTTTGGGCATATTTCACCAGATTTTTAGGATTATATTTTTCAAAATAATCGGATCTGAAACCATCTGCAGAAATTAAGATTAAATAAGGTTTCGAAAGAGCTTCCGCGGAATTTTTTCTATTGGGTATCACGACTTGCGCTGTATCTACTTGAGCAAATACAACAGAAAAGACCAGAATAAACAGAAGTGCAAATAATTTTTTCATGAGTTCAAATTAGCGAACAAATGTAGGGGAAATCCCTTGAAATTGAAGGAGTAAAATCTCTGTAAGACGCATCATTTATACCTTAAAAGGGAGAATAATAAACGATTTCACCCATTTCACTTTACGACCTTTCTAACAAAAACAGAAAATGAGTTAAATTTTACTAAGAAAATACTACATTTGCGAAGATTTCTATTCTTTATTATGAAAAAAATTCTATTCTTTTTATTTGTATGTTTTTCGATAACAGCATACGCGCAACTTGACCGCGAACATTGGTTTGCACCGATGTATGACGGACAATCAAATAGTGGTGACGAGCAATTTCTGCATCTTTCCACAAACGAAACAACTCCTTTTAATGTTAATGTCTATAGTAATAATTTACTAGTTGCTAAAAAAACAATTAGTAAAGGAAACCCCGGTGTGATTGTCATTAAGTATAATCCAGGTTTAAATGAAATAGATAGAGATAACATAATAACAGATGAAATCTCTCAATTACATAAAGTTATAAACAAAGGACTATATATAAAAGCGGATAAACCGTGTTTTGCCAATTTACGTTTTGGTGTTACAAATCATACAGAGATTATTACGTCTAAAGGAACCGCTGGAATTGGAACCAAATTTTACACTGTTGTTGCACCAAGTGCACAAACAAATCCTTCCTCAAGTGAAAATTTAGGTTTTGCGGCAAGTTTTTTAGCTACCGAAGACAACACGAGAGTAACTGTAAATAATTTTAAAAAACCTTTAATTTTTAATAATTATGGTGCTACAACAAGTTTTACATTTATTTTAAGTAAAGGCGAATCCTATATTATAGATGGTAGAATTTCTAATTTAAATAATAGAGATGGTTTTATTGGAGCTGAAGTAAACGCGGACAAACCAATATCTATGAGTAATGGTAATTTTAATGGACAATACGCATCTACTATTAATGGTGATGGATCTGATATTTTAATGGATCAATCTGTCCCTGTTGATAAATTAGGTGATGAATTCGTGATCGTAAAAGGTTATGGAATAATAGGAAATAAAATGGAGGGAGCAATAGTTGTTGCAACAGAGCCAAATACTGCCGTTTATTTAAATGATGCTACGATTCCTGCAAGAATTCTAGCAAATCCTGGAGATTTTTTCAAGGTTGAAGAAACGAGCTACGTTGATCGTGGTAACCAACATTTTAACCTACATATTGTTACAGATAAAAATGTTTATGTGTATCAACTTCTAGCAGGGGTTGCCTCTGGATCTGCACCACTTGCAACAGGTGGAATGAATTATATTCCCCCACTCAATTGCTATTTGCCAAAAAAAATTGATGAAATTAGCTATATCAATTATCTTTCAAATGTTCCACATAATCCGCCATTCAGTACCAAACTAAATATAATCACTGAAAAAAATGCTGTCGTAAAAGTGAACGGTGTAGTTCCAAGTATTTTATATGGGCCATACGACATTTCAACAATCACAGCGAACCAAAATTGGGTTTCTTATTCCGTTCCAAATGTTACTGGAAATATTACTGTAGAATCTACAAAAGCTGTAACAGCGGGAATTGCCAGTGGCAATGCAGCTTTTGGTTACGGCGGTTATTTCGCAGGATTTTCTTCTATTCCATTAATTCTAAAAACGGATGGCGATTGTCTTCCCGGAGTTACTTTGGAAGTTACAGAAGGTTTTGATCTTTATGAATGGCTCATCAAAAATGCAGGTGGAACTTACGATCCAGCTCCAGGTGTAAATAATTTATTCCAATACGAACCCACTCAAGCTGGAATTTATGCAGTACGCGTAAAACAAGGTTCCTGTGCAGAAATTCAGACCAAAGATTTCAAATTTTTTAACTGTACTACCTTTACCAATTACGATTTTGATACGTGTTCAACCCAAACAATTACACCACAATTTGCCTTAAGTTCCCAATCGATCAATATTCCTACGATTGTCATTGACACTCCACCTACAAAAGGAAATGTGGTAAAAAATCCTGATGGAACATTAACATACACTGCAAATCCAAATGCAACAGGAACGGATACTTTCAAATTTTCTTTTTGTGGAATTGGTACCATTCCAGATTGTGAAGCGGTACAAGCAACAATTCATCTCAATCAAATCGAAAATTATGATGTAGTTCTCAACGAATGTTCCGCAACTTCCACAGCAACGTACAATTTAACTACTGCTGCGATAACTCCGGATGCGACAGTCATCAAAAAATATTTTACTGATGCTGCATTTACCAATCAAATTCCTGCGGCACAATTAAACAATTATACTTCTGCGCCAGGATTTGTTTATGTACAACTTAATAATGCTTTTGGTTGTTCTGAAACCGCGAAAATTGAATTAAAAATAACTTCAGAGCCGGTTGTAACTCCCTCACTTTATACCCAACAAATATGCGACGAAGATATAGATGGAATGATTGACGGGAATTACAAAGTGAATTTAACCGCGATTACTCCAACAATTGTTCAAAATCCAAGTGCATTTGTTGTGAAATATTACGCAACTCAACCGCAAGCAATTGCAGGAGGAACCAATAATATTACCGGTAATTACACTTTTACAGCAAATACTTCAGTTTGGATTCGAGTGGAATCTCCAAGTATTTGTCCGCCGGTTATCAAAGAAGTTTTCTTAACCACTGGAACAAAAGCTGCTCTGATCACCCAAATTGCAACAATTCCAGTATGTGATTTGCTCGAAAATAATACAGAACCCGTAACTCTTTCAGATTACATTTCTTTATTTACAATTGCTGCAGGAAATTCTGCCACTTATTACGATACCATTGCCAATGCGCAAAATAATCAGAACGCCATCAATGTTAACCAAACAATTACTGGCAATCGCACTTTTTATTATCGGATTAATATTCCTGGTTTCTGTGCGAATATCGGAACTTTAAATATTGAATTTAAGAAAGGAACACCTTCAACAACGCTTCCACTTTCAGTTACAGTTTGCCAAGGAAATACCACCACTTTGAATGTAGGTTCTGGTTATAGCGGTATTCTTTGGAGCACCGGTTCAACTTCGACTACGATTACAGTAGGTGCGGGAAATTATTATGTTGATTTAACGAATGCTTCTGGCTGTGTTTACCGACAAAATGTAACCGTAGTAGATTCACCAAAACCTACTTGGAATATTGCTGCGTACAATGCAACCAATTGCGATGATGATTTCGACGGCATTATTAAAGTAAATTTAAATAACGTAACTCCTTTAATTTTACCCAACTTTGCTTCATTTACCGTAGAATATTTCTCTGATTCAGCTTTAACGCTTCCAATTGCAAATCCAGCGAATTTTACTTATTCTGCAAATACCACGATTTTTGTAAGAGCAACTTCCACGGTTTGTCCGACAGAATCGAGACCAATTGATTTTAAATTTGGGATTTCTCTGCCTTTAATTAAACCTATCGAAACCACGACAATCTGCGATAATGATCTGAACAATTCCGAAAACATTAATTTAGGAAATTACCGAACACTCTTTACCGCAGATGCAACGGCGACCATCAAATATTTTGCAACTTTAGCCAATGCTCAAAATAATACGACGGCAATTCCGGCGGCTCAAACCATTACTGCTGACAAAACGTTTTATTACAGATTTACAAAAGCAGGTTTCTGTGATGTGATCGGAACGTTGAATATTAGTTTTAAAGCTTCTACTCCGACTGCATTGCTCAATTCTTACACGGTTTGTGCAGGATCTTCCCAAACGCTTACTGCCGAATCAACGTACACCGCTTACCTTTGGAAAAAAGGAGCGACTACCGTTTCGACCACTCAAACTGCAGTATTAAGTGGAGGAGTTTATACCGTTTCATTTACAAATGCTTCTGGTTGCGTCTTCACAAAAAATATCACCATTCTCGAATCTCCTAAACCGATTTGGAAAGTGGCAACGTATAACGCAACGAATTGTGATGATAATTTTGATGGAATTATTGCGATCGATCTCACGAAAGTAACACCAGTAGTTTTACCGAATTTTACTTTATTCACCGTAGAATATTTTACTGATGCTTCCCTGCTAAATCCGATAACAAATCTTATCAACTGGACGTACTCTGCGAATACTACGATTTATGTGAGAGCAAGTTCCCCATATTGTCCAGCGGAGACGAAATCAATTGATTTCAAATTTGGGAATAATCTTCCTTTAATTAAAAACGACGCTACTGTAAAAGTTTGTGATGATGATTTCGATGGAATTAAATCGGTTAATTTGTCGAGTTATATTTCTGAATTCACAACGGATTCTGGAGTTACTGTATCGTACTTTGGAAGTTTAGCAGATGCTCAGAACAGCGTAAATACCATTTCAAGCGCTGTCACAGTAACTAGTTCTGGAATTTACTATTTAAGATTTCACAAAAATTTATTCTGTGATGTAATTGGTAAATTAACAGTCAATATTCAAAAAGCCGTAAAATCTGATATCTTAAAAAACAAGGATATTTGTCCGGATGCAACTACAACTTTAGATGCAGGAGCTGGTTTTGATAATTATTTGTGGAGTACTGGTGAAAAAACACAAACGATCAATGTTCCTGTAGGAAATTATTGGGTTGAACTCACGACGAATGGTTGTACTTATAAGCAAAATGTTTCTGTAAAAGCAGTTTCTTTACCAACCATTACGAGCGTAGAAATCAAAGGTTCTACAGTAACTGTGACAGTAACCGGCGGAAATCCACCTTACCAATATGCGATTGACAATGGAAATTATCAATCATCCAACATTTTCACCAATGTACGCGGCGGTGACCACACCATTTACGTAATTTCGGCAGATAATTGTACGCCGGTTTCTGCAAATATCGATGTCATTGAATTGTACAATGTGATTACGCCAAATGGTGACGGCATGAATGATATTCTTAATTATTCCGCACTGTTGAAAAAAGAAGAACCTTTTATCCAGATTTATGACCGATATGGAAAATTAGTTTTCACTGGTGATAAAAACAATCGGTATTCTTGGGACGGAAAAGCCTTCGGGAAATTAGTCAATACAGAAAGCTATTGGTATATCATGAAATGGAAAGAACCGGGATTCTCAACCGTAATGGAATACAGCGGTTGGATTTTGGTTAAAAACAGATAATTCAAAAGCCAATTTTACAATAAATAAAAACCTGAATTCAATTGAATTCAGGTTTTTATTTGGCTTTAAGGGAAAATGTAAATCGCTATACAAGAAAATTTATTCTGCTAAACCTTCTTTCAATTCATTAATAAATTGATTCGTTTTTATTTTCAGTTCTTCCAATCCATCATTATTAAAAATTACAAAATCAGCAATTTTTATTTTATCTTTTTCTGGCATTTGCTTGTTCATCACGGCTTCAACTTCCCGATATGTTTTACCGTCGCGATCCATTACTCTTTTAATCCTGATGTTGTCATCTGCCGTTACCAATATTGATTTGTAACAACTTTCATTGAGTTTTAATTCAAATAAAAGTGCAGTTTCTTTAAAAATGAAGGGTGTTTTCTGCTCAGAAATCCAGTTTTCAAAATTAATTTTTACTGCGGGATGAATGAGTGCGTTAAGCTGTAACCGCAATTGATCATCTTTAAAAATAATTTCGCCCACATATCTTCTGTTATAAAATCCGTTCTCATCATAGGAATTCTCTCCTAAAAGTTCTTTGATTTTTTGCTGAAGTTCTGCATCATCATTCACGATTGTTTTTGCTCGGACATCCGAATAATAAACGGGAAATCCGGCTTCTTCAATAAATTTTGATATTGTTGATTTTCCGGAGCCAATTCCGCCCGTTATTCCAATAATTTTTACCTTTTTCCTGGGTTCAGGTTCGGTCTCTTCTTCTATCATATTTTTTATATTGTTCTATTTTTAATACCCAAAAACTTCATTCATACTAAAGGTTTCATCTAACCGAATTCCTTTTTCGGTCATTTTCAAACTTGCGAGTTCGTTGTGCGCATCATGTTCGAAAAACAAAAGATAGTCATTATCCACGCACTGTTTCAAAAATTTTCCTTTTTCTTCCATGGTTAAAAGAGGTCGAGTATCATATCCCATCACATAAACCTGCGGAATATGACCAGCTGTCGGAATGAGATCTGCGCCAAAAACAATCGTTTTCTCCTGATATTGAATCACGGGAAGCATTTGTTTTTCGGTATGACCATCCGCAAAAATTACATCCATTTTCAGATCAGGTGCGAAACCGTAATTTCCACTTTTCGGGGTGGGCAAAAAATTCAATTGACCACTTTCCTGCATCGGCAGAATATTCTCTTTCAAAAAACTTGCCTTTTCTCTCGGATTTGGTTCAGTTGCCCATTTCCAATGATTTTCATTCGTCCAGAAATTTGCATTTTTAAAAGCTGGTCTGTAACCGGTTCGGTCATCATTCCACTCAATTGCACCACCACAATGATCGAAATGAAGATGAGTCAAGAACACATCCGTAATATCGTCTTTCACAAAACCGTATTTTTTTAGACTTTTATCCAGCGTATCATCTCCCCAAAGGGAATAATGTCCAAAGAATTTTTCGTCTTGTTTATTTCCCAAACCACAATCGATGAGGATCAGTTTTTTTCCGTCTTCCACTAAAAGCGAACGGGTTCCGAGTTCGATTAAATTATTTTCATCAGCAGGATTCGTTTTCTGCCAAAGCGTTTTTGGCACCACACCAAACATGGCACCACCATCTAATTTAAATTTTCCGCATTGGATTGGATATAGTTTCATACTTTTTAATATTTATTTTTAACGCGAAGTGCGCAAAGTCTTTTTTGATTGCTACCTGCATTGCATTCTTTTTTTGTAGTTCGCAAAGGCGTTAACACTTAGCAAAGGATATTTTTACAAATTATTTGCGATTCTTTTCACACCATCTTTAAATAAAACAGAGTGAAAATTGAGTACTAATCCTAATTTACAGCCAGTTATTCTCAAATAATTTAGGAGTTGATAGGTGTGATAACTATTGATTTCAGGAACCGCTTTTATTTCTACAATAACTTTATCTTCTATAAGCAAATCTAATCTAAATGCTTTCTCAATAACCAATTCTTCATATTCTATTGAAATATTTTTTTGTTTTTCAACTTTTATCCCCTGCTTTTTTAATTCATAAACCAAACATTCCTCATACACCATTTCATAAAGCCCAACTCCAAGTTTTCGATGAATTTTTAAACCAGATTCAAATACTAATTTTGAAATTTCATTTTCACTCATATTTCATTTTTATTGAGTTTTAATTTTTAAATTAACCCTTTGCTCAGTGAAACGCCTTTGCGAACTCAATATGCAGTTAGAAATTATTTTCTTTGCGCACTGTTGCGTTTAAATCATCTTCATTTTTTCAGCAATTTCTTTTGAACTTTCATTGTTTGATTGCTCTAAATTAAGAATAATATTTTCAAAATCAAGTTTATTTCTATTTTGGCTTAATTTATTGGCAATAAAAATTTCTGTCGGAAAAATATGTATTCCAAAAGCACCTTTCATTTCTTTTTTTACAAAATCATCGGACATTTTTTCCACCAACATCGGACATTTTTGGGTCTTTTCATATTTAAAAGTGAGCTTTTCCAAATGTTGAAACAATTCTTCATCGTTCATCAATTTCACTTTCCCACGAATTTGTACGGCTTCGTAATTCCAGGTTGAAACGTTGGTTTTTTCGTACCAAGATGACGAAATATAAGAATGAGCGCCCAGAAAATCGCACAACACTTCATCGCCATCTTTCAAAACTTTCGCCTGAAAATTGGCTTTAGAAATATGCGTTTCTAAGTAAAAATCATCTTCCGTTTCATTCAATAAAAACATAGAATGCGTTGCGGATATTTTTTCTTTATCAGAAATTAAAAGCGCAAAAGCATTTTCACTGATGATTTTCTTCATCAATTCCGCGTCTTCGCTTCGGTAAATTTTTGGGATATACATTTTTTGTCAATAAATAATTAAAAAAGCTCATCCGGTCTTCTCGGAACAGAAATCCCCAAATGTTTATACGCTTTTTCCGTCACTTCCCTTCCTCTTGGAGTTCTAATAATAAAACCTTCCTGAATCAAAAATGGCTCGTAAACTTCCTCCAAAGTTTCCGGATTTTCACCAATCGAAGTTGCAAGTGCTGAAATTCCAACAGGTTTTCCCCGGAAATTTTCGATCATCACGCGCATAATTCGATTGTCCATATCATCGAGTCCGAATTCATCAACATTTAATGAATTTAAGGCAAATTTTGTAATATTAATTTCGATTTCGCCGTTTCCTTTGATTTCCGCAAAATCACGCACTCTTCTCAATAAAGCGTTAGCAATTCTGGGCGTTCCCCGACTTCTCCTGGCAATTTCTAAAGCGGCATCTTCATAGATTTTAACATCTAAAACTCTTGCGCTTCGTTCGATGATCATTCCCAAAAGTTCAATCGTGTAGTATTCTAATCTGGACTGAATTCCGAATCTTGCGAGCATTGGTTTGGTCAACATTCCACTTCTCGTAGTTGCGCCAACCAAAGTAAAAGGATTTAAACCGATCTGAACACTTCTCGCATTCGGACCGCTTTCCAGCATGATATCGATCTTATAATCTTCCATTGCCGAGTACAAATATTCCTCAACAATCGGTGAAAGTCGATGAATTTCATCGATAAAAAGAACATCATTTTCTTCTAAATTGGTGAGCAAACCAGCCAAACTTCCGGGTTTATCCAAAACAGGACCCGAAGTTATTTTGCAACCCACTCCCAATTCATTCGCAATGATATTTGCTAAAGTTGTTTTTCCCAATCCGGGAGGACCGTGCAAAAGAACATGATCCAAAGCGCCGCCACGGTTTTTCGCCGCTGCAACAAATACTTCCAAATTATCCAGGGTTTTTCGTTGTCCGGCAAAATCCTGAAAACTCTGCGGACGGATTTTCTCTTCTAAAATCAATTCATCCTCGGAGAAATTTTCCTGATCGGGATGCAAAAAATCGGGCATTTTAATAAATTTAGTCAAAGATAGAAAAATTTCAGAGGGAAATATTCTTATCTTTTTTAAAACATAAATCGCAGGACTTTTTTCTTTTTTTAATCTGAAATTAATAATGAAACACTCGAAATCTAAAAACTGATTTTGTAATTTTGCAGAATATGTTTTCAACCCCTCAAAAGGAAAGAATTGCGCTGTCTGCATACTTTTTATTATCCGGAATTTGTTTCTCAACCTGGGCTTCCAGAATTCCTACCCTCAAAACCATCTACAATTTAACGGAAGAAGATCTTGGAAATTTATTGATGATTATGCCTGCAAGTGCAATTATAGGTATTCCACTTTCGGGTTGGCTCGTTGCTAAATTTGACAGCAGAATTCCTCTGCTAATCGCAAGTGCAGCGTTTTTACTCTCGCTTTTTTCTTTGAGTTGGAGATTTTCGATCTTTGGAATTTGCATTTCGTTGGTACTATTTTCCATTGCGATGCGAATCATCAATATCGCAATCAATACACAGTCAATTGCGGTTCAACAGAAATTTGAAAAGAAAATTATTGGGTCATTTCACGGCGTTTGGAGCATTGGTGGAATTTTAGGTGTCCTTTTTTCGACCATTATGCTGAACTATGATATTTCAATTTTTTGGCATTTTTTATTCGTCACCGTTTTTGGTTTGCTCCTCACCGTTTCTATGTTTCCGATGCTCATTAGAAATGACAAATCTACAGTTGGGACCAAGTTTAAATTGGGAAAACCCAGCAAATACATTACACTTTTAGGTTTAATGGTCTTTTTTGCCGCCATTTGCGAAGGTGGAATGTACGATTGGAACGGAGTTTACCTCAAGGAAATTGTAAAACAGGAAGTTTTCACCTATGGATATTTACTTTTGATGATCTGTATGACCATTTCCAGATTGACCATCGATCGACTGATGGAACATTTCGGAATGCAAAAATTGTACATTGCAGGATCCATCCTGATCATTTCGGGAATTTTACTGGCAACAGTTTTCCCTTATCTTTATCCGGTTCTGATCGGATTTGGAATGGTTGGTTTCGGCGTTTCCGGATTGTATCCGATGACATTTATTTTAGCGGGAAAATCTAAAAAATATTCGGTTGCGATCGTCATGTCGATTATCGGCACCTATTCTACGGTCGGAATGTTTTTGGGACCACCAATCATCGGTTATCTTGCACATGGATTTGGTTTGCAGAAAGCCTTTATCGTGTTTGCACTCGCCGGATTAACGTTTATTCCACTTTCGAAAATGGTTTTCGATCATTTAAAAAAGGTCGGTTAGAACTTTGCTAAATTCCGTTCAGAAAAGAAAAATACCGAAATTTTGAGATCATTTTATAAGGAGCAACAAGAGGGGTGTTTCTCCGAAGACTCGAACCCGCTTTTCATTCCAATCTTTTTTTTGCCAGCGCTTTTCCAGCCACGAAAAAAAAAGGATTTTCCCTTCAATCGGGGCTAGAAGTTCAGGTATTTTGTCTTTCGAAAAAATTAAATAAGCACTTCTTTTTTATTAACCGGGCTTTTATATTAATTTTGAAAAAGTAAAATCTCCAACATGAAATTAATCGGACCTTTCAAACAAATCGTAACACTTCGCAATCTTCCATTAAGAGGAAAACTTTCAGACGAGCAACTGGAAATAATTGAAAATGGGGGAATTCTTATTAAAGATGAAAAAATTGAAGAAGTTGGAAATTTTGAAGAATTAAAATCAAAAAATCAAATTTCAGAAATTGAAAACATTGAAGGTGAACAAATTTGTCTGCCCGCATTTACAGATTCTCACACGCATATTTGCTTCGGAGGAAATCGCGCAAATGATTTTGCCATGAGAAATGCCGGAAAAACTTATTTAGAAATCGCAGAAAATGGCGGCGGAATTTGGAGTTCCGTTCAACATACCAGAAAAGCGTCGGAAGAAGAATTATTAAAAACGATTTTAGAAAGAATTAATTCGTTGATTTCGCAAGGAATTACAACGATTGAAATAAAATCCGGTTACGGTTTGGATGTTGAAAATGAATTAAAAATGCTGCGTGTCATTCAAAAAGCACAAACTTTTACAAAAGCCACTTTGGTTCCAACCTGTCTTTCTGCCCATTTAAAACCACGAGATTTTGAAGGAAGTTCGCAGGAATATTTGCAATATATTTTAGATGAAATTTTACCAAAAGTAAAAGAAGAAAACCTTGCAAAAAGGATTGATATTTTCATTGAAAAATCTGCTTTTTTGCCAGAAGAAAGTAAAGAATTTTTATTAAAGGCGAAAGAATTAGGTTTTGAAATTACCGTTCACGCCGATCAATTCACTTCGGGAAGTTCAAAAATTGCGGTGGAAGTTGGCGCAAAATCCGCCGATCATTTGGAAGCGACGATCGATGAAGACATTGAATTTTTAGCACAATCAGAAACGGTTGCAACGGCACTTCCGGGTGCGAGTTTAGGTTTGGGTGAAAAATTTACGCCCGCCAGAAAAATTTTAGATGCAGGTGGAATTTTAGCCATCGCTTCTGATTGGAATCCAGGTTCTGCACCGATGGGAAATCTCATTACACAAGCTTCCATTTTAGCCACGTTTGAAAAATTATCAACGGCAGAAGTTTTGGCGGGAATCACTTTTCGGTCGGCTTTTGCATTGAGTTTAGAAGACCGCGGAACTTTAGAAAAAGGGAAAAAGGCAGATTTTGTCACCTTTAAAACTGATAATTTCCAGAATGTACTTTATCAGCAAGGAAGTTTGAAAGCGGATTCGGTTTATATTAATGGAGATCAATTCAAACAATAAAAAATACAATTTTATGAATGAAAATAAAAATTATGAAGATTTTTGGAAGTTCTTTAAAGCCAGAGAAAAAGAATTTTTCAATACGGTAAAAAATAATGACGAGGTTGAGAAAAATTTTTTAGACGAAATTTCTCCGGCAATCAAAAACATCAATGAGAATTTCTTTTTTCTCACTGGGATGTGTGAAGATGAAACCGCAGAACTCATTATCACTGTTGACGGAAACCTCAAAGAAATTGCAAATGCAGAAGATTTTATCGCTACTGCTCCGACCATTGAAAATTGGAGACTCACTGCCTTAAAACCTGAAAGTGAGATTGAAAATGTTTCCATCAACATGAATGGTTTTGTTTTCGACAAAAACAACATTTTTTTCTATTCCAATGATGATCAAAATTATCCGGATGAAATCGATCTGACCTTTGTTCATACAGATCTCAACGAAGAAAATGAAAATGAAATCTTTAACGGTACTTTTATTTTCCTTGACAATTTTTTAGGAGAATTCAATTTCGTAACGCAAATAGATAATTATGCGATCATCGGAAAAGATGAGGCTGAAAAAAAACTGATTCCGATTGAAAAACTAAAAGATTTTCTAAGTTGGCGAGAAAAAGAATTTATCGAGAAATATAAAGGTGCAAAAATCACGACTGATGACGATTCATTTTCAATGTTGGAAGCAACTTTAAATAATGGTTTTCCACTCATTGCCACAGTAAATTCAGATCTTTTGAAATGGGATAAAAAAGCATCTCACCCATGGATTTCCGTTTTTAGAATTGAGTATAACGGCGATGAGAACAACGGTTTTCCAAATGAAGAGGATTATGAAAAATTTAATTCCATTGAAGACCAACTTTTAGCAGAACTAAAATCTGAAGATGGAAACTTAAATATCGGTCGAGAAACGGCAGAAAACATTAGAGAAATTTACTTTGCAAGTAAAGATTTTAGGAAAATTTCTAAAGTTCTGGCAGCAACCATCCAACAATATCCTGAATATGTAATGTCTTTCGAAATCTACAAAGACAAGTATTGGCAATCGTTTGCACGCTACGAAATGAATTAAAATTCTTATCTTAACGCCTCAAAAAATAAAGAATGAGCAACTTAGATGTATGGGAAGTTTTTATCCAAACTAAACCCGGATTATCCCATAAACACGCAGGAATTGTACAAGCTTCAACCGCAGAAATGGCGCTTCAGGCAGCAAGAGATGTGTACACCAGAAGAATGGAAGGAACCTCAATTTGGGTCGTTCCAAGCAAATATTTGGTGACTTCTGAAGGAATTGATAAAGAAGCTTTCTTCGATCCTGCAGATGATAAACTCTATCGCCACCCGACTTTTTACGAGATCCCAAATGATGTGAAAAATATGTAAATGCGGGATGTCAGATGATGGATGTCGGATGTTTTTAAATACACCCATCATCCGTCACCCAACATTTAACACCCAACAAAAAAAATTATGAATCCACTTTTTAATTATACTTTAAAATTAGCCGATGATACTTTGATTTTTGGTCAAAGATTGGGCGAATTATGCGGACAAGGTCCTTATCTCGAAGAAGATATCGCTTTGACGAATATCGCTCTGGATTATCTCGGACAATCGAATAATTTTTATAAATACGCAGCACAAATTCAGGATTTGGGGAAAACGGAAGACGATTTGGCGTTTCTGCGGTTGGAAAAAGAATATCTGAATTGTCATTTATCAGAACTTCCGAACGGAGATTATGCGAACACAATTATGAAAGTTTATTTCTTTTCGGTTTATCAAAAAATTCTGTACACCGAATTAATGAAAAGCAGCGATGTGCAACTTTCTGGAATTGCCGAAAAATCTTTGAAAGAAGTAAAATACCATTACACGCACACTTCAACCTGGCTCAAAATGTTTGCAGGTGGAACCGAAGAAAGCAAAACGCGCGTTAAAAACGCAGTTGAAAATCTTTGGGAATACACCGGCGGAATGTTTGCAGAAACCAGTGGCGAAGAAGATTTAGCGAAATTGGAAATCATTCCGAACGGAAAAGAGATCCAAGAACTTTGGACAAAAACCGTTACTGAAGATTTCCAGAATTTTGGAATTGATATTCCCGAAAGTGATTTTATGCAAAAAGGTTCCCGAACTGGATATCACACCGAATATTTTGGATTTATTCTATGCGAACTGCAGTTTATGCAGAAGACGTATCCGAATTGCGCGTGGTAAAATTTGGTTGATGGTTGATTCCAGATATTCTTTGATTTTCTAACTTTTGTGACCTTTATATCAGTTTAAGATTTGCAGAAACTGATGTGACTCATGTGTTAGAAAAATAACTTTTGTGACTTCCGATAGCTATCGGAATGTGGTTAAAAAAAAATAAATTCTGTGGTTAAAATAGAAAATAATTTATTAGAACTTCTTTCCCAAATTCCCGATCCAGAAATTCCCGTGATCAATATCGTGGAACTTGGCATTGTTCGGGAAGCAAAAATGGTTTCCGAGATTGAAGCCGAAATTATCATTACACCGACCTATTCGGCGTGTCCGGCGATGTTTAACATTGAAGAAGATATTGTAAAACTCTTCAAAGAAAAAGGAATTACCGCCAAAGTTATTTCAAGAATTGCCCCAATTTGGACGACCGATTGGATCACCGATGAAGCTCGTGAAAAATTGCGCGTTTACGGAATTACTCCTCCCGAAAAAGGAAATCACGAAGATCATTTGAATATTCCCAAAAAATGTCCGAGATGTGGGTCTGAAAACACCAAACAAATCAGCCGATTCGGTTCTACGCTTTGTAAAGCCAGTTATCAGTGCAACGATTGTTTGGAACCTTTCGACTATTTCAAATGTCATTAATTCAATTTGAAAAGGTGATGATTTGAAAATTTGATGTTTAAAAAGCATTATTCAAAGCATTATTTTTAATATAATTAAAGTTTTATCTTTGTTAAAATCCATTTTCAAATCACCACATCACCACATCACCACATCATCAAATTATCAAATCATCAAATTATCAAATTATCACATCAAAATATTATGTACAAACAACTCGAAATAGAATCGCACCTAGATGGGAAACTTCAAATCGCCTATTTAAATGACGAAAAAACTTTTAACAGTTTAAATAAAACATTACTTTCCGAACTTAAAACCTTTGTTCACGAAGGCAGCAAAAATGAAAACGTACGTTGTCTTGCGATTTCAGGACGCGGAAAAGCCTTCTGTTCCGGACAAAATCTGAAAGATGCGATGTCATTCAGCGATCCTGAAGAAGATCGAGTGATACAAAGAATTGTGATCGATTTTTATAATCCTTTGGTGAAAGAAATTGCGAATGCCAGAAAGCCTGTTATTTCTTTGGTAAATGGACCTGCAGTTGGAGCTGGAGCGATGTTGGCTTTGATTTGTGATTTTACTTTGGCGACAGAATCTTCTTATTTTTCCCAGGCTTTTGTAAATATTGGTTTGATTCCAGATACTGGCGGAACCTATTGGTTGCCGAAACTTTTGGGAAGACAACAGGCGAATTATTTGGCTTTTACAGGAAAAAAATTATCAGCTGCGGAAGCGAAAAATTTAGGCTTGATCGCAGATGTTTTTGAAGACGAAAATTTCATGCAGAATTCAATGGGGATTTTGGAGCAGATCTCCAATTTACCCACAAAAGCAATCTCTTTGACTAAAAAAGCCTTCAACGAATCGTATGATAATACGCTGACTCAGCAATTAGACATCGAAGGAATTTTACAACAGGAAGCTGCAGAATCTGAAGATTTCATGGAAGGTGTTTCTGCATTTTTGGAAAAAAGAAAACCGGAATATAAAGGAAAATAAATATTGTATAATGTACAATGTCGGATGTATAAAGTAAAATCTAATTAATAATCAACACTTTATACATAGTATATTTTACATAGTACATTTTACATTGTACATTGTACATAGTACATTTTACATAGTACATCATACATTTTACAGAGTACAAAATGAATAAAGTAGGAATTATCGGTTCGGGAACGATGGGAATTGGAATTGCGCAAGTTGCAGCCATGAATCAGTGTGAAGTTTTTTTGTATGATCAAAACGCTGAGCAAACCGAAAAATCGTTGCAAGGACTTCAAAAAGTTTTGTCAAGATTGGTCGAAAAAAATAAAATCGATTTCGAAGAAAGTGAAAATATTTACAATCGAATTAAATTCTGCACGGAACTTAAAGACTTCAAAGATTGTGATCTGGTGATTGAAGCCATCATTGAAAACAAAGAAATTAAAACGAAAGTTTTTCAGCAACTCGAAGAAATTGTATCTCAAGACTGTATTATTTCGAGCAATACTTCATCGATTTCGATCACTTCCCTATCGTCGGAATTAAAAAATCCTTCGCGTTTTATTGGAATTCATTTTTTCAATCCGGCTCCGTTGATGCCTTTGGTAGAAATCATTCCCGGACTTTTAACGAAAGAAAATTTAGCTGCCGATATTTTTAGTTTAATGAAAACTTGGGGCAAAGTTCCCGTGATTGCGAAAGATGTTCCTGGATTTATTGTGAACCGAATTGCACGACCGTTTTATGGCGAAGCGTTGAGAATTGCTGAAGAAAACATCGCTACTTTCGAACAGATTGATGATGCGATGCGAACTTTGGGGAATTTCAAAATGGGACCTTTTGAATTGATGGATCTCATCGGAATTGATGTGAATTTTTCTGTCACCAAAACCGTTTACGCCGATTATTTTTACGATCCAAAATACAAACCGAGTTTGCTTCAACAAAGAATGAGCGAGGCTAAATTACTTGGTCGGAAAAGTGGAAAAGGATTTTATGATTATTCTGAAGAGAGCAAAGAACCAAGAATCAAGAATCAAGATATTAAGGACGAAAAACTGTACGAAGAAATATTTTTAAGAATTATTTCGATGTTGATTAATGAAGCGGTAGAAGGGAAAAGATTGGGAATTGCGAGTGATGAAGCCATCGAATTAGCCATGCAAAAAGGCGTTAATTATCCGAAAGGTTTAATAGCGTGGGGAAAAGAAATTGGCTATCAAAAAATTTCAGACACTTTACAAAATCTATACGAAACTTATCAGGAAGAAAGGTACCGACAAAGTCCGTTACTTAAAAAAATGTAACAATGTATCAATGTGAAAATGTATCAATTTAAAAATCAAAATTTGAATTTAAAAATTGTTACAATGGTAAATTGCTAAATTGGTAAATTAAAAATATGACACCACACGAACTCGCTCAATACATGCTCAATCAGGATCATTTCTCGCAATGGATGGGAATAAAACTCATCGAAGTACGCGAAAAATACTGCCTGATTGAAATGCCCGTCAAACAGGAAATGATCAACGGATTGCGAACTGTTCACGGTGGTGTTACTTTTTCGCTTGCAGATTCGGCTTTGGCTTTTTCGAGTAATAATACCAATGAAGCTTCGGTTGCATTGCATTGTTCTTTGAATTTTACAAAAGCCGTGAAATTAGGCGATACTTTAACCGCAGAAAGTATTCTGATTTCCGATACGAGAAAAACCGGAGTTTACGATATTTCGATCACGAATCAGCATAAAGTTTTGGTCGCCACTTTTCGGGGAACGGTGTATAAAATTGAGAAGAAAGTGACGGATTTGTAAGAGCATAGTGCTTATAAATTTAAAAAAAATCTAAGGATTAGAATTTACGATAATGAAATTATATCATTAACTTTGATAAAAATAATCTGATGAGTACAGCAGAATTAAAATTAGATTTAATCCAAAAAATTACGGATTTAAAAGAAATTCGGATTATCGAAGAACTTCAGAACCTTTTAGATTTTGAAACAGATCGAGGAATTTTTCAAATAAACCCTGCCCAAAGAAATAGAATTCTCGAAGCCAAAAATGATGATGTTTTATCGGAAGAAGAAGCAAATTTAGAAATTGAAGAATGGCTAAAAGAAAAGTGATTTGGACAAAAAAAGCGAATCTTGAAAGGAAAGAAATTCTTCAATATTGGATTACTCGAAATAAATCTAAAACTTACAGCACAAAACTTAACAAACTTTTTATAGATAGTTTAGCAAAAGTTTCTGAAAGTCCAACTATTGGACGACCAACTGAATTTGATCATGTAAGAGTAAAAATTGTTAGAGACTACCTCCTGTTTTACGAATATGATGAAACCGTTTTAAAAGTATTAACGGTTTGGGATGGAAATAGGGAAGATAAAACTTTAGAGATCAAATAATCGGTCAAACAATTTTTCGCTTACAACTTGTATTACCACTAACTTCAAAAACTATTTTGAAGTTTTTTTTATTTTGATGTAATATAATCCCGAAATTACTTGTCTTACTTATAGAAACAAAACTATGACCCACGAAATCTTTAAAAACACGGTATTTTGCCTCAAAGATGAGATGTACCGTTTTGCGAAAAGATTTGTGATCAGTAGTGACGAAGCGGAAGATGTAGTGCAGGATTTAATGATGAAATTCTGGCAGAAAAAAGAAGAACTCGCTGCTTTTGGAAACCTGAAATCATATGCCCTGAAATCGGTAAAAAATGAATGCCTGAACCGACTAAAACATGAAGACGTAA
Organism: Kaistella chaponensis; assembly: GCF_900156725.1. Classification (GTDB taxonomy): domain Bacteria; phylum Bacteroidota; class Bacteroidia; order Flavobacteriales; family Weeksellaceae; genus Kaistella; species Kaistella chaponensis. The sequence continues at coordinate 176,166 of NZ_FTOI01000002.1, read as the reverse complement.
AAATGGGTTTCGCCGATTTTCAAAAGCATAGAAGTGAAATTCATGAATTTGAATCCAATAATATGAAAGACCAGATTATCGGATTTATCAATGCTCTTCCAGAGAAACAGAAAGCCGTGATTCACCTGAAAGATGTAGAAGATTTCGATGTTGTAGAAATCGGCGAAATTCTCGAAATGGAACAAAACGCAGTTCGCGCAAACCTCATGCGAGCAAGACAGAAAGTGAAAGAACAAATCCTGAAACTCATGGATTTCGAAAACAAAATGATTGAAAATTTATAGCAATTATTACGATGAAAAAAGATACGACCGACGATCAATATAAAGAAATCACCCAAGAACTCAAGGAAGAGAAAATGAATTGGGATTTTGAAGATTTCTTGGAAAAAACAAAGCAAGAAGAAAAAATAATTCCTTTGGTTCAAAAAACAAAAGGCGGGTCTTTCCCGAAAACATTTTGGATGGCTGCAAGTTTAATTTTACTTGTATCTGTAGGAATCTTCTATAACTATGAAACTAAAAAATCTGTAAAAGAACAAGATCATTTGGTTCAAAATGAAATCCTTAAACAAAAAGACACCTTCCAACAGGAAACCCAATTGGCAGTAAACGAAATTGATGATTCTTTAAAAATAAAACCCGACAGCATTCTCGCAGATTCTACTTCTACCGTAGATCAGAATGAGACCGATATAATGAATCAGATTTTACCAAAAAGAGGCCGAATCAGAAGAGATTCGAAACCGAGATATGCAAAAAACTCCAATGCTGTTGATAATTCATCTAAGGCAAAAGATTCCGCCTATCAATCTAATTACGTAATAATTAATGGTCAGAAAATTGAAAGCGAACAAGAAGCGATCGACTTGACGAAGTACTCCTTCCGAATTCTTTCTGAAAATGTTTCTAAAACAGTGGCCTCAACCGAAGCATTAAACTTGAATAATGATTATTAAATCTTAAAAAAATGAAAAAATTACTCTTAATATTTGCCCTTACTTTCTCCCATTTTTTCCAAATCAATGCGCAGAAAGATAAACTGGATCAGCTTTTTGAAAAATACCAGGACGCAGAAGGTGTTACTTCCATCAAAATTGCCAAACCGATGTTTAATATGCTCAACAAGCTGAACATCGATGATGCGGAACTTTCACAGATCAAACCTTTGCTGAGTAAAATCAATGGCTTGAAAATTCTGATCGTAGAAAAACCCAATTCTAATGCAAAATCAGGAACTGAAGAACAGAAAGCCGCAAATGGTTTTTTGAAATTACAGTCGGATATCTCTTCTTCGATTAAAAACATGAAATACGAGGAACTGATCACCGTAAACAGCAAAGACAATAAAATAAAATTTCTCTCCTCTGATGCTGCAAACGGAATTCTCGACAATCTTTTGCTGAGCATCAATTCTGAGGGAAACCAAGTCTTAATGATGCTTGACGGAAAAATTTCCATGGATGACATCAATAATTTAGTAAACGAAGCGGAAAAATCTGCTCCCATTAATTCTATTGTTTCAGAAAATATCAGTTCCCATGGAGTTACCCAAGTAAGAAATGTGGGCAAATTTACCGGGATTTCTGTTTCCAGCGGCGTTAAAGTTAATTTTACACAGGGAAACAACCAATCTGTAGTTGTAGAAACCGATCCAAACATGCAGCAATACGTTTCTACAGAGGTTATCAATGGGATTTTACATGTTGGGATCAACAATACAACCAAAAAGAATCTTAATTTCAAAAAATTATTGGTCTCCATAGAATCACCTGAACTTTCTTTGGCAAAAGTTTCCAGCGGTTCCCTTTTCACCACCTTGAACACCATTAATTCTAATGATTTCGAGGCAGAAATTTCTTCTGGCGCAAACTTAAATGCAGATTTAAATATAAAAAACAGCGTGAATGTGAATATCACTTCCGGATCAAATGCGAAAATTGAGGTACAATCCCACACTTTCAAATTAGAAGGAAGCAGCGGATCGATGTCTACAATTACCGGAAACGCGCAAAAAGCTGAATTTGATTTATCCAGTGCTGCAGCTTGTAATGCCCAGAATTTAGAAGGTTCTGAGGTCACTGCACAAACTTCTTCCGGCTCTACTTTAAAAGTGAATGTGACTAAATCTTTGACCGCAAATTCAAGCTCCGGTTCATCGATTCGGTACAAAGGAAATCCGAGTGAAAAAAATTCCACCAAAGAATCCAGCGGCGGAAGCATCAAACCTTTAAATTAAAAATCATGAAAAAATTATATTGGCTAAGTGCTTTTTTATTGCTCCTCATTTCACTTCAATCTTGCATGGTTTCTCAAAAACCAAGACTTGATTTCTTTGATAAGTCCAATTACGATAACAAAGATGTAAAATATACGAGCATCAATGTACCCATGTTTTTGGCAAAACCTATTGTTAAAAGGGCTTTGCAAGAAGACGGTGAAAGCGAGGAACTCATAAACCTCATCAGAAAAATCTCTGACGTAAAAATAATGACGGTGGAAAATGGAAGCGCAAAAATGGTTTCGGATTACGCGAAATTCCTCACCAAAAATAATTACGAAGAATGGATGACCATCAAAAAAGAAAATGAAGTCATCAACCTTCAGGCAAAACAAAAAGGCGAAGAAATAAAAAAATTACTCATCACAATAGCATCCGACAAAGATTTGGTGTATGTGGATATTTCCGGGAAATTCACCGCCGATGACATTTCACAAATTATCAATTATTCCGAAAAGAAAGATGTAAAAAAATTGGTATCGAAGTAAATGATTTTTCCTAACAAAGATAGCTGCAAATCGTGTGGCTATTTTTTTTAGGAGCCGGGAACCTGCTTTCCACTACAAGTCCTCATTTCGGCGTTCGCTTTGCTCACGCCTCATTCCGGGCTTTTCGTTGCAATCAGGGCTAGTTACGACTCGGCTTTACATTAAATTTTGTTCAAGAAAAGTAAAAATTTTCATGATAAATAAAAATACCTTAATTTTGCACAGAAAGTAAAGATGTCTATCCACAACAAAATCGTAGAAACCGCCATCACTTTCGATGACGTTCTCTTAATCCCTTCTTACTCAGAAGTTTTACCCAATCAGGTTTCCCTAAAATCACGACTTTCCGATAAAATTACGCTCAATATTCCAATCGTTTCCGCCGCAATGGACACCGTGACCGAAGCAGAAATGGCAATTGCAATGGCAAGAGTTGGTGGCATCGGTTTTATTCATAAAAATATGCCGATTGAGGAACAAGCAACACAGGTTTACAATGTGAAACGCTCCGAAAACGGTATGATTTCCGATCCTGTAACGCTTTCCAAAGATCATACTTTAGCAGAAGCCAAAGAATTAATGGCGAGATTTAAAATATCTGGACTTCCTGTGGTTGATGAAACCAATACTTTAATAGGAATCATCACGAACCGCGATGTAAAATATCAGGAAAATCTGCAGGCAAAAGTTCAAGAATTAATGACGAAAGATAAACTTATTACTTCTGATAAAGCAACAAGTCTAGATGATGCCAAAGAAATTCTCTTGAAAAACCGCGTGGAGAAACTTCCTATTGTTGACAAAGATTACAAATTAGTGGGATTAATTACCATTAAAGATATCGACAATCAAATGGAATATCCGAACGCTAATAAAGATAAAACGGGCCGCTTAATTGTTGGAGCCGGAGTTGGAGTTGGCGAAGACACCATCGACAGAGTTACAGCTTTGGTTGAAGCGGGAGTCGACATCATCGCGGTAGATTCTGCACACGGACATTCAAAAGGTGTGCTCGATAAAGTAGCAGAAATCCGAAAAAACTTCCCTGATTTAGATATTGTTGGTGGAAACATCGTAACCGCAGAAGCTGCAAAAGATCTCATCGAAGCCGGAGCTAATATTCTAAAAGTTGGCGTTGGTCCCGGTTCCATTTGTACAACCCGAGTTGTAGCCGGAGTTGGTGTACCACAACTTTCAGCGATTTACAATGTTTTCGAATATGCAAAAACCAAAAACATTGCTGTAATTGCCGATGGTGGAATTAAACTTTCTGGCGATATTGTGAAAGCTTTGGCTTCCGGAGCAAGTGCAGTCATGTTAGGTTCGCTTTTGGCTGGAACAGATGAAGCTCCAGGTGAAGAAATTATTTTCCAAGGGAGAAAATTTAAAGCTTACCAAGGAATGGGTTCCCTTTCTGCCATGAGACGTGGTGGAAAAGAAAGATATTTCCAAAGTGAAGCGAAAAAATTCGTACCGGAAGGTATTGAAGGCCGTGTTCCTCACAAAGGAAAATTAGAAGAAGTAGTGTTCCAATTAACCGGCGGAATCAGAGCAGGAATGGGATATTGTGGCACGAAAGATATCGAAGTTTTGCAAAAAGATGGAAAAATGGTCATGATCACCGGAAGCGGTTTGAAGGAATCGCATCCACATGATGTAATCATCACGCAGGAAGCTCCGAATTATTCCTTATAAAATTTACAAATGCCGAAGTTTTTCTTCGGTATTTTTTTTTGATTTTAAAATAGCCGTATATTTAGGGAAGAAAAAAAATAATTTTTATGAAATTTTTCCGTCTGCTTGGAGTTTTATCTCTTTTATCGTCTTGTGAAATTTTACCTTCCGGAAGTGTTTCCCGACCCACTTCTACTCCTTCTGATGAAAGCAATGAATTTGCAACATTAATGGAAAAAGATAAAATTAATAAAGACAAAGTAACTGCGGAAGTCTTGACGTACCTTCTTAACGAATCGGATTCCCGAGAATCCAGAACGGCCGTCGTTGTTGAGAACAAATCAAATTGTGACCTCATTTTCCGAATGGTGAGATTGAATAGCAATCTGTACTATAATTTGCCGGTTGCGCGGAATTCTAAAAATCAATTTGTGATCGAAAAAGGAAAGTACACCCTGAAATCTAAAGTTTGCAATTCCAACTATTACTCCCAAAAAAGCATTACAGAACCTTTGATCCTTAAATTATCTAAATAATTTTAAATGATGCCTCTTTAGAGAACAATTGACATCATTGGGTGATAAAATTCATACCATAAAATTTCGGAAATATATTTAATTCGGATAATTTTGTCCTATTAAAAAACAGTAAAATCTCAATCAATGAAAAACATTCTTACAACCTTTGTACTTGCTCTTTTAGCGCTACAAGCATGCAAACAGAATCCGACGGAAAATTCTGCGTCAAAAACCACCAATACAGCGATCGATATTAAAGTAAGTGGCGAAACAGAAGATCAAAAACCAGTGAATCCGCCTACAGTTCCTGCTGCAATTGGGGACAGAGCTGCAAAAAAAGTAATCGTACATTTGGAAGCCACCGAAGAAGTTGGTGAACTCGCAGACGGTGCCACTTACAAATTCTGGACATTCAATGGAACAGTACCTGGTTCTTTTATCAGAATTAGAGTTGGTGATGAAGTTGAACTTCATTTAAAAAACGCGAGTAACAGTGTAATGCCGCACAACATTGATCTTCATGCGGTAAACGGTCCAGGTGGAGGTGCAGAAGCCACCAATGTTGCACCAGGAAAAGAAGCGATCTTTCATTTCAAAGCGTTAAATCCGGGATTATTTGTTTATCACTGCGCTGCAGCACCAGTTCCATTGCATATTTCAAACGGAATGTATGGTTTAATTTTGGTAGAACCAGAAGGCGGTTTAGCAAAAGTTGATCGTGAATATTACATCATGCAAGGTGAGTTTTACACCAAAGGAAAAACCGATGACAAAGGACTTCAAGAATTTGACCAAGACAAAGCACTCGACGAAAGACCGTCTTATGTGGTTTTCAATGGCAAGAAAAATGCTTTAATGGGAGAGAAAATGTTGCAGGCAAAAGTGGGCGAAACGGTACGTATTTTCGTAGGAAACGCAGGTCCAAACCTGGTTTCTTCATTCCACGTTATAGGAGAAATTTTCGACAAAGTATATGCAGAAGGAGGAACTAAATACAATGAAAATGTACAGACCACAGTAATTCCCGCAGGTGGAGCCGCGATGGTCGAATTCAAAGTAGAACAACCTGGAGAATATGTAATTGTAGATCACTCAATTTTCAGAGCCTTTAACAAAGGAGCCATTGGAAAACTAAAAGTTACCGGCGAAAAAAATCCGAACATTTACAACAAAGTACAATAATCTCCTCCAATAATTGATCAAAAAAAAAGAAACTGCCATGTCCCAATTTTTCAAAATAACAGTATTCATCGGTGGTTTCTTTTTTCTTTTCCTTTCCTGCGAGAAAAAAGAGAGCGATCATCTTGAAAATAAAACTGAAATTCCTATTTCTGAAGGAGTCGCAATTCATCCAACAGTAGAAATGAAACACATCAAAGGCGGAACTTATTTGCCTTTTTTTGGCGACAGTTCTTTGGTTAATGTTGCCGATTTTCTTTTGGACGAAAGACCGGTTACTAATAGAGAGTTTCTCGATTTTGTAAAGAAAAATCCGAAATGGAAACGCAGCACCATTAAAACCATTTTTGCAGATGAAACCTATCTAAAAGATTGGCAAAATGATGAAACCTTACCAAAAAATGCGGATCCTGATGCACCGATAACCTTTGTATCCTGGTTTGCCGCGAAAGCCTACGCAAAAAGTGCTGGAAAAAGATTGCCTACTTTAGATGAGTGGGAATATGTTGCAATGGCAGATGAAGTAAGCGCTAATGCCAGAAATAAACCTACCTATTCATCGCACCTTATCAATCTTTATAATGAAAAGTTAAGAGAGAAAAACAAAGTCAAAATTTCGAAACCCAATTTTCACGGCGTTTATAACATGTTTGATTTAGTTTGGGAATGGACTTATGATTTTAATTCGATCATGACAACTTCAGACTCACGAAACGCCAAGTATGATGACAAAGGACTGTTCTGTGCTTCTGCAGCAACAAGCGCTTCCGATGTACTCAATTATGCTTCGTTTATGAGATATGCTTTCAGATCTAGCTTAAAGGCAAATTATACCGTTGAAAACTTAGGTTTCAGATGTGCAAAAGACTTAAAATAAAATAAAAATGAAAAATCTCATCCTGCTTTTGATTTCCCTTCTTCTGCTTTCTGCATGTAAAGAAAATACCGAAAAAAAAGAGCTCATCACAGAAAAAACGGCAGATTCTATTTTTCTACTGGATTCGAAATGGCAAAATCAAGACGGTAAAGAACTTCAGCTCAAAGATTTAAAAGGAAAAAACCTGGTCGTGGCAATGATTTTCACGAGTTGTCAAACCGCTTGTCCACTTTTGATCGCAGACATGAAAAAAGTAGCTTCTAAAATTGATCCAAAAAAACTGAAAGAAACATCGATGGTTCTCATCACCATTGATCCCGAAAATGATACGCCGGAAGTATTGAAAAAATATGCCCAAGAACGAACGATGTATGGTAATCCTTGGATTTTTTTGCGCACCGATATGGAATCTACCAGAGAATTTGCCAATGTTTTGGCCGTAAAATATAAAAAGATAACGCCTATAATTTTCTCCCATTCCAACATCATCAGTATTTTCAATAAAAATGGAGAAATGGTAAGCCAAGAAGAAGGAACCGTGAATGCAGAAGCGGTTGCAAAAACGGTAAATGGTCTATAACTTAGAAATCATTAGAAAAATACTATTTACAGCACATAAAAAATCCGACTCAGTAGTGAATCGGATTACTTTTATGCGAAACGATGCTTTCTATTTCTTATTGAAATCTCCTGCATACACTGAAGTTAAGTGATCTAAAGTTAAGTACTTTCTCAATGCAGTATTGATCTCTTCAACTTTTAAATTTTCAATTTTTGCGTTTATAGCATCATATTCATCCAAAGAAATACCGTACTGCAATTTTTTGTTCACCAAATTGATGAGTGTTTGATCCATTCCTAACATTGTTTTTTGGAAGTTGCTGTAACTTTTTTTGTTGGTTGCCACTTCTTCTGCGGTAAAGCCATCTTTCAAAGCTTTGCTTACTTCATCTTTTATTGCGCTATCTACAGCATCTCTTTTGAGAGGATTAAATAACGCATAAAATCCCCAAGAAGCGACGTCATTTGAAACCGGAATATTGATAAAAGATCCTACTCCGTAACTGATGCCTTCTTTTTCGCGCAACCTCATCGGTAATCGTGCCGATAAAAAACCACCACTTCCCAATATTTCATTGGCTAAAAGAAACGAAGGATAATCAGCACTTTTCTGATCCATTCTAAAGCTTGCTGTTCCCAATGCCATCGCATTTTCTTTGTCTGGAGTTAAGAAATTCTTATCCATCTTTTTGGTTTCAAAATAAGTGGGATTAATTACCGTATAATTTGATTTCGCATTCCATTTTCCGAAGGTATTTTCTAGCGAAGTTTTTGCAATTTTTGGATCAAGATTTCCTAAAACGGTTCCAACACCGTTGTTTGCACCCAAAATATTTGTATAAAAATTCAGAATTTGTTCCCGGGTCACCTTCTTAGCATCATCTATTTCTTCTTGCAAAGACGCTTTATAAAAAATACTTTCTTTCGGATAAGGCATCGCTAAACGCTGCAATTCATTTTGAGCCAGAGCTTGAGGATCTTTAAGTTGACCTTCTAACGTAGTGGTGTATTCTGCGACTGTTTTTGTTAATTCATTTTGGGGGAAAGTAGAATTGGACAATAGATCCTTCAAAACATCCATCACTTCTTCGTAACTATTTTTGTAGGTTTCTATAGTGATGAATAAATTCTGCCCATTAATTCTTGTATCAATCGATGATTTCAGCTGATCCAGCTTATCTTGAATTTGTTCTTTGGTTTTAGTTTTAGTACCCGCTTTTAACAATTCTGCAGTTAAATTAGCAATGCTATTTTTACCTGCCAAATCTTTCTCATTTCCGAAAGGTAGCTTAAAGGTTGCCATGATTTTCTCACCTTTAACTTCTTTATTGATCAATCCGTATTTCATACCATTTAACAGCAATCCTTCAGATAAATTTTTCTTTAAATTAGCAATTGTCGCTTCAAATGGAGTCGCTTCTTTTTCTAAATCCTTTCCTTTATAACCGGAAGTTATAGATGCAATTTGAGAAGGTAGAAACTCGGAAGGTTTTACGCGCATTTCATTAGCTGTGGGAAGAAAAAGTCCTATGGTCCGGTTATTTGATTTAAAATATTTTTGTGCCACATTTTTTATATCAGCAAGGGTTAATTTTTCTACATGATCTCGATATAAGAATCCTAGTTTATAATTTCCTGCACCGATGATTTCGGTGAGTGAAATGGTATAATCAATGGTATTGTTTTTACGATCTGCAATCTGTTTCAGGAGTTTAGATTTTGCCCTTGTTAAATCTTCTTGTGTATAATTATTTGTTGCAATTTTATCCAATTCGGTTTTCACTAAATTCTCAGTTACATTCAAATCTTTGTCTTTCGGCACATCAAAATTGAAATACATCATTCCGGGATCTCTAACTTCTGGAGAATACGCCCAAATATTAGAAACTTTTTGGGTTTCTACCAGATTTTTGTATAAATATCCGGAAGGATTTGCCGATAAAATTTCGCTTAAAGCAGCCAAAGCAGCGTAATCTTTATCTGCATAAGCGGCAGTATGATAAGCAGCTGCAACCAATTTGCTTTCTCCAGCGCGATTCAGAACGATTGTTTTTTCTCCGTCTTGTGGCGGTTCTACGGTATAGGTTCCGCCAAGTTCTCTAGTTGGCTTCGGTAGATTGGCAAAATATTCTGTCACATATTTCAAAGCATTATTTTCGTCAAATTTTCCACCAATAAGCAAGACTGCATTATCAGGTTGATAATATTTTTCATAAAACTTACGAAGCGTATTTGCTTTTACTCTTTCAATATCTTCTTTGCTTCCGATCGTAGAATTGCCGTAATTATGCCACATATAAGCAGTAGAGAAAACCTTATCCATTAAAACTCCACTGGGTTGATTTTCACCAATTTCAAATTCGTTTCGAACAACCGAAAACTCCTTATCTAAATCAGATTGCAAAATTGTAGCATTAATCATTCGGTCTGCTTCCATATTGATTGCCCACTTCAAATTTTCATCATTCGAAGGAAAAATTTCAAAATAATTGGTTCTGTCGTAATAAGTCGTTCCATTTGCAGCACCGCCTTTATCAGAAAGCTGTTTTTTGATATCGCCTAGATTTTTTGTACTTTTAAAAAGCATGTGTTCTAGGAGATGAGCCATTCCCTTTTCTCCATATCCTTCGTCTTTAGATCCTACTTTGTACACAATATTAACAATCATATTGCTTTGAGAGCCATCTGGAATCAGCAAAATCTTCATCCCATTGGTTAATGAATACTCTTTTACTCCTTCAATATTTCCAATAAATTGAGGAGCTTCTGCTTTTTGACCAAAAGTAAAATTGGAAAGTATTACTGCTCCAATTACACTAAGTCTACTTAAAATTTTTTTCATAATAATGTTTTTAATGATATCAAATTTACTAATATTTCTTAGTTTTTTATTAATTAAAACGCTGAAAACTTATATCATTCAAAAACAACTACACTAAAACATATGAATAATGAAATAAAAAAAATCCGAAATCTCAAGGAGACTTCGGATTTTGTAAATAGGTGATATAATTAATTATTCTTTAATGATCTTTTGGGTCAGAATTAAAGCTTTATCTTCATATACTTTAATAAAATAATTTTGAGGTAAAAGTCCTTCAACATCTACAGAAACCTCACCTGAACTTAAAACCTGAACTTTAGGATTTCGTAAACTTCGACCAGAAGCGTCGAGAATCTCAACTGTAATATTTTTCAAACTTTTATTTTGATCCTTAATGAATATTTGTGATTTCACAGGATTAGGAAAAAGCGTAAAATTTCTTTGTGTTGCATTTACGTTAATCGCACCTAGTGTTTTAGTTACGGTCCAAGAAACTGTTCCTACATGAAGCGAGGAATGATTATCAACCCTTAATAAACTATTGTTATCTACCACTGAAAAAAGCACTGTATTCGTTCCCAAGTTGAAACTTGCAGGACTAATTGTTGTCGTATCTGAAGTTTCTGGCAACAATGTCCCATTCAAAGACCAAGTATTTTGCAAAGTATTTGGAATAGGCAAAATCTCGTTTACTTTAAAGGTAATTGGAGCGCTTAGATTAATTGCTGCGGCATTACTTGGCGTGAATGAATCAATTGGATCTTGTATGGAATGAACTCGCTCAATCAATTGCTGTGAACAAACCGAGCAAAATTGACGATTCAGATAACGCATTTCGCAATTTTGATGAGGTCTAAACCAAGTAGGACTTTCTTCGTAGGGAAAAATCCCCACAGAATTGGAGCCAACCCAGTTTTTCCATCGGTTGGTTGCTGTATTATTGTCTTTCGTTTTGTTGGGAGACTCTCCCGTTCCGGAGAACCAGTATTCATCTGCTAACTTCCCAAAAGAATGCCCCAATTCATGCACCAAAATTTCTGGCGCTGAAGGATGGTTGGATAAAAACGCGTACGTACCGCCACAACCTCCGTATTCAGGTGAATTTCCTAAAACAAAAGCAATATCAAAATCCGGAACATTACTTGCCAAAACACCGGTCACTTTATTCGTTGTATTCGAATAGACACATCGGTGAACACCAACATCGAACGTTGTTCCCAAAAAATTATTTGGATTACTTACGGCAAAAACCGGCTCAGTTACATCGGTTGCTGTTCCAGGATGTTTAATGCCCGATTCTGCAGAGATCACTTTGACCGCATACACATTAAAATAATTTTTATACTGCGCATACGGAGCTTTACTGAAAACGTAATTAACCAAAGTGGTTGCGTTGGTAATAAAGTCAGTTTGTTGACTTGCGGTGAAGCCATCTCCTAACACGACCATATTGATTCGTTTGTCTCTTGGTCCATTCTCAATAATTGCTGTGGTTTCAAAAACCTGTGAGTAGCAAAACTGACTCAATAATAAGAAAAGTAGAATTTTTTTCATCGGTATTAAAGTTTAATGGTTAGTAAATTGTTTTTTGAATTGATCGTTAATTTCTCAACTTTCACAGAAGTAATTGCTCCTTTTTGATTAAATCTTACACTAAAATCTGCCTTTTTCAGTTTGACTTTGGCTTTATTTAATCCTTCTTCGGCATAAACTTCCAAAACTGGATTTAATGGATCTTCAATGATTCGTTCTTCTATAATTCCGCCGTCTTTTCCGAGCATTGTAATCAGCAGATTTCCAGGGATATTTTCTTTATTTTCAACGGAACTGCTTTTTAAAGTTCCTTCCGCAATTTTTGTATCGGTATGCGTCACTTTTTCTCCTCCAGCTGAGGTTGCTTCCATTTCAAAAAAAAGATAGACAATACTATTTTGAAGTGGAATGGATTTAGAACTACCATTAGAAGCCGATGAATTCAGCGACTGCGATTCACACGCAACCATCAAGCATAAAAAAAGACCGAAAAGAACGTACGAAATAATGCGAAACATATCGAAGTGGTTTGAAGCAAAATTAGCATAAATTAAATAAATAAGCATATTTCTCGCAGTTTATTAAAGTAAACCAATTATTTTTGCACGGTGCAAACAGAAAAAATAATTTTAGGAATCGATCCTGGAACCACCATCATGGGTTTCGGACTTATCTCAGTGAAAGGAAATAAAATAGAAATGATTTCTATGCACGAACTGATTTTAAAGAAATATCCCAATCACGCCACAAAACTTAAGTATATTTTTGAGCGAACTTTAGCTTTAATTGATGAGTTTCATCCGGATGAAGTGGCACTTGAAGCGCCATTTTTTGGAAAAAACGTACAGTCGATGCTGAAACTGGGACGTGCACAAGGTGTTGCAATGGCGGCGTCTCTTTATCGAGATGTTCCGATTACAGAATACTCGCCGAAAAAAATTAAAATGGCAATCACCGGCAATGGTAATGCAAGCAAAGAACAAGTTGCGGGAATGTTGAAGACCCTTTTAAATATGAAAGAATTTCCTACGAAAAATCTGGATGCTTCTGATGGTTTAGCGGTCGCAGTTTGCCATCATTTCAATTCCGGCGGTATTTCTCAAGAAAAATCCTACACTGGATGGGATAGTTTTCTAAAACAGAATCCAGAAAGGTTGAAATAATTTTACTTTATTTTTTCGAAAATTTCTTCCACTTGCACCATTTTTCCTGCGATGAAATCTTTTTTTTCAATCACAAATTCATCATCAGAAATGATTTGGACTTTTACGGAATATAACACATCATCAACAAAGTAGTTCATTTGATTGTTTTCTAAGACAACATTGCCGAATGTGGTAGAAATAAAGGTTTCACAATCTTTTCCTTTGGCCGTAAATTTCGATTGTTTTAGAGTTTTGTTTACTTTGGCAAATTTCCAATACGATTTTTGAGAACAGCGATCTTGGCTTTGCAATTTTCTTCCTTCAGCATTGTTGACAAAAATTTTACTTTTCATCCAATTTCCAACAAAATAATCATCATCTGCGGTTCGCGACGACTGATCTTCTAGGAGGGGATTTGTATTTTTTTCTGGTTTCTGAGAGTTACATTGCATACAAAAAAACAGTAAACTTAGGACAAGAATGGTATTTTTCATTTTAAATTTTTATAAAAAAGAGCCATGTTTTACGATGGCTCTTCTTGTATTCATTTAGTTTAAAAATTTCTGCGAAGTATTTTGGTACTGAACCAGGTAAGTACCTCTTGGAAGGGTTTGTTGTAGAATAATCTCTTCACGAGCATCTCCTTTTTGAATTAACGTTCCCGACATATTATACACTTCATATTTTCCAAAATCCTTGTTTGAAGCTGCATTTACTAAGCTTAATTTATTCTGTGCTTTTGAGTAAATCACAACGCCATCAACTTTTGTAGGATTTTCTCCGGTTGCCAAAGTGCTCGGAATTCTTACCGAATAATCTTCTGCCTGTCCATAAGATAAATTGGCACATTGCGCAGTATTGGAAATATCTGCAATAACTCTCATTCTTAAATAAGTATTTTTCTGTGCAGTTGCAACTGGGGTAAATGTAATAATATAAGGCGAACTTGCCACTGCAACAGCTGAAGGTGAAACACCAATTAATTCAGTAGATTCAAAAATACCATTATTATTATAATCAATCCAAGCTTTTACGTACTGCGGATTGGTAGTTATGCTTACACTTAATTGACTTGGACTTGATGCAGGTATATCGGTGTAAACAGATTTACTTGCACAATTTTGAAGGGAGTAATTTACATAATACTGTGGATTTCCAGTTGAATATGGATCTGATGAATTATCAATATTTCCTAGAACTACTTTTCTTGGCCCCACTCCGAAATTTCCTGGATTAGTAATTCCTGTGGGACTGCAATTTGCCGCCACTAAAGTTCCTGCACCTGGATCCGCAGCTAAATCTGTTCCGCCTAAAGATTTTGTTAGATTACTTCGAACCGACATAAAAACCGCAATTGCCCGATCTCTTTGTCCTGCGGTAAACTTCCTCGGCGAGTACGTATAGTTCATGATGTTATATTGTACGCCGTCATATAAAGTATTTGTACAAGGGTTTGTTACAGCATTTGTTGGTGTTGGATAAACGCTTAAGAGACTTGCGGAAGGCGCAGTATCGCAAATTTTATCATTGTCTGTTAAGCAATTCACATTTGCAGGGCAATCTGCTGCGGTAGGATTATTCCCAGGAGACGCGTTTGCGCCATCAAAAACGTGAGCCAATCCCAAACCGTGTCCGAATTCATGTGCCATTGTTGTATCATTTACATTGGTAATTACCGTTGCTTTCATGAAACTTTCATAGGATGAATCTGGATTAGTTGGATAGCCACACCATCCCATTAAACCAAAAGTAGATTTATCACCATCAAATCCTATTGGAATGTAAATATTAAAGTAAGCATTTTCTGGCCAATGTGGAGCTAATGTTTTGATTTGTGCCACTGTTGCTCCGTTTGTTCCACTGCTGCGAACTCCATATTGATCGTACCCAGCAATTGTACTTCCGTTATATCTGCTGATACCGTTACTCGCTGTACATTGTGGACTTCTTTTTGCCAAGACCAATTTATAAGGAATCACATTCCCATCTAAACTGCCACTACCTTCTGGGAAAAATGGCGCTCCAAAATTGGTTGCGAACATCTTGTTACAGTTATCAATCCAAGTTTGGATCTGAGCATCTGATAAACTTAATGAGGCATTAGATGGATCACTAGATGTAATTACGTGAACAATGATTGGGATTTCATAAATGGTTCCCGTATACATACCGTTTTTACTTGTTGCTCCCAATTTATCGAGGTAAGCTCTCAAATCTGTTTGTAGAAGTTTTGCATCAAGTGCTTCTCTGTCTTTTTTAATTTGAGGAAATTGAGTTTCCAATTCTTTTTGTACTTGGTCGAAACCGCATGTTTGTGCAAAAATCCCCATCGATAGGAATATTGCAAAAAGTAAAATTGTTTTTTTCATTGATTATTAAATTAAAATTAGTTTTTATTGTATTTAATCTCAAAGTTACAACGTTTTTTACATAAATACCTAAATATCACAACATAAAATAAAATATTTTTCACCGACCATTGCTTAACCTAATACCATTTGTAACATTGTTGCGTTTTATAAGACCAATTTAATATTCTTTACCCTGTAAAAAAATGAAATCTAAAAAAACAAACCTCATCAAAACGACTCATCATAGAATGAACTGGTTTCAGCAATTTTTGGTAATTTGCTCAGGAAGCAATGTTCATATTTTAAAAAAAACACCCAGCGAATGGAATAAATTTGCTGGAATTGGAGGAATTGTTCTCTTTACTGCGGTTTTTGCAACCCTCTCTGCAGGCTATGCAATGTTTACGATATTTGATGATATTTGGGCATCAGTTGGCTTTGCTATTTTGTGGGGTTTAATGATTTTTAACCTCGATCGTTATATTGTATCCTCTATAAAAAAAACCGGAACCTGGTGGAACCAAATTCTAATGGCAATTCCGAGATTGATTTTAGCGACTTTTTTGGGAATCATCATTTCAAAACCTTTAGAATTGAAAATATTTGAAAAAGAGGTCAATAAACAATTGAATACCATTATTCAAAGAAACAAAACCAAACTTCAAGCAGAAATGAATGGACGAATCATGCAGCAATCGGGTCCTTTCGATACGGAAAAAAAACAAATTCAAGCCAAGACGATCGCCTACCAAAAATCGTATGATTCTGCAGCAGTAGAATTAGAAAAAGAAATTTTAGGAAAGCAAAGCAGCTTAACAAGCGGAAAAGTAGGATATGGAACCAATGCCAAACGAAAAGCAGAACTTAAAGAACAACGCCGCCAAGATCTAGAAAATTATCAAAAACAGATTGCTCCAAGATTGGAATATTTGGATAAAGAAGTTTCGAAAGTATATACCAATATTGAAAAAGAAAGAGATAAAACAGAAATCTTCGAAGATCAGTTCAATGGATTTGCGGCGAGACTTCAAGCATTGGATGAACTTGGCAAAAATTCGGCAATAATTGGTGTCGCAGCTGCCTTTATCATGGGACTTTTTATCACCCTAGAAATTTCACCAGTTCTCATCAAACTCATTTCCTCAGTTGGACCGTATGATTATCTTTTAGAAAAAACGGAAAACGATTTCCGATTGTATTCCAAAGAAAAAATCGAAAAAGGAAATGCAGAAACCGATTGGAGGATTGATGATTTCAAGGAAAAGCTCGGGAAAGAAACCGAAAAATTGTAAAAACCAAATCGCTTAGTTCACCTTATTATAGGAAGCATCATTCTTTTCGAAAATCGCTTTCTCTACTTCTGCACGCTTTTTTAAAACTACTTTTTGGAGGTTATCTGTTATTCTCTTAATGCTTTTATGCGGATTAAAAAAGCCTGCTTTTCCCAGGGTTTCATCGGCAATATTGGAGAGAATAATGACTGAAGTTTTCGTTTCCGGATAATAAATATTCAGCGATGGAGAACCTTTCACATAACCAGAATGGAAATAGGAATTCGGTTTTTCTAGATTCATCATGATCCCAAAACCATACCCCATTTTTCCTAAAATCGGATGGTTTCGATCGGCTGATTTACTCTTAAATGCTAGTAAAGATGCTTGCTTTAAAATTTTTCCGTTGTATAAACTTTGATTCCAAATATTCATATCCTGTGCGGTAGATAAAATTCCACCTGCTGCAATACTGATGGAAGATTCCGCCAATCTTTTCGGCATATTTTCTACCTCAAAATACTTTTTGTGATTTCCTATAAATGCGCTTGCGAAATTAGTTCCACGAAAGGAATTTGGGGTAAAAGTATTTTTCATTCCTACTTTTTCGAAGAGGTCTTTTAGATTTTCATCATACGATTTACCCGACACTTTTTCTATAATTGCTCCCAAAAACCGAAATCCTTTATTCGAGTAATGAAATTTTTCTCCAGGTTTTGAGAGCAATCCTTGCCCGAAATCACTGATTCCTGAAGTGTGATTAAGCAATTGCTTGATGGTGATATTTTCAAATTCCTTCGATGGAAATTCTACCAAATATTTTGAAACTTTATCGGTAACCGAAAGTTTCCCTTGCTCTTCTTGAAGCAAAACCAAAACCCCAGTAAATTGTTTACTTATAGAAGCAATCGCAAAAACAGAGTTGCTTGTCAATTGGGTTTTTGCTCGAAAATCTTCGAAACCGTTTGCTTTTTCATAAAGAACCTCATCATTTTTTGCGACTAAAACGGACCCATTAAAATCATATTTCGAAAAGACAGAATCGATTTGTTGCATCAATAAATCCTTTTCAAAACTAGAAATAGTGCTATCAATTATTGCATTTCGTGCGGCGGTTCGCTCCGCTATTTTTTCTGTTTCGGATTTACAGGAAAATAAAAATATTAAAAAGACCAGAAAATAAATCGGTCGAATTTTAAGCATCATTTGTTGTATTTTTGATAAAAATATTGAATTTAAATTAAAAGGGAAAAATGACTGCCGAATTTTAAAAAAAAAACCGTGTCAGGGTTCAAAACCTTGACACGGTTGATAAATAATTAAGATTTATAGGTTGAAAGATTTTACATATTCCTTCTATACATTCCGCCAACTTCAAACAAAGCGTTTGTAATCTGACCGAGAGAACAGTATTTCACGGCTTCCATCATCATTTCAAATAAATTTTTCTGATTGATCGCGCCTAACTGTAAATCCCGTAAAATCTGTTCGCTTTTATCAGCATGTGATTTCTGGAAATTTTCTAAATTTTGAATCTGGATCTGCTTTTCTTCCTCTGTGGAACGAATTACTTCTCCCGGACGAACCGTTGGTGAACCATCTTTTCCTAAAAATGTATTGACCCCGATAATCGGATATTCTCCAGTATGTTTCAGCATTTCGTAATGCATCGATTCTTCCTGAATTTTTGAGCGTTGGTACATGGTTTCCATCGCTCCGAGAACGCCTCCTCTTTCGGTAATTCGATCAAATTCGGTATAAACTGCTTCTTCAACCAAATCGGTTAATTCTTCAATAATAAAAGAACCTTGAAGCGGATTTTCGTTTTTCGCTAAACCTAATTCTTTATTAATGATGAGCTGAATCGCCATTGCTCTTCTTACCGAATCTTCGGTCGGTGTGGTAATCGCTTCATCATATGCATTGGTATGAAGCGAATTACAGTTGTCGTAAATCGCGTACAAAGCCTGCAAAGTGGTTCTGATATCATTAAAATCAATTTCTTGCGCATGAAGCGATCTTCCCGATGTTTGAATATGGTATTTCAACATCTGACTTCTTTCGTTCGCATGGTATTTGAATTTCATTGCTTTGGCCCAAATTTTACGCGCAACCCGACCAATAACCGCATATTCGGGATCAACTCCGTTCGAGAAGAAGAAGGATAAATTCGGTGCAAAATCATTGATGTTCATTCCGCGGCTCAAATAATATTCCACATAAGTGAAACCATTTGCCAAAGTAAATGCCAACTGCGTAATCGGGTTTGCGCCAGCTTCGGCAATGTGATAACCGGAAATAGAAACCGAATAAAAGTTTCTCACCTTCTCGTCGATGAAATATTGTTGTACATCGCCCATCAAACGTAAAGCAAATTCCGTAGAAAAAATACAGGTATTTTGTGCCTGATCTTCTTTCAAAATATCTGCTTGAACCGTTCCACGAACATTGGCGATGGTTTCCGCTTTAATTGTATTGTACGTTTCAGCATCAATTACTTCATCACCGGTAAGTCCCAATAATTTTAAACCTAAACCATTGTTTCCTTTTGGTAGTTCGCCTTCGTAAACTGGTCTTTTCAAACCTTTATCGTCAAATTTGGCTTTAAGTTTTGCTTCAACCGCTTCCCACAGATTATTTTCCGTTAAATATTTCTCCACATTCTGATCGATTGCGGTATTCATAAAAAACGCGAGTAACATTGGAGCCGGACCATTAATCGTCATGGAAACTGAAGTCATGGCATTCACCAAATCAAATCCGGAATAGAGTTTTTTGGCATCATCTAAAGTTGCGATAGAAACTCCTGCATTTCCAATTTTCCCATAAATATCTGGTGGTAAAGCGGGATCCTGTCCGTACAAAGTCACAGAATCAAAAGCGGTCGACAATCTTTTCGCATCCATATCTGCGGAAACATAATGGAATCTGCGGTTCGTTCGTTCTGGTCCACCTTCACCTGCAAACATTCTTGTAGGATCTTCACCCGTTCTTTTAAAAGGAAATAATCCGGCGGTGTACGGAAATTGTCCGGGAACATTTTCCTGACCTTTCCAACGCAACAAATCGCCCCAATCCTGAAATTTCGGCAAAGAAATTTTCGAAATTTTTAAATGAGAAAGCGATTCGTATTTGGTTTCTACTTTAATTTCTTTTCCACGAACAAAATAGGAGAAAGAATCCTGATTCATTTCTTCTTTAAAGTTTTTCCACCCTTTTAGAAAGGCAATATTTTCTTCCGAAAGTTCCTTTTTTGTTTTAAGAAAAACTTTTTCTAATTTATCAGTAGTATGTTGATCATCGGTGATTAAAACTTTCGCACCTTCCAACAAATACATTTTTTTTGCAATAAGCGCTTGGTTTTCAACTTCTTTATCGTAAGCATGATTGCTCTCTACAATTTCAGAAAGATAACGCACTCTTTTCGGAGGAATTACAGTAGCGTCATCGGAAATATTCTGTTCTACAAATTCATTGAACTTTGCTGCGTTTTCACCGTACGATTTTGCTAAAGTTTCATTAACCTTATTAATTAAAGCATTGTATAATTCTGTAGTACCGAAATCGTTGAACTGACTGGCTTTTGTAGAAAACACCGGCATTTCTTCCAGAGGTTGATCAAACGCCGTATGATTTCTCTGGTAGGTTTTTCGAACCGCCTGCAAAGCATCTAGTGCGCCGCGTTTGTCTGATTTATTTAAGGAAATTAAATCCGCATAATCTAACATGTCGATTTTTTCCAGTTGGGTAGAAGCTCCATATTCCGGCGTCATCACATACATAGAAACGTCGGCGATTTCTGTTATTTCCGAACCAGACTGCCCGATTCCAGAGGTTTCGAGAATGATGACATCAGGTTTTGCTAATTTTAAAATATTTAAAGCCGAATGAATGTACGGAGAAACCGAAACATTATTTTCTCTGGTCGCCATAGAACGCATATAAACGCGCGAATCATGGATGCAATTCATCCGAATTCTGTCGCCCAAAAGTGCACCACCTGTTTTCTTTTTGGAAGGATCCACAGAAACAATCGCAATTTTCTGATCAGGATTGGAACGTAAAAAACGACGCACCAACTCGTCTGTTAGAGAAGATTTTCCGGCTCCACCTGTTCCGGTAATTCCGATGATTGGAATTTTAGAATCTTTTGCTTTTTCCTCAATGGCTTCAACCAAATCAGGACGTTCATCAGAAAAATTTTCTACGGCAGAAATCACCTCCGCGATGGATTTAGAATCTTCGAATTTAATTTGATCTACATCTGAAACTTGTATATGCGCTCCGGTTGCAAAGTCGGATTTTCGCACCAAATCATTTATCATTCCTTGCAAACCCATTTCGCGGCCATCATCTGGAGAATAAATTCGGTCAATTCCGTATTCCATTAACTCTTTGATTTCTTCTGGAAGAATTACGCCGCCACCGCCGCCAAAAATTTTGATTTGAGGAGCGCCTTTTTCCCGCAAAAGATCATAAATATATTTGAAATATTCGTTGTGACCACCTTGATAAGAAGTCAGCGCAATTGCATTTGCATCTTCTTGAATTGCACAATCCACGACTTCTTCCGCAGATTTATCGTGACCGAGATGGATCACTTCTGCGCCAGTTGCCTGAATCATTCGGCGCATAATATTAATTGCAGCATCGTGACCATCGAATAAGGAAGCGGCTGTAACCACTCTCACTTTATTTTTCGGGGTATATTTTTCTTGATCCATAATATAATTTCGGTTGTCTTCAAATATAATTAATTAAATAAAAATTTTAAAGTCAACTTAAACAATTGAATAAAAGAGCTTTAAAATAAAACAGGCCATTCTGTGTTTAACAGAAAATCAATTTAAAACAATAGATTATCAAAATTTCGATATTTTTGACAAAATTTTAGAATGAAAAAAGCACTCCTTTATTTAATAGCCGGAACAGCCATCAGTTTTTTACTGAATCATTTTATTCTGGGAAGCCAAGGTTGGAAACTGGATTTATTCTACGGATTTTCTTTCGGTTTGGCTTGGGGAATTGCGTATTTTTTAGATGATGTAAAATTTTCACTTCCTCAAAAACTAGGAATTTCTTTTCTTGGAATGGGCTTACTTCTCTTAATAGGTTTACTGTTATTCGATCTTCAGCTTGCCGTTCCTTCAGTCATTAAATTCTCCATGGTTTTTGTAGCCTACTATCTTATTGCAAGCTTTAAGTCTTCGAAATCCCTTCGTAACTAGAAAACATTCCTCTCTTTTTTGTAGAAATTGTATGTACAGAAGTTCGCTGAGAGATTCAATAGTAATTCGTTGGAATAATCTTTTGCAAAATATTTTCAGTTAGAAAAAAAATGCATACCTTTGCGCACCCGTTTTGGGGAAAATTATGTTTAATCGTAAACGAAAAAAGTGTGAATACATTAAGTTACAAAACCGTCTCAGCTAACAAAGCTACCGCTAACAAAGAATGGGTTGTGGTAGACGCTGAAGGACAACCTTTAGGAAGATTAGCTTCTAAGGTTGCAAAGATTTTGAGAGGTAAGCACAAAACGAATTTTACACCTCACGCAGATTGCGGAGACAATGTAATCGTTTTGAATGCAGGAAAGATTACTCTTTCCGGAAACAAGTGGGGTGACAAAACTTACATTTGGCATACTGGTTATCCAGGAGGTCAAAAGTCAATGACTGCGCTCGAACTTCAAAAGAAAGACTCTTTGAAAGTATTGGAAAAATCTGTAAAAGGAATGATTCCAAAAACTAAATTGGGAAATCAATTGTTCAAAAACCTTTATTTATATGAAGGAACAGAACATAAACATGAAGCTCAGCAGCCGAAAGTAATTAATATTAACGAATTCAAATAATTAATATGTCAATAGTTCATAAAATCGGAAGAAGAAAAACTTCTGTTGCAAGAGTTTACGTGAGACCAGGTTCTGGTGTTATCACGATAAACAAAAAGGATTCTAAGGAATACTTCGGAACTGACGTTTTGGTTTACAAAGTGAATCAGGCATTTTTGTTAACAGAAACAGCAGGTCAATATGACGTTACTGTAAATGTTTTCGGAGGTGGAATTACAGGTCAAGCTGAAGCAATTAGACTCGCTATTTCTAGAGCGATGTGCGAAATCAATGAAGAAAACCGTTTGCTTTTGAAGCCACACGGATTGCTTACAAGAGACGCAAGAATGGTTGAAAGAAAGAAACCAGGTCAGAAAAAAGCGAGAAAGAAATTCCAATTCTCGAAACGTTAAGATTTATTGTTGGCGAATGGCGATTAGCTGTTGGCTGCAAAAATTTTTTAAATTAAATTTTATCTTAATCCCAGCGAAAAGCCAATTGCCAAAAGCAAGAAGCGAAGCGCTAAATGCCCCGTTAGTTTAGCACCCAAACATTTCTCCCATCTAAAGAAATTGTTGATTGCACAAATGCGGAACGTAAACTAAAAACAAAAAAGAGACATGGCAAAAGCGAATGTTAAAGACCTTTTAGAGGCAGGAGTACACTTTGGTCACATGACCAGAAAGTGGAATCCAAAT
Organism: Kaistella chaponensis; assembly: GCF_900156725.1. GTDB lineage: Bacteria > Bacteroidota > Bacteroidia > Flavobacteriales > Weeksellaceae > Kaistella > Kaistella chaponensis. The sequence continues at coordinate 152,934 of NZ_FTOI01000002.1, read as the reverse complement.
ATGGCTCCATACATTTTTATGGAGAAAAACGGTATTCACATCGTAGACTTACATAAAACGGCAGTAAAATTAGACGAAGCTTGTTCAGCTTTAGAAAAAATTACTTCTGCAGGTAAAAAAGTTCTATTTGTTGCTACTAAAAAGCAAGCAAAAGAAGTTGTAGCGAAATATGCAGCAGAACTTAATATGCCTTATATTACTGAAAGATGGCCAGGAGGAATGTTAACCAATTTTGTTACCATCCGAAAAGCTGTTAAGAAAATGAACCATATTGATAAAATGAAGAAAGACGGAACTTTCGAAACTTTATCTAAAAAAGAAAGACTACAAGTTGATCGTCAAAGAGCTAACTTGGAGAAAAACTTAGGTTCTATTTCTGACATGGTTCGTCTTCCATCAGCACTTTTTGTTGTTGATATCATGAAGGAACACATCGCAATTACTGAGGCTAAGAAATTAGGGATTCCTATTTTCGCAATCGTAGATACAAACTCTGATCCAAGAAAAGTAGAGTACGTAATCCCAGGAAATGATGATGCTTCTAAATCTATTGATATGATTTTGAGCATTGTTTCATCATCAATCAAAGACGGATTGTCTCAAAGAAAAGCAGATAAAGAAAAATCTAAAGAAGAAGGAGAAAAAGTTTCAGCAGATGCTGATGCTGATTTCGATTCTGAAGCTCCTGCAACTGCAGCTGAATAAGATTTATCTTGATAATAAAAAAGGTCCAGAATTAATTTTCTGGACCTTTTTTTATGACTTTTTGAATTAAATTTTAACGTCAAAATATAACTTGCAAAAATCAATCTAAAATTACGATCTAAAAGTCTTTAACGTTCGTCTATTCTTTTAATGACAACAGATTCATTTGAATATACAATATCAATTTTTTGATGGTAAAGACAGTAAATTCACAGCACCAAATTCCAGTTCGCAGAAACGATAGCAATTAAATGAGGATCAAGTTGGGAACTCAAACTCAATTTTACTGAATAAAATCAGAATGAACTTGTTCCGTTGCTCTCCGTAACTTTCTTATTGGTAACCTGTAAAACCGGCTCATTGAGGGAAATCATAATGTTTTTTATGATACTTTTCTCAGACAAATATTTTACGTTGCAGACATTTGCAGAAAGCTGGTAATTCCCTTTTTTCAGGACCAATGTATTTTCTCCTTTTGCCGGAACCGCGAGATTATAATACTCTTTTCCTTCCACACGAAGCACCACATTACAGTCTGACTTATTTTGAAAAAGAAGAATCGCCTCATTACTGTCAAGCTGATCTGTGAAAAGCTGATTGAGAAGTTTTACGGTTTTCTCCTTTTTAATGTCCTGCGTCTCCGCCATTAATTTTTTGAATTCTTCTGCTTCGGAATTTTGCTTAAGTTTTAAAATATCTTTCGGAATTTGCACCACATTTGCCTGAACCGCGTATTTTTTACTCTCACCAGGTTTCATCCAGGCCGCGTTTTTTAGGGCAATTAATTTGGGTTTCAAAACAGTTCTCCTGGGATCGTCCGGATGAGCTGTCTTCAAAAAACTTTCAATTTCAGAAATATTCACACTTTTGAGAATATCCGACTTCCTTTTCTGTGCAGAAATTGAGAGCGCAGAAAAAAGAGCAATTGCAAAAATAATTTTCTTCATCGGTCCTGAAACGCAGTTTTATATTTTAAATTTGATGTACGTAATTGTTTTTCCTTTCGATTCAAACAGGGTTTCGTAATAGGTTTTAATTTCCCGCAACAGTGGAGTTTCCGGATCGAATTCAGGAGCTCCATAAATATCATGATTGGCAAATAAAATTTCTCGGTTTTGCCCCTGAAGCAATCCTAAAGTATAGCCATGCAAAAATTCCGAATCGGTCTTCAGATGCATAATTCCATCATTTTTTAGGATTTTTTTATAGCGATCCAGAAAATCCGGATGCGTCATTCTGTGTTTTGTTCGTCGGTATTTTATTTGCGGATCCGGGAAGGTGATCCAAATTTCATCCACCTCATCGGTCTCAAAAAAATGATCTACGAGTTCTATTTGAGTACGGAGAAATGCTACATTGGTCAAATTTTTTTCCACCGCTTCTTTCGCACCAAACCAAAATCTCGCACCTTTGATATCAATTCCAATAAAATTTTTCTCAGGAAAAGCTTTTGCTAAACCAATCGAATACTCTCCTTTGCCACAACCCAATTCTAAAACAATTGGATTATTATTTTTAAAGATTTCCTGACGCCACTTTCCTTTTATGCTAAAACCTTCGAGCACTTCAGCTCTGGTTGGTTGAAAAACATTTGGAAGAATCTTGTTCTCGTCAAATCTTGCTTGTTTATTTTTACCCATTTCTCATTAGAAACGTACAACTTTTGAGATTGTACGTTTTATTATTTATTAATTAAAATTATTTCGCTGGTGAATCGCCCAATGCAACCATTATTGCCTTCTGAATCGTTTTCTGCGAAGCGTATTGCGCGCCACAAACCAAACTGGAGAAGAGATAATCTCCCTTTGGAACCACAATAGTATTTTGTGCATGCGCCGGAACTGCCAATCGGTATTTGGCGTTTCCTACACCTTCGATTCTCATAATAAGATTACAGTCTGACTTGTTTTCAATCATTACGATACTTTCTTTGCTCTCTGGATTATTATCAAAAAGTGAATTCAGTATCTTCACGGTGTTATTTTTATGTTCGATGGGACTTACCGATAATAACATCTTAAATTCTTCTTCTTCGTTATCGACAAAACTTCCAAATGTTTTCGCATTATTCGGCACAGATTCGCTGCCATAAACAGTGGTAACATACGTGATGGAACTGCCGTCTTTTTTTTGCAGCTCCTCCTTAAATTTAGCAATTTGCTTTTGTCTTATTTTTTCGTTCAACTCCTCGAAACTGATTCGTGTAGAAGCTCTTTTTCGCAATAAAACAATTTTTTCCTGAAAGTCTTTTACCCTTTGATCTCCCACATGCGCAGTTTTGATATATTCTTTCAGCATTTTTACCAATTTGGGTTTCAGTACCAAACGTTTAGGATCATCGGGATGCGCATCTCTTAAGTACGCGTCAATTTCATAAATATTGGTGCTGTTGAGAATATTGGAATAATCTTTACTCTTTTTCTGTGCAGAAAGAGTAGAGAATGATCCAAGAATCAGGAGAAAGAAAATATTTTTGAATGAAAACATTAGATCAATTTAATTTACAGCACAATTTTTCTTGATTAAAATATACTATTATTCCAAAATTGCTATGGTAGCGAAATTAAAAAAAAAATATTGATAATCATTTCTATTGAAGGCTTATTTCTTATTTAGAATCCATTAAGTGTGAATTTTTTAATCTTCGTTGATAAATGGGAAGATATTTCTCAATATAAATGGCAGCCGCTTCATAATTACCCGCTTGAATGTACGGATAAAGACTCTCGGATGAATAGATAAACTGAAGAAAATTATCAATAAGAGAAGCAGGGATTTTTAGATCGGTAAAATAATCGACACCGTAATAGTTCTTTATTCCACTAATGGTAGCATTCATTTTTTCATATTGGTTGGCTCTTTCTTTCTTTTTGCGTTCCCCAGAAATAATATCATAAATACTGTCGAGACCAAAAGTGAGTCCACCTCCCGAAAGTCCTGCTACAGGAAGCTGAGTCGGCGTTCCGTCGCCATTGGGAGAAGGAAGACCGAGCATTTTTTGCAGCGCTAAAGTTTTCTCGCCGGTTTTCAAGGAACTCACATCTTTTCGAAGATTTCCTGTGGGTCTGAATCTGCTGATTACCACTTCCTGAATGTCATAGTAAGCCACTTTCAATTCAACAAAATTATTGGTATTCTGGAGGTTTTCTTCGGTTACTAAAACATCTTTTCTATCGGTTACGATGGAAGTAAATCGAATAATATCGCCTGGTTTAGCGGGAATCTTAAATGCTCCGAAATAATCGGTGTATACTGTTTTTTGTTCCGTAATATTGGTTACATATACCTGATTAAGGTAATAAACAGAATTATCTCTGATGATAATATCCCCGGAAAAGTATTGTGCGTTAACTTTAGTTAAAAGAAACAAAGTGACGAGCAGAAAAAGATTCTTCATATAGAGCGCAAAAATAATTGAATTTTCGCACAAATCTGTGAAGTCCTGCTAAAATTGGTGGTTAAAGTTTGGTTAAATAGTACCAAATACTGTTAACAATAATCTATTTATTTGGGTGGAAGGCAAAAAAAAATCCCCAGAAAAATTCTGGGGACTTCCTATTTAGAGAAAATTACTATTTTTTAATAAATTTCACTTGGCTTACTTCGCCGCCGTTATCAACCGCGATCACATAAACTCCTTTGGTTAATTGTGAAATCTGCACTTTGTTGTCAACAATATTTCCTTTTGCAACTACTTGACCTGCCATATTGACGATCTTGTATGTTGCTTTGTCTGAAACTTTTGTAATATTCAACAAATCAATTGCAGGATTTGGATAAACCTGAGCTGACTGTACAGTAGCTGTACTTACCCCAAGAGTTGGAGAAATCGTTACTGCATAATCTTCAACTTCACCATAAGTGTAAGTACCACAAGGTGATGTTTGAGGAGTATTAAATCTTAATGCTACTCTCATTCCTACTGTTTGAGCTCCTGAATAAGCAGTTGCAGGCACAGAGAAAACTTGTGTAACTGGTGTAGTAGTGTTTGCCGCAGTTGACATTACCATTTCACCTGCTTCATATGTTCCACTACGATCGAAATCAATCCAAACACTTATTGCTTCGCTATACTGAGTTCCAGTCCAAGCTTTAGTAACAGAAAGGGTATTATTGGTAGTTCCTTTAGCCAATTTCACCAATCTTGCTGGATCTGTTGAATAATTAGTGTAAGTTGAAGCACCAGAAGTACTGTTTACACCTGCAGCACCTTCTGCAGTAATTTTAACATTAGAAATATACTCATCGTTTGAATTGGTAGAAGTCAATGTACAATAAGCTACTGTTGCAGTAGTGAAATTAACAGTTGCGGAATAAGCACCAGTTGTGGAACCACACACTGCTGCAACTTGCACATTGTACGCTGTACCTTCTGTTAATCCTGCGATCGTATAAGTATTTGTAGGTACTGCGACTTCAGTCCATGTAGCATCCGCTGCAGCTTTGTATCTAACTTTGTAGGTTGCAGTTGCAACTGGATCCCAAGAAACGTTTGCACCTACTGTAGTTATAGATGAAACAGCAAGACCAGCAGGAGCAGTACCATCACATGCAACAAGTGCAGAAACAGTAACTGGAGCAATTGCGTAAAATACGTTTCCGATTGCAGAAATTCTAATTTTCAATGCTGTATTGGTCGCTAAAGAAGCGAAATTAAAATCTTCAGTTCCGTCATTTGGAGTAGAAGCACTTAAAACCACCCAATTTGCACCATTATCTAAAGTATAATCAACTTTTACATTAGCAACATTAAATGGAGCAGCATTAGTTCCTACGATATCCCAAGTTAATGGTCCTGGAGCATTGTTATATACTTTGGTCGCTGTAATTTTGAAAGGTCCGTTTGCACTAACTGTTACTTTTTGCAAAGCACTTTGAGTTTGTTTTTGAGCTGCATCTGCATTATTATCTCTTACAGTAACTCTAAAGTTTGTAGCTCTTGCTACAGTAGATACCGCTTCCCAATCAGCATTGTTCTTTAGGTTTCCAGCCAATACTGTACTTAATTTAGGGAAATATCTTGTCGGGCTTGCTGTTGGAGTCCAAGATCTGAAAGATGGTCCGTTGGTTAAAGTACCAAGGTTGGCGATCGTAGTAGTTGAAGTCGCATTGTCAACCTGCTCCCAAGTATAAGTCAATGGATCACCTTCCGCATCGGTAGCTTGTGCTGATAACACAAAAGCAGTTCCTTTTGGAATAGTAATATCCGGCATTGCAGTAATTACTGGAGGAGTATTTGCTACAGCAGTTTCAATATCACAAGTTTTATTTGTTAAATTTGTTTGAATCTGAATAATTGAATTAACATGGAAATAGGCATCAGAATGTGGTTGTACATCAGTTGCACCAGTGATTCCAGCGTAACCCATAATTGTAGAACCAGAACCTGGCTCAACATTTTGACCTGTTCCTTCAAGACTCATAGAGAACGTGTGATTACCTCCTAATTGGTGACCTATTTCGTGAGCTACGTAATCGATATCGAAATTATCTCCCATTGGAATACCATCTGCAGGAGATGTGATTCCTGATCCTTTTCCGTTACCAGTTGGTACGCCAGAACCATCTACAGGTGGACTCACACATACGCAACCAATACATCCTGCATTACCTCCACCACCGGAAGCACCAAACATATGACCAATGTCATAATTTCCTTCACCAGCAACTGCTGTGATTGCTTTTTGAGCGGCTAAATTCCAAGAGGATAATGTTGTACTATAAGGATCTGTTGCTGGATCTAAATAAACCAATGCCGGGAAATCCTGCACAATTAAATGAAGACCGAAATCCATTTCGAAAATACCATTACAACGGGTAATACTTGCATTGATTGCAGCCATCGCTCCGGCTAAACCACCATGATAAACAGTATATTCACCATTAGTAGTCATGGCTATACGCATTGTTCTGTATTTTTTATCAGATGCTTTGCTGAAATCAGCTGGATTGTTAGCAAAGCTTTTTCCAGACATATACAGCTTGTCAATTTGCTGTTTTGTAAGTGGCGCTTCGCTTGTAGCACAAACAAATGCTTTGTCAGCTTCAGACTTATTGGTCTTCGGATGAACTCCATAAACCGATTTGTTTGTGTTTTGAGGCTCAATAAATTCATAAACTCCTCTTCTGACAATCATAGACTGAAAATCATTTGGAGCAACACTGAATCTTACATATGCAGTAGGATCATCGATACCTACTCCTATATAAGAACCTAATTGATAACGGTCAGCAAGAGATTTTACCACTACAGGCGAACTGTAAACGGCAAATCTTTCAATTTTACCTTCAAGAGTTGGTAATTTAATTTCTACAGGAACTGCCCCTTTTCCCGTTTCTTGCGCATTGGCAAGTGTAGATCTCATCGCTGCAAGATCTAGCGAATAATAACTCGTGACATTAGATGTCGTTCGGATTTTTTCACCCTGCATTGAGGTAGGACTCCATTGTGCAAAAGCAGCCGTAGTCATCAATCCGCAAAGCAAAGAAGTAAAAATTTTCTTCATAAGATTTGATTATTAAAATTGTTTCTCAAAAATAGATCTTTTTTACCTTGCAATCAAAATAATTATGTTAAAGTTTTTCGGATTTACCAAAAAATAACACAACTCCAAAACAGTATTAATAAGTTATCTACAATATTATAAAGAAAACATTAAAGAGTATTCAAATCAAGAAAAAAGTTTAAGAAAATATCGCCAAAATTATTGCGAAAAAATACCAATACCGTATTCATTGCATAGTACTTGAAAGTTCTTAGAACTGATATGCAATATTCCAAGAAAATCCCATGTTAAATTTTGCAGAACTTTTACCAAAACCAGGAACAATCATGGGTTGAATTTCATCTTGAGTCGTTGAAAAGACCAGATATTTAGGCTGTACAGTAACATCAATATAAAATGGAGATTGAAAAAGCTGCACTCTTCCACCAACAGTACCTTCAATCCAGTACGAACTTTGAGAGGTTCCTGGGAAAGAGATCGAAGTTGCACTTCCACCGAAACCACGCACCGGAACTGCTTTGTATTCCTGCTGATAGAAAGAACCACCTACTTTTCCTCCGGCGTAGAAACCGTTCATTTCATTTTCTCTGTCGTTTGCCAACATATAAAAAGCTCCTAATTTCAAAAAAGGACCATTCACGGAAGCATCGTATCCATTTTTCTGATAAATATTTTTTTCGAAGCCTACATCGGCAACTCCATGAATATTTTTGGTAATGCGCGAAGAAACAAATCCCTGAAAAAGTTTGCGATCTGAAAAGACTCCAATTCCTGCATTCAAAAGATCAAAACCCACCATGAAATTAGGCTCATATTTTCGTTGGGTCTGAATCGTATCCTGCTCTTTTATTTGCGCAAAACCAAAGGAAAAAAATACACTAAAAAAGAAGGTAAAAATGAGTTTTGGATTCATCGGTAATTTGGTTTTGATTCTGTTCAAGATCTAACACAGGGTTAGAAACTTCTAAAACTGAAGTCAGGTTTTCGTATATTTTTTTTACTCCACATGCGGGTGAAACGTACTGCGAATTTGTGGTGTAACTTACTTTTATTTGCGAAGTAACCGCCTTTTTGGTGACACCTACAAAAATTTTGGTAAAAGGAACATCATCAACACGCAAAGGAATGAGTACGGAATCTACCCGCGATTTTGCAACCAATTGGATCGGACCGTTTCCATAATCGACATTAATAAAAAGGGAATCCATCGTTTTCAATTTACCTGTCGATTTGGTTTTAAATTTCAGTTTCATTCTGGGAGTCGCTTCTCCACCAAGACAAATATCATCGTCGCTTCCGCAAGAATAAAGCGTAATCAGAAAAAAGAAGACGCCAAATATTCTGAAAAATTTCATAAGTCAAATTTAGAATTTAAATTTTTACCAACAATGCAATATTTTCCACATGATGAGTTTGCGGGAACATATCTACAGGAAGTATTTTTACGAGCTTGTATTGTTCTTTCATCAAGGCCAAATCTCTTGCCTGAGTTGCAGAATTACAACTTACATAGACGATTTTTTCGGGTGCTAATTTCAGAATTTGCTCTACTACTTTTTGGTGCATTCCATCTCTTGGCGGATCCGTAATCAAGACATCAGCTTTTGGATGATTTTCTAAAAATTCATCATTGAAAATAGCTTTCATGTCTCCACAATAAAAAGTGCAGTTCTCTAAGCCATTTAATTTTGCATGTTCTTTTGCTGCTTCAATCGCCTCTGGAACAGATTCAATTCCGATGACTTGTTTTGCATTTCGCGCGACGTATTGTGCAATTGTTCCCGTTCCGGTATACAAATCATAAACCACTTCATCCCCTTTTAAATCGGCAAATTCTAATGTTTTTCTATACAATTCTAAAGCCTGTTTGTAATTGGTCTGGAAAAATGATTTCGGACCGATTTTAAATTGAAGACCATCCATTTCCTCCATCAGGAAGCCTTCACCAAAATAAGTTTGAACATCCTGATCGTAAATTGAATCGTTTTGTTTTGAATTGATGCAATACACCAAGGTTTTTATTTGGGGAAATTCACTCAATAAAAATTTAAATAAATTCTTGCGATTTTCTTGCTCTTCGCGGTAAAGCTGGAATAAAACCATCCATTCACCTTTAGAATTTTGCCGCAACATCATTGTTCGCAAGAATCCTTTCTGTTCTCTTACATCGAAAAATTCTAAACCATTTTTCACGGCGTAATTTTTCACCGCCAATCGAATTGCATTGGATGGATCTTCTTGCAGCAGACATTCTTTTAAATCTAAAATCTTGCTCCACATTCCGGGAATATGAAAACCTAAAGCATCTCTGTTCCCAAAATTTTCCTCAGAACTGATTTCATATTGCGTTAACCAACGAGCATTGGAAAAAGAAAATTCCATTTTATTGCGGTAAAAATAGTGTTCCTCGCTTCCTAATATCGGCAAGGTTTCGAAATCCTCTAAACCACCAATTCTTTTGATATTGTTAAAAACTTCGTCTTGTTTAACATCGAGTTGTTTTTCGTAGGAAAGGTTTTGCCATTTGCAACCGCCGCAAACACCGAAATGAACACATTTTGGTTCTACTCTGAAAGGAGATTTTTCTAAAATCTCAATCATTTCAGCTTCATAATAATTCGATTTCGATTTCTTCACGCGCACATTGACCAAATCGCCTGGAACTGCACCGGAAACCAAAACGGTTTTTCCTTCTTCCGTACGTCCGACTGCGATTCCTTTTGATCCTGCTGAAACCAATCTAATATTTTCTAAAACGATATTTTTATTTTTTCTTCTCATGGGAATTTTAATGATGGCAAAAGTAAGGTTTTAAAATAAAAAAGAAGCGATAAATCAATGTGGTTTTGGATATTAATACAGAAAGTTTACAGGAATCAACAAGTTGATTTTCACTTAATAAAAAAATTCCTGACAGAAAATTATCTGTCAGGAATTATATTTTATATTCTTATCTCTATTTTACAGGTGCTGGTTGCGGCGCCTGATTCTGTGGTGCCAACAAATCATTTTGCAGCTGTGCTTGTGGTTGTACAGTCGGAGCTTTCAACCCAGAAACTTTATCCAATGCAGCAATCAGTTCTGGATCGCCAAGATTATTAAAGAATCGGCTTGCAATTTTTCCGTTTTTATCTAAAACAACGAAAGACGGAAGTTTAAAACCATAAAGTCCTAAATCCTTTGCCATTTGAGAATTTAATCCACCTTCAGCATAAACATTATTACCTGGAATTGTTTTCAACATCGCATTGCTGGTTTTGATAAACTGTTCTTTTGTATCATCAAAATTCACAAATGTGAAATCCATTTTCGATTTGTAGAAATTAGCAACTTCTTTCAAAACAGGAACGGTTGCTTCTGAAATGTAAGGATTCCAAGAGGCGTAAAACATCACTAAGGTTGGTTTTCCTTTTACATCTGCCATTTTGAAATCAGCACCATCTTGCTTGATTAGTTTTGCTGTTGGAACCGCGTCGCCAATTTTCGGACCGCTAATTACAAATTGAAGATGTTCTAAATCTTTTTTAATTGCAGCATCTTTTACTTTCTCTTTAATCGTTTTTGAAACGGAAGCAATGTTTGCCGCAGTCATACCCGGTGCAAGATCACCACCAATAACATAAGCTAAAAGGTAATCTTTTGCGATTTGGGACATGTCTTTTTTCGCATCCAAAAATCTAGAAAACATAGAAGAAGGAAGTTCACCTTCTTTTTTATTGGTTGTACTGAACGTTTGAATTTCTGGACTTAATTTTCCTAACAAATAATTTCTGTAAATAGGTTGTTCTTTTAAGAGACGATCACTATCACTGTCTAATTTCGAAACAGCATCTTTGAATTTTTGTGAAGGTTTGTATGCAACATCCTGTGCAACCTGCCCGTGATTGGCTTCATACTGGTTGTATAATCCCAAAATACTTGCACGAAGTTCATCTTTTTTCCAGTTTGTTACTTCGCTGTCAGCAGAAGTATTTTTAGCAGAAAGGTCGATGTTTTTCTCGATGTCAGATTTAATTTTGTCTGCTTCTTTCAAAAAACCAGCTTCATCTTTAGCAACCAATTCCCCCACATTAATTTTAGCGGCATACGATTGAATGAATTTCTGAGCTTCTAAAAGAAAATCATTGTTCTTTTTCGCATCACCAGTAATGGTAAATTGATTTGGGAAATTTTCAGCTTTTCCTGAAATATTGAATGACTGACCTCCTTTTAGGTAAACCATTGCAGTTTTCCCGGCGTAAGACATGATGTACATTCCGTTTTTTGGGGCATCGAAACTTCCGGAAAAACTTCCTTTCGCGTCAACTCCCATATTAACAAGCGGTAAAGTTGCCACACCTGAAGCTTCTACAAACTCGATTCTTTCTAATGGTGAACCACCTGCAAAATTACCTTTTACTTCTACTTTTTTTGAACATGAGATCGTAGCGAGCGCCACGAAAAGCATCAACAAATAATTTTTCATCTTTTAAATTTAAATTTCCGCAAAAATAGGTGTTTTATTTTGAATGCATTCACTATCCGTTCACAAAAAAACGTTAAGATTTGTGAATTTCACAATCTTTCATCCAGTTCCGTTCTAGGTAATGATTTGATTTTGCGCCCAAATATTTCTAAAAACAAGGTTTTCGACTTCAACCCTACTCTTTCTGCAGTATTTTCAATAACGAAACCTCATCTAAAAACTGAAAATATCTTGATTGTGCCTGAAAATTTTCATCAAACAAAACAAAAGCGGGAAGGGAAAATGGTTTATTTTTTCTTCCGGCTAAAAGTAACGCGATCTCGTGAACAGAATTAACTTTCTTTATTCTTTTGTTAGAAAAAATCTGGTTTCCAAAAAAGATGGTTTCCTTACTCTCCACGTTCATTTTCACAGGGTAATAATTTTCGTTTAACGTTTTTATTACGGCTGAATCCTGGAAAGTAGTTCTGTCCATTTCTTTGCAATACAAACACCAATCTGCATAAAAATTGACGAAAACTTTCTTCGGTTTTACCCACAAAGAATCGTTCAGTTGTTCAAAACTAAGCCATTGAATTGTCTCAGCAGATTTTTGTGCATGCACAGAATTGCCGCCGAAAAGGAAAAAAAACAGAATGATAAAAGTTGAACCTTTCAAACCAAAAATATATTTAAAGTGATTTTAAACGAATTCCTACAAACAAAGTTCGTGGCAAATTGGGACCGTAAATAAAGTTGCTGTCGCGGTTTTTGCCAAGGTCAAAAGTCTTTTGATAGGAATCGAAAATATTTTTTATTCCTCCAAATATTTCAATTCCAGATTTAATTTTCGGAAAACCGAAGACATGTCCTGCGCGGAAACCAACATCCGTGAAAGATTTTGTCTGAAAATATTCATCTATATTTTGTCCAGTTTCGGTTCCTGCAGCGTGCGCAAGAGTCATCGTACCTGTAAAAACACCATTCAAACTCAGGTTCCAATTTTTTGTAGGATTATAAGTAATTGTAGCATATCCATAATGATTTGGAGTGCGGAGAAATTCTCTTTTTGGTTCTAATCCGTCAATTGTGGAAACCGGCGTTTTGAATTGGCTTTTTTGAAAAGTAAAACCACCTTCAAGCTGGACCAAATAATCAAAATTTGCACGCGCTTCGATCGTAATTCCTTTTACAGTAGCTTCATCGCCGTTTCGCTTTTCGAAAATAGCTCCGAATTCATCTTTACCAAGTGGAAACTGGAAAAAAGCGTCTTTCAATCTTGTATAAAACGCTTCGACCGTAAATCCAGCAATAAAATGCGGCGTGGCTTTATCATAATTTACTGAACTTGTAAAACTGGTGGATCTTTCTTCATTCAAATCTGGCGACAACACTATTCTGGAAACTCCACCACCTGCAAATGCGATATGCAAATCGGTATCGAAAGCTTGTGGCGCACGAAATCCTGTTCCCCAACCAACGCGAAACTGGGTGTTCTCGACTCCTTTGTAGAGCAAAGATAATCGTGGACTGAAAACCGCACGAGCTAATAAATTGTGTTTATCGAACCGAAAACCAGCGAGAAAATTTAAAGTTGGTGTAATGTCCCAATCATTTTGAAGGTAAATTCCAAAGTTTTTGGTAGTTTGATCGATTTCGTAGCGATATCTTGAAATTTCATCAAAGACTTTATCATGAATATATTCTGCACCTGCGGTTAAAACTGAACTTCCAACGAGAAATTTTTCGAAATGATGATTGATCTGAACTCCACCTTGATGAGTGATTACCTTGGAAATTCCGTAAGGTGGATTTGCGAAAAAAGCAGTCAATTCCGCTGGATCATCTGGATGAATTCCGGTGTAATGTTTTCGGTCAGTTTTTTGTCCGCCGTAGAAAAAGCTTACTGAATTTTTATTGTCATTTAAAGCGATCGAGTAATCTGCACTTCCCATCAAAATATGGTGGGTTCTTTCTTCTGACTGTTTTGCGAGATAGGCTGGTTTTTCGACCATTTCACCGCCGTATCGGTATTCATTAATGCTGCTGAAACTTAATTCAAGCTTTTGATTTTTGGCAGGTTTGAAGAAAAAATTCGTTCCAAAAGTATGGTCTTTTAATTGAGGTAGTTCCGAGAAATTATCGCTATTCGCATCGTATAACCCACGATTTCTGTTGTTTACAAACAAACTGATTCCCAAATTTCGATCTTCATTGACGAACGAGGCGTTTCCAGTAAGGAGATGATCCGTTGTTTTTCCTTTAATGCTTTGAAGCTTGTTGGTGAAATTAAAAGTATTTCCATCTGGAATTTTGGTAATCACATTTACGGTTCCGCCAATTGCACTCGAACCATACAGCGCAGAAACTCCACCACGAACAACTTCGATGCGATCGATCATGTTGGTAGGAATTTGTTCCATTCCGTATAATCCCATCAAAGGGCTGAAAATTGGTCGCCTGTTGATTAATATTTGAGAATATCCACCTTGAAGACCATTAATTCTTAACTGCGTATAATTACAAGTTTGGCAATCTGTCTCTACCCGAAGTCCAGGTTGATATTTTAAACCTTCGGAAAGCGTTGTTGCGACAACTTGATCCAAGGTTTTACTATTAATGAGATTTACAATTACGGCGGAATTTGTTTTTCTTTTTGGCGTTCTGGTTCCTGTGATTACAATTTGTTCGATATCCTTCATTTTAACGGAGAGGGAGGCATTTCGGATTTGGGTGGAATCATTTCGAATTGAATCCAATTTCTTTTGCGCAGAAATATTGAATGCAAAAAGAAGTGTAAAAATCGATGTAATGGAATTAGCGCTATTTCTTTTCAAATCGTAATCATTTATTTTCAACAAACTTACAAATGTTAGACTAATCTAACAAATAATATTAGAATAATAATATTTAAATTTTAGTTTGGTGAAATAGCACAATTATAGCACAAAAAAAATCGCCCTTTGATTAAAAAGGCGATTCAATGATCATAAATATTATTTTTTATTCTTTCTCGAGATTGGCAACCGTGAATTCTCTGTTCATTCTTGCGATCACTTCCAAAGAAATTCCTTTCGGACATTCAACTTCACAAGCTCCGGTATTGGAACAATTTCCGAAACCTTCTTCATCCATTGCTTTTACCATATTCAGAACTCTTCTCTTCGCTTCTACTCTACCTTGTGGAAGGAGCGCATATTGCGAAACTTTTGCACCAACAAATAACATGGCAGAACCATTTTTACAGGTTGCAACACATGCTCCACAACCGATACAAGCTGCTGCATCCATTGCTTTATCAGCATCTTCTTTAGGAACTAAGATTGAATTTGCATCCAACGTATTTCCAGAGGTATTAACGGAAATAAATCCACCTGCAGCCATTACACGGTCAAAAGCACTACGATCAACCACCAAATCTTTGATCACCGGAAAAGCAGCACTTCTCCAAGGTTCGATATGAATGGTTTCGCCGTCTTTGAACATTCTCATGTGCAATTGGCAAGTGGTGATTCCTGTATCGGGACCATGAGGTCTTCCGTTGATATACAACGAACACATTCCACAGATTCCTTCGCGGCAGTCGTGATCAAAAGCGATTGCTTCTTTCCCTTCGTTGATCAGATTTTCGTTGAGCATATCTAGCATTTCGAGAAATGAAGAAGCGGTAGAAACGTCGGATATTTTGTAGGTTTCGAACTGGCCTTTTGTTTTATTATTTTTCTGTCTCCAAATTTTCAGAGTCAGGTTTAATCCTTTTTGTGTACTCATTTTCTTATTTACTTTAATGGAGATTATTTATAACTTCTTGTTTTAACTTCGATGTTTTCATAAATCAAATCTTCCTTATGTAAAACTTCTTGCTTAATGTCGTTTCCTTGATATTCCCAGGTTGAAACGAATTTGTAAAGCTCATCGTCTCTTTCTGCTTCACCTTCTGGTGTAGCGTGATCCCAACGGAAATGACCACCGCAAGACTCTTCTCTATTCAGAGCATCCATTGCCATTAATTGTCCTAATTCAATGAAATCAGCAACTCTAAAAGCTTTCTCTAACTCAGGATTCATGCTGTTTGCCTCCCCGAGAACTTTTACATTCTGCCAGAAATCTTTTTTAACCTCATCAATTTCCTGAATTGCTTCTCTTAAACCTTCTGGAGTTCTTCCCATCCCTACTTTATTCCACATGATGTGTCCTAATTTTTTATGGAAATAATCTACTGAGTGCGATCCTTTATTGGTCATAAAGAAATTCACTTTGTCATTAACTTCCTGTTCTGCTTGATCAAATTCAGCAGTATTTGTTGGAATTGCACCAGTTCTAATATCCGCGGAAAGGTAATCTGCAATGGTGTAAGGAAGTACAAAATAACCATCTGCTAAACCTTGCATCAAAGCGGAAGCTCCTAATCTATTTGCACCGTGGTCAGAGAAATTGGCTTCCCCAATCACAAAACATCCTGGAATGGTTGATTGTAAATTATAATCCACCCAAACTCCACCCATGGTGTAATGCACTGCAGGATAAATTTTCATTGGAGTTACATACGGATTTTCGCCTGTGATTTTTTCATACATCACGAAAAGGTTTCCATATTTTTCTTCAATCCAAGCTTTTCCTAAATCATAGATTTGTTGCTCGGTTGGATTGTGAATATTTTTTTCGATGGCTGCTTCTTTTCCTTTCTTTTGAATTTCGGTAGAGAAATCTAAATATACGCCTTCTTTAGTATCATTGTTTTCGATTCCGTAACCAGCATCACATCTTTCTTTTGCAGCTCTGGAAGCGACATCACGAGGAACAAGATTTCCAAAAGCTGGGTATCTTCTTTCTAGATAATAATCGCGGTTTTCTGGGGCAATGTTTTCGGCTTTCAATTTGCCTTCTCTAATTGCTACTGCATCTTCAATATTTTTAGGAACCCAAATTCTCCCAGAATTCCTCAAAGATTCTGACATCAAAGTCAGTTTCGACTGTTGTGTTCCATGAACAGGAATACAGGTTGGGTGAATCTGAACGTAGCAAGGATTTGCAAAATACGCACCTTTTTTATGAATTTTCCAAGCAGCAGAAACATTGGATCCCATTGCATTGGTAGAAAGGAAATACACATTTCCGTAACCACCAGAAGCGATCACTACTGCGTGTGCAGAATGTCTTTCAATCTCTCCTGTCACTAAATTTCTTGCAATAATTCCTCTTGCTTTTCCGTCTACTAGAACTAAATCAAGCATTTCGTGACGGTTATACATTTTGATTCGTCCTTTTCCAATTTGACGGCTCATTGCAGAATAAGCACCTAACAAAAGTTGTTGTCCGGTTTGACCTTTTGCGTAAAAGGTTCTTTTTACTTGAACTCCACCGAATGACCGGTTATCTAATTGTCCGCCGTAATCTCTACCAAAAGGAACACCTTGCGAAACACACTGATCGATAATATTCGCGGAAACTTCTGCAAGTCTGTAAACATTAGCTTCTCTTGAACGGTAATCACCACCTTTGATGGTATCATAAAACAAACGGTAAGTTGAGTCACCGTCTCCTTGATAATTTTTGGCAGCGTTAATTCCACCTTGAGCAGCAATTGAATGCGCTCTTCTTGGTGAATCCTGATAACAAAATGCTTTTACATTGTAGCCTTGCTCAGCCAAAGTAGCAGCGGCAGAACCTCCTGCTAAACCTGTTCCCACCACAATAACATCGATTTTATCTCGATTGTTGGGTGACACAAGGTTCATATGATTTTTATGATTGGTCCATTTGTCCGCTAAAGGACCAGCCGGAATTTTTGAATCTAATTTGCTCATTTTAAAAATTTTAAATTATAGATTTTAAATTTTAGACACTTGTATTTCAAACTTTAGCTTAAAATCTAATGCCTAATTTTTAATCTCTATTGCTGAGTTAAGAAATGATAAAGTGCAATGAAAATAAAACCTGCAGGAATAAGAATCGAATACCAATTTCCGATTGCTTTAATTACTGGCGTATATTTAGGATGTCTTGCACCGATCGACTGGAACGATGATTGAAAACCGTGTGCTAAATGCAGTCCTAGTAAAACAAAAGCAACCACATAAATCACTACTCTCCACAAATTTGCAAACTTCTCATGAAGTTCTGGCCAAAACCTGAACTGATCCGGTGTATTTCCTTCAATATATTTAAAGTTCATTTCGTGCCACCAGAAATCATACATGTGTAATCCTAGAAAAGCTAAAACAACTAATCCAGAAATGATCATGTTACGCGACATCCATGAAGAATTCGCAGCGCCGTTGTTCATTCCGTATTTTACTGGTCTTGCACTTCTATTTTTAAGTTCCAGCACAAATCCCATTACAAAGTGAAAAATAACAGCGAAACCTAAAATGGGTTGCATGAAAAATTGAATCAGTGGATTATAACCCATAAATTCTGAAGCCGCATTAAACGGTCCATCTTTTCCTAAAACTGAGAGTAAGTTCACCGAAAGGTGCATGATAAGGAATAGGAGCAAAAACATTGCAGACAATGCCATTGCGTACTTTCTACCGATAGTAGAACTTGTAAATCCTGCCATAATTAATATTTGATTTGAATTTTCACAAAGTTAAAAAAATGTTAAGCTACTTTAAGGTGAGAAAAGTCACAATTTTTTAGTTTGTAATACTTCTAAATAACAAAACTTCTTCCTTAAACCGCTTTAAAAGACATTCTAAATCACAAAAAGTATTGACTGTGAAAATCTACTTTAAATCATACTTTACTCCATCAATTTTGATCTGGTCAATTGATTTCGCAATTTGTATCACTTCAAAATTCTTAGTTCTTCGGGAAGTTAAATAGGGTTCGATCACATATTGTTCTATTTTATCCCGATTCAAATTTTCATGCATGATAAACTGAACTTTATCCTGATTTTTAACAGAAATTACCTTTTCCTTAAAATATTGATGAATTAAAACCTCATCAATTTCCTTTGCTTTAAAATTTAAAACTACTCGCAATACGATAAATAATAAAAGAAAGTAGGCGACTCGAAGCATATTTTTACCATTGAATTTTACAATTAAAAATCTTAAAAAATAAATGATGATAAAAACCACGACTGCCTCTAAAAGTGTAAACGGAATTGTTTTGTAAAAGGCAAATTCTAAAGTCGCAAAAAAATGAATGACTTTTAATGTAGACGAGACACAAAAATCATAAATCAAATTTAAAAATGAAAACTGAAGCGAAAACGCATTTAAAACGGTCATCAACAAAGCAAAAATGATGAGAATTTCCGAAAATGGAATCACCACCAAATTTGCAATGATCGAAATAAACGAATATTGATGAAAATAATAAATCACCAATGGAAGCGTTGCCAATTGCGCCGAAATACTAATGGAAATGACATTCACTAAAAAATTCTGAAAGTTATTATTCGGTTTCGGGAGGTATTTCAAAAGAGGTTGATTCAACCAACAAATTCCAAAAACCGCGAGAAAACTCAACTGAAATCCCACATCAAAAACTTGATTGGTATCGAAGATTAAAATCGCAAACGCAGCGAGAGCCATCGAATGAAGCACATCTGTTTTTCTTTGCAACAAAATAAATAGGTAATACGCAGAAATCATCACGCAACTTCGAACAACAGAACTTCCGTAATCGATAAAAATAGCGAAACTCCAAATTAACAAGAGCGAAATCACAATTTTATAATTGATCAATCGAGCCGGAAAAATCGGATTCAAAATGAGTAAAATAAGCCAAAAAATAATTGCCATGTGAGAACCGGAAATCGCTAAAATATGAACCAATCCGGATTTGCTGAAATCCCGCACGATTTCTTTATCCATCTCTGTTCGGTCTGCGAGAATAATACCTTTCGTAAATTCTCGACTGGGTTTGCTTAAATCAGAAGCATCAATTTTAACTAAAGTTTCTAAACGTTTTTGACGAATTTTCTCGGCAATGGAAAGATCTTCCCGTTTACTGGATTGGTAAGAATTCGGCAAATAAATTTGAAAAAAAATATCTTTTCGCGCCAAATATTTTGCGTAATCAAATTGGAAATCGCTGTAAGGTTTTTCAATTTTGTTGATGTAAACTTCGGCTTTATAATAATGCAAGAAATCAAACTCCTTTTCAGATTTTGGTAAAGACAAAACACTTTTGAACGCATTATTTCCTTTCCACGCTTCGATTTCGTATCTTCGGCTTTTTTGATTAGAATTGAGTTTTTTGGTGATTTTAAAAATAACATTCTCCTTCGTCTTCAATTCTGGAAGTTTTGGTTTTTCAGAATTGAGAAGGTGCAAAAAAATTCCGAACGAGAAAAACAATAAACAGAGAGAAACAGGTCTTAGTCGATAAAACAGGAAGTTTTTGCCCAAAAATAAACCCAGTGAAAATAGACTGATTATTAAGAATAAATAAATTTCGCTACTTTTCAAACTCGCATAATCCTGAAAGAAAATCCCAAGAATAAAACAAATACAAAGGATAAGTAATGGCTGTTTTTGCAATGGTATTTTCGTGTAAAATTATCAACTTTTGCTGATAAAATTACCCGTGAAATCACCCATTTATAATAATTTCTGCAGCAAGATCACTTGCTCCTTTTCCGCCAAGTTTTTCGCGGAGCAGTTCAAAATTATGCAACATTTTTTCTCGGGAATTTCCTTTTAAAATGAGTTCTAATTCTTTCACTAAATTCTTAGTATTAAGATCACTTTGAATGAGTTCGGTCACAATTTCCTGATCCATTATTAAATTAACCAACGAGATATATTTAATGTTTTTCACTACTCTTTTCCCGATTTCATAGGAGATCCGGCTGCTTCGGTAACAAACTACTTCCGGAATATTGAGCAATGCAGTTTCCAAAGTTGCCGTTCCAGAGGTGACCAAAGCTGCTTTTGAGCATCTCAATAAATCGTAGGTTTTATTTGAAACGAAATGCACATTTTCATCGACGAATTTTTGATAAAATTCTTTTGGTAAACTCGGCGCTCCTGCAATTACAAACTGATATTCTTGAAAATTTGGTCGCACAGAAAGCATTAATTCGAGCATTTTCGTGACTTCCTGTTCCCGAGAACCCGGTAAAAGTGCGATGATTTCTTTCTGATTTAAATTATTTTCAGCCTTAAATTGATCAATATCAATTTCCTTTAAATCAGAAATAGCATCTAATAAAGGATGACCTACAAAATGAGCGTCAACTTCATGCTTCTTATAAAAATCTTTTTCAAAAGGAAGAATCACCAACATTTCATCTACGAATTTTCTGATTTTTTCAACACGCCCTTCTTTCCAGGCCCAAAGTTGTGGGGAAATGTAGTAAATAACCTTAATTCCTAAGCTTTTCGCGAACTCAGCAATCCTTAAATTAAATCCAGGATAATCAACTAAAATTAAAACATCGGGTTTGTTTTTTTGAATATCTTCTTTACAAAATTTGATATTTTTTAGAATCGTAGTCAGATTTTTTGCCACTTCCAGGAATCCCATGAAAGCCAAATCGCGATAATGTTTCACCGGCGGAAATCCCGCAACTTCTGTCATTAAATCTCCTCCCCAGAATCTAAATTCGGCGGTTGAATCTTTTTTCAAAATGGATTTCATTAAATTAGAAGCGTGCAAATCCCCGGAAGCTTCTCCTGCGATGATGTAGTATTTCAAGTTTAGAATTTAGATTTTAGATTTTAGAATTTAGATTTTTCAATCTTCAATTTAAAACAAATAATTTAGCTTAATTTTGTTCAAAGATAAAATAAAAAAATGTCTGAAGATTTAGAAATAAAAAATAAAATAGCCGAAAGCGGATTAATCAATTTTGATTTGTCAACACTACTCCCAAAAGGAAAAAGAATAGGAATTGATTTAAAAGATTTCCTTTTTGAAGGATTAATCTTAAAGGAAAAAGATTTTCGCGAAAAAATTTCTGCATTAAATCCTGAAGATTACGAAAATTCTTACCTCTACATTTACAATTCGGCAGATGCAATTGTTCCTTTATGGGCTTATTTTTTGATTACGGCAAAACTCACTGAAACTGCAAAAAAAATCGTTTTCGGAAACAGGGAAGATTTAGAAGTTCTACTGATGCACAATGCAGTTCAAACTTATGATTATACCGAAATGATAGGCAAAAGAGTTTTGGTAAAAGGATGTTCTGATGAATCAATCCCAGAAAACGCATATATTGAATTGGTAGAACAGCTAAAACCGAT
Organism: Kaistella chaponensis; assembly: GCF_900156725.1. Taxonomy (GTDB): domain Bacteria; phylum Bacteroidota; class Bacteroidia; order Flavobacteriales; family Weeksellaceae; genus Kaistella; species Kaistella chaponensis. The sequence goes on along the minus strand of NZ_FTOI01000002.1, from coordinate 131,071 downwards.
TGTGAAATCGCTAATGTTTGGAGAAGCTTGCTCCAATGTTCCTATTTTTAAAAATTAATTAATCCATAAATTGTTATTAATTTAAAATTTTAACAATAATTTGGGAATACAAAAAACAATTGAGAATGAATATTGATTAGATTTGCTTTCTAATTTTTTAAAAATAAAATGCACAAACTATGAGTTTAATCGACCTTATCACTGGAAATGCAGGAAATCAAGTAGCTACAGACGCCGAAAACAAATTCGGAATCAGCAAAAACCAAGTAATTGCTTTATTGGCAGTTGCAGCACCATTAGTCATTTCATATCTAAGAAAAAAATCACAGGAAAACAGTTCCGAAGCAGATGCATTAAACAATGCGCTCGACAAAGATCATGATGGAAGCATTTTAAATAATCCTTCCCAAGCTGTTGAAAGACAAGCAGAGGGAAATTCTATTTTAAGCCATATTTTTGGAGGCGAAAAAGCCAATGTTGAAAATCAATTGTCTCAAAATACCGGAATTTCTATGGATAAAATAGGCCCAATTTTAGCGATGTTAGCTCCTATTATCATGGGATATATTGGTAAAGAAAAACAATCAAACGGCGTAACTTCCAGTGGTGGTTTGGGAGACTTATTGGGTGGAATTTTGGGGAATGCACAAAATCAGGCGCAATCTCAACCTTCAAATCCACTGAATGACATTTTAGGAAGCGTTCTAGGAGGAGGTTCAAACGGACAATCTGCTGGAAACCCATTGAACGATATCTTAGGAAGCGTTCTTGGTGGCGGTTCACAAGCAAATTCTTCTGGAAATCCTTTGACAGATATTTTAGGAAGTGTTCTTGGTGGTGGACAACAAAACCAACAACAAGGCGGCTTAGGAGGACTTTTAGGAGGGATTTTGGGCGGAAAATAACTGAACAAAAACTAGTTATAAAAAAAACCGAAGATTATTCTTCGGTTTTTTTGGTTTTTTATGCTTTCGGTTGATCTTCGGGATTTTCCTCTTTTTTTTCCACTTTTGGTTTTGCTTCAGCTTTAGGTTTTTTCTCTACTGTGGCATTTTCAGATTTTTCAGTAGGAAAACCCACCTCTTTTCTTACTTTTTCTTTGGATGCTTTTTTATCGACTTCATCCAAAACTTTCACCGGAATATTAGCGACTGAACTAGATTTTCTTGGTCTTGTGTTACCATAACTTCCGGAAATTACCTTTCCTTTTCTCGATTTTTTGTCTCCTTTACCCATAATTAATTATTTTTAATGTATTGATTAGCTCAAAGTTAAGATAATATTCTCGCAACCACTTCTTAAATAATCATAAAGTTTTGGGCGTGACCCTTTTCCAACGCTTACAAAATGCCGCAAATATTTCCAGCAGCTCGGGTCGGGCTTTTCATTCCAATTCCTCATTCCGCTTTGCTTCATTCCGGGATTTCCATTGCAATCCCTCACGCAGGGAATCGCTGAAAAATCACTTCCCGTAATCATCCAAAAAACTTATCTTTGCCGTCTAAAATTTAGACAAATAAAAGTCTAATATCTAACGTCTAATATCTAACATCTGAAAACAATGTTTCGCACGCACACCAACGGAGAATTAACAGTACAAAATCTTGATCAAAACGTAACCCTTTCCGGTTGGGTTCAAACCATTCGTGACAAAGGCTTTATGATGTGGATCGATTTGCGCGATCGGTACGGAATTACGCAGTTGGTTTTTGATGCAGACCGTTCTTCTAAAGAACTGTTCGAAAGTGCAAGTAAATTAGGTCGTGAATTTGTGATTCAAATTGAAGGAAAAGTCATTGAACGCCAAAGTAAAAATCAGAAAATCCCAACAGGAGAAATCGAAATTTTGGTAGAAAAACTGACCATTTTAAATGCTTCAGAAACGCCACCTTTTTCCATTGAAGATCAAACCGACGGTGGTGAAGAACTTCGTATGAAGTACAGATATTTGGATATCCGCAGAAATCCGGTGAAAGACAAACTCATTTTCCGTCATAAAATGGCGCAAAAAGTAAGGAATTATCTTTCAGATCAGGACTTTATTGAAGTTGAAACGCCAGTTTTAATCAAATCAACTCCAGAAGGAGCGCGTGATTTTGTAGTTCCAAGTCGTATGAATCCGGGACAGTTTTATGCATTGCCACAATCGCCACAAACCTTCAAACAGTTATTGATGATCGGTGGAATGGATCGATATTTTCAAATTGTAAAATGTTTCCGTGACGAGGATTTAAGAGCAGACCGACAACCGGAATTTACGCAGATCGATTGCGAAATGGCATTTGTAGAACAGGAAGACGTTTTAGAAATCTTCGAAGGAATGACCGCAACTTTATTGAAAGATATTGCTGGAAAAGAATTCGGGAAATTTCCAAGAATGACTTTCGCAGATGCGATGCAAAAATACGGAAACGATAAACCGGACATCAGATTCGGGATGGAATTCGTGGAGGTAAACGATTTGGTTAAAGGAAAAGATTTCAAAATCTTCGATGATGCCGAATTGGTGGTCGGAATCAATGTTGAAGGTTGCGCAGAATATACCAGAAAACAAATCGACGAACTGATCGATTGGGTAAAACGCCCACAAATTGGTGCAAACGGAATGATTTGGATCAAATTCCAGAACGATGGCGTTGTTACGTCTTCCGTCAATAAATTTTACAACGAAGAAGATTTAAAGAAAATTACAGAAAAATTCGGCGCAAAAGCAGGAGATTTAATCTTCTTGATGTCCGGAAACGAAAATAAAGTAAGAACTCAACTTTCCGCTTTGAGAATGGAGCTAGGGAATCGATTGGGATTAAGAAATCCGAAAGAATTCGCCCCACTTTGGGTGATCGATTTTCCGCTTTTGGAATGGGACGAAGAAACAAACCGTTATCATGCAATGCACCATCCGTTTACTTCACCAAAACCTGAAGATGTTCATTTATTAGAAACCGATCCAGGAAAAGCCAGAGCAAATGCTTATGATTTAATCCTTAACGGAAATGAAATCGGTGGTGGATCAGTAAGAATTTTCGATAAAGATTTGCAGGCAAAAATGTTTAATCTTTTAGGCTTTACCAAAGAAGATGCAGAAGCACAGTTTGGATTTTTAATGAACGCTTTTCAATATGGAGCACCTCCTCATGCAGGATTGGCTTTAGGTTTCGACCGATTGGTTGCGATTCTTGACGGAAATGAAGTCATAAGAGATTATATTGCTTTCCCGAAAAATAATTCCGGACGAGATGTGATGATCGATGCGCCAAGTTCGATTGCGGAAGAGCAGTTGGATGAGTTGGCTTTGAGATTAAATTTAAAAGGATAAATTTAAAGCGAAGGTTTGATTTGATCTTCGCTTTTTTATTTTTGCGATTCGTTGTAAAAAAAATCATTCAGTTTGGTCACCAAATTATTTACCTCATTCATCAAAACGGCATCATATCTTGTATAAGATTTGCTATCTATTTTATCAAAAAATTCGGGATAAAAATTTCTAATTTCTTTGTTTATAGCTTCATCAAGCGCATCGGCAAAAATTTTACGACGGGAATTGCCGAATGCTAAATCTGGCAATAAAAGTTCAAGTTCATTTGCTTTTTCACGAAAAGCGGGATTAATTTTCAGATTTTCTGACCAATCAATATGTTTCTGAAGTAAGTCTTCTGATAAAGTACTCATATATTTTTCTACAAAAGAATTAATGGGCATTTCTTCAGAATGTAAAATCTCCAGAATCTTTGAATCTTTACTACCATAGCTTCTAATTCCGTTACTTACTTTTGAAATATAATTAGCAGCATCTGGATCATAGGAGTTCAGAAATTTTCTTAAATTCCAAAAACTAATAATCCACGGCATTTTTACTTCAATACCATCTTTGTTATCAAAAAAAATATGAAAATGAACGAAATCTTCCCCAAATAAATCCAAATTATTATGTTCTTCAATTCTTCTGATCATGGAACTACTATTTAAAATTGAACTTAAAACAATTGTTTTTCAATGTCTTAAATAACAAATATAAAAAGAATTCTTCAATAAAATCTATAATTTTCAGTCAGTCAAAATTGGAATTTTAAAATATTTAATTTTTTTTTGTCAAAAAGTGTAATCAGAACATTGTAAGAAATTCCTACTTTTACCACAACACAAATTTTGACCAATGGAAAAATCTCATGAAATATTGCAACAGTATTTTGGGTACGAAAGCTTTAGGCTTAACCAAGCGACTGCAGTTGAGAATGTAATCGCAAAAAAAGATACGTTTGTTTTAATGCCAACTGGTGGTGGAAAATCGTTATGTTATCAAGTTCCAGCGCTGATTTTGGAAGGAACTGCGATTGTAATTTCTCCCCTGATTGCTTTGATGAAAGATCAAGTTGATGCTTTGCGAGCGAATGGAATTTCTGCAGCTTTCCTCAATTCTTCCATGAATCCTGTGGAGCAGAATGAAACTTTTCATCAATTGAAAGAAGGAAAACTCAAACTTCTATATGTTGCGCCCGAAAAATTGAGTGCAGACAACGGTTCATTTTTAAACTTGCTGAAAAACATCCATATTTCTTTATTCGCGGTAGATGAAGCACATTGTGTTTCGCATTGGGGACACGATTTTCGTCCGGATTATTTATTTTTAAATGGGTTAAAAAGGCAATTTCCCACAGTTCCTATCATTGCTTTAACTGCAAGTGCCGATGAAATTACGAGAAAAGACATTATCAAACAGTTAGATCTTCAGAATCCTACTGTTTTGATTTCTTCTTTTGACAGAGCCAATATTAAATATTTTGTGCAGCCGAAACAATCCGTTCTTCATCACATTGTTCAATATCTCAACGAGCATCCGAATGATTCCGGAATTATCTACTGTTTGTCCCGAAAAGGAACGGAAGACATGGCGAATAATTTGAAAGAAAACGGAGTGAATGCCGCATTTTATCACGCTGGAATTTCTTCCACAGAAAGAGCAAAGGTTCAGGATGATTTCATCAAAGACAAAATTAGAGTGATGGTCGCAACGATCGCTTTTGGAATGGGAATCGACAAGAGCAATGTCCGTTTTGTGATCCACGCAGATCTTCCGAAAAACATAGAAAGTTATTACCAGGAAACTGGGAGAGCCGGAAGAGATGGTTTGCCGAGTGAGGCGATTTTGTTTTACTCCAATGCAGATGTGATGAAACTGAAAAAATTTGCGATGATCGAAGGCAACGAGGAGCAATCAACTTTAATGCTGAAAAAACTGCAGCACATGACCGACTTTGCAGAGATGCAAAAATGTAGGCGACAGTATTTGATGGAATATTTTGGGGAATCTCATCCTGGGAATTGCAATTCCTGCGACTATTGTCTCAGCGATTTTGAAAATTGGGACGCCACAATTGATGCTCAAAAATTATTAAGCGCCGTTTTTCGCCTGAAAGAACGCTACGGAAAAAACCTGATTATCGACTTTCTTCGAGGGTCAAAAGGAGCGAAAATCACCGATTATATGCGCAGTTTACCTACTTATGGAATTGGAAACAATGCGGATAAAACCTATTGGCATCATCTTATAAAGCAGTTAATCATTAATGATTTTCTGCGTGAGTCAAATGAAGAATTTTCTGTATTAAAACTGACAGATGCAAGTAAAGAAGTTTTATTTAATAAGAAAAAAGTACACCTTCAAAAAGTAAAAGAACTAGCCAAAGCTGTAACGGTAGAAGAAATAGAAACTTCATATCCCAATAATGAAATCGATGCAAACCTGGAATTATTTGATGAATTAAGAGTTTTGAGAAGACAGCAAGCTGAGCAAGAAAATGTACCGCCTTATGTTATTTTTTCAGATGCAACTTTAATGGAACTTGCAACTTATCTTCCTGTTACAAAAGAAGAATTGAATCAAATAAGCGGTTTCGGAGCTTTTAAAATTGAAAAATACGGAGAAACATTTGTAAATGTAATATCAAATTATTGCAACCAAAATAATTTGAGCAGTAAAATTTCCGAAAAAGCACCTAAAAAACAAAGTGCCCCAAAAAAGGCTAATCAACACGAATCGGGAACTTACACTACAACTTTTCAATTGTTCAAAGAAGGTAACAGTGTAGAAGATATCGCCAAAATCAGAAATCTCTCTGTGAATACCATTCAAAATCATTTGGTGAATTTTGTAGAAGTAGGAACAATTAAACCAAGTGAGTTAATCGATATAAACAAAATTGATCCTGTAATTGCGATTGCAAAAACTCAAACTATTCAATCATTAAAGGCGATCAAAGAAGAATTGGGTGAGGAATATTCTTATTTTGAAATTAATATTGCAGTTGCGTTTTATAAATGGCAGCAAAAAGAAAACAGTAGAAACTAAAAAAATATAAATCTGCTAAAAATCTTAATATCGTATAGAAAAATATAGTAGTATATACGAGCTTATAAAAAAAGCAGTACATTTGTGGGATGAAGTGGCAAGTATATCCATATTACTTTGAAGGTTTAGAAAAACAACTCGAAAGAATTCACGAAAAAAAACGTGAACTGGATAAAAAACGCCCAATTCCGAGCTATGTTTTGAAAAGCATTAAAGACAGTTTGAGTATAGAGTGGACTTATAATTCAAATAGTATTGAAGGAAATACTTTAACACTTCAAGAAACAAAAATGGTGATCGAAGATGGATTTACCATTAAAGGAAAATCACTTCGGGAACATTTTGAAGTCGTGAATCACCAAGAAGCCATCGAATTTGTAGAATCCCTTGCTTCAAATGAATATGTCCTGAATAAATTAGATATTTTGAGTATTCATCATCTTGTCTTGCAAAAAATAGAAAAGGATTTTGCTGGAAAATACAGAACTTCGGGTGTTCGGATCTCTGGTGCGAATTTCGTTCCGCCGAATGCTTTGAAAGTTGATGAGTTTGTGAGTGAACTGATCGATTTTGCAAACGATTCAGAAGTGGATATTTTGATAAGATCAGCTATTTTTCATCATCGATTTGCTTGGATTCATCCCTTTTTTGATGGGAATGGAAGAACAGCAAGGCTGCTTTTAAATTTAATCTTAATGAAAAGTGGTTTTCCGCCTGCAATTATTTTAAAAAATGACCGCAAGAAATATTACGATGCATTGAACCAAGCGAATAATCAGGATTATTCTAAATTGGTGCTCCTGATTTTACAAGCAGTTGAGCGAACCCTAGATATTTATTTAGGGAATCTTAACAACACTTACGACCAATATCAAAGCATTACAGATATCGTGAATGAACCCGATGTTCCTTATGGGCAAGAATACGTGAGTTTATTGGCCAGAAAAGGAAAAATAGATGCATTTAAAGAAGGCAGAAATTGGCTCACTACGAAAGATGCGGTTTTGGATTACATCGAAAATCGTGATCGCAAAAGAGTTCTAAAAAAAGAAGCGGAAGATTAATTTTTCCGCTTTTTTTTAAGGTAATTTTGAAACTAAACTTTCCGGTAATAATTTTAAAATGTGGTAAATGATTTTCCACTTAAAATTGGGAACGATTGAAAAAGAATTTCCTGCGTTTACAATGTGTTCTGCCACATAATCCGGTTCCATCAAAAGGTTTTTATTCAGTTCCAAACCTTCGTTAATTTTAGTGTTAATATAACCGCTCACCAAAACATTAACGATAATTTTTCTTGAAGATAATTCCTGACGAAGTCCCGCTAAATATTGGGTGAAAGCTGATTTCGTACTTCCGTAAATGAAATTGCTTTTCCGACCACGAACTCCAGAAAGTGACGATAAACCAACAATTCTCTCTAAATTTTTATTGGATTGATCCATCGCAACAATATTCAGAATAGAAACTGCGCCCATGTAATTCACCTCCATCATTCTTTTTGCACTTTCGAAATTCTGAAGCGCATCCTTATTTTCGACCAAAAAACCAGCAGCGTAAATCACGATATTGGGTTTTACAGGAAGTTCATCATAAAAATTTTGATGGGAAGAAAAATCCGCAGCATCGAAAGCTATAAGGGTTATTTTCGAAGAATTAATCTTATTTTCACTTACAAATTCTGCTAAAGAACTGAGATCTCTGGAAGCCGCGATTATCGAAAATCCCCTTTCCAGATATTGCAAAATACATTGTTTGGCAACATCTGAATTAGCTCCCAGAATTAAGACGGTTTTGTTCAAATTTGCCATTGATCCCTTATTTTGCCCGAAGTCTTTCTTTAATTTTTCCGATATTTTCTTTGGCAGAATCCTCTAAAATTAAAGAAGCGCTCATCAAAATTCTTTCCGGCATCAATTGTTCAAAATGTTCGGTTCCTTCCCACGAAACTTTTTTAATTAAAGCCAAAGCGTCTGAACTTCTGGTGGATAATTTTTCCATGAAAGCATTAATTTCAACATCCATTATTTCAATATTTTCTGAGACGGAATGATAAACATCGTGTTTTTCGCACCAATCTGCACTGCGAAAATCTGCATCAATCGACATCGCTGAATAAGCCGATTTTCCGACTTTTCTTTCAACAAAAGGCCCGATTACGAAAGGTCCAATTCCTAAATTCAGTTCTGTTAAAGCCAAAGCGGAATCTTTTGTAGCGAAACAATAATCTGCGGCACAAGCAATTCCAACGCCACCTCCTGTTGTTTTTCCCTGAACTCTTACAATGACTAATTTTCCGCAAGATCTCATGGCGTTTAAAACTTTAGCAAAACCACCGAAGAATATTTTTGATTTTTCCAGTTCTTCAATTTCCAACAACTCGTCGAAACTTGCACCTGCACAAAATGATTTGTCGCCTTCTGATTTTAAAAGAATAGCTTTCACTTCCTTTTTTGACCCTTCATCTAAAATGGTTTGCGCTAATTTTTCTAAAATTTCTCCGGGTAGAGAATTGCTTTTCGGGGTTCCGAAAATGATGGTTGAAATGTTATTTTTAAGTTCTGAATTTACAAATCCGTTGTTCATATTGCTTTATTTAGTGCGATTAAATATTTGTCGATGTATAATTGTTTTTCTTTAATTTTATATTGTTGGATGTATCTCGGATGTTCCAAAACCGTCATTTTCTCGAAAAATTTCTCCTGACTATTAATTTTACCAATGAAAGTGGCATTCTTTTTTCCTAAAATAAAGACTTCCGAAGTATCTAAACCTAAATCAATATGATCTTTTAAACTTTGAATCATAAAGGGTTTTACAGCGTCGAAAAGATCTTTATCATCATAATAATTGGCGTTTAAATTACCTTTTAAGGTCTTTCGAATAATTGCCAAAGGAAACAGGGAATTAATGTAGAATTTTTTATAAAAAATTTCTGATCCGCCAAAATTTTCAATCACATCATAGAAAAATACAGACGAAATTTCATGCGTATGAGCGGTTTTCATTTCAATTCCGCACATGGTTTCCAATCTTTTGGTATCGGTGAAAGGAATTCCTGTAACTCCTGCTCCATGACGACTTGGATTGATTCCGATGACAAATTTTCTTTGATGATAATCATTGTAAAACTTCTGATAAAATTTGGACATCACTTTAATCGTTTCCGGATTATCAAAAAAAGGATTCATCACCTCAAAACCTTCGGGAAGATTTCCGGAAAATTTTAATTTTTTGTTAAACGCAACTACTTTTTCGCCGAATGTTTTTTTCACTGATTTTTTATTTTTCTATGTAAATCTGTTAAATCTGTGGATTTTATTTTGCACAGATTTCACAGATTTTCTTATCGATATCCGTTTATAATTCTTACAATGTTACTTTGTATATCATTTGTATTAAAATTCACCAACAATCCTAAATGAAGATCTGTCAATTTCAAATAGTTAAGTAATTGTTTATGATGTATTGGAGCAAGTTCAACAACCGACTTAACTTCAATGATAATTTGTTCTTCTACCAAAATATCTGCACGAAATCCTAAACCTAAATCAATTGATTTGTAGAAAACCGAAATTGGATATTGATATTGAACAGTTAAACCCTGTTCTTCCAATTCTATTATAAGTGCTTTTTCATAAACACTTTCTAATAATCCTGAACCAAGCGTATTATACACTGCAAAAATTCCTTTTCGGATTGCGTATGTCAACTCATTTTCTGTCATTCGATTTAGACTTTAATACCATTAAAAAAATCTGTGCAAATCCGTGTGATCCGTGTGCTATAATCTTCAAAACAAGTCTTGTTGATATTATTGATTACACCAAACCAAACTGCTCAAAATGATGCGTCACATGCTTTTGGTGGAACAATTCCATCATTTCTTTATTTAAAGTTCCGAAGACAAAATGCAAATGCTCAGCTTCTGGATTTTCTCGGTAATAAATTAGATAATTCTTCACCGATTCTATGAAATGAGTTTTAGCTTCTTCTAAATTTTTATATTTCAACTCCGGCAATTTTCCTTCTTCTAAAAAAGGAGCAGGGAAATCTTTTGGCATTTTTCTAAAGTTGTAAAGCGAATCCTGATACATTTCTAAATTTTCAGCGGGAGTTTTACATTCTGTCGTTTCTAATTCTCCGGTGCTGTATTTCATGGTCGTTTCTAGATGTTCCAACATTTCCTGAGCTTTCATTCTTCCCCAATTTGGTAAAGATTTCTCCGTTAAATTGTTTAATCTTTTTGCAAAATCTTTGTAATCAATTTTAATAAAGGGTGATTTTTTTGCCACTAAAGTTAAAATTGTGGCGACACAAACGGTTTCTTCTCTTTGATTCACCACTTCAACCAACCATTTTACCACACCACTCGGAATGTTTCTTCCTTTTACTCCTTTGTTGATTCTTTCTTTTGCGGTCAAATAAACCGTGATCGTATCTCCTGCATAAACGGGTTTGAAAAAATTGGCATTTTCTAATCCATAATTGGCGATAACAGGACCTTTTTTTCCGGAAACAAATAATCCTGCAGCCGCGGATAGGATGAAATATCCATGAGCAACCGTTTTATCGAAGATGGTTCCATTCAAAGAAGTTGAATCGGTGTGTGCATAAAAATGATCCCAAGAAACATTAGAAAAATTCACGATATCTGCATCGGTCACGGTTCTTCCGGCGGTTTCAAGCGAATCTCCGATTTCCACTTCTTCGAAATATTTTCTGAAAGGATGTTTATCCGAATAATTTTGGGTTGCTCCTTGTTGATAAATTTTCGTGATCGCTGTCAAAATATCTGGTGAACCTTGTATTGCTGTTTTTTGCAAAAAGAAGTGAAGCCCATTTAAACCACCCATTTCTTCGCCACCTCCTGCTCTTCCGGGACCACCGTGCATTAAAGTTGGTAAAGGCGAACCGTGACCGGTAGATTCTTTCGCATTATCGCGGTTCAAAACAAAAATTCTTCCGTGTGATGTTGCCATTTTCCAGGCAGTTTCTGCGACAAATTTTTCATCGTGAGAAATGATGGAACCAACCAAACTTCCTTTTCCGCGTTTTGCTAAAGCTGCAGCTTCTTCGGCATCTTTATAAGGCATAATCGTAGAAACCGGACCAAAAGCTTCGACTTCGTGCGAACTGTTTTTTTCAAATGGTTTGTCGTTATAGAAAACTTTTGGCGTGATAAACGCGCCATTTTCATAATCAGCATCTACCAATTCTTGTTTTCCATCATAGATGAGTTCTGTTTCTTGTTTCAGTAATTCTATTTTATCCTGCAAAACAGCCATTTCTTTTTTACCGACAATGGATCCCATTCTGGTTTCCCTGCTCAAAGGATTTCCGATTTTGGTATTATCTAATGCTTTGCTTAATGCATTCTGAACATCCCCTACAAAATCTTCAGGAACGATAATTCTTCGGATTGCGGTACATTTCTGTCCGGCTTTAGTGGTCATTTCGGTACGGACTTCTTTGATGAACAAGTCAAATTCTGGTGTTCCGGGTTTTGCGTCGCGACCGAGGATTGAACAGTTAAGCGAATCGGCTTCCATATTAAAGCGGACTGCATTGCTCGAAATTTGAGGTAAAGATTTCAATTTTTTTCCAGTCGAAGCAGACCCAGTAAAAAGGACAGAATCTCCATCTTGAACATAATCAAGAATATTTCCTGGTTCGCCACAAACCAATTGTATCGCACCTTCGGGAAGGATTCCACTTTCGATCATATCCTGAAAAACAGCGTTGGTTAAATAGGATCCCGGTGTTGCAGGCTTTACAATACTAGGTACTCCTGCCAAAAGTGAGGTTGATAATTTCTCTAACATTCCCCAAACCGGAAAGTTGTAAGCATTAATTTGTACAGAAACGCCTTCACTTGGCGTTAAAATATGAGTTCCTAAAAAAGTTCCATTCGCTGAAAGTTTCTGAGTATCACCATCGACCCAAAAAGGTGTATTGGGCAACATTCTTTTTGCCAAACCTGAATACGTAAAAAAAGTTCCGAAACCTCCTTCAATATCGACCCAAGAATCTGCGTGAGTTGCACCGGTTTTGTAGGATAAATCGTAATATTTTTTTTTTCTTTCTAATAAATACAAAGCTACTTTTTTCAACATTTCACCTCGGTCATAGAAAGTCATGGAGGCTAAATTTTTGTATCCAACGGTTCTTCCGAAATCTAAAACTTCTTCAAAATTGATCCCACCTGTATCAGAAATTGCAACAAGTTCCCCATTTACAGCGTTATAAAGTGGAACTTCATTTCCTGATCCTTCGATCCATTCTCCGTATATGTAATTTTTTAGTTTCATTTTTGAGCAAAATTTATTTTTTTAACATTCATCTAAATTTTATTTGAAGGTTTTTCTATTTGAGAACATCTTCATTTAGATTAGAAAATTTAACTATTTTCTAGCGGTTAAGATACAGAAATTTTCAATTTTGCTAAAATTTTGTTTTGATGCGGAATCTGCGCCCCAACTTGAACGGAGCTCTTTTTGCCAACCTAAATATTCCAATTATTTACGAATTTTTGAAGGCAAAAAAGCGGGAGTGGAAGGTGGTCCCGATAACTATCGGGAAAGGCGCCCAATAAATAAAAAATCCCTCTCAAACTTAATTGAAAGGGATTTTGTAGGTATTTTTAGAAATTATCTTTGGTTCATGTCAACGTAATCACGTTTTGGTGAGCCTTGATAAATTTGTCTTGGTCTTCCGATTGGATCGTTATGCAAACGCATTTCTTTCCATTGAGAAATCCATCCTGGTAAACGTCCTAAAGCGAACATTACGGTAAACATTTCTGTTGGGATTCCTAAAGCGCGGTAAATAATTCCGGAATAGAAATCTACGTTTGGATAGAGTTTTCTTTCGATGAAATACTCATCTTCTAGAGCTACTTTTTCTAGTTGTAATGCGATATCTAAGGCTTTGTCTTCAATTCCTAAAGCTGCAAAAATATCATCGGCTGCTTTTTTAATGATACGAGCTCTTGGGTCGAAGTTTTTGTAAACTCTGTGTCCGAATCCCATTAAACGGAAGTTATCGTCTTTATTTTTAGCTTTTTCAACATATTTAGCAACGTCTCCACCATCTTTTTCGATCATTTCGAGCATCTCTATAACTGCTTGATTGGCGCCACCATGAAGTGGTCCCCAAAGTGCAGAAATTCCTGCAGACACCGAAGCAAATAATCCAGTGTGAGCAGAACCAACCATTCTTACTGTTGATGTAGAACAGTTTTGCTCGTGATCAGCGTGAAGGATTAACAATTTATCTAAAGCTCCAACAACCACTGGATCTAAATGAAATTCTTGGTTTGGACGACGGAAACACATTTTGTAGAAATTTTCTACATAATTCAAACTGTCATCGCCATGATTGATGGAAAGTCCCATTTTTTTGCGGTAAGTCCACGCGCAAAGATGAGAAAATTTGGCAACGAGCATTTCTGCAGCGTGATCCATATCTTCTTTGGAGGATACATCAACAGCTTTTGGGTTAAAAGCAGTTAAGGCAGAAGTTAACGAAGACAAAACTCCCATCGGATGCGCTGAGCGAGGGAAAACGTCGACTAATCTTTTCATTTCGTCGGCCACGAAATTGTATTTTTTGATTCCTTTTTCGAACCCTGAAAATTGATCTGCAGTTGGCAAGCTGCCATTTAACAAAAGGTAAATAACCTCTGTAAAGTTAGATTTCTCAGCAATTTGCTCGATAGGATATCCTCTGTAATATAATTCGCCATTGTCACCATCTAAATAGGTAATATCGCTTAAAGTTGCCCCTGTATTTTTGTACCCTAAGTCTAAAGTAATTAATCCAGTTTGGTCTCTTAGTTTTGATATATCGATTCCTCTATCACCGATTGTACTTTCTATGATAGGATACTCAAAGGCTTTACCATCATAGTTTAATATAACTTTGTTATCTGACATTTTAATTTATTTTTTACTAATTTATGAATATTAAGAGAAAGCCACAAACGTTTTTATTTGATTTTTGATAAATATTATCTATTATCGTTTTATTTTGAATGCATCTAACCCAGGGAAAATTGCGGTCTCCCCTAAAGCTTCTTCGATTCTTAAAAGCTGGTTGTATTTTGCCATTCTGTCTGAACGTGAAGCGGAACCGGTTTTGATTTGTCCGCAGTTCATGGCAACTGCTAAATCTGCGATGGTAGCATCTTCAGTTTCTCCGGATCTGTGTGACATTACAGAGGTGTAACGGTTATGTTGCGCCATTTGAACGGCATCCATTGTTTCAGAAAGCGTACCGATTTGGTTTACTTTTACTAGAATTGAATTTGCAATACCTTCCTTAATTCCTCTGGAAAGTCTTTCTACATTGGTTACAAATAAATCATCTCCTACCAATTGCACGCGATCTCCAATTTTATCAGTAAGCATTTTCCAACCTTCCCAATCGTCCTCGTGCATACCGTCTTCAATGGAAATAATTGGATATTTCGCAGCTAAATCTGCTAAGTAATTTACTTGTTCGCTTCTGTTGAATTGAGCAGAATCTGGTGTTTCGAATTTGGTATAATTGTAAATGCCATCTTTATAAAATTCAGAAGCAGCACAGTCTAGAGCGAACATGATATCGTCTCCGACTTTGTAACCTGCCTTTTCAACTGCTTGTGAAAGGGTATCTAAAGCATCTTCAGTTCCTTTAAATTTCGGGGCAAAACCACCTTCATCACCAACTGCTGTAGATAGACCTCTACCGTGTAAAATTGATTTTAAACTGTGGAAAATTTCAGTACCTTTTCTTAACGAATCAGAAAAGGATTCTGCTTTCACCGGCATAATCATAAATTCCTGAAACGCAATCGGCGCATCGGAATGTGAACCGCCATTAATTACATTCATCATTGGAACAGGAAGCGTATTTGCATTAACACCTCCAATATACTTGTACAATGGCATTCTTAGTTCAGTAGCCGCCGCTTTTGCAGCAGCAAGAGAAACTCCTAAAATTGCATTTGCACCAAGATTTGATTTATTCGCTGTACCATCCAAATCAATCATTATCTGATCGATAAAGTTCTGATCCCAAACAGGTAATCCTACTAATTCCGGAGAAATTACTTCTCTTACATTTTCTACGGCTTTTAATACTCCTTTACCGCCAAACTCTTTTTCACCATCGCGCAGTTCCATGGCTTCATGTTCGCCAGTAGAAGCTCCGGAAGGTACTGCAGCACGACCCATTGCTCCACTTTCAGTAAACACATCAACTTCGATTGTAGGGTTTCCTCGGGAATCTAAAATCTGTCTGGCTTCAATGTAAGAAATGTAACTCATTGTATATATTTTTAGTTTTATTAGTGGTTACAAATTTAGTTAAAATTCAATGATTGCCTCGGATTTCTATCATGATTTTAGTATGGTTTGAGTTAAATTTTAGTTAATTCTACTGCAATATTGAGAATTTCAAAACTTATCATTAAATTTGGATTAAAGACAAAAAGATCATCCATGAAAAAGACCTTTGTAATTATATTGAGTGCTGTGCTTGCAATAACTTTTAGTTGTAGTAAAAATACCGAGGGAAATCCCGGAATTATCAAACAGGAGAATGAATCTGCAGAAAAACTTCCAAAAGACAGTTTGGGAAATGTGGAAAAGGACATAAAAAACACTACTAATGAGTTTACAGACCGTTATGTTGCAGATGATGGTTCATCGGCATTGGTCACTTTTAAAACCACCGATAACGAAAAATCGATCAGTATTCGAAGCAATAATAAAACGATCTCAGCAAAACAGAAAAAGCAAACTTCTGAAGGAATCATTTATGGCAATTACGATTTTGAAATTTTATCAAAAACTGATACCATAAAGATTACACAGGGAGACAACGTGATTATCTTGAAAAAAGCGAGAGTTCAATAAAACATCTGCTAATTCTTTAACCAATAAAAAATGCCTTTCTGTTCAAAGAAAGGCATTTTTTTTAGCATTAGTTAATTCTTTAATCCACTACAACATCAACTGCACCATTGGTTGCAAGGTTGGATTCCAACACGAAGCTTTTGGTTGCTGATGCATCTTTTACGGTGAGTGTACAAGTATTTGGCGGAATAGAACCCTCGTTGTGTGCGAACATCAGAATGTAGTTGTAACCCGTATAATCAAGGGTAACATTTACTTTTTTAATTTCACCCGGTCCTTTCAAAGTGTATTTGTCTAGAACCAATTGACCGTTCACATAGAGCGAAATAATATCGCCATCAATCGTTCCGTGGTCATAAACGCCAAGTTCGACCGTTCTGGAATTAACATTGAGCGCACCTAATCTCACGTTGTCGCGTCCCAGGGATTGTGCTGGAATAATGCTTGAGTTATTCCTTACAACTTCTTCTACTTCGGGATTGTCGTCTTCATCATCTCTCTCGCAACTCACAACCACAAAACTCATCAGAAATAAAACGGATAAAAACATTAATAATTTTTTCATAGCTTTTAGATTTAAATTAAAAATTAATTGAAAATAAGATTGTATTGGTATGATCATTAACAATAAGACAAATCTACAAGATGATTTATAATTTATCAATAACGCAAAAGGGGTATTTTTTGCAAAAAAAAATCACCCAAAAAGATTTGGATGATTTTTTATGATCGTGAAAATGTTGCTTACTCAGCAGCGTTTTCTTCTTTAGAATCTGCAGCTTCTGCAGTTGGTTCTTCAGTTTTTGCTTCTGCTTTTGGAGCTTCTTTAACTTCAGCAACAGCTGCTTCAGCTTTTGGAGCTGTTCTTCTGCTTCTTCTTGTTACTTTTTTCTCTTCAGCGTTCGGATTGTAAAGCTCATTGAAATCTACAAGTTCGATCATTGCCATATCGGCAGCATCGCCCTGTCTGAATCCAGTTTTGATGATTCTTGTGTAACCACCGGGTCTTCCTGCGATTTTAGGAGCAACTGTTCTGAATAATTCAGTAACTGCTTCTTTGCTTTGCAAGTAAGAGAAAACTGTTCTTCTGTTGTGTGTAGTATCTTCTTTCGATTTTGTAAGGATAGGTTCTACGTACACTCTCAAAGCTTTTGCTTTGGCAACAGTAGTGTTGATTCTTTTATGCTCAATAAGAGAACAAGCCATATTAGAAAGCATCGCACTTCTGTGTGAAGCAGTTCTAGATAAGTGATTGAATTTTTTACCGTGTCTCATTGTTTGTTATTTGTCAGCGTCTAATTTATATTTCGCAACGTCGAAACCGAAGTTAAGACCTTTTGCATGCACTAATTCTTCTAATTCTGTTAATGATTTTTTACCGAAATTTCGGAATTTCATCAAATCAGACTTCGTGTAAGAAACCAGTTCTCCTAAAGTTTCTACTTCAGCAGCTTTTAAGCAGTTGAGTGCTCTTACGGACAAGTCCATATCTGTTAATTTAGATTTAAGGAGTTGTCTTGTATGTAAAGTTTCTTCATCGTATTGAATAGATGCTTTTACGGCTTCAGTTTCCAAGGTAATTCTCTCGTCGGAGAACAACATGAAGTGATAAATTAATATCTTAGAAGCTTCAGTTAAAGCATTTTGAGGAGAGATGGAACCATCAGTCTCAATATCTAACACGAGTTTTTCGTAGTCTGTTTTTTGCTCGACACGATAATTTTCAACACTGTACTGCACTTTTTTGATCGGCGTAAAGATAGAGTCGATAGCAATGGTACCAATGGCAGCATTGTTCGTTTTGTTTTGATCCGAAGGAACATAACCTCTTCCTTTATCTACGTTGAATGTAATTTCAAATTTCACATCCTTGTTAAGATTACAGATGATCAACTCTGGGTTCAAAATTTCAAAACCTTGAATTGATTTTCCTAAATCTCCAGCAGTAACGGTAGTTTGTCCGGAAACACTTGCAGAAACAGTCTCTGCAGAAGCAGTATCAGTTTTCGCTTTAAGTCTCAACTGTTTAAGATTCAGAATGATTTCTGTAACGTCTTCTATAACACCCGGAATTGTTGAAAATTCGTGCTCTACGCCTTCTATTTTGATAGAGGAAATAGCATATCCTTCTAGAGAAGAAAGCAATACTCTTCTCAAAGCATTACCGATTGTAAGACCAAAACCTGGCTCCAATGGTCTGAATTCAAATTGACCTTTGAAATCATCGGAGTTTAGAAGGATTACTTTATCGGGTTTAATAAATGTTAAAATTGCCATATAATTTGGGTTGAGCAAAAATTTGAAAAAATTATTATTTAGAGTAAAGTTCGACGATCAACTGTTCTTTCAAGTCTTCCGGGATTTGAATTCTCTCCGGAGCTGCGATGAAAGTACCTTGTTTAGTTTCGTCGTTGAATTGTAACCACTCATAATTGGATTTGTATGCCAATGAATTAGCAATAACTTCCAAAGATTTTGATTTCTCTCTGATTGCTACAACGTCTCCAGCTTTCAGTGTGTAAGAAGGGATGTTTACTAATTCTCCATTTACGGTGATGTGTCTGTGAGAAACCAATTGTCTTGCACCAGCTCTGGTTTTTGCAAACCCGAATCTGTACACTACATTGTCTAATCTTGACTCACACAATTGCAATAAAACTTCACCAGTAACCCCTTTTGCTCGGTTGGCTTTTTCGTATAAGTTTGCAAATTGTCTTTCTAAAATACCATAAGTATATTTAGCTTTCTGCTTTTCCATTAACTGAACAGCGTACTCGGATTTCTTAGATCCTCTTCTTTTGTTCACACCATGTTGTCCTGGTGGTTGGTTCTTTCTTTTCTCGAAGTTTTTGTCGTCTCCGTAAATTGCAGCACCAAATTTTCTTGCAATTTTCGTTTTAGGTCCAATATATCTTGCCATATTTCTTTAGATTTGAGATGTGAGATTTGAGATTTGAGATTTGAGATTCAATGAATATCAAACTAAAAATATCAAATTCAAATTCTTTGTTATACTCTTCTTCTTTTTGGTGGTCTACATCCGTTATGTGGCATAGGAGTCACGTCAACGATTTCACTAACTTCAATTCCTGAATTGTGAATAGTTCTAATTGCAGATTCTCTACCTGCACCAGGACCTTTCACGTAAACCTTTACTCTGCGTAGTCCAGCATCGTGAGCTACCGTAGAGCAATTTTCTGCAGCCATTTGTGCTGCGAAGGGAGTATTCTTTTTAGAACCTCTGAATCCCATTTTTCCGGCAGATGCCCAAGAGATTACTTCTCCGTTTTTATTTGTTAAAGAAATAATGATATTGTTAAAAGTCGCTTGGATATGTGCTTCACCAATCGCTTCTACTTTAACTTTTCTTTTTTTAACTGTTTTTGTCTGTTTTGCCATAATTCTTACCGATTATTTACTTGCTTTTTTCTTGTTAGCAACAGTTTTTCGTTTTCCTTTTCGGGTTCTAGAATTATTTTTAGTTCTTTGTCCTCTTAAAGGTAATCCAAGTCTGTGACGTATTCCTCGTTGGCAACCAATATCCATCAATCGCTTGATGTTGGTTGAAGTTTCAGTACGCAATTCACCTTCTACTTTAACGTTGTCGGTGATGTAGGTTCTGATCAATGCCAATTCATCGTCATTCCATTCGTTGACTTTCTTGTCTTCGCTGATACCGGCAGCTTTAAGGATTTTAGAAGAAGTACTTCTTCCTACTCCGAAAATGTATGTTAAGCCGATAACGCCTCTTTTGTTCTTTGGTAAATCAATACCGGAAATTCTCGCCATAATTTAATTTTAGCCTTGTCTTTGTTTAAATTTTGGGTTCTTCTTGTTGATCACAAATAGAACGCCTTTCCGGCGAACAATCTTGCAATCAGCACTTCTTTTTTTGATAGATGCTCTAACTTTCATTCGTTACTTTTCTTTTTTAATTTTACAACGGTTAAATGAGATCTTACGGAATCATTCCCATTTTGTTTAAATTTAGAACTTCAATAGAATTTTGCAATTCTACAAGTTCCCGTTTATATTTAAATTCAATATTACTTGAAATTAATATCTGAAGGTGATTCTGCCTTTCGATAAATCGTAAGGAGAAAGTTCTAATTTTACCTTATCACCAGGTAAAAGTTTAATGTAATGCATTCGCATTTTACCAGAAATGTGAGCGATGAGAACATGCCCATTTTCTAATTCTACCCGAAACTGCGCATTCGAAAGTGCTTCCGTAATTACGCCGTCTTGTTCAATATGTTTTTGTTTAGCCATTTATTATTTACAGATTGTTGCTTGTTCTGGATAATTTCGACTGCATCAAGCCATCATAATGATGGTTTAATAAGTAGGTATTGATCTGCTGAATCGTATCCAGTATCACACCAACCATGATTAATAGTGATGTTCCACCGAAGAAAAGAGCAAATCTATCCGTCTGAACAAACGCTCCGTGCACTATTGCCGGAAGGATTGCAAAGATAGCTAAAAACATTGAACCTGGCAAAGTTATTTTTGAGAGGATATCATCCAGATAATCAGCTGTTTCTTTTCCGGGTCTCACCTTTGGTATAAGTCCACCGTTTCTCTTCAAGTCATCTGCCATTTGATTCACAGGAATCGTAATTGCTGTATAGAAAAAAGAGAAGATGATAATTAATATCGCAAAGAGTACGTTGTACTGCCAGCTGAAAACATTTTTGAAACCTGCTAAAAAAGTATTTGACTCGTCAACTTTCGTTAAAAGTCCAGGTACAAACATTAAGGCTTGAGCAAAAATAATCGGCATTACACCTGCAGCATTTACTTTAAGGGGAATCCACTGTCTAGCGCCTTGCATTAAATTTTTAGTTACTCCGCCTCTTGCTTGAGCTCTACTTACGTATTGAATTGGAATTTTACGTACAGCAACTGATAAAACAATTGCGAGTAAAACAACCAGCATCCAAAATAAAACTTCAATAAGAATCATAATCGTTCCAAAGCCTCCTTTTCCGGTTTGTGTAGCAATTTCTTGAATGAATGCTCCGGGTAGATCTGCAAGGATACCGACCATAATTAATATAGAAATCCCGTTTCCGATCCCTTTATCTGTAATTTTTTCTCCTAACCACATTGCGAATACGGAACCTGCTACCAGGATTACAATACTAGGTAACCAAAACATAATTGATTCCGGATGTACAAAATATGCAGAAGCAAACTGTGCATGCGGCAAAAACATTTGGGTAATCGAAGTAAGGTAAGAAGGAGCTTGTACCAAACATACTGCAATTGTTAACCATCTTGTAATTTGGTTCAAAGTATTTCTACCACTTTCGCCATCTTTCTGCAATTTTTGAAGGTATGGAATTGCCATACCCATTAATTGCACAATAATGGAAGCAGAAATATAAGGCATGATTCCGAGCGCCATAATTGAAGCTCTGGAGAATGCACCCCCTGTAAACGAAGAAAGCAAGCCAAGAAGTCCTGCTCCTTGCTTGTTGCCTCCTTGCTGTTTGTAAATGTCCAAAAGATTTCCTACTTCTGCCATATTAATTGCAGGTAAAGAAATATAAGATGCGAATCTATACACGAGGATGATACCGAGGGTAAAAAGTATTTTATCCCTCAATTCCTTAAGACTCCAAATGTTTTTTAGTGTTTGTATAAATTCTTTCATGGTCGTAATTATAGAGTAATCGCTTTACCGCCTGCTTTAGCAATTGCTTCTTCAGCAGATTTTGTGAATTTGTGAGCAGAGATTGAAACACCTGATTTTAATTCTCCTCTTCCCAAAATCTTTACGATTTCGTTTTTCTTCGCTAATCCGTTTTGTACCAATACTTCTTGAGTAAATTCAGTGATATTTTTGGTATCAGCAAGAACTTGAATGGTATCGATGTTGATCGCTCTGTACTCTTTTCTATTTACGTTGGTGAAACCAAATTTAGGCAATCTTCTTTGTAAAGGCATTTGTCCCCCTTCAAAACCGATTTTTTGCGAATAACCTGCTCTAGCTTGCTGACCATTGTGACCTTTCCCAGCTGTACCTCCTTTACCACTACCTTGTCCTCTACCGATTCTTTTCGTGCTGTGCGTAGAACCCGCTGCGGGTCTAATATTATTTAAATTCATTTTAATTTAGATTTGAGATTAAAAGATTGAAGATAAGAGACTTCGTTTGAAATCCCTTATCTCTCTTCTATTTTTCTTTTATTTTTGAACTTCTACGAGGTGACTTACCGCTCTTACCATTCCAAGAATTGCAGGCGAGTCGTCATGTTCAACGATTTGGTGAAGTTTTTTTAATCCTAATGCTTCGAGCGTTCTCTTTTGAGTTTTGGTTCTACCAATAGCGCTTTTTACTTGTTTTACTTGAATTTTTGCCATTGTTTTATATTAACCGTTAAACACTTTATCTAATGAAATACCTCTCAATTTAGCAATTTCTTCAGGTCTTCTGATGTCCAATAATGCTTTGAAAGTAGCTTTCACAACGTTATGTGGGTTTGATGATCCTTTAGATTTTGAAAGAATATCTTTAATTCCAGCAGCTTCAACTACCATACGTACTGTACCACCTGCGATTACACCGGTACCGTGAGTTGCAGGTCTCAAGAAGATATCTGCACCACCGTAACGAGCGGAAGTTTGGTGAGGAATGGTATGATTAACAACAGGAACTTTTACTAAATTTTTCTTAGCATCTTCTACTGCTTTTGCAATAGCAGAAGCAACTTCTTTAGATTTTCCCAATCCGAAACCTACGGTTCCAGCTTCGTCACCTACAACCACGATTGCAGAAAACCCGAAAGCTCTACCTCCTTTGGTTACTTTGGTAACTCTGTTTACTGAAACGAGACGATCTTTAAGTTCTAATCCTCCCGGTTTTACTTTTTCTATATTATCTAGTCCTAACATATTTCCGAAATTTAATGATTAGAATTTTAGTCCGCCTTCTCTTGCACCATCAGCTAAAGCTTTCACTCTACCATGATATACAAATCCGTTTCTGTCGAACACTATTTTTTCAATTCCTGCAGCTTTAGCTTTTTCAGCGATTGCTTTACCAACTTCTGCAGAGATTTCTACTTTATTTCCTTTAGCAGTCAACGCTCTCGATGAAGCTGAGGCTAATGTTTTACCATCTTTATCATCGATCAATTGCGCGTAAATTTCTTTATTGCTTTTGTAAACTGATAATCTTGGTAATTCAGCAGAGCCAGAGATTTTTCCTCTTACTCTTCTTTTAATTCTATTTCTTTTTTGTACTTTGCTTAGTGCCATGTTCTTAAGTTTTAAAATTAAGCAGATTTACCAGCTTTACGTCTTACAATTTCTCCTACGAATCTCACCCCTTTTCCTTTATATGGTTCTGGTTTTCTGAAAGATCTGATCTTCGCAGAAACCATTCCTAATAATTGTTTGTCGAATGATGTTAGGGTAATGATAGGGTTTTTACCTTTTTCAGATAAAGTTTCTACCACGATCTCTTTCGGTAAATCTAATACGATCCCGTGTGAGAATCCTAAAGCTAACTCTAATTTGTTTCCTTGATTAGATGCTCTGTATCCTACTCCTACTAGTTCTAGTTTTTTGGTCCACCCTTCGGAAGTTCCTAAAACCATATTGTTGATTAACGCTCTGTAAAGACCGTGTAATGCTTTGTGTTGTTTTGATTCAGAAGGTCGGTCTAAAGTTAAGATTCCGTCTTCTTGTTTTAGAGTGATCCCTTCTTCTAACTGCTGTGTAAGTTCTCCTTTCGGTCCTTTCACAGTTACCAATCCGTTACTCTCGGTTACGGTAACATTAGCAGGAATTTCTATAATTGATTTACCAATTCTTGACATTTTCCTTTGATTAAAAATTAATAAACATAGCAGATTACTTCTCCACCAACTTTTTCCTGACGTGCTTTTTTATCTGTCATTACTCCTCTTGAAGTTGAGATAATAGCGATACCCAAACCGTTCAATACTCTTGGAAGCTCTGCGCTACCTTTGTATTGTCTTAAGCCTGGTCTTGAAGCTCTTTGAATGCTTTTGATTACAGGTTTGTTGGTTACTTTGTCGTACTTTAAAGCGATTTTGATATTTCCTTGAACAGCGTTTTCCTCGAACTTGTAGTTCAAGATAAAACCTTGGTCAAACAAAATTTTTGTAATCTCCTTTTTGATTTTCGATGCAGGAATATCCACCACTTTGTGGCCTGCGCTTTGTGCGTTCCTTACTCTGGTTAGGAAATCTGAAATTGGATCTGTTACCATTTTTCTATTTTAAATTATTGGTTTGTGATAGTTAGTTTTGAAAAGAGAAGCAAGATCCAAGAACAAAGAGCCAAGACTTGCATCTTTTCTCTTTACTCTTTTTTCTTTTATCTGATAATCAACTTTACTATCTCGATTGTTCTAAATTTGTTACCAACTAGCTTTTTTCACTCCCGGGATAAGACCATTGTTGGCCATTTCTCTGAAAGTTACTCTTGAAAGACCGAATGTTCTCATGTAACCTCTTGGTCTTCCAGTTAATTTACATCTGTTGTGTAGTCTTACTGGTGAAGCATCTTTCGGCAATTTTTGTAAACCAAGATAATCATTAGCTTCTTTCAAAGCTTTTCTTTTCTCAGCATATTTTGCTACTGTAGCTTCTCTTTTGCGCTCACGCGCTTTCATTGATTCTTTAGCCATCTTTTAGTTCTTTTTGAAAGGTAAACCGAAGTGAGTTAATAATGATTTCGCTTCTTTATCAGTTTTCGCTGAAGTTACGAAAGTAATGTCCATCCCTTGGATTTTTTTTACTTTGTCGATTACGATTTCAGGAAAAATGATTTGCTCAGTGATTCCTAAATTGTAATTTCCTCTTCCGTCGAACCCATCAGCTTTGATTCCGTTGAAATCACGAATTCGTGGTAAAGCTGAAGAAGCTAATCGGTCTAAAAACTCATACATTTGGTTCGATCTCAAGGTTACCCTTGCACCAATTGGCATTCCTTTTCTTAATTTGAAGGCAGCTTCGTCTTTTTTAGAAATAGTTCCTACTGCTTTTTGACCAGTGATCATTGTAAGTTCTTCTACTGCATAGTCAATAATTTTCTTATCAGCAGAAGCAGCTCCTAAACCTTGTGATACAACGATTTTAAGTAATTTAGGAACCTGCATTACAGATTTGTACCCAAATTCTTCCATCATTGCAGGAACAATTTTTTCTTTATATTGTTGTTTTGGTCTTACTATATATTCCATCGTCTTTTTAATTATAAAGTTTCACCGGTTGTTTTAGCAACTCTTACTTTTTTATCACCTTCAACCTTAGATCCTGTTTTTGTTGTCTTACCGTTTTTGTCGATAAGCATAACATTTGAAATATGGATGGATGCTTCTTTCTCTACAATTCCGCCTTGTGGATTACCTGCAGAAGGTTTGGTATGTTTTTTAACAATATTTAAACCTGCTACGATTACTCTAGCGTCTTTGCCTTCTTTTCTGATCACTTCTATAACCTCACCTTTTTTACCTTTAATTTCTTTTTTTCCGGTAGTGATGATTACGTTATCTCCTCTTTTGATTTTTAACTTTGTCATTTTTGTAAATTTTAAAATTAAAGTACTTCAGGAGCTAATGAAATAACTTTCATGTATTCTTTGTCTCTTAGTTCACGTGCAACAGGTCCGAAAACACGTGTTCCTCTCATTTCACCTGCAGCATTTAAAAGAACGCAAGCATTGTCATCGAATTTGATGTATGAACCATCTTTTCTACGTACTGCTTTTTTAGTTCTTACTACAACTGCTTTAGAAACAGTTCCTTTTTTCGCTTGTCCTTGTGGTGCAGAATCTTTGATAGTAACTACGACTTTATCACCAACTGAAGCATATCTTCTTCTAGTTCCTCCTAGAACTCTAATAACCAGTACTTCTTTGGCACCTGTGTTATCAGCAACTTTTATTCTTGATTCGGTTTGTAACATTACTTAGCTTTTTCAATGATTCGTACTAATCTCCATCTTTTACTTTTACTTAAAGGTCTTGTTTCTGTAATCATTACAGTATCGCCTTCAGTACACTCGTTGTTCTCATCATGAGCGGTATATTTTTTCGTTTTCAAAACGAATTTACCGTACATCGGGTGCTTTACTCTCGTGGTTTCACTTACAACAATGGTCTTTTCCATTTTATTGCTGGAAACAATTCCGATTCTTTCTTTTCTTAAATTTCTATCCATGGTAAAATGAAATTCTTATTGTTGTTTTAGTGTTAGTTCGGTCTCCAGACGTGCGATTGTTTTTCTCATGTCTCTGATTTGAATAGGATTTTCAATTGGACTGATGCTGTGAGACATTTTCAACTTGTTGAAATCTGCTTTTACTTCAGTTAATTTGTTTTGAATATCTCCTGCGCTTAGATTTTTGATATCAGCTATTTTCATAATAATTCAGATTATTGAGGTTGAACAAAATCATTCGCCACTACAAATTTTGTAGTTACAGGAAGTTTCTGAGCAGCAAGACGCAAAGCTTCTTTTGCTACTTCATAAGGAACACCTCCTACTTCGAACATTATTTTACCAGGTTTTACTACAGATACCCAATATTCTACGGCGCCTTTTCCTTTCCCCATCCTTACTTCGGCTGGTTTTTTGGTAATCGGCTTATCCGGGAATACTTTGATCCATAATTGACCTTCTCTTTTCATATATCTTGTCGCCGCAATACGCGCCGCTTCAATTTGTCTTGCAGTGATCCAAGCACCTTCGTTCGCTTTGATCCCGAAAGTTCCGTAAGCAAGTTGACTGCCTCTTTGAGCAATCCCCTTCATTTTCATCTTATGAACTTTACGGAATTTTGTTCTTTTTGGTTGTAACATAATTTCTTAAATTTTAGATTTTAGATTTTAGATTTTAAAAAAGTAACGGTCATTTAAAACTGGCCTCTAAAATTTTGTAATTATTTTCTATCTCTTGGTCTTCTGTCTGGTCTGTCGCCTCTTTCGCCACGATCATTTCTGTCGTTACGATCTCCTCTTCCTGCAGGTGCTCCTTTTTTCTGTTGTCCTACTAATGGCATCAAATCACGTTTACCGTAAACTTCACCTTTCATAATCCAAACTTTCACACCTAATTTACCGTACTGAGTTAAAGCTTCACCGATATGATAATCGATATCTGCTCTAAAAG
This sequence comes from Kaistella chaponensis, assembly GCF_900156725.1. Taxonomy (GTDB): domain Bacteria; phylum Bacteroidota; class Bacteroidia; order Flavobacteriales; family Weeksellaceae; genus Kaistella; species Kaistella chaponensis. Next base: position 103,671 of record NZ_FTOI01000002.1, on the reverse strand, counting down.
TTGACAAAGGTATTCTTCCGTCTTTGAAGTTTTCGCTTCTTGCCATCTCTGCTCCGTTTAATCTACCTGAGATTTGAACTTTGATTCCTTCAGCACCCATTCTCATGGTACTTTGGATAGACATTTTCACTGCTCTTCTGTAAGATATTCTGTTCTCGATTTGTTTTGCGATGCTGTCTGCAACTAAAACCGCGTCAAGTTCAGGTCTTTTGATTTCGAAAATATTGATCTGGATATCTTTATCTGTCAATTTTTTCAATTCTTCTTTCAATTTATCAACTTCCTGACCACCTTTACCGATGATTAAACCCGGTCTAGCTGTAGTAATTGTAATTGTAACTAGTTTTAAAGTTCTTTCAATATAAATTCTTGAAATCCCTCCTTTTGATAAACGAGCTTCAAGGTATCTTCGGATTTTAAAATCTTCAGCGATTCTATCTCCATAATCTTTTCCGCCATACCAATTAGAATCCCATCCTCTGATGATTCCCAATCTGTTGCCTATTGGATTTGTTTTTTGTCCCATACCTTGATTATTTAGTTTCTTTGTTACCCAAAATTAATGTAATGTGGTTTGATCTTTTTCTGATTCTATGACCTCTTCCTTGTGGAGCTGGTCTTAGTCTCTTCAATTGTCTCGCACTATCTACCATAATTTCTTTTACGATTAAATTAGCTTCTTCAATATCCGCACCTTCGTTTTTCAATTGCCAGTTAGCCATTGCAGAAAGTAAAACTTTTTCTAACTTGTTAGAAGCGTCTTTTTTCGAAAATTTAAGAATTGCCAAAGCTTTATCCACTTCAACACCTCTGATGATATCAGCAACTAATCTCATCTTTCTTGGGGAAGACGGGCAATCGTTGTGCAAAGATTTAGCCACATCTTGGTTTGCTATTTTACGTGCCAAAGCACTTTCTCTTTTTCTTGATCCCATGATTATCTACCTCCTTTATTTTTGTTACCACCGTGACCTCTAAAAGATCTTGTCGGAGAAAATTCGCCTAACTTATGACCTACCATATTTTCAGTTACATAAACTGGGATAAAAGATTTCCCGTTGTGTACTGCGATAGTTTGTCCTACGAAGTCCGGGGAGATCATTGATGCTCTGGACCAAGTTTTAATTACTGTCTTTTTACTAGACTCTATATTTGCCTGAACCTTCTTATCTAAAGTATGATGGATGAAAGGTCCTTTTTTAAGTGATCTTGCCATAATTATTTTCTTTTAGATACGATAAATCGGTTAGACGCTTTGTTTTTAGTTCTTGTTTTGAAACCTTTAGACGGTTGTCCGTTTCTAGATCTTGGGTGACCTCCAGATGATTTACCTTCACCACCTCCCATTGGGTGATCAACAGGGTTCATTACTACTGGTCTTGTTCTAGGTCTTCTTCCTAACCATCTGCTTCTACCTGCTTTACCAGAAACGGTAAGTTGGTGATCAGAGTTAGAAACAGATCCAATCATTGCCATACATTCAGTAAGAACCATTCTAGCTTCTCCTGAAGGCAATTTAACGATTGCATATTTACCATCTCTTGAAGTTAACTGTGCCGATGAACCTGCACTTCTTGCCATTACTGCACCTTGACCAGGTCGTAATTCGATACAAGAAACAACAGTTCCCAAAGGAATGTTTTTCAACTTCATTGCGTTACCAACATTTGGCTCAGCTGATTCTGCAGAAATAACTTTCATATCTACTTTAATACCGTTTGGAGCGATGATGTATCTCTTCTCTCCGTCTGTGTACTCTAATAGAGCGATGAAAGCAGTTCTGTTTGGATCATATTCAACAGATTTTACCGTAGCTTCAACATCGAATTTATTTCTTTTGAAGTCGATAATTCTGTATTTCTTTTTGTGTCCACCTCCGGTGTAACGCATGGTCATTTTACCAGTATTGTTACGACCACCAGACTTACTAATACCAACCGTTAGAGATTTCTCTGGTTTGTTGGTAGTAATTTCCTCAAAGTTGTTTACAACTCTAAATCTCTGTCCTGGGGTGATAGGTTTTAATTTTCTAACAGACATTACAATTATTTATAATTAATAAAATATTATTTTTTTATAGCAAAGGATCAAATCCTAAGCTGTTGCGAAAATATCAATCACTTCTCCTTCTGCAAGGGAAACGATTGCTTTTTTCAATTTGTTGGTTTTACCAATCTGCAAACCTTTTTTGGTATTTTTCGAAGAAACTTTCGGAGCGTAAATCATTGTTCTTACGTCAGAAACTTTCACACCGTAAAGTACTTCTATCGCTTTTTTAACTTGGATTTTATTCGCTTTTGGATTTACCAAGAAAGAATAAGCACCTCTTAAATCAGTAAGATAGTTTGCTTTCTCTGAGATGATGGGTTTAATAATAATAGACATGATTTATTTCTTTAAATTTTCTTGAAATTTCTCGATAGCACCTTCTAAGAAAACGATCTCACCTGCATGAACTAAGTCATAAGAACTGATTTCGTTATACGTTAAAACTTTAGTTTTTGGTAAGTTTCTTGAAGACAAATAAACATTTTTGTTTGCTTCTGGTAAGATGTAAAGAGCTTTTTTACCTTCGAAACCTAATGCAGTATTCAAATTGATAAATTCTTTAGTTTTAGGAGCATCAAAATTGAAGCTTTCTAATACCATGATGGAATTATCTCTCATTTTTTGAGAAAGCACTGATTTTTTTGCTAATCTTTTCAAAGCTTTGTTCAGTTTGAATCTGTAGTCTCTTGGTTTTGGACCGAAAATACGACCTCCACCTCTGAAAACTGGAGATTTGATATCACCATATCTTGCAGAACCTGAACCTTTTTGCTTTTTCAACTTTTTAGTTGAACCAGCGATTTCGCTTCTCTCTTTTGATTTATGTGTACCTTGACGCTGAGCGGCAAGATATTGCTTTACTTCTAAGTAAACCGCGTGCTGATTTGGCTCAATTCCGAAGATTGCTTCGTCTAGAGTTACTTTTCTTCCGGTTTCTTTTCCTGATGTATTAAGTACTACTAATTCCATTTTCTAATAATTACATAAGAATTTTTTGCTCCCGGAACAGCTCCTTTTACTACTAAAAGATTTTGTTCTTGATCCACTCTTAACACTTGAAGGTTTTGTACAGTAACTTGCTTACCACCCATTCTTCCAGCCATACGCATTCCTTTGAATACTCTAGATGGATCGGAACCCGCACCAATAGAACCTGGAGCTCTTAATCGGTTATGCTGTCCGTGAGTTGCTTGCATTACCCCCGCAAAGTTGTGTCTTTTTACAACCCCTTGGAAACCTTTACCTTTTGAAGTTCCAGTTACATCAACAAATTCGCCTTGAGCAAATAAATCAACTTTCACTTCATCTCCTACGCTTAATTTTTCTACGAATTCATGATAGAATTCTACTAATTTAGCTTTTGGAGCTGAACCTGCCTTTTTGAAATGGCCGGCTAACGCTTTACCAACGTTCTTTTCACTCTTGTCATCGAAACCTAGTTGAGCAGCTTTGTACCCATCCTTTTCTATGGTTCTGACCTGTAAAACCGAGCAAGGACCTGCTTGAATAACGGTACACGGCATATTTTTGCCGTTTTCGTCAAACAGAGAAGTCATCCCGATTTTTTTTCCAATAATACCTGACATTATTTATATATATTATATTATATTCTCCGATTATCAATCAAGGTTTCCGTGATTTCTACTTTTGAAATAGGCATACTTCTTCCCTAAATTGAGTGTGCAAATGTATGAAGAATTTTTGAAATGACAATATAACAAGTAAAAATATTTTGATTTTTAACACCTTACAATTTTTTATACTTTTATTGCATGAAAAAAATCTGTTTAACCTTTCTTTTCGCATTTATACTTTGCTGCCAGAACTCAGAGAAACATTCGTACACTTTTTATTATTGGCGAACCAACCTTTCTTTAAATACAACAGAAAAAGAAACTTTAAATAAAACAAATACTCCTTACTTATATACACGGTTTTTTGATATCGAAAAAGTGAATGGTAAATTTCAACCAATTGCCGTGGTAACAAAAGACGAAACCTTTAAAACCGAAAAAGAAATCGTTCCTGTCGTTTTTATTAAAAATGATGTGTTTTATGATATCACTTTAGAAGAGATCCATTTTTTGGCAAACAACGTGTTCTCCTTGATTCAGAAGAAACAAAAAGACTTCGGTTTCAAAATCGCTCATGAAATTCAAATCGATTGCGACTGGACCGCAGGAACGAACAAAGAGTATTTCACTTTCCTCACCAAACTGAAAGAAATCTCCGGAAAACAAATTACCTGTACTTTGAGACTTCATCAGGTTAAAAACAGCAAGCTTTCTGGGATTCCGCCGGTTCGGAAAGTCTATTTAATGTGCTATTCTACTTCTTCGCCTTTAGAAAACTCGAGTCGGAATTCTATATTAGATGTACCTACTTTAAAAGATTATTTAAAATCTGTCAATAAATATCCAATAAAGATCGATGTTGCTTTACCGATTTACTCGTGGGGAATTGTCACCAATCAATTAGGGAAACATAAATTGATCAATGCACTCTCTTCAAAAGATTTAGAAAATCCAAACTTCAAAAAAATAGGTCAAGATAAAGTTCAAGTTTTAAAAGACGGTTTCTACTTCGGAAATTATCTTAATAAAGGTTTCACCTTAAAAGTAGAAGCAATTACCGATGATCAATTAAATGAAGTCAAAGCTTTCCTCGACAAAAAATTATCTGATTATGCTATTGTATATTATCATTTAGATGGTAAATTTGTTAGCGACCACAAATTTTAGTTATGAAAAAAATTATTCTTTCCGCTGCGTTATTGTTCTTCATGTCCTCTAAGGTTTCCTCCTGTTCTTGGTATGATCCAGATTACGAATATTTTAATTTATTCACGCAAAGCATCATTAAAGACAAATCCTACCTGCCTTTTTTACACACCTTGTCGAATCGGTTTTATGGCCATGAACATTTCGAAATACCCGACGAAAATATAGAAACTTGGCAGCGATTTTTTGGCAATTCACTCACTTATGCAGAAACGCAAATTTTGGTAGAAAAAATGCCAATGAAAGATTTGAATTTCTTTAAAAAAGGAGTTTCCGGAAATGCAATTCTCTCCAAATTGGGTTCCTATCAAAAATATGCAGAAGCAATCGATTATTTGATTGAAGCAAAATATTTGGAACCTTTCATGCGCATCAATTTTGTAGAAAGTCCAGATTCGTTTTATTACAATGCAGAAGAAAACTCAAAAAACGCAACCCAACTCAATGTTGAAAAGACGGTTTCAGCCTTAACTTCTCTTTATAACGCTGCAAAAAACCCAGAAATTAAATTGCGATATGGTTATCAATTGGTTCGCTTTCATCATTACACCAGAAATTACGAAGCTTCTTTGCAGGCTTTTAAAAAATATGTAGAACCATTACAATTAAAAACTGCGCCTTACTTTTTGGCTTTGGACCAATTTGCAGGAGCGCAACGAGGTTTGAAAATGACAGCCGACGCCAACTGGAACTTTTTTCAGGTTTTTATCAATAGTAAAAGCAGAAAAGAGAGCGCTTTTGTCTCTATGAAACTTAGCGATTCGGCTTCTTTTGATAATTTGATGAAAAGAGCGAAAACTTCGGAGGAAAAAAATATGGCCTATTTTCTTTTGGGTTTTGATGATTTCAGCAATCCAATTCCGATGATGGAAAAAATGTATGAAATCGATCCCAACTCAGAAATCCTGAAAGTTTTGGCAGCAAGAAGCATCAATGAACTCGAAAGAAGTTATTTGCCGATTTACTTCAACAACGCCAAAGATGCATCACTTTCTGAGAAAAGAACCACAGAAACAAAAACCGATGTTGCGAAAGTTCCTGAAACCAGTTTTTGGCAGAAAATCAAAAATTTCTTCAGCGGCATTTTCGGTGGCAAAAAATCTAGCGATCCTGAAAATGGAAATGATCAAAGTGAAAGTGATCTTTTGAAAAACCCCAACCGAATTCCGAAATTCACCAAAAATGAATATGATGAAACTTCGAAAGATTTCGCCACGGATTTAAAACTTATTACCTCAAAAATAAAGGAAAAATCCAACGATGAATTCTGGAAAATTACTGATGCTTATCTCGCTTTTTTGAAAAAAGATTACGACGAAAGCACGAAAACTTTAGAGGAAATAAAAACCACGAATCCAGAATATCTCGCAGAAATTTCCCGCATGAAAATGCTGAACAAAATCACGTCTCAACCGAGAATCACCCCAGAATTTGAAGATGATTTGTACAAAAACTACAAGGAATTTTTTGTGGCAAAAGCTCCGGCTATCGAGAAAGACAGTACGGCAGATCATTTCGGGTACGAGGAATACCACGCTCCTTCTACCAGTGAATTTTTGAAAGATATATTGGCAAACCGATATTTCCTTCAAGGCGAAGAGGCGAAATCATTTTTGATGAATAATCAACTTTCTGATCTTCGATACAATCCGAATTTAGATCTCGCGAAAAAACTGGAAGCCTTTTTCAACAAGAATGACAAAACCCAATTTGAGCAAGAAATCATTGCGAAAAATATTAATGACGTTGGAAATACAGCAAGTTTTTTCAATGTGCTATATGGCGATTTTGCGATGCGTTCCGGAGATTTTGAACGAGCAAAAACCTACTATGAAAAAGGGAGCGATTTTTCTGGAATTCCTTTATCAGAAGGCATTTACGATTACAACACGGGAGAATATGTGAAAATTGCAGATCCAAGCAAAGTTTATAATGGGTTCAATAATATTTCGAGTTTAATTTTCGGGCACAATCATCTTGTGAGTTACGGTTCCCCAGAAAACGAAATGATGAAAGCTGAAAAATTTGTGCCCGAATTTCCTTTTATTAAAGCCAATATGAATAAACTGGAATTGAGTGCAGGGCTTCTTCAGTTGAAAAAAGTTGCTGCCGGAAAAGATGAAAAAGCTGCAAAAGCCAACCAACTCATCGGGAATTTATTGTACAACACTTCTGCTTTAGGATTTTATCGCCACGTTTTTGTGATGGACATTGATAATTCTAATGGACCAAAATATCATTTTGATAAGACCGATTCTCCGTTCCAATTTTACTATAAAAATTATTCGTCTAATGTTTTCATTGCTCCAGATAATTTTGATCTTGCAATTGGGTTCTATAAAAAAGCTTTGCAAAACACTTTAGATAAAGAACAAAAAGCAAGAATTCTTTTTCAAATGGCAAGTGCAGAACAGGGAAAATATTACCAATATGAAGCTAAGAATACTTTTAATGCAAATTACGATGATCCGGACTGGTCTAAAAAACAAGATGAATGGATGAAAAATATGGATCAATCGAAAAACCAAAAATACCGAACCTATTTTGTGGAGTTGAAGAAAAATTACGCAGAAACCCAAACTTCAAAAGGTTTGCAGGGAACCTGTTCTTATTACGATTATTTCATGAAGAAAAATTAAAATGAAAACAAAAATCAGGGCGCTTCTCTATTGTTTGTTTGCCCTATTATGGAGTTCCGGAAATAATGCACAGCAAAAAACAGATCAGAATAAAGTTCACGAGAAATCACTAATCGGAATTTGGGACGGAACTTTTAAAAGCAGTAAAAACCCTTTGAATAAAACTTGGCAAATCATGAGAAAATCCGATGGAACTTTTATTAAAAATGAAATTTTGATGATCAAAGGAAGAACGCAAAAAATAAATAGAAAAGGAACTTGGTGGACAAAAAACGGAAATTATTATGAACAATATGACTCCGACGAAAACCTTCAATCCAAAGAATATCAATTACTGACCGATCAGAAAATTCTGGTCATCTCGAAAGACGACGGATCGGTTTCTGTAGAAACGAAAGTAAAATAAATTTGTGACGAAATGTAAAAAAAAATGGCTGCTTCCTTTTTGGTGAAGCAGCCATTTGTATGAATGAAAAGCGCTATTTATTTTTTAATAAATTTGGTTTTTGTAGCATTACCATCATTCGTAAATGAAATCACATAAGTTCCTTTTACCAATTTACTAACGTTAACTTCGCCATCAACAATTGATCCTTCAGAAACCAATCTTCCTGTCGCATCAAAAATGGAATAGGTTGATTTTGCCGAAATATTTTTAACGAAAAGTTTATCAGTTGCAGGATTTGGATAAATTTGAACTTGATCCTTTGTATTTTCTGACGCAGCAAGTGCAGCAGCAGTTAAAGTCACTTTATTGACCGCATAAAACACATTTCCGATTGCAGAAACACGAACATAAGGAGTTGAAGCACCCAATGAAGCCGGGAAAGTAACACTTGCAGTTCCAGTATTTGCAGTAGAAGCTGAAAGAACAGTCCAATTTGCACCACCATCAATCGTATAATCTATTTTCACATTGGCCACGTTGTACGGTGAAGCAGTGGTACCAGAAACCGTCCAAGTTACATTTAGAGGAGTTCCTGCTTTTCCAGATGCGGCATTTACGGTAAATGCAGCCGCAGAACCAACCACGATTACTTGGTTTGCATAAGCAGTTTGCGCTTGTCCACCAGTAACATTATCGCGTACAGTTACTCGGAAATTGGTCGTTCTGGCGACAGAAGACGCTGCTTCAAAATCAGAAACATTTTTCACAGCACCACCCAAAACGGTAGCTAATTTTGGAAAATATCTTGTAGGATTCGAAGTTGGTGCTATGGAACGGAAAGTTCCACCCGAAGTATTTGCTCCAATTGCAGCCGCACCATCGCCAGTTCCTGAAGCTTTTCCAACACCATTTGCTAATCTACTATAATCCACTTGTTCCCAGCAATACGTTAATGGATTGTTATCTGGATCCGTTACAACAGCAGTTAACACAAACGCGGTGCTTTTTGGAATGGTATACGTTGTTGGCATTGCAGTTACAACAGGAGTGTTGTTTGTGATATTGGTTTCTACATCTACCGCAGTTGCTGCAAGTACTGCTTGAACTTGGTCGATACTCGCACTATGAAAATAAGGATCAGAATGAGCCTGAACATCAGTATTTGCACCAGTAATTCCCGCATAACCCATAATCGTAGAACCAGAACCTGGCTCCATTTCTTTATTTAAGTACGTTTCATAAAAACTGTACGTATGACTATCTCCTAATTGATGCCCCATTTCGTGCGCCACATAATCGATATCAAAAGTATCTCCTTTTGGTGATGCATCTGCAGGAGCAGTTATTCCACTCCCTTTGTAATTGTTTGGTGAAATATAAGCGTAACCACATCCACCAGATGCAGTAGTATATGAAGTCGTAGAAATATCATTGCTTCCGATGCAACCAATACAACCTGCGTTTCCGCCACCTCCTGTCGCACCAAATAAGTGACCAATATCAAAACTAGCATCTGTAACTCCGAAAGTTCCACCATGCAAAGCATTCATCAATTCATAATTCCATTTGCAAAATTGTGCAGCTGGACTAAAAGGATCTGTAGAAGCATTCGTAAAAATTAAATTAGGTGCTGTAATAACATTAAGATGCAAATTAAACTCTTGTTCAAAAACTGCATTTACACGAGTCATCGTTGCATTAATTTGAGCAACAGCATTGGAAGTATTTCCAAAAAAAGCGGTATATTCTCCGGTTACCGCCATTGCAAGTTTTAGCGTATGATATTTTCTGTTGTTTGCTTTTGCAGCGGAACCTTCCTCTATTAATTTTTCTAATCTTGAAACAGATTCTGGACTTTCTTTGGTATTGCACACAAATGCTTTTCCTTTTCTGCTTGTTTTGCTGTGCAGTGAATAGATTGATTTATCATCGTTTGCTGGTTCTATAAATTCAAATTTCCCATCACCACTCATCATGGATTGAAAATCATTTGGGGAAACGCTGAATCTAATAATTTTTGAAGGATTATCGATGCCTGTTCCTACATAAGAACCGAGTTGATATTGCTTTGACATTTCTTCATCAAACACCGGGAAACTGTTTACTGCAAAACGTTCTAAATCACCTTCTGCATTTGGGATTTCAATTGTTACGGGTTTGCTTTCACCCACTTTTGCGGCTTGCGAAAGTTTTGTTCTAATAGCATTCATGTCTAATTTATAATAGACAGAATTATCGCTTTTTCTAACTACTGATCCATTATCAGAAGCTTTACTCCATTGTGCATTTGCCGCTAGAGAAAGAAAAAGAAAAAGGAAAGGAATTTTTTTCATGTTTTTAAAAATTTAAGGCGACAAAAGCAATCAATATTTATAAGTTTTGTAAAAAATAATTGAAATAATAGCATTCTTTATATAAAAAATACCAAACCAATATGAAAACTAGATTTAAACAAGAGATAAGAGTCATGCTCTAATTTTTTGTCAGTTCCAAGATAAAATACCCAAAAAAAAGTATTTTTTCGATGATCTACCGGAAGCCGAAATTCCTATAAATCAGTGAAAGCCAGAAAGCGTTTGGTGTTGATCATACGGAATTCATTTCTAGCCGTGATCGAAACGGCATCCTTTTTCTTTTTTTTTAAAGAAAAAAGAAAAAGATATAGTGGAGAGCGCGACTGATCATGGATCGAAGACTAAATCTTGTGGCTCCTTAGAGATAGAGCATTCAGGTAGGACATCGCAAAAAAAATCCGCTCTCTTTCGAGAACGGATTTCTATAATTATCGCAAAGTGCAAATTTATCACACTTTAATTTCTACGTCAACTCCAGAAGGAAGTTCTAATTTCATTAACGCATCTACAGTTTTAGAAGAAGATGAATAGATATCCATCAATCTTTTGTGTGCAGATAATTGAAACTGCTCTCTAGCTTTTTTGTTTACGTGCGGAGATCTTAACACAGTAAAGATTCTCTTATTTGTTGGCAAAGGAATTGGTCCATTTACAATGGCACCTGTTGCTTTTACCGTTCTAACGATTTTCTCAGCAGATTTATCTACCAAATTGTAATCGTAAGATTTTAATTTTATTCTGATTCTTTGTGACATTTTAATTTAGTTTAAGATTAACCTCTTGCTTTTGCAATAATTGCTTCTGCAACGTTAGATGGTGCCGGTTCGTATTTTTCAAATTCCATAGAAGATGAAGCTCTACCTGAAGAAAGTGTTCTAAGAGTAGTTACATAACCAAACATTTCTGAAAGTGGAACGAATCCTTTGATTACTTTCGCATTGTTACGATCATCCATACCGTTTACAGAACCTCTTCTTTTGTTAAGGTCACCTACAATATCTCCCATGTATTCTTCTGGAGTTACCACTTCAATTTTCATGATTGGTTCCATGATTACAGGTTTAGCTTTTTTACCAGCTTCTTTGAAGCCCATTTTAGCAGCCAATTCGAAAGATAATGCATCAGAATCTACCGGGTGGAAAGATCCGTCTTTAAGAGTAACTTTAATACCTTCAACTTCAAAACCAGCCAAAGGACCGTTCTTCATTGCTGCTTTGAATCCTTTTTCTACAGATGGAACAAATTCTTTAGGAACGTTACCACCTTTGATTTCATTGATGAATTCTAAACCTGGTTTGTTGTCATCAGCTGGAGCCAATTCGAAAACAATATCAGCAAATTTACCACGACCACCAGATTGCTTTTTGTAAACTTCTCTGTGATTAGCAGCCATCGTAAGATTTTCTTTGTATTCTACTTGAGGCTCTCCTTGGTTAACTTCAACTTTAAATTCTCTTCTCATACGATCTACAAGAATATCAAGGTGAAGTTCACCCATTCCTGAGATAATCGTTTGACCAGAAGCTTCGTCAGTCTTAACCTGGAAAGTAGGATCTTCTTCAGCTAATTTAGCTAGAGCGTTACCCATTTTATCCTGATCTGCCTTAGTTTTAGGTTCTACAGCGATACCAATTACTGGATCAGGGAAAACCATGGATTCTAGAATGATCGGGTTTTTCTCATCACACATTGTATCACCAGTTTTGATCGATTTAAAACCTACCGCTGCACCAATATCACCTGCTTCAATATAATCTACAGGATTCTGCTTGTTAGCGTGCATTTGGTAAATTCTTGAGATTCTTTCTTTATCTCCTGAACGGGTGTTCAAGATATAAGAACCTGCATCTAATCTTCCAGAGTATGCTCTGAAGAATGCCAGTCTTCCTACGAAAGGATCGGTAGCAATCTTAAATGCTAAAGCCGCGAAAGGCTCTTTTACGTCTGGTTTTCTTGATACCTCAAGATCTGTTCTTGGGTCTGTACCTTTAATATCATCTTTATCTAATGGTGAAGGCAAATATTTACATACTGCATCCAACATGAACTGTACCCCTTTATTCTTAAATGAAGAACCACAAGTCATTGGGATAATAGATAAATCGATTGTTGCTTTTCTAAGCGCTTCGTTGATTTCGTCTTCAGAAATTGAATCTGGATCTTCGAAGAATTTCTCCATCAAAGTATCATCATAATCTGCAACTGCTTCAACTAATTTCTCTCTGTATTCAAGAACTTCAGCTTTCATGTCTTCAGGAATTGGAACTACTTCGAAAGTAGCACCTTGTCCAGCTTCATCCCAAACGATTGCTCTGTTTTTGATCAAGTCTACAACACCTTTGAAATCTTCTTCAGCACCGATTGGTAAAACGATTGGAACTGCATTTGATCCTAACATTGTCTTAACCTGGTTTACCACGTTAAGGAAGTCAGCACCTTGACGGTCCATTTTGTTTACGAATCCCATTCTCGCTACTTTATAGTTGTCAGCAAGTCTCCAGTTTGTTTCAGACTGAGGCTCTACTCCATCTACTGCAGAGAAAAGAAATACCAATCCATCTAATACTCTCAAAGATCTGTTAACTTCTACGGTGAAGTCAACGTGTCCTGGTGTATCGATAATGTTGAAATGGTAAGGTTTGCTTTCTGGTAATTTTTTACCTTGGTCTGTAGGGAAATTCCAAGAACAAGTAGTTGCAGCAGAAGTAATAGTAATACCTCTTTCTGCTTCTTGCTCCATCCAGTCCATTGTAGAAGCACCATCGTGAACTTCACCAATTTTGTGATTTACCCCTGTATAGAATAAAATTCTTTCTGTAGTGGTAGTTTTACCGGCATCAATGTGCGCAGCAATACCAATATTTCTTGTAAATTTAAGATCTCTACTCATTTCAGATTAGAATTTAAAGTGTGAAAATGCTTTGTTCGCTTCAGCCATTCTGTGAGTGTCTGTTTTCTTCTTGTACGCAGCACCTTCTTCTTTTGCAGCAGCGATAACTTCAGAAGCTAATTTCTGCGCCATCGATTTATCGTTTCTTGCTGTAGAATATTTGATTAACCATTTCATTGCCATAGAAATTTTTCTATCAGCTCTAATTGGCATAGGAATTTGGAAGTTTGCACCACCGATTCTGCGTGAACGTACTTCTACGTGCGGCATTACGTTAGTTAAAGCATCTTTCCAGATTTCCAATGAATCTTTTTCGTTTTCTCCTTTTTTTGCTTCTACGATATCCATTGCATCATAGAATATTTTGAATGCGATTGATTTTTTACCATCAAACATCAAATTGTTTACAAATCTTGTTACCAGTTGATCATTAAATTTTGGATCGGGTAACAACGGTCTTTTTTTCGCTTTTGTCTTTCTCATTGTTTCGTTTCTTAAAAATTAATGATTACTTTTTCTTACCTTTTGCTGGTGCTGCAGCAGCTTGACCTGGTTTTGGTCTTTTAGCTCCATACTTAGATCTTCTTTGAGTTCTTCCAGCTACACCTGCGGTGTCCAAAGCTCCACGAACAATGTGATAACGTACTCCCGGTAGGTCTTTCACCCTTCCTCCGCGTACCAATACTATCGAGTGCTCTTGAAGATTATGTCCTTCGCCCGGGATATAGGCGTTGATCTCTTTACCGTTTGAAAGTCTTACCCTTGCAACTTTTCTAAGTGCAGAGTTAGGTTTCTTAGGAGTAGTTGTATATACTCTTGTACATACACCTCGTCTTTGTGGACATGAATCAAGGGCAGCCGATTTACTCTTCTTGGTAAGTGCGACTCTTCCTTTTCTAACTAATTGTTGAATAGTAGGCATTAAATTGCTTTTTATTTTAGGGTGCAAAAATAGGAATAATTTTTAAACCTACAATCATAAATATTTAATTAATAAAAAATTGCAGCATTCAGCGAGAGAAATTTATTTCAAAATTATTTCGGAAGTGTACAAAACCTGACTCTTATCTTTAATGGTGTCGTACTTTAACCATTTGATCTGAGGATTAATTGTTCCCGCTATAGAATGTTTAACATCACCTTTTTGATTGCTGGTGTGTTTATATTGAAACGTTTTCTTGATAATCGGAACATGATAAGTAGTGAGTGATTCTTCCCCTCCTCTTTCGTTATTATATAAATATTTTTTATGGCTGAATTTTGGCATCTGAACTTCAATCTGTTTTCTATTATTAAAATAATTTGAAGGCATTTTTAAACTATAACCTGTTAAAAACAACAGAAAAAAACATCCTAATCTAAATATAAAGCGATCAGATTTTAAATCTTTAAAATAAATAATTAAAAAGGAGAAAAACAAACAGAAATTCGCAGCAGCAAGCATTCTTACATTCATTTCTTCAATTTGCTGAAAATAGCCAGAAATGAACAAAGCAATCGCATAAACACCCGATACAACCCAAATTAAACGATGAAAATCAAAATTAATAACATTTTTTTTCTTTCGAACTAATTTAATAAAATACCGAAGCAACATTAAATCAACCAACATTAAACAAACTTGGAAGGCAATACTTACGACACTGTTGGAAGCAGGTTTTATCGCAATGAAAGGATCCACAACGTTAATCACTCCAAGAACATCGCGTAAAATATAGACCGCATAATATTGAGCAGGAGCACCACGAAGATTTTCTCCCGTGAAACTACCATATATATATTGATTAAAAATTAAATAAGCCAAAATCCCAGATCCGCTAAATAATAGCACTTTAAAAAAATCCCTATTTAAAGGAGTAAATTTATTTTTCAAAAACATTATCATCCAAAAAACTCCAAATCCAAGAAATATATAAATCCCGGAATAGCGTACAGAAAAAAGAAGAATAAATAATAAGGAAGCAAAAATTATAAAAAACTTTGACTTAATCTGATTCTGAAATCTTTGATGAAATAAATAGATCAAAAAATAGAGTATAAAAACAAATAAACCTTCGGAAGCAGCCCAGTTCAATGCAAAAAATAGCGTTTTACCCCCAAAGAGCAGAACCGTTTCTTTAAAATAAAATTTTCTGAAATAGGAAAATAGCAAGATAGTGATGACCATCGAAATATTGAGCATTTTCGAAGACCAGAAATAATCACCAAAAATCTTGTGAAAAAATTCAATCACTACCGGAAAACCCAACGGAAAAAGATTCGTCTCCAATCCCGGCAAATCTGAAGCGATCCCAAAATAGGAAAGACTGTCTGCGCCGATTCCGCCGGTCGCATTATAGAATGATTGAAAAAAATAAATTAAAACAATTGCAATCGATAAGAAAACATACTTCTTCATAAATAGCTATAAATTTTGGCCTTCGTTTCGCAAATATGCGAATTTTAAAAGTTTTATTTCAAATACCAACTTTTAATATATATTTGTATCTCAAAAAAACACCATTTAGTGAAGAAATTTTTATTCCTTTTATTGATTTCGCAACTCTTTTTTTCGCAGCAATACAGTATTCCGTTTGCAGAAAGAGCCGCGCTGGTTAACCTGTATGCCACAACTTCCGGGGAACAGTGGAGCCAAACTTGGGACCTAGACAAGGATCCTAAATTCTGGTATGGTATCAAAATAAAAAATGGCAACGTTATCGAAATCAACCTTCGCGGAAACGCTTTGAAAGGCAATTTCCCCACTTTATTATCCTCATTGCCAAAACTACAAAAACTCGATTTGAGTTCCAACCAATTGGTTGGCGAAGTGCCGTCTTCTCTTTCTTCAAACACCAATTTGGTGCGGTTAGATATTAGCAATAACCGATTAACAGGCGATCCTGCGAATACCATTTTACCCCTTTTTAATTTAAAAGAAATTTCCCTCGGAAATAATCAATTTGTTTTTTCTGATATCGATAATTTGTTGCAATATTTTCCAGCGCTGCAAGTTTTAGATTTATCCCATATTGGCTTAAACGCTGTTCCACAAAAGATTTCAACATTAACAAATTTAAAAGTTCTCAATTTAAGCAACAATACAATTTCCCAGAATTTCAGCAATTTATCAACACTGATTAATTTATCTGAATTGAATTTATCGGGAAATCAACTGACCAAAATTCCTACCGAACTTTCGAGCTTAACCGCGCTCACTGCTTTGAACGTAAGTCACAATCTTTTTTCTACCAATTATTCCTCTACCCTTGCAAATCTGAAAAATCTGGAGTGGCTTTCCTTGGCTTCCAATCAAATTGCAAGTTTCCCCACAGAATTATCGCAACTCAACAAATTGGTTCATCTTAATTTTTCCGATAATCAAATCTCCGGAGGTTTTGAATCTTTATTGGTTTTAAAAAACCTTGAGCAAATTTATCTCGATAAAAATTTAATCGTCGGAAATTTCCCAAGCCAATTGCTTCAACTGAATCAATTACAAATGATTTCTTTGATTGGCAACCAACTTTCGGGGGAAATTCCAGAAACAATTCCGGCATTAACTTTTCTGGATAACAACAGATTTTCTAGGCAGGATATCAAAAACTTTATCCTTAAAAATAAAGCAATGGCAGATTTCACTTATTCGCCGCAGCGATATGATGAAATAAAAACAATAAATGCTTCTATTGGGAGCACGGTTTCCTTGCCACAATCGCTTTCTGGGGATGAATATCAGTTCACTTGGTTCAAAAACCTGAGTGAAAAAACCACCGCCACGACAGAAAATTACAACATCAACAGTGTACAAGACGATGATTATGCAACCTATACTTGTGAAGCATACACGTTTGAACAACTACCAAAAGAGTTAATGGAGATTTCTTTTTACCGCGAACCGGTCACTTTGGTAAAGGAATTAGCGACTGATGAAGTACAGAGTGGTTTGGTCGTATATCCGAATCCAGCCACCGATTTCATTCACATTAAAACTACGAAACGCGACATCGAAAAAGTATTTGTTTTCGATCTTGCCGGGAAATTGATTATGACAGAATACAAAAAAGACATCAACATCAGTCATTTGCCTTCTGCCAATTATATTATTTCGATTAAAACTTCAGACGGCATTCAATCTTTTAAATTTATTAAGAAATAAATGCTATCCGAAAACATTCTATTAAAAAATCGTCTTTCTAAGGCGATTTTTGTTTTGAATTTCTAAATTTGCTGAAACATATTTTTCCCAATGAGTGAAGTTCGCTTAAAATCAATTCTCGATAACGATTTCTACAAAATCACCATGCAAAATGCCGTGGTGAAATTATTTCCCAACGAAAAAGTAAAATACCAATTTATCAATCGCGGAAAACACTATTTCCCAGAGAATTTTGCCCTCGAATTACGGAAAGCGATCAACGCAATGGCTGAATTAAAACTCACCAAAGACGAAAAAGAATTCCTCCGCATCACTTGTCCGTACCTGGATTTGCCTTACCTCGATTTTCTTGGCGGTTATCATTACGATCCTTCTGAAGTGAAAATCATTCAAACAGAAAACGACCTAGAAGTGACAGTTGAAGGTGAATGGTACCGCACGATTTTGTGGGAAGTTCCCATTCTGGCGCTCATTTCGGAACTCTATTATGAAATGAATGAACTGGAAAGAAACTCCAACGATTTTGTCATCGAAAACACCATCAAAAAAGCAGACCGACTCAATAATTTGGGCGTCACTTTCGCAGAATTTGGCACCCGAAGAAGACATTCTTATAAAGTGCAAGATGTGGTTTTAGATGCCTTAATCAGAAACAAATCCAGCAAATTTATCGGTTCTTCCAACGTACATTTTGCCATGAAATATGGCGTAAAACCCATCGGAACGCATGCTCACGAATGGTTTATGTTTCATGCCGCAGAATACGGATTCAAAATGGCAAACGCACTTTCCCTGGAACATTGGGTGGATGTTTACCGCGGCGATTTGGGAGTGGCGCTTTCCGACACTTACACCACAGAAGTTTTCTTTCAGCAATTCGATAAGAAATTTGCAAAACTCTTTGATGGCGTTCGTCACGACAGCGGTGATCCCATCGAATTTGCGAACAAAACCATCGCGCATTATGTGAAAAACGGCATCGATCCACTTTTTAAGTATATCATTTTTTCCGATGGTTTGAATTTAGAAAAAGTAGAAGAAATTACCCACGCTTGCAAAGGAAGAATCGGGATTTCTTTCGGAATTGGCACCAATTTGACCAATGATGTCGGTGTACAACCCATGAATATCGTGATGAAATTAATTGGCGTGCAAGCAAATAACGGCGATTGGATCCCGACGGTAAAACTCTCCGACGAACACGGAAAATATACCGGTGATCCAAAAATGATTGAATTGGCAAAAGAATTTTTGAGGATTAAGGAGTAATTTTTTCAGAAGCTTATTGACTTTGTCGAATAGCGGTTCTGCATTTTTTACTTGAAGCTATTTCCCGCTGTCCGCTATATCTTTTTTGTCATTGCGCACCAAGAGACGGAAACATAACAAAATTTCGCACGCGCAATAACAAAAAAGGATGCCGCTGCCATCGGGGCTAGAAACCAGTTTATATAAAGAAGAGGTTCCTCCCAAAAAAAACCTAGCGTACTCTTGACCAAAACCACGGGTGCTTTTTAGGATAATCAACGCAGGAAATTAAAAAATAGTCGCCATCTTACATTCAATAAAAAATGAAAAACATGAAAACAATCGAAGAAGTTATTCAAAAATTAGACGAAATAATTGCGTGGAGCATTGCCAACAAAAGTCCCATCGGATATTTTGCCTGCACGTACAAAAGCATGACTTTAGCCGTTTTAGAAGGCATCAAAAAGAAAAAATTTGAAGACGGAAAAAGAATGGTAACCTTAGATCTCGCCTTCGCAAACCGCTATTTCGAAGCGTTAGAAAATTATCAGAACAATAAGAAATGCAGCAACGCTTGGTTTACTGCCTTCGAAGCTGCAAAAAACAAAGATTTACTCATCATGCAGCATATTATTCTCGGTATAAATGCGCACATCAATTTAGATTTGGGTGTTTCCGCTGCAGCAATCATGCCCTACAGAAAAGTAAATCTTCTACAAAATGATTTTAATAAAATCAATGAAGTCATCGCTTCCATCAATCAAAAAGTTCAGGATTCTCTGAGCAAAATTTGCTATCCTATCGAACTCGTCGATCAAATTTCTAATGGTCAAGACAACGTGATATTAGATTTTGCCATTTCAAAAGCGCGGCAAACTTCATGGGCGACAGCAATAATTTTGTCAAATTCTATCAATTTTATTCGACCTTCTTTAGTCAATATGGTCGATAACGCAGCGACTTTAATTGCGAGAAACATCATCATTTCTACCAAAACGCCGCCACAACTTCTGAAGAAAATGAAATCTTTTGAAAGTAGAGATGTGGTAAAAAATATTCAGATTCTGGCTTTCAAAGAAAATCAGTCATAATAATTTACTTTATAGTAAAGATTTTAATAATTTAAAAAAAAATTAAATCATGAAAAAAATTCTACTTATTTTATCAATGTCTACATTTTTGAATTTATTTTCGCAAGAATACACCCCACTTTTAAAGGAAGGAAATATTTGGCACATCATTTTTTATGATACCAATTATGATCAATGTTTATTCTTAGCAGGAAATTCTTCGTATAGATATAAAATTGATGGCGAAGCCACAATAAATGGTAAAAATTATAAAAGAATAATTACTGAATTTGCATTTGGCAATCCTACTCCAATAAGATTTTGTGGTGATACCTTGCAAGGAAATTTAGCTGCATTATTAAGAGAAGATATTGCAGAAAGGAAAGTTTATCGTTATCATTCAACTACAAATACTGAAACCCTTTTGTATGATTTTTCTGTACAAGTTAATGATCCCGTTCCTGTTGATTCATTTGATGCAAAATATTGTGGATGCGATAGAATGGTAAAATCAGTTGGTTTTGGCAATGTTTTTAATACTAATGTGAAATATTTTGAAGCAGTAAGCTTAACTGATGTTTCGAATTATGGATTCATTTATGAAGGAATTGGAAGTTTTAGTGGATTATTAGAAGAACCTAATAAACTAAATTTATCATATGGAAATAGAATGAATTGTTTTGAAAACACTTCTGGTGTTTCTTGCAATAACCAGCTCGTTTTGGGAACTTCGGAAAACACTGTTGCAAAAAATATAAACTTATACTATTCCAAAGAACATCAAAATTTCAAAATTTTAGGAGAATCTTCAGACGATTGTACAGTTGAATTTTACGAAGCTTCTGGAAAGCTGACAGAAGAGATTAAAACCAAAGGAAATCAAAATTTTGTTCTGAAAAATAACGTAAAAAGTAAAATTCTTTTCTATATCATCACATACCAAAATCATTCTTGGAAAGGTAAAATTTTGATTCCTTAAAATTAAAAATTCAATCTCACTTCCGGAGGATTCTTTTTGTATTTTTGAAATATGGAAATGACCTCTCTTTTATCTGGAATTATTCTCGGAGCAGTTCTTGGCGCTGTTCTCCTCTATTTTATTTTAAAATCTTCGAATGTTTCAAGACAATCATTTGAGGAACTCCACCATCAATACATCCGTTTAAATTCCGATTTGGAAAATTCTCATTTAAAAACCACTGAATTAGTTTCCCTTAATTCTAATTTAAATGAAGAAATCAAAAAATTGCAAGAGGAAAAACAAGATCTAATTTCGATTAAATCTCAACTTTCTGCACAGAATGAAAATCTTCATATCCTCTTAAGCAATCAAAAGGAAGAAATTTCAAAAATGCAGGATTTAGCTAAAATTGAATTTCAAAACTTAGCTCAAAAAATTCTGGAGGAAAAAACAGAAAAGTTCACGGCTTTAAATCAATCTCAACTCAAAAACATTCTGGAACCACTTGGCGAAAATCTCGAAATTTTCAAGAAACGCGTGAATGAAGTGTATGAAAATGAAGCGCGCGAAAGATTTTCTCTAAATTCAACCATCAAATTAATGATGGAACAAACCACGAAAATCAGTCAGGAAGCCAATAATTTAGCAACAGCACTGAAAGGACAAACGAAAACTCAAGGCGATTGGGGCGAGATGATTTTGGAAAGAATTTTAGAAGATTCTGGCTTGACAAAAGACCGCGAATATTTTTCACAATACACCATTAAAAACGAAAACGGCGAAAATCAACGTCCCGATTTTGTCCTGAAACTTCCAGGAAACCAGTTGGTCATTATCGATTCAAAAGTTTCACTAAATGCTTACGAACGAATGGTTTCCGCGGAAACAGAGGAAGAAAGAAAGCAAAACTTAAGTCTTCATATTGCTGCCGTAAGAAAACATATTGACTCGCTCTCTCAAAAAAAATACGATGATTTAAAAGAATCGTTAGATTTTACGATCATGTTTATACCAGTGGAACCTGCATTTCTCACAGCAGTCCAATTTGATTCGCAACTTTGGAACTACGCGTATCATAAACATATTATTTTGTTGAGTCCAACCAATTTGATTGCCTACCTAAAATTAATTTCAGATGTTTGGAAGCGCGCCGATCATAACCAAAATGCTTTAGAAATCGCAGAAAGAGGCGGCAAAATGTACGATAAGTTTGTAAGCTTTGTAGAAAATCTAGAAAAAGTGGGGAAAAATATCGATCAGGCAAAGAATTCCTACAATGATGCCTTCAAACAGTTAACAACAGGAAATGATAATTTGGTCACGCAAACCCAAAAACTCAAACAATTAGGCGCAAAAAACCGCAAAAACATACCTTCAACATTAATCGAAAACACTGAAAATCAAATAGATTTCAGTGAATAGAATTTTTCTAAATTTGCACCATGTTAATTGAAAGCACGAACAACGAAAAAATAAAAAATCTAAGCCGACTACTTACCGACAATCGGTTTAGGAAAAATTCAGGAATTTTTGCTGTGGAAGGAAAGCAAGAAAATCAGCGCGCCATCAACTTCGGACAAGAAGCTGAGGAATTTTTTATTTGCGAAAGTATTTTCGATGAAGATTTCCCAAAAGGAAAAATCACATTGGTCTCGGAAAAAGTTTACCAAAAACTCGCTTACCGCGGAACTTCAGAAGGAATTATTGGCGTTTACAAAACAAAAGGAAATGATCTTTCTGATTTCAAACCAAAAGAAAACGCTTCCATAATAGTGGTAGAAAGCATCGAGAAACCAGGGAATTTAGGAGCAATCCTCAGAAGTTGCGAAGCTTTCGGAATTGATGCTTTAATTATTGCTGATCCAAAAGCAGATTTCTATAATCCAAACGTGATTCGTTCCAGCGTCGGTTGTTTATTTGGGATGAACATTTTCACCTCAAACAATGAAAAATTATTTGAATTTCTACAAAATCATGATTTTAATATATTCACCACTTTGATGGATGAAAGCGCAGAAGATCTCTATAAAAAAGATTTTACTCAAAAATCTGCTTTACTTTTCGGCACGGAACATTCCGGCCTAAGTGATTTTTGGATAGGAAAAGGGAAAAACACTTTGATTCCAATGGGTGGAAGTATAGATTCCTTAAACTTAAGTAATGCCGTCGCAATCAGTTGTTATGAAATGCTGAGACAGAAACGAGAGAAATAATATTGAATAGTAATAAACAAAAAAAAACCGCTTCTCGAGAGAAACGGTTAATCTTTTGATAAAAGTAGTTGCTAATTATTTCTTAACAGCGTCTTTTACAGCATCTTTAGCGTCGCTAGCAGCACCTTTAGCAGCATCAGCAGCACCTTTAGCAGCATCAGCAGCACCAGCAGCAGCATCTTTAGCAGCATCAGCAGCAGCACCTGTAGTAGCAGAAGCAGCATCTTTAGCAGCATCAACAGTTACAGCAGCAGCAGAATCAACAACAGTAGCAGCAGAATCAGCTACAACAGCAGCAGAATCAGTAGTTGCAACAGCAGCAGAATCAGCAGCGTTAGCAGTTTCTACAGTTTCAGTTTTTTTACAAGCTACAAGAGCTAAAGCAGCGAAAGCAGCTACGAATAATGACTTTTTCATAATAATTAAATTTAATTGTTTTGTTAATTTTAAATTTTGGTGTTCTCCATTTATCATTTCGAACGGGACAAAGGTATAGTGAGATTTAAATTTGTATTAGAAAATTAATTGTAATATATTTGTAAAATCAATTTACAAAATAACAATATTGATAATCAACGTTTTAAATAAATTATAGCCCTTGAGCGATTTAGATTTACTCCACTTTGAACAGCTAAAAAACGAGGTCCAAACTCAATATTTAGAAAACCACACCCCTTCCTTCGATGACATTTCGAAATGGAAAGGCATCGATATCATTTATTTCCAAGAAGACCTACGGAAAATTGCGAAGGGAAACATCAGCGAAAAATCATTTTACACGTATTTCAAAAACTCTCCTGTTACAAAACTACCTCGAATTGATATGCTCAACATTCTATGTGTGTATACGGGTTATGCCTCTTGGTATGATTTTAAAAAGAACCATCTTTTTGCCGATGAAATCCTAAAAGAACATGAAGATTTAGCAGACGCAGCACTTAAAAAGTTGGAGAACGAACAAGCAAATTCAGAAGTTTTCCCTATCACTCTTCAAGAACCGGAAAAAAACGATAAAAACCCATTAAATTACACCTTAGAAGTCGAGAAAATCGTTGATTTACAAAATAGCACATCTGATAATCAAACAATTATAGCAGAAAACCAAATTTTAAATCAAGGCAATCTCTCTAATTCGAAATCGACCATATCTCTTGTAAAAAAGTATTTGTGGTTAAGTATTTCGGCAATTTTGGCAATTTTGGTTGGATTATTAGGTTTTAAGGATGAACTTTTCAGTAAGAAATTCTATTACAGTTTTATTGATGCAGACCGCAATTCAAAAATCAATGCAGAATTACAGGTTCAAATTTTGAAAGAAAACGAATCTCCTATTCTATATGTCGCTAAACCCAACGAACCTTTTGTTTATACGACCAAATCAAAAACACTGAAAATGGTTGTTTCCTCACCGTATTACAAAACCGACACGATTCAAAGAAACCTGGAAAATGCACTGGAAGCAGAAAACATCGAATTAAAGCCGAATGATTATGCCATTATGCTTTTCTATTATTCGAAGTCGATCAAAGACTTGAAAAAGAAAAGGGTTACTTTAAACTACTTGATCAGCGATAACGCACTGATTTATCAGGTTTTCGACAACCAGTTTTATGGCGTAGAAACGATGGATAAGCAACGGTACATCAATCTTGTGACTTTACCCTCTACTTCATTAGAAAAGCTAGAAGTAATCGATACGCAAATCAACAAAGCCGGAAAAATAATAATGATTAAATTTAAAATCGGAACAGATGAAGAAAAAAAATAATTGGATCGCAATGCTTTTAGCCTTGTCTTTTCTGGTATTTTCCTGTACGAAAGAAAACAG
The DNA here is from genome assembly GCF_900156725.1 of Kaistella chaponensis. GTDB lineage: Bacteria > Bacteroidota > Bacteroidia > Flavobacteriales > Weeksellaceae > Kaistella > Kaistella chaponensis. Next base: position 79,113 of record NZ_FTOI01000002.1, on the reverse strand, counting down.
CGAAATCTCCGACCTTCAAAAAGTTAGAAACAACAATAATGAAAAATCTTATCCGGTAACCAAAATGGACAGTGCGCAAGCAATTTCATTTATTACCAAACAAAAGATTCAAGAATTATTTGATCTATCTACGCTTTATACCTCCGGAAATCGGGATACAGAGATCGATTCGGTGATCTATGCACAAATGAAAAGTTACTTTGCAGAAACCGATTCGAGCAAACTAAAACCAATATTAAATCAGCTCGACAGTTTTAAAGTAAAAACTGCAAAAGTGGGAAACATAAGTGTCATAAAGGAAATCAAAGGACAAGACACTTTAGATTTCGCCAAATTCGAGGTGGAATATTTTGATAACAAAGAACGCTCAATTGGTAAGTTTGAAAAAAACGCCCAATATATTTTGAAGCTTTCTCCTGTGAAATTCAAAAAAGAATTTAAGTTTTACTTTGTTGATTTTGATGTAAAACCTCAGAAAGACAGTACTTCAACCGGAGTTACCAAATAATTCAGTGGAATATCTTTTTCCCAAACATCATCTATTTTTTCACGTGGTTGAAATAAACCAACTCCGACTTTAGAACAATTTGCATCAATATTTTCAAAAAATTGATCGTAAAAACCTTTTCCATAGCCAACTCTATTTCCGTTTTCATCGCAATATAACAAAGGCGTAATCACAAAATCGTATTCTGTTTCCCCAGAATCTAAATTGCTTTCTGGCTCCAGAATCCCGTAAAAGCTTTTGATGAAAGCTGTTTCCGGAGTTATTTCAACTGAAATCATTTTTCCTTTGGAAATTTTTGGCACAAAAACTCGTATTCGATTTTTGAAAAAATAGTCAATGAAAAACCGGGTATCAATTTCCTTTTTATCCAACATTGATAAGAAACAGTGTACTTTCTGACTTTCCTCTACCTTAAATTTCTCTAAAAAATTCAGAAAAATCTTTTCAGATAAAAACAAAACCTCATCTTGCGACAAGGTTTCTCGTTGTTTTGTATATTTAATTCTTAAATCAGATTTTTTCATTTCTAAATTAATTTAACCGAAATAATATTAACCGGACAAGCTTTCGCTGCTTTTTCACAAAGTTCTAATGCTTCGACATTTGGCGTTTTCAAAGTATAAAATCCTTTTTTGTCTACCGTTCTCAAAAGTACTGATTTTCCATCTTTCTTGGACATCCGAAAAAAATCCGGTGCAAATTCTGCACAATAATTACAACCGATACATTTTTCACGTTGAAGAGTTATGATGACCATTTTTTCCTAGTAATAAGTAAGAAGCAACTAATCTGCTGCTACAATTTTATACAATTTATCAGAAGGTCTAACTTTAAAATTTGTTTTAAAGGTAACCAAATCAGATTTTGTGGCTTTTTCTGCATCAGGTTTTTCATCGACTCTCATTGCTTCCAAAACCATTTCTTGCGAACCAGTTGTGGGACCTTGAATCAAAATGGTATCACCAATTGTTAAATCATACGCTTCGATTAAAAATTCTGCGATATTAGATTTTGAATAAAAAGTTCTTCCTTTTCCGATATACACTTTTTTCTGTGTTGCAGCAGAACCGTTTTCTGAAGACCACTCTCCTAATTCTTGTCCGAGATAATAACCACCCCAAAAACCTCTGTTATAAACAGTTTCCAGTTGTTTCATCCATTCTGCAACTTTTTCATCGTTATAAGTTCCATCTTCAATCGCATCAATTGCTTCGCGATAACATTTTGTAACGGTCGCAACATATTCTGGCGCTCTTCCTCGACCTTCAATTTTTAAAACTTTAACACCCGCATCTACGATTTGATCAAGAAAACTGATGGTGCACAAATCTTTTGGAGACATCATATATTCATTATCCAACTCGATTTCAAAACCGGTTTCCTGATCGATGACGGTATATTTTTTACGACAATTTTGTTTGCAAGCACCTCTGTTTGCAGAAGAATTCGCCGAATGTAAACTCAAATAACATTTCCCTGAAACTGCCATACAAAGCGCACCATGACCAAATATCTCAACTTCCACAAGATTTCCAGAAGGTCCTTTTACTTGCTCTTTAACAATTTGATCACAGATTTTCTTAATTTGAGACATGCTCAATTCCCGACTCATCACCATGGTATCAGCAAATAGCGCGTAGAATTTTACAGTTTCGATATTGGTAATATTAATTTGGGTAGAAATATGAACTTCCATACCGATTTGTCGCGCGTAAGAAATAACCGCTTGATCCATCGCAATTACCGCAGTTAAATTCGCAGCTTTTGCTTTATCTAAGAGTGTTTTGATCAAAGATAAATCATGATCATAGATAATCGTATTTAATGTAAGATATGTTCGAACTCCTTTTTCAGTGCATCTTCTGGAGATTTCTGGTAAATCATCTAACGTAAAATTCATGGAAGCTCTTGCTCTCATGTTCAACTGCTCTACTCCGAAATATATGGAATCTGCTCCGTTATCAATCGCTGCCTGCATCGCGGAAAAATCTCCTGCAGGAGACATTAATTCTATTTTTCCTGCTTTCGTCATTATCCTAAAATTTTATACAATTTATCAGACAAACGAATTCTAAAGGGAATTTCAAACGTAACTTGATCGCCTTCTTTTGCGGTATCACAATAAATTCCTTTTACAAAAATTTTAGAAATCGTAAATTCCTGTTCACCAGTTGTGGGACCCGAAATCAATACTTTATCACCAAGAGAAAGCTCATTATTTTCAATTAAAAACTGTGCGATCTTAGATTTGGTGTAGTAATGTTCCGCTTTTCCGATCAATACTTTTTTAATCGCAATTTTTTGACGGATATTTTTGGTTTCAGCTTTTGCTAAAGGTTGATTCGGTAATTCGCCAGAACTTTTAAACTTCAAAGCCTCGGATTTTCCTTTTCTGAAAACCTTATTACCAACTTCTTTTCCTTTTCTTAATTTCACCTGTTCCTCCAAAGGCAAATGATAAATGTCTAAACATTCCGTAGAACAGCAATTTTCCATGGACGTTTTGCAATCCTCACATTGAATAAACAACAAATGACACGCATCATTGGCACAATTCGTATGATTATCACAAGGTTTTCCACATTGATGACATTGCGAAACGATATCATCGGTAATTCTTTCTCCTAATCGATGATCGAAAACGAAATTTTTTCCAATGAACTTGCTTTCAATATTTTCTTCTTTGATTTGGCGCGTATATTCGATAATTCCGCCTTCTAACTGATATACATTTTTAAAACCTTGATGTTTAAAATAAGCGCTGGCTTTTTCACACCGGATTCCGCCTGTACAATACATCAAAAGGTTTTTATCTTCTTTGAAATCCTGTAATTGCTCGTTGATAATCGGCAAACTTTCCCGAAAAGTTTCCACATCGGGCGTTATCGCACCTTCGAAATGACCTACTTCACTTTCGTAATGATTTCTGAAATCGACTACAATGGTGTTTGGATCTTCCAATAAATTATTGAATTCTTGCGCTTTCAGGTGAATTCCTTTGTTGGTTACGTCGAATGTTTCGTCATTTAAACCATCGGCAACGATTTTATGTCGAACTTTTATGGTGAGTTTTAAAAAAGAATGGTCATCTTGTTCTACTGCGACATTTAATCTGATGCCTTTCATGAAATCATACGCATCAAGCGTTTTCCGAAAGTTTTCTAATTCATCTGCAGGAATACTCATTTGAGCGTTGATTCCTTCGTGGGCAACATAAATACGACCAAGAGCATCGAGTGCGTTCCAGGCTAAAAATAATTCGTCGCGAAATTTTTTGGGATCTAAGATTTTGGCGTACGCATAGAAAGACAAAGTGAGCCGTTGTTTCCCGGCTTCATCAATAAGTTTGGCTCTTTCTTTTGCGCTTAAAGTGTTATACAGTTGCATGCTATCAACGTTTTTAAGTGAGAAAAATAATGGTGCAAAGATAAGGATTTGCTATGTAAGAGTTGGGTTTACTCTTTAACAAATTTGCTGGAGGCTTTTTTTCCCCATTTTTCAGTTCCTACAATAAAATAAACACCTTTTTCGAGTTTGGAAACATCTGCTGATTTTCTTGTACCTGTGAATTGTTTTACTTTTTTTCCTGATGCATCTGCGATATTAATATTTGACAAATTTTCTGAAAAATAAAGAAGATCTCTTACGGGATTGGGATAAAACTTAATACGACTTTCTTCATTGCTATTGTCTACTGATAAATTCTGCATGGTAACCTCTATTAAATTACCAAAAGGATAAGATCCATTAACTCCGTCGAACTCAAATTCTTTCGTGTAAATTCCCGTCGATATATTAAAACTGAACAAAACTCCGAGATTATTTGCTCCACCAGATGAAGTCATACCATACAATAAACCATCCGCGGCCTGCATTAAATTACCATAAGAATTATATCCGTTCTGTAAATTTAAATCAGCTTTTTTTAAATAAATATTGCTTACAGGATCGTAGCTGTATAGAACGCCATTTCCATCGGCACCTCCAAATCTTGTCATTCCGTAAAATAAACCGTTGGAGGCCTGCATCAAACTGCCGTAAGGATTTTCTCCATTTTCTGCTTTAAAATCAATTTTCTTCGCAAAGGTATCGGTAACGGGGTTATAACTAAATATAACACCACCACCAAACAATCCGCCGTGAAAATTTGTTCCATAAAGCAAACCATCTGCTGCCAAAACTAAGCTACTTGAAGGATCATAACCCATAGATATTATGTTATCCGGATTAGGTTCAAAATTTACTTTTGTTGTGAAAATTTCAGTTGCCGGATCATAAGCAAACAGAGACCGATCGCTTGTTCCAAATAATAATCCGTTAGAAGCCTGAACTAAGCGGTCGCTTGATCTACTCGGTTGCGAATCAGTAAAATTGTATTTTTTAGAATAAGTTCCAGTTATTTCATTATAGCTGAAAAGAACACCTTTATTACTTGTCCCTCCAAAATTTGTCATTCCGTACATTAATGCATCTGTAGTTTGAATGAGACTTCCGTATGGATTAGAACCATTAACTGCATCAAAATTATATTTATTTTCGTAAACATTATTTGTAGGATCATAACCGAATAAACTGCCATTAACACTGTTAGCGCCGCCATAAAGCATACCATATAACTTTCCGATAGATGAACGCATTAAACTACCAAAAGGATATCCTCCAGTTGTATCATAATCAAAGTCAAATTTTTTGGTGAAAATTTTTGTTGTTGGGTTATAAATGAAAATAACGCCGCTATTTTTTGCCCCTCCGAAATTAGCCATTCCGTAAAGTACTTTAGTTTGAGCACTTACAAAACAAATCGAACAAAACATTAGGGTGAATAATAAACCTCTCATAATCCGTCTATTACTTATTAATTCTTGTTTTTGCATATTGTTAATAATTACCATAAATATATTTCAAAATATTTCTGTCAAGTTCTGTGAATTCAACTTTCCGTCTCGCCATCGCCAGTTCGGCAACTTCGTATGCTTTTTCGAGTTTGAATTTTTCATCGCCTTTCATTCCGCCCCAAGAAAAACTTTCAATTAAATTCGGGGGAAATCCAGATTTGAAAATATTGGCTGCAACTCCGACAACGGTTCCTGTGTTCAATTGAGTATTAATGGCAGTTTTGGAATGATCTCCCATAATTAATCCCGCAAATTGCAAACCGGTATCGATAAATCTTTTCTTCGTATAATTCCATAATTTTACAGAAGCATAATTATTTTTAAGGTTCGAAGAATTGGTATCTGCACCGATATTGCACCATTCTCCAATCACCGAATTTCCTACAAATCCATCATGACCTTTATTCGAATATCCAAAAATCACAATATTATTCACTTCACCACCGACTTTGCAATGAGGACCAATGGTGGTTGCACCATAAATTTTCGCACCGAGATTAAATTTAGATTCTTCGCAAAGCACGATCGGACCACGAAGGTTGCAACCTTCCATCACTTCGGCATTTTTGCCGATGTAAATTTTTCCAGTTTTCGTATTTAAAGTAGAGAATTCGATACTTGCTCCTTCTTCAATAAATAAATCTTGTGCTTCACCTAAAAAACCATTTGTTCCGGAAAGTTCGGCGGAATTTCTTCCCTTCGTCAATAATTCAAAGTCAAAATCAATTGCCTTTTCATTAAAGGAAAATAAATCTGTTGGTTGTTTGAACACGACAAGTTGCTCATGAACATCGGTCATTTTTTCAATCTGATGAAGAGAAAAACCCTTCATGTTGATTTTCGCAGCGAGCAGTTCGTTGTCGTAAACCAAAGCTTCACCTGGTTTCAAATCTTTGATTTGTTGCAAAACGGTTTCACTTGGCAAAAAATTCGGAACGATCAAAAGGCTTTCTTTATCTTCTGGTTTTCTAAATTTCTCTTGTAAATAATCTTCTGTGAGATAAGATACTTCAGAAATCGCGAGTAATTTCTGCCATCTTTCGGAGAATGTAAGAATTCCGCAACGCATTTCTGCAACGGGTCTGGTAAAAGTTAAAGGTAAAAAATCTTCCCAAAACTGGGCATCGGAAAAAACAAGTTGCATATTGTATAGACTAATAGATTAAAGACTTATAGATCATAGATTTCGAAAAATTTCTATCTCATTTTTCAGTACATGACAAAAAAAATAGTTATTTAAACCACAAAAGTTACAAAAGTTTTAAAATAAATAAATATCGTATTAAAGATAAAATAAGGTTTGAAACTGCCTTATTTTCACTTAAAAAAGAAAAATATATACTCTTCCTTTTGTGACTTTTATAGTTTTTTAAAAATTGTCATTTAACAAATTCAAAAATACAAATAAATTTTCTTTCACTTGGCTTTTCCAACTTGTTACTCTATTCTTTATCTGATGAATTAAATAAAAAAAGTCTTTCAGAAAACCTGAAAGACTTTAAATATTCATAAAAACCCGCTTAATTATTGTGCGAATTTTTTGTATTTGTTCATGAATTTGTCAACTCTACCTGCAGTATCAACCAATTTCACTTTTCCTGTATAGAAAGGGTGTGAAGTTGAAGAGATCTCCATTTTGATCAAAGGATACGTAGATCCTTCAAATTCGATGGTGTCTTTCGTGTCTGCAGTAGATTTGCAAAGAAACATTTCGTCGTTACTCATATCTTTGAAAACAACAAGTCTATAGTTTTCCGGGTGAATTCCGTTTTTCATAATAAAAATTTTAAATAAATTAGAGTCTTGCTTCAGAAAGTAGTAATGGATATTCCTCTGCTAAATTTTAGACCGCAAAAGTACAAATATTTTTTTAATCTCCAAACACCTGCACTGATAATTTTAAAATTTTTATGTTCAACAATTTTAATTAAATTTGAAACTTCTACCTATTTTATAAATCGATGAATAAATTTAAACTTTTACTTGGTGCTTCATTTTGGATTCTTCTAATGGCAGTAAGCTGTAACAGAGATGATATCAATTTTGAAAGTCCTACCCAACTCCTTCGTTTTTCGGCAGATACTGTTTTTTGCGACACGGTTTATAATCAGGTTCGCTCTGAAACCTATGCTGTAAAAATATACAACAACGAAGATAAAGACGTGATGATTCCGAAAATTTCGCTCGGAAGTGGAAATGCGTCTTTGTATAGAATCAACGTGGACGGAAAAGCCGGAACCGATTTTACGAATGTACCACTGCGAAAAAACGACAGTCTTTATATATTTGTAGAAATTGCACCTGTTGCAAATGCTCCTCAAGCGATTGCAGAAGATCAAATTAATGTTGAAACTCCTGCTGGAAAACAACATGTGACTTTATTTTCCGTAGTTCAGGACGCAGAATTTTATATCGAAAGCAAAACCAATCCAAACATTTTAACGAACAATACCAATTGGACCAACGAAAAAGCAAAAATTATTTTCGGTAATCTTACGCTGGATGCGGGTAAAAAATTAGATATTCAAAAAGGAACGAAAGTGTATTTCTTCAAGAACAGCGCTTTGAAAATTGGCAAAAATGCAGAATTGAATGTTAAAGGAGAACTCAATAATGAAGTTATATTTCGGGGCGATCGAAGCGAAACAAAGTACGATACGATTCCAAAAAACTGGCAAGGAATTTTTTTCGATGTTGGAGCTAAATTAGATATGAATTATGCGAGAGTTTTTGGTGGAACAAGAGGTTTGCAAATGATTGAAACCACTGCAGCCATTAAAAATTCGATTATTCATACCCATCAAGAATATGGAATTTACGCGGTGAAATCGAACATTACAGCTTCAAATTTAGTGATGAACAATTGCGGTGAAGCAGATTTAGGGATTTTCAAAGGCGGAACTTATAATATTACGCATTCCACATTGGCGAATTACTGGGATTTCAACACTGCACTTCCGAGTATAGGAATTTATGCAACGAATGAATATCAAAATAATGCAACATTAGAAAATGGTCCTTTAATTTTAAATGTCAAAAATTCTATTATTTACGGAAGCGCGGAAAACATGGTAGAATTGAAACCCATCAGTGGACAAACTTTTACAACAGATTTCAGCTATAATTTACTGAAATATGGAAGCAAAGCCAATTATGCGGCACCAAATTCCATTAAAAATCAGGATCCGAAATTTCAAAATTATTTTACTCAGAAACTGAATTTAAGAGTAAAAGCAGATTCTCCCGCAAAAGGAAAAGGCGTTTATTTATCGAGTTTCCCAACTGATATTGCCGGAGTTACACGAACAAATCCACCGACAATTGGCGCTTACCAATAATAATTAAAAACAACGAAATTACTTAGTATTAAAACCTTTAACTATTAAGTTCTAAAGGAAAATTCGCTTGATTTTTACCCTACTAAAATTTAAAAAATGGAAATTACAAAACTTCAAAACGAAGTTGATGAATGGATAAAAACAGTTGGCGTTCGTTATTTCAATGAACTCACAAATATGGCAATGTTGACGGAAGAAGTAGGCGAAGTTGCGCGAATTATTGCAAGAAGATACGGGGAACAAAGCGAAAAAGAATCCGACAAAACCAAAGATTTGGGTGAAGAATTAGCCGATGTTTTATTTGTAACATTATGTTTGGCGAATCAAACAGGGACGAATTTGCAAGAAGCTTTTGACAAAAAAATGAAGCTGAAAACAGATCGGGACCGAGATCGTCATCAAAATAACGAAAAGCTGAAATAAATTTTAAAAGAGTAAATGGTACTAGAAAAATCCAAATTAATTGGCAACAAAACCCTAGAAATCAGCGGTTCGAAAAGCATTTCGAATCGTTTGTTGATTTTGCAAAAACTTTTCGGAACTATCATTATTGAGAATCTTTCTAATTCTCAAGATTCGCAGCTTTTAGAAGCAGCTTTAGCCAATGATGCAGAAACGATCGACATTCATCACGCCGGAACTGCAATGCGTTTTCTGACTTCATACTACGCAATTCAGGAAGGAAAAACCCATATTTTAACCGGTTCTGACCGCATGAAACAGCGCCCAATCAAATTTTTGGTTGATGCGTTGCGGGATTTAGGAGCCGAGATTTCTTATCTAGAAAATGAAGGATTTCCGCCTTTAAAAATTACAGGAAAAAAATTAGAAAAAAGTTCTGTCACCATTCCAGCAAATATTTCGAGCCAGTTTATTTCCTCATTAATGTTGATTGGGGCAAAATTAGAAAACGGTTTGGAAATCCATTTAGAAGGAAAAGTAACTTCGCGACCGTACCTCGAAATGACTTTGAAAATTCTGAGAACGATCGGGATTTCTTATCGATGGGAAGAAAACAGCATTCAAATCTTTCCGGAAATCAAGAATACGCTTAAAAATTCTCATTCTATTCCTTTCGTCGTAGAAAGCGATTGGAGTTCTGCCTCCTATTTTTACTCCATCGCAGCGATTGCGCGTGACTCTATTAATTTGAAATATTTTAAACCGTATTCTTTGCAGGGCGATTCAGTTTTAAGAGAAATTTATTGGAAATATTTTGGCGTAAATACCATTTCTGAAGGTGCAGAATCACGAATTTCCCTTTTACCAGAAAAATATTTTAGTTTCCCCGAGAAAATTATTTTAAACATGAATGATTGTCCAGACATTGCACAAACACTTTGTGTAACAGCAACTGCGATGAATATTCCGTTTGAAATTACGGGCTTATCAACATTAAAAGTAAAAGAAACAGACCGCCTATTAGCTTTAAAAAACGAACTTTTTAAAATCGGTTGTATTGCAGAAATTACGGAAGATTCTATTGTTTCCCAGAAATTTTTCGAGCCTAATGAAACGATTTCTATCGAAACCTACAACGATCACAGAATGGCAATGAGTTTCGCCCCATTTTGTTTAATCAAAAGCTTAAACATTCAAAATGAAGAGGTTGTCGAAAAATCTTATCCTGCTTTTTGGGATGATTTTCACAAAATTTTAGATAAACTAGATTAAAAATGACGATTATCATTACAGGCAGTTCTACCGGAATTGGTTTTGCATTGGCCGAATTTTTCGGAAAAAAAGGACACCACGTTTTTGGATTAAGCAGAAAACCTGCAGATTCCGAATATTTCAAAACAATTCTGACCGACATTACCGATCATCATCAAATTCAAAACGCGATTTCAGAAATTCTAAAAACTGAAGAAAAAATCGACGTGCTCATTAATAATGCTGGAATGGGAATGGTTGGAGCCGTAGAAGATTCTACCCAGGAAGAAATCCTGAAATTGTTTAATCTAAATTTGGTTGGTTCCGTGCAAATGATGACGGCAGTTTTACCAACAATGCGGGAAAATAGATCAGGAAAAATCATCAATATTTCGAGTATCGGAAGTGAAATGGGATTGCCTTTTCGTGGATTTTATTCCGCTTCAAAATCGGCTTTAGATAAAGTGACGGAAGCAATTCGCTATGAAGTTTCACCTTGGAATATCGAAGTTTGTACTTTGCATTTGGGAGACATTAAAACAAATATTGCAGAAAATCGGGTGAAAACTAAAGTTTCAGAACCTTACCAAAAGACTTTTAATTCCGTTTATGAATTGATGAATTCGCACGTAAAAGAGGGTTTAGAACCGCTTGAAGTTGCAGCGTACATTGAGAAATTATTGGCAAAAAAAGTTTGGAAAGCTCATTTTTACTTAGGGAAATTCGGGCAAAAAATTGGAGTTCCTTTAAAATGGATTTTACCTCAAAATTGGTATGAAAATCTGATGAAGAAATACAACCATCTCGATTAAGATTAGGAATAAAATTCAAAAAAAAGCGTAAATTCGGCTCAGAAGTTGCCACTTCAATTAGGATTCTTCCCTTTTAAATGTATATTTACAAAAAACAATTAGAAAATATGAAATCAATTATAACAATTGCAATCACGCTTTTCACTGCAATTTCTATGAATGCTCAAGCCAATTTTTTTAATGAAGCCATTCGTTGGAACAAATTTATTGATCGGGTAAATTCACCAAAAGGACAACAATTAAACTATAGTGATATTGAAGGTGACGCCTATTTTGGCAAATATTTCATTACTGCAAATATTGAAAACGCAACAAGTTTGATCAAAACAAGATACAACATGTACACCGATACGGTTGAATTAATGAATGAACAAGATATTTTCGAGTTGCCAAAATCTCAAAAATACAGTCGAATTTCTTTTCTGAAACCAACATTGGTTTTAACTTATGTGACGACGGGAAATATTCCGATGGGATATTATTTCGAATTAGCGACGGGAAAATATACCTTATTGAAAAAAATGCAAGTTGAATTTCGAGAAGGTTCTCCTGCAGTCAATTCTTTTACGCCTGCAATCGCTCCAAAATTTGAAAATCTAAAACCGATCTATTATCTAAAATCAGATTCGGAAGTGATCAAATTAACGAAAAACGTGAAAGATTTAGCCAATGCAATACCTGATAAAAAAGAAGAAATCAACGATTTCGTGAAGAAAAACAACATCAAACTCAATCAAGATTTGGATTTGATCCGATTGGCGAATTTCATTAACGTTTCTAAATAGGAAAGTGATTTTTGAAAAATAAAACACCTTATTTCTTATGAAATTGATTTTTAGTTTGATCGGTTTTTTTGGAGCTTCAATTTCTACTCAAGCGCAACAAATTAGTACCCGTGAAATCTCGAGTAACATTCGATTCAATAAACAAATTGAAGAATTCAACAATGGAACTGAGAAAATAAGATATGCGGACATAAAGGGAATTCCATACTATTATCCGGAATTCATTAATGCAAAAATTGGCGACACCAAAACATCGGCTCCGATTCGGTATAACAGTTTTTTAGACACCATCGAACTTATCAATAACGAAGATGTTTACCAACTTCCGAAGGAGGAATCTAACCCAAGTTTTACGCTGGAAACGACGAAAGAAAAGTTAGTTTATGTGAAAACAGAAGATCTTTATTCCGGCTATTTTTTTGAACTCAATGAGGGAAAATTTAGAATTCTAAAGAAAATAATCACCAAATATCAAGCTGCAACTCCACCTCCAAACCCAATGATTGCAGGGAATCCCGCCATATTTATGCCTCAGAAACCTATTTATTTTATTAAAGGTGAAAACATTTTCCTCAAAATTAATAATAGCAAAGAATTAGCGGAGAAGTTTCCAGAGAAAAAAATTAGTGAGTTTATCTCAAAAAACAAAATCAAACTCAGCCGAGAAGCAGATTTAATTCAATTAGGAAATTTCCTTAACCAATAAAAATATTAAAAACCATCTTTCAACTATTTTGAAAGGTGGTTTTTTTAGTTTAGCGAATTGTATTTAGTGCATGACAAAAAAATAATGCTACAAAATAAACCACAAATCGAAGATTATCTCCTTAAAGTCGATGAATGTATTTCGACGGAGTCTAAAGTTACAAAAGCGAGCGTAATTTTTTCTTTTTAAAGAAAAAAAATAGATTTTGACCTTATTTTTTCTTCAAGACAAGATTTATTAAACCTTTTAAAAAAAACTTTTGTGACTTTTGTGGTTTAAAAAAATGTCCTTTACTAAACCTATTCTTTTTCAGTTAAAATAATTCGGATGCAATTTTCTTAATATTATCACTTTTTCCCATCGAATAGAAATGCAAAACCGGCACGCCAAAATCCAATAATTCCCGACACTGATTGATCGTCCATTCGATTCCGATTTGTTTTACAGCGGCGTTATCTTTTGCTTTTTCTACGGCAGAAATCAGATCTTCCGGCAAATCTATTTTGAAAACTTTCGGTAACATTTGAAGATGTCCTTTTGTAGCGATCGGTTTAATTCCCGGAATAATCGGAACATTAATTCCCATTTCCCGCGCTTCTTTTACGAAATTGATGAATTTTTTATTGTCGAAAAACATCTGCGTTACAATATAATCTGCACCTGCATCTACTTTTTCTTTGAGCCATTTTAAATCATAATTCATCGATGGTGCTTCGATGTGTTTCTCCGGATAACCTGCAACACCAATACAAAACTTGTTGTCATCTTCCAAAATATTTTCATCATGCAGATATTTTCCGCGACCCAAATTGTTTATTTGAAGCACCAAATCCATTGCATTTTTATGTCCGCCAGAAGTTGCCTCAAAATACTGTTGTCCTTTCATCGCATCCCCTCTTAAAGCCATAATATTGTCGATCCCGAGATACATACAATCCACCAAAAGATATTCCGTTTCTTCCTTTGTAAAACCGCCGCAAAGCACGTGTGGAACCGTATCAACTCCATATTTATGCTGAATTGCGGAACAAATTCCCAAAGTTCCGGGACGCATTCTCGTAATTTTTCGCTCCATCAAACCGTTTCCTTTATCGAGATAAATATATTCTTCCCGAGACGTGGTGACATCAATAAACGGTGGCTTAAATTCCATTAAAGGATCTATATTTTTGTACAAATCTTCGATTCCAATTCCTTTTTGTGGTGGAACGACTTCTAGCGAAAATAACGTTTTGCCGTTCGCATTTTTGATATGTTCTGTAATTTTCATTATTTGTTAAATTTCTATAATTTTTTGATATTGCATTAATATATCTTTAAAGAAAGTTTTTAAGTCAGCATTATTAAAATCACCTGTTATCTCATATCTACCATAATTCAGTTTAATGTTAAAACCATAAGGAGTAGTTAAAATGATATTTTCTTGGTCATGATTTTTTTCTCTTTTAAAATCAATAAATAAATATAGTTCTCCGATGATATTTTGGAATTTACTTAATTGATTATTTTCAATTTTATCCACATATTTTAAAAAATTATTTGAGTTTCCAAAATACCTAAATATAGTCTTAATAAGAACATAAGAACTTTGAAATAAGGAAAATATGCTTACATATTTATTATTAAGCAAAACATTAAAATTTTGTTCATTATACTTGTTATATAAAGTCGTAACACCTTGTCTTGAAAAGTCATTGTTGAAAAGTTGCCTTGCGGAAATAACATTTTTAAAAATAGCATCGGAAAATATATATCCTAAAAATTCTATATTTCCATTTCGATAAGAATCTATTGTAAAATTCTTATCAAACCATTTCACATAATCTCTATTGGAATACTCATAGATATCTAAGGAATAAAATTTGTTTATGTATCCATAAAAATCAACGTTTTCACCATAAAAATGATGGTAAATACTTTCGATATTTTTAATATCACAGACTAAAACAATTTTTTCAAAACCAAACTTATTTTCTCCAAGATTATCATGCACAGAAAAAATATTTAGAATTCTGAAAATATGTTCTGGATCTATTCTATCTAAATCATCAATAACTAAAACAGTTTTCTTTTTTGTTTTTTCTTCAACATTTTTTACAAAGTGAAATATGAGCTGTGTAATTGCATTATTTTCATAAATAGAGCCGAATTTAACTTCTTCTTTATTAAAAAAATCTATAATAACATTTAAATCGGAATTTGCTTCTATTTCTTTTTTGAATTTATCAAAGTCTTTTTTTCCAATATCTTGAATTTTCGAAATAAGTTTTCCTAAATTTTTTAACAATGTATATGATTTTCCAGATACTTCATCTATAATATTTTCGCCAATAGAATCAACTGTGGAAACAAAATCATTAAAAAATTTATTTGAAAAATATTGATAAAGAAGATTGCCTTTAGGAAAATCAAAATTTTCAAAATCTAATATTTCTTTGTCCAATATTTGATATAGGATATCGAATTTAATTAGTTCAAAAATATCTTCATTGGAAGCAATTGAATAATTGACAGGATTTAAAAAAATCGGAAAATATTTCTCATTCTGATTTTCATCTTTGAAAAATTCATTTAAGAAATATGATTTTCCAATTCCAAATTTTCCAGAAAAGATAATACGATTATTATTTTCTATATTTAAATGATCATCAAATTTTTGAAAAACATTTTTTATGTATTCTTTTGACATATTTAATCGGCCAAATTCGGGCTTAACCATTTTCTGGCGAATTCTAAATCCACTCCTTTTCTTTCCGCAAAATCTTTCAGCTGATCTTCTTTAATTTTTCCAACGCCAAAATATTTCGCTTTCGGGTTTCCAAAAAAATAACCGGAAACTGCCGCAGTAGGGAACATTGCCAAACTTTCCGTCAATTCTAAACCGATATTTTCTTTCACCTTCAACAATTCCCAAATTGTGGTTTTTTCCAAATGATCTGGACAAGCTGGATAACCTGGAGCGGGACGAATTCCTGAATATTTTTCGGCAATCAGATCTTCGTTTTCTAAATTTTCATTCTTTGCATAACCCCAAAATTCTGTTCGAACTTTATAATGTAAATATTCTGCAAATGCTTCTGCGAGACGATCCGCTAAAGCTTTTACAATAATGGCGTTGTAATCATCACCATCATCATAATATTGCTGCGCGAGTTCTTCCGTTCCGAAACCAGTTGTCACTGCAAAAGCACCGACATAATCCTGCTTTCCAGAAAATTTCGGTGCAATAAAATCACTTAACGCATTATATTCTTTTCCGGCAGATTTCTTCAATTGTTGTCTTAACGTTCGGAATTTCGCTACTTCGTTTCCATCTTCATCTGAAATTAAAATATCATCCTCTTCATTAGAATTCGCCGGGAAAATTCCGAAAATTCCTTTGGCGATAAATAGTTTTTCGTCCAGAATTTTATCCAATAAAACTTTCGCTTCTTTAAATAATTCTGTGGCTTGTTCGCCAACAACCTCATCGGTTAAAATCTGCGGATATTTTCCGTGCAGTTCCCAACTACGGAAAAAAGGACTCCAATCTACAAAATCCAGTAATTCCCGTAAATCCTGATTTTCAATGACTTTTATTCCTAAGAAATTCGGTTTCGATATTTCTTCATTTTCCCAATCGATGTTGAATTTCTGCTTTCTGGCTTCCTCAATCGTTACATATTCTTTCTCAATCTGTCGGTCTAAAAATTTGATCCTAAAATCTTCATAATCAATTTTTAAATCCGCTTTATATTGAACATTATTGTGATCTAACAACTGAGAAACCACGCCAACTGCTCTGGAAGCGTCATTTACGTGAACAACAGTATGTCCGTATTTTGGAAATATTTTTACCGCGGTATGCGCTTTTGAAGTGGTTGCTCCTCCGATTAACAAAGGAAAATTTAAATTTTTTCGCTGCAGTTCATCGGCAACGTGAACCATCTCATCTAAACTTGGCGTGATTAATCCACTTAATCCAATCACATCAACTTGATGTTCAATGGCGGCTGCAATAATTTTTTCTGCCGGAACCATTACTCCCAAATCGATGATCTCATAATTATTGCACCCCAAAACGACGCTCACAATATTTTTTCCGATATCGTGAACATCGCCTTTTACCGTCGCCATTAAGATTTTGCCGTTGGGTTTTTGTTTTTCATCTTTTTCTGCTTCAATGAAAGGTTGCAAGTAGGCCACGGCTTTTTTCATCACTCTCGCAGATTTTACAACTTGAGGCAAAAACATTTTTCCACTTCCAAATAAATCTCCAACCACGCCCATTCCGGTCATTAAATTAATTTCAATAACGTCTAAAGGTCTGGAAGAATTAGCTCTTGCTTCTTCCACATCTTCGAGAATAAACCGATCCGTACCTTTTACCAAAGCGTGCGTAATTCTATTTTGTAAAGGTTCTTTTCGCCATTCTAATTCTTCTACAAATTCTTTTTTGGTCGATTTTACACGTTCGGAATAATCGAGAAGTCTTTCTGTTGCATCATCTTGTCGATCGAGCATCACATCTTCCACCAATTCCAGTAATTCTTTTGGGATTTCGTCATAGACTTCCAACATGGTCGGATTCACGATTCCCATGTTCATTCCCGCTTTGATCGCGTGATACAGAAAAACAGAATGCATTGCTTCCCGAACATTATCATTCCCACGGAACGAAAACGAAACATTGGAAACTCCACCACTCACGGAAACATTTGGCAAGTTTTCCCGAACCCATTTTGTAGCTTCTATGAAATCAAGAGCATTTCTGCGGTGTTCTTCCATTCCGGTTGCGACAGGGAAAATATTGAGATCGAAAATAATGTCTTCCGAGGGAAATTTTACAATTTCTGTCAATATTTGGTAACTTCTGCTACAGATTTCCACTCTTCTGTCGTAATTGTCAGCTTGTCCCTCTTCATCAAAAGCCATCACAATGACCGCTGCTCCATATCTTTTAATGGTTTTTGCATGCGAAATAAATTCTGCTTCGCCTTCTTTTAAACTGATGGAATTTACCACACATTTTCCTTGAACAACTTGCAATCCGGCTTCCAAAATTTCCCATTTCGAAGAATCGATCATGATTGGAATTCGGGAAATATCGGGTTCAGATGCAATTAAATTTAGGAATTTTACCATCGCAAATTTTCCATCGAGTAAACCGTCATCGAAATTTACGTCCAAAATTTGCGCGCCGCCTTCCACCTGATTTCGTGCAATATCGAGTGCTTCTGTATAATTTCCTTCTTTGATCAATCGAAGGAATTTCTTGGATCCAGCAACATTAGTTCTTTCACCAACGTTAATAAAATTAGATTCCGGCGTAATAACGAGCGGTTCTAAACCGGAAAGTTTTAAATATTTTTTGGTTGTCGGTTGTCGGTTGTTGGTTGATGGATTTATATCACTTCCCATTTTCTAAATTTTTATAATAATTAATAAATCCGTTGAGCAATTTTTTACAAATTAAAGACTGATTCGCAACTTGACTAAACTCTTCTGCAGAAATATACTTTTGGTCTAATGCGAGATAAAATTGGGTTTCCAGTTCGTATAAAGACCCTCTTGAAATATGCAGAAATTGAAGTGTATCTTTAGAAGTTCTCCTTCCGCATCCTTCTGCAATATTTGAAGGAACAGAAACTGCAGACCTTCGGATTTGATTTGTTAAACCGTATATTTCTTCTTTCGGAAAATTTTTAATTAAGTTATAGACTAAATTGGTTAATTTTCTGGATTCAATCCAGACTTCCAAACTTGTGTATTCCATATTTTGTTTTTTACAATTCTGACAACCATCAACCGACAACCGACAACTTTCTTGGTTGATAATTCTTCACCAAGTCTGCAATTGCTTTAATGTGTGGAGGCGTTGTTCCGCAACAACCTCCGATGATATTGATGAGTCCCTTTTCGGCATATTCAAGGATTTGTTCTGCCATAAATTCCGGGGATTCATCGTATTGTCCGAATGCATTTGGTAATCCTGCATTTGGGTAAGCGGAAATATAAAAGTCGGAATTTTTGGATAAAGTTTCTAAATACGGCGTCAATTGTTCGGCTCCTAGTGCACAGTTAAAACCAACACTCAAAAGATTTAGATGCGAAACGGAAATTAAAAAAGCTTCTGCAGTTTGTCCGCTCAAAGTTCGTCCGGAAGCATCGGTGATTGTTCCCGAAACCATGATCGGAATTTGAATATTTCTTTCTTCCTGAATTTCATCAATCGCAAAAAGTGCAGCTTTTGCGTTTAAAGTATCAAAAATTGTTTCTACCAAAAGAATATCTGAACCACCATCTAAAAGTGCTTCAGCTTGTTGTTTATAGGCAATTCTTAATTGATCAAAAGTGATTGCACGAAATCCGGGATCATTAACATCCGGACTTAAACTCGCAGTTCTGTTGGTTGGACCGATGGAACCTGCTACAAATCTCGGTTTTGCGAGATTTTTCTCTGTGAATTCGTCGCAAACTTTTCTAGCGATTTTTGCGGATTCGAAATTGAGTTCATACACCAATTTTTCCATGTGATAATCTGCCATTGCGATGGTCGTGCCGGAAAAAGTGTTGGTTTCAATAATATCTGCGTCGGCTTCTAAATATTTGCGGTGAACTTCTTCGATTGCTTTTGGTTGCGTCAATGAAAGCAAATCGTTGTTTCCTTTTAAAGAACTTTCCCAATCTTTGAAACGTTCACCACGATAATCTTCTTCCGTGAAATTGTAGCGTTGAAGCATCGTTCCCATTGCTCCATCGAGAACGAGGATTCTTTGGTTGAGTGCTTGATATAATTGTGCAGTATTTTTCATATGTAGATTCTATTATTTTTAATGGTCATATGTTATCGCCTTCTTCATTGGTGTTTGTTTGCAAGAAAATTTGTTAATGGCGATTTCATATGTTAATTTTATTGTTCTTCATTTGTCATATGCAATCGCCTATCTTCATGGGCGTTTGTGTTTCCAAACCAATCATGGCGATTTCATAATTTTTTTGTTTTTTAAAGCCTTCATTTCTTTTTTAATTCGAAGAAATGCTCTTCATTTTAGCCCCGATTGCAGCGGCATCCTTTTTTGCTTATCCGAATTTACTTTTTTTAAATAGGTTTTCAAAGCAAAAAAGATAGAGCGGAAAGCGGGACGAGTCTTGTTTCGAAGAACTCACTTTGTTGCTCCTAATTATTTTCCAGAGCCTGTTTTAAATCATTAATAATATCCTCAAAATGCTCCAACCCAACGGAACAGCGCACCAAACCATCGGTAATTCCAACCGCATTTCGCTCCTCGACAGAAAGCTTAGAATGCGTGGTAGAAGCGGGATGCGTGACAATTGTTCGGGTATCGCCAAGATTTGCGGACAGGGAACACATTTTTATTTTGTTCAGAAAATTTCTGCCGGCTTCGATGCCGCCTTTTATTTCGAACGCGACGATATTTCCGCCCATTTTCATTTGCTTTTTGGCAGTTTCGAAACTTGGGTGCGATTGCAAAAACGGATATTTCACCACGGAAACACTGTGCTGCGTTTCTAAAAACTCGGCAACTTTTAAAGCATTTTCGCAATGTTTTTCTACGCGAATTGCCAAAGTTTCTAAGCTTTTACTCAAAACCCAAGCGTTGAAGGGCGACATTGCAGGTCCCGTATTTCTCGCAAATAAATAAATTTCGCGGATCAAATCTTTTTTCCCAACGGTTACTCCACCCAAAACTCGACCTTGACCATCGATTAATTTCGTGGCGGAATGAATGACCAAATCGACACCGTATTTTATGGGTTGTTGCAGGTATGGCGTCGCAAAACAATTATCGACGATGAAAATGAGGTTGTGTTTTTTTGCAAATTTCCCAAGAATTTCTAAATCTAAAACTTCAATCGCAGGATTGGTCGGTGTTTCGATATAGAGAATTTTTGTATTTGGCGTCAGATATTTTTCTAAATCTGTTTCATTGGCCTCAAAATAGGTTGTTTCGATGTTCCATTTCGGAAAATATTTGGTAAAAAGCGTGTGTGTGGAACCGAAAACGGAACGACAACTCAAAATATGATCGCCGGAATTTAATAATGCTCCAAAAGTTGAAAAAATCGCCGCCATTCCTGTTGCGAAGGAATATCCATCTTCTGCGCCTTCTAAGCGCACCATTTTTTCGGTGAACTCATTCACGTTTGGATTGGAAAAACGGCTGTAAAGGTTTTTCTCTTTTTCTTCGGCAAAACTTGCACGCATATCTTCTGCATCTTCAAAAACAAAGCTGGAAGTTAAATAGAGCGGCGTAGAATGTTCATCAAAATGTGAACGTTGGTTTTGTATGCGGATTGCGTTGGTTTCCAAGTTGGTTGATGGTTGTTGGTTGTCGGTTGTCGGTTGATCTGTATTCATCATCTTTTATCTTGCTTCTTGGCTCTTATGTCTTTACTATTTGTTTTCTGAAAGTCTTAAAATATCTCCAAAAACACCACGTGCAGTCACTTTTGCTCCAGCTCCGGCTCCCATAATGACAAGCGGATTTTCACCATAACTTTCGGTGTAGATCTCGAAAATAGAATCGGAACCTTTTAATTGTCCGAGTGCCGAATTAGCCGGAACGGAAATTAATTGAACATCCAATTCGCCTTTTTCCTGTTGCAGATCGCCATGTAAATCGCCAACGAAACGGAGAACTTCCCCTTCTTTTAGATTTTTTTTCACGTTTTCGAAATGTTCATCCAGAAAATTTAATTGAGTTAAAAATTCTTCTTGGTCTAATTTCACTAAGTTTTTCGGAATTAGATTTTCGATTTTAATATCGCTGAATTCATTGCTTAAATCGAGTTCACGCGCTAAAATCAACAATTTTCGGGCGACATCATTTCCGGAAAGATCTTCGCGTGGATCTGGTTCGGTGAACCCTTTTTCCATGGCTTCCTTTAAAATGGTGGAGAACTTCTCGTCGCGCACGGAAAAATTATTGAAAATATAACTGAGCGAACCAGAGAAAACGCCTTTAATTCTGGTAATATTTTCGCCGGAAAGATGCAATAATTTAATGGTATCAATTAAAGGTAATCCTGCTCCAACATTGGTTTCATACAAATATTTCTTATTTTTCTTTGCTAAAATATTTCTGAAATCGCGGTATTCTGAAATGGGCAACGTATTAAAAATTTTGTTGGATGAAACCAAATCGAACCCATTTTCAGCAAAAGTATTGTAGTTTTTCACAAAATCTGAACTCGCTGTATTATCTACTACGATTAGGTTTTCTAACTGATTTTTCTGGGAAAAAGCAATTAAAGAATCTACATTCGAATCTTGCTCCGAAACTAAAATATCATCGGACCAATTTTCACTAAAACCGTCTCTATTAAAAGCAATTTTTCTGGAATTTGCGACTGCCACAATTTTTAAATCCAGTTTTTTTCGGTTTCGGATATCTTCAGATTTTTGAAGAACTTGTTCGATTAACGTGGAACCAACTTTTCCGTGACCAATGATGGCTAAATGAACCGTTTTCGGTTTCGCGAAAATCTCTGCTTCGATAATGTTTTTAGCTTTTTCATCCTGAGAAGAAGTTACGACAATATTGACACGATTTTCTGCAGAAATTTGATTTAATATGAGTGGAAAAATATTATTTCTGGCCAATTCCGACATTATTTTACTAAAATCCTGCGCTACAAAACTTAAAACAGAAACGTTATTAATACTATAAATCTGACTTACTTTTCCGGATTTTCTTTCGTTCTCAAATTCTTCGATCAAACAATTTACTGCTTTTTCCGAATCCGATTCATTAACCAAAACAGAAATTCCACTCTCTACGGCTTGCTGTGAAATGACTCCAACGCTGATTCTGGCGTAAGTTAAAGCCTTAAAAATTCTGCCGTCAATTCCTACTTCGCCCAAGAAATTCTTCCCTTCAAATTTAATGATGGATTTATGTTTTAAAATTTTTATTTCGGTTCTATTTTTCATTAAAAACTGATTTTAAGAGGTAGTTAAGTTGATCATATTCCATTAAAAATGCATCGTGCCCATGAATGGATTTTATTTCGTGATAGAAAGTGTTTGCGTTGGTTTTTTGTAAAATTTCAAAACAATTCAGCATTTCAAAAGCCGGAAAAAACTGATCAGAATCAACCGCGATAAAATGGATGTTCGCTTCAATTTTCTTTAAATCTTCCTGATCCACATTAATCGACCTCAACAATTGATTCATCAGTCGATACGCTTTTAGACTGAATCTTTCGCTGAGTTTTTTTTCCGTGGAAGTTGAGCCAATCGTGGGATTTGAATATATTCTGTTCAGGATGAATTTCGTTTTTAAAGCGTTGGTTTAAAGATTCCGGTGTTCGGTAACATAACATCGCATGAATACGGGCTTTTTCTAAAGGTTTTTCAGATTGGTTCAAAAGAAACTCTTGCACTAAACATTGAGCATTCAGCCAATCAGACGTTTTATAATCACACGCAATCGGAATGAAGTTTTCGGCCAAATCGGCTTTAATTGAAAGCATTTCCCACCCAATTGCACCACCGAGAGATCCACCAATAATGGTATGAAGTTTTGGGATGTTCAAAAATGCTAAACCTGAAAGAAAAATAGTTGCAAGATCTTTTGTTCTAAAATCGAGCGCGTTATCAATCAAATTCCCATCGAAACCATTGCCTGGAATATTGAAACAAATGACAGAGTAATAAGTAGTATCTATCTTTTTATTTTCGCCAATTAAAGAATTCCACCATCCGTTTTCGCCAGAAACATTGGAGTTTCCGGTAAATGCATGATTAACTAAAATAATCGGGGCAGAATGTAAATCCGGTCCGAATAACTGATACGACAAATCGATATCAAGAATTTTTCCTGATTCTAAAATTTGATTTTTGAGTTTGATATGTTGTAGCGAATTTTTCAATTTTTCTTAAAAATAAAATTGAAAATGCTACCAAGAATGGTAAAAAAAGTTTCTGTTATCTTCACCCAGACTGGGTAAGAATGTAGCACCTTCTTCGTTTCCGAAGGGTTGCCAAGGTTTCATAGAGTCTTATCTCTCCACCTTTCTTAATAACATTTTCAATATGTGTATGACCTAATATTCTGCAAAGGAAAGCATTATATTTAGATTTTACAAATTTTCGAAAATAATTTTAATTAGTAATTTCGCAGCAGAAATTATATGATATGATTGCCGAAAAAGAACGAATGCTTGATGAGAAATGGAAAAAATGGGGTCCTTATGTAAGCAACAGACAATGGGGAACGGTTCGGGAAGATTATAGCTCTAATGGAAATGCGTGGGGACATACTACGTACAGTGACGCCATTAGTAGAGCTTACCGGTGGAGTGAAGATGGAATTGCAGGAATATGTGACTCTAAACAGCGACTTTGTTTTGCCTTTTCATTTTGGAATCGGAAAGATAAAATGATTAAGGAACGTTTTTTTGGACTAAGTAATCACGAAGGAAATCACGGCGAAGATGTTAAAGAATTGTATTATTACCTCGATAATACGCCAACTCATTCCTACATGAAAATGGTTTATAAATATCCAATCCAAGAATTTCCTTATGATGAATTGGTTGCAGAAAACGGAAGAAGATCAAAACATGACTCCGAATTTGAATTATTAGACACCGGAATTTTCAACGACAATAATTATTTTGATATTTTCATTGAATATGCTAAAATTAACCATGATGATTTCCTAATTAGAATTGTTGTAGAAAACCGAAGTACACAAAAAGCGCCTTTGGTAATTCTCCCAACCATCTGGTTTAGAAATAATTGGAATTGGGGACATGGAAACTACGAACCACAACTAAAATCCTCGGTCAACGGTGTTATCAATATCGATCACGATTCAATACCTTTAAAAAGGCTTTATTCCAGAGACCAAAGCAGCATTGCATTATTTTGTAATAATGAAACAAATCCAGCCAAAATTTTAAATACAGCTTCGTCAGCGAAATTTTTTAAGGATGGAATTAATGATTTTCTAATTCAGAATAATACAAACGCAATAAATAAAGACCAATGTGGGACAAAAGCCTGTTTCTTAATTGATACCGAAATTGAAGCAAAAGAATGCAAAATTTTCGAATTTAGACTGAGCCCACATGAGATGGAAGATGCCTTTTTTGACTTCGACGATATCTTTAGTTTAAGAAAAGCAGAAGCCAATGAATTTTACAGCAGTATTCAACGGGAAATCAACGATGAAGAAGAAAAAAATGTTCAAAGACAAGCATTTGCAGGCTTATTGTGGAATAAACAATTCTACCATTATAATGTTTCTAAATGGCTGAAAGGTGATATAAAATCTGAAAACCCAAGAAATTTCAATCACTATGTTCGTAATACAGAATGGGAACACATGCAAAACAAAGACGTTATTTCCATGCCAGATAAATGGGAATATCCTTGGTTTGCGACTTGGGATTTAGCTTTCCATTGCGTACCATTTGCAATTTTAGATTCTGGTTTTGCGAAACATCAGTTAAAATTATTGACAAAAGAATGGTACATCCATCCCAATGGTCAACTTCCTGCGTATGAATGGGATTTTAGTGATGTAAATCCACCCGTTCACGCTTGGTCTACTTTCCGGGTTTTTAAAATTGATGAAAAATTAAACGGAAAACCCGATATTCCTTTTCTGGAAAGTGTTTTCCAAAAATTACTGCTGAATTTTACGTGGTGGGTGAATCGAAAAGATAAAAACGGAAAAAATGTTTTTGGTGGCGGTTTCTTAGGCCTTGACAATATCGGTGCATTTGATCGAAATATGAATTTTAAAAATGGCGATCATTTAGAACAAGCAGATGGAACGAGTTGGATGGCAATGTATGCACTCAATATGATGCGAATTTCAATGGAGTTGTCTCTATACAATCCAATTTATGAAGATATGGCAATCAAATTTTTTGAACATTACCTTTACATTGCAGCGGCAATGGACAATTTGGGTGAAACAAAAAATGGACTTTGGAATGAAGAAGACGGTTTCTTTTACGACCTTTTACAACTGAACAATGGCGATTCTGTTTCCTTGAAACTAAGAAGTATTGTAGGATTAATTCCAATGTTTGCAGTGGAAGTCGTAGAACATGAACTGTTAGAAAAACTTCCCAACTTCCGAAAAAGAATGGATTGGATCCTGAATAATAAGCCCGAACTCGCTAATCTGGTTTCTCATTGGGAAGTAGAAGGTCGCGGCGGAAAACTTTTGATGAGCGTTTTGCGCAAAAATCGATTGACCCGAGTTCTAAACCGAATGGTGGATGAAAATGAATTTCTTTCCGATTTTGGAATCCGCTCAATGTCTAAAGTTTATGCCGAAAATCCCTATGTATTTTCGGTAGATGGAAAAGATTTCACTGTAAAATATACTCCGGCTGAAAGTGACAGCAGTATGTTTGGCGGAAATAGCAATTGGCGTGGACCGATTTGGTTTCCTATTAATTTCTTAATTGTAGAGAGTTTACAGCGGTTTTTTTATTATTATGGCGACAATCTGCAGATTGAATATCCGGCAAAAAGTGGCGCGATGAGAAATCTCGATTATGTTGCAACAGACTTAAGCCAACGACTCTACTCTATTTTTAAGAGTGATGAAAAGGGAAACCGCGCATTCAATGGTGGAAATGATTTACTAAATCACAATGAATTCTTTAAAAACTACATTATGTTTCACGAATATTTCAATGGCGATACAGGCAAAGGAATCGGGGCATCTCACCAAACAGGTTGGACTGCGACGATTGCTAAACTGATTCAGCCGAGAATGGGATCGAGACCGCGATAAATAGTCCTCAAAAATTTAAATTTCCACTTTTTCTCCATTCACAAAAACCGCATAACTTACCGTTACGTTGGGTTCTAAAGTCTTGGAAACCGAACAGTATTTTTCAAAAGAAAGTTCTGCGGCTTTCAGTGCCTTTTTCGGATCTATTTTTCCCTCCAAAAAGAATTTCACTGTGATGGTTTTAAAAGGTTTTGCTTCGTCCTTCTGAACCCTTTCGCCTTCAACTTCAGCAGAAAAATGAGTAAGTGTTTGTCTCTGTTTTTTCATGATCGAAACCATGTCGATGCCGCTGCAACCTGCAACTGCCATTAGAAGAGACTCCATAGGAGAAACTCCTTTTGTTTCCTTTGTTTGAGAAATATTATCTAAAAGGATTGAATTTCCTATAGAATTTTTGCACTCAAATAAATATTCGTCGTTGATTCGATTAAGAGTAATTTTCATAAAAATGGGTGATTTAACGGTATTTTGAAACACACTTTATTATTAATTTAGTGCCAAATACAAAAATGATGAACTGGTTTACAATTTTACTGCTAATTTTAGCGATTTACGGTCTTTTTAATTATTTGTCTAAAAAAAGACAAAACTTTTAATTACAAGATTCCTCTCGCTTTAAGTTCCAGATATTTATTTATAACTTCGAGATTCAAATTCTCAGGAAGCGTATATACTGTGTAAATACCATATTTCCTAAGTTGCTGAATAATGAGTTTTTTCTCATACTCTAATTTTTCTGCGATGATTTCGTCGTACACTGCTTGAATATTTTCGGGATTGGTATTCATCAAACTCTGAAGCTCAGCATTTTTAAAGAAAATAACCACCAACAAATGGTTTTTTGCAATGCCTCGCAAATATTTCATCTGTCGGTTTACCGCATCTAAAGTTTCGAAGTTTGTAAAAAGTACGATTAAACTTCGCTGCCCAATATGGAGTCTTACTTCCTGATACAATCGGCTGAAATCACTTTCGAAAAAATTGGTCTGAATATTATAAAGCGCTTGAGAAATCTTTTTGAGCTGTCCCGATTTGTTATCTGCCGCCACTTTATTTTCTGCTTTTTTAGAAAAAGTCATCATTCCTGCGCGATCATTTTTTTTGAGGATTATATGACTCAAAGCCATGGTCGCATTGATCGAATAATCTAATAAACTCAAGCCATTGAAAGGCATTTGCATGGTTCTGCCTTTATCGATAAGCATAAAAATCCGCTGCGATTTTTCGTCTTGAAATTGATTCACCATTAATTGATTCCGCTTGGATGTTGCTTTCCAGTTGATGGTTCGTACATCGTCGCCTGGAATGTAATCTTTGATTTGCTCAAATTCCATCGTGTGTCCCAACTTCCGTATTTTTTTTATTCCGCCCAAAAGAAATTCGTTCTGTAGCGCCATTAATTCATATTTTCTCAAATGAATAAAGGAAGGATAACTTGGAACCAACTCATCTTTTTGAAAGGTAAATCGTCGCGAAACAAATCCTAAAGAGGTCTGTGCAAAAATATTCAGATTTCCAAAACTGTATTCTCCGCGTTCTTTGGGTTCTAAAACATATTCGAAAAGAACATTTTTTTTGGCTTCAATACTTCTTTCTATAAAAAAATCCCGCTTTTGAAACTGAAAAGGAATTTCATCGATGGTTACGGTTTTAATCTGAAAAGGATAATTATTCTTAAGATCAACTTTTATTGAATTTTGATCACCATTGGATAATTTTTCTGGCAGAATTCTTTGGGCTTGAACTGCATTTTTCTCCCTAAACAAAAGCAAATAATCCACGAAGATTGCTAAAAAAACGACGATCAAAAACCCGTGTGCAACTCCCATCAGTATGGGAAAGAAAAAAGCCAGAACATAACAAATCCCCACTCCGAAAAGCGCAAAGAAAAAACGGTTATTGAGGAATACATTTTTCATGTTGAAAGCTTTTACCAAAAAGGCTTAAAAGTTTTACTTTTTTAAAGTTAATTTTTTCGTTTTTCAGGACTCAATTATTTCTCCTGAATATTTTGCCAGAAAACATTTGTGCGACTTGTAGTTCTAAAAATGATTACCGCGGAATTTCAATCGCTTCTAAAATTTGTCTGATGATTTCATCTGCAGTCAAGCCTTCCATTTCCCGCTCTGGAGAAACCATAACACGGTGACGTAAAACTGCGTAACTCGCTTCTTTGATATCTTCTGGCGTTACAAAATCACGACCTCGAATTGCAGCAAACGATTTCGAAGCAGTCAACAAAGCCAAACTTGCTCTGGGTGAAGCTCCCAAATACAAGAATTGATTTTCTCTTGTATTGATAATTATTTTCGCAATATATTCCAGCAATTGTGGTTCTACCAAGATGTTTTTCACAATCTGCTGATAATTTTTTAACTGCACGCCGGAAATTACCTTTTGAACTGCATCGGTTTTATCTTCTAATTTGTTTGAATGTTGATTTTTAATGATTTGAATTTCCTGTGAAAGATTAGGATAACCCACATTAATTTTAAAGAGAAATCGATCCAATTGCGCTTCTGGAAGTCGATAAGTTCCTTCATGTTCAATCGGATTTTGAGTTGCCACGACAAGAAAAGGTTCCTGCATTTGGTATTGTTTACCATCCATCGTGATTTGGCGTTCTTCCATCACCTCAAACAAAGCGGATTGCGTTTTTGCGGGCGATCTGTTGATTTCATCAATTAAAATAAAAGAGGAAAAAATAGGTCCTTTTTTAAACTCAAATTCAGAATTTTTAACATTAAAAATGGAAGTTCCTAAAATATCAGAAGGCATCAAATCTGGGGTAAACTGAATTCGACTGAAACCAACATCGATCGTTTTCGCAAGTAATTTTGCCGTAATGGTTTTCGCAACTCCCGGAACTCCTTCGATCAAAACATGACCGTTGGATAAAAGTGCCGCTAATAAATGCTCAATCATGGATTCCTGACCGACAATTACTTTTCCGATCTCCGCTTTTACGGCTTCTAAACTTTGCTGAAGCTCCTTCATATCAAGTCGCGGTTGAAATTCAGGAATTACGGGACTCGAACTTGTGTTTTCAAAATTTTCCATAGGTATTTTTTGGAGATCAATTCATTGTAAATTGAATAAATCTGTGTTTCTATTATTTTAATATTTCGTCGAGCAATCGGTTCATTTGCATCAAATCTTCCTTCATCACACTTGCAGAAGGATCTTGTCCTCTTTTAATGAAATCAATTGCTTTGTTAATTTTTTCCAGGCTTTTTCCTGTTTTCAGGTGTAAAGATTGCACAAATTTTTCATCTAAATGCTGCGTGTCGATCATTAATTCATGCCGAACTCGGTTTAAAAAATACTGTGCTTTTTTGGCCATCATTTCGTGGAAATCACCTTCCTGCAGGTACAAATTCCCGATGCTTTTTACAAATTCTACCGACTTGTTTTTCAATGGTTCGATGACGGGAACAATTCTTTGTTTTCTTTTAGCATTAAAAATAACGAATAATAAAAGTCCGGCCAAGAATAACCACCATGCAAACCGAAGTGGAGGCTTCGACAAAATAAATCTCAATGGCGATTGCGATTCGGTGTTTGCTTTATTAGACTGCGTAAACCAAATTGTTTTGCGTTTCGGGAGATAAGAAAACACATCTTGTACATACTTTTGGTTTTCTGGCTTCAGCAAATAATAGTTGGTCAAAATTAAAGGTTCGGTGTGAAGATAAAAATGACCTTTCCCAACATTTATTTTAATGAAATTCACCTTTCCACCATCGAGAAGAGCTTTTCCTAAAATTTCTTGATCTTTATCGATCGCCGAAAATCCTTGACCTGCAGGTAATTTATCAATCTTAATAGAATCATTCGAGAATTTATCATCGGTGAGCGTAAGAATATTATCAGTCCGAAGACTAACGTTAGACGTTTTAAAATGGAGAGAATCAGCAATCATTGGGTGAAAATCTTCGGCAATGATGAGTGCATCGGAACCTGATTTTACATGTTCTAGGATTTTCTTCCAAGACTCAAAATCGATCTCCGATTGAATGATTAAAATATTATGCAGGTTTTCTTTTTGGGTTTTATAATGTTCGTAAGGAGAGCGATCCGATCGATTTAATTCATTATTGAGCAAATGATTTGCCTCCTTATTAAAAACAAATAGACCGAAAGGAGATTTTTGGTTCACCTCGAAATTTTTACGCCAATCCGTCACTTCCGTTTTATTGAGTTCGAGCAAAGCCAAAACCAACATCAGGATGATGAAAATAATACCGTATAATTGGAATGTTTTGTTCATTTTTTATCTAAAAACTTTCAACTCTAAAAGTTCTGTTTTACTTTACTCATTAGAGTTTAAATTGCGTGAATTTCTCTTTTAAACTTTTGTAGCGCTCTTCACTGACTTCAAATTCTCCGTACCATACGAAATCAAAAATATAAGACAGTTCACTGAAACTGTTTTTTAAATCGGTCGTTTTCAATTCCCGCAAGTAATCTTTATTGGTTTTCTCCGGATTCCAGCTGATCAGTGCATGATCAGTTAATCTCTTCAAAACAAAAAGAAAATGATAGCGAATTGCGGAACGGTAATCTCTATTTATCTCCAATTTCTCGATCGATTCTTTGAAATCAATTTCATGAATATTCTCCTGTAAATCGTGATTGGTAATATTGAATTTCTTGTTCTTCTTTGCAAAAAAGAAATTTCCATCTTTATTAAGCAAAAATTGAATAAAGAAATAAAGCACCAAACCAATAATTACAATGGCAAAAAGCCGCATAATAATTTCAGTGTACGACGAAGCTTTGTTAGGATCAACTTCGCCAAAAACAGATTCGAGAATTTTTTTAATTTTCTTCGCAATCTTCTGCCACAAAGATTCCCGCGGTTTTACAGTGGTATAATCGAATTCGGGGCCTTTGTATTTTGATTGAAATTGAGGATCGAAATTTTTAGGAAAAATAATATTATCCGTAGAAGGATTTCTTTTGAGGAGAGAATCTGCAGAATATTTTCCTGAAGAATAAACCAAGGAATCGATCCTTACCGCAGGCGAAGAAGTCGGAATTTCCTGAGAAATCCCGAAGATTGAAAAAAGCAGAAAAAGAGTTAATATTCTAAATTTCATCCGTACCAATCCTATCAATTTCGGAAAGATCAACATTTCGGTGAAGATCAGTTCTGCTGTCGTAATATTGCAAACCAGAGTTTACAAAAACCACATTGATCATTAAAAAAGAAACTAAAATTGAGATTCCATAGATGATGAAAAACAAAATTCCCATCGAACCTTCCAACACTTCTTGTGAATTACCATTTTCAGGAACCGTAAATAAGGCGCCCGAAATAATCATCATCGGAACCATCGCAAAGACCGAAGTTACGGTTTGAATCAGCAAATAAAGCACAACCGTTGAACCCCAATATTTCCAGAATGGTGATTTGTCGCGACCGTTTTTATAAGAAAACTGTGCTCTTACCGCATAACTCAGAGAATCGAAAAAACCTCTTTTCGTGTTAAAATAATCGAACATCAAAAAATTGACGACATTTAAGATTGCGGGTCCGAGTAACATCAGCAGAAAAAATCCGATTACAAGAATCATTAAAAAGGCAGAAATCCCTAGAAGTACAAACGAAAGTGGCATTACGATAAAAAGTAAACCAAAGAAAAACGTAATAAACCGTCCGAAATTACTTTTTACATCCTTTAAAATTTCGTCGGCTTTAATGTTTTTGTTTCCCGTTTCGCTCAATCTTTTCAGGTATAAAATAGGATAAGAATAGGAAACCATCATGACTGCCAAGAAAAGTACAAACACCGTTGCCGAAACCACGGTTAAGACTGCGGTATTTTCCTGAAAGTACGCCTGGAAATAATAATTCTGACCTTGCGTATTGGAACCCAACATTTGAGAAAATAATTCGCGGTATCCGACTACAAAAATCAACACCATTAAGATCAATAAAATCCCATTGATCATTAAATAATTTTTGAAATAATTTTTACCATTTTCTTTGAAAAAGGTAAAAGTATCACTAATGAAAGTTCCGAAGTTCCGTTTCTGGTAAAACTGCATTATTAAGGTGTTTTTTTGAAGTGAAATAGGGGTAAATAAAATAGTAGGAGCCAATAATTGCAAGCGTGCCGAAAATAAGGAAACCGTTTAAAATTGGCGGCATTACCAAAGCATATCTTGTAAGATAACCTTCAATTATTCCTGCCATAATGGTGAAAGGAACGGTGCTGAGAAATATCTTGAACGAATCTTTGAATCCTAATTTAAAAGAATTAAAACGCGAATAAGTTCTGGGAAAAAGAATGGAAGCTCCTAAAATTAAACCCGCCATTGTTTCTACCACCATACTGAAAATTTCGAAAACGCCATGAAGCCAAATTCCTTTTGCACTGTCTTTTAAAGCGCCGTGTTCGTGAAAAAAATACTGAAATGAACCGAGCATAATGCAATTTTGGAGCAAGGCATATAAAGTTCCGACCCCGCCAAAAACGCCATATAGAAAAAGAACAGCGCCTACTTTCAGGTTGTTCACTGTAATCGCAATTGCGCTTCCCCAATTCGAACCTTGCTGATAAACGCCGACTGCATTTCCTTTTTTAATATTTTCAATCGTTTTGTTTACGTATTCTTCTCCTAAAATAATTTTTACAAATTCTTTATCATAATATGCAGATATAAATCCGATCATCGTGAATAAAAAGAAAAATCCAAATGCATAAAATAAATACCTTCGATACTGATAAACCAAAAGTGGGACTTCAGTTTTGAAAAAAAAGATGAATCGGTTTTTCTCAACTCTTCTCGTTTTGTAAATTTTCTGAAAAATAAGAGAGGAAAGATTATTCAAATACACCGTAGTCTTGCTCTTCGGGTAATACGTTTGCGCAAAAGACAAATCATTCACCAAATTGATGTAAAGCGAGGAGAGATCATCCGGATTTATTTTTAATTTTCCCGCGATAATCTGCTCGATTCCCAACCATTTTTCTTTATTTTGTTTGATGAATGCCACTTCTCTCATAAGAAGCTAAAATAATAAAAATATGTCGCTGATCGCCATAAATACTTCACAAAATGTAAATATAAATTTCAATATTGCAAGTATTGGAGTAAGAATATTGGCTTTTGGCATTGATATGCTCATCAAAGCTGCCTATTTGTTGGTTGCTTATCTGCTGTTTTTTCGTGTTTTTAATTTGGGACTTTATCTTGATCAGCTCGATACGTGGTCGGTTATGGCAGTTATAATCCTTATTACAATGCCGATTCACATCTATACATTGGTTTGCGAAAGTTTAATGGAAGGACAAACCTTCGGAAAAAAAATGACGAAAATTAAAGTGGTGAAAATCGATGGATTTCAGGCAGGATTTGGCGATTACCTGATTCGTTGGTTTTTTCGGTTGATTGATGTATTTTCCAATTCAGGCGTTGTTGGATTAATCACGATGATTATTTCGAAGAACAATCAGCGTTTAGGAGGAATCGCATCCGGAACCGCGGTAATACTTCTGAAAAATCCCGTCACG
This sequence comes from Kaistella chaponensis, assembly GCF_900156725.1. Taxonomy (GTDB): domain Bacteria; phylum Bacteroidota; class Bacteroidia; order Flavobacteriales; family Weeksellaceae; genus Kaistella; species Kaistella chaponensis. The sequence goes on along the minus strand of NZ_FTOI01000002.1, from coordinate 45,124 downwards.
ATTTCTCATACGATTTTGGAAAATCTATCGGCAGATTATATTCCTGTTTTCCCACAAGTTATTGCACTCACCGATAATGACGTGAGAATTATAAAAGAAAACTACCAAAAAGCGCTTGTAACGAACGACAAAGAAATCCTCTCTAAACTTTCGACCAAGATCAAAGGTATTCTAAAACTAGAGCTCCTTCCCAATCAATTTACAGACCGGCAATTCATTGGAGTCATCATCAAAGATTACAATTTTTACACAGGAAAAGAGGTCTGATTTTTACATGCTTTTTTGGGCAGCTTTATCCATCTTCCGCTCCCAATCTTTTTTGTTTCGTCTGATGACGACCCAAAAAAGGATTTCCGCTCAAGCTGGGCTGCAACAATCGCGAAAAAAAAAGTGATTTATTAAATCTAAAATTTCGCTTTCATTTATTTTCCTTAAATTTAAAGAACAAAATCACCAAAAATGGAATACATCAATGATAGATCCGGAAACGGCGGCGTTTTACTTTTGAACAAGGATGAAGAAGAAGTAGGAAGATTAACCTACACTATTTTCCCGGAAGAAAATAAACTTATTATTTCCTTTGTTTTGGTCCATGCAAAATTTGAAGGTCGCGGAATGGGAAAATATCTGGTTGAAGAAGCCATCAAATTCGCACGCGAAAACAACTGGAAAGTTTATCCACATTGTTCTTACGCAAGATCTGTAATGAACAGAATGAAAGACGTAGAAGATATTTTATTGAAAGCTTAAAACCTCATTTAATAAGATTTCTTCGATGTTATTGGGATAATCGACTTTAAAATGTTGCTCAGAATTTACCCAATTTTTAATTTCTTCTGCATTTAAAATCTTCGAGGTCGGAAATCCCATTTTCTCTAAAGCAAAAGCATTGCATTCTTGCTCATATTGGTTATGAATCGGAATTACGAATAATTTTTTATCCATAAACAAAGCTTCTGCGGGAGTTTCGAAACCGGCATTGCATAAAATTCCTTCGCAATTTTCAAAATACTTTAAAAACTGAATTTCATCAATGGGAAAAATTTCAACATTTTCCTGTTGATAGTGCAGTTGGCTGTATTTCGAAAAAATTTTCCATTCCACAGGAATATTTTTTAAAACCTGAATGATATTGAGGTCTGAAAAACTTGGTAAATAAACGAGATAATATCCTTTTCGATCAGGATTTAAACTTCTGATTTTCTTTCTAATAACAGGTTTTTTTATTTGAGGGTGATAATTCTCAAAATGAAAACCGATTTTTCGGTCGCTTGGAACGTAATAATTGAGAATGAAAGATCCCAACAAATCTTTTTTTAAAGGTTTTGGTGTTTCCTCAAAACATAAGGAAGCTTGATGACTCAACTCGATCATGGGCAATTCCCTCAATTTGGAAGACCATGCAGTTAAAGGTTCGTAATCATTAATAATTAAATCGTACTGCGAAAGTTGAAGTTGCTTGATATTTTTTACCGCCTCAAAAATATTATTTTCGGTAAAGGTTTTACGGTAAGACAAACCGCCTGTTTTGTTGTATAGCAAAGAAATCCCTTTAAAGCGCAAATTAATATCAAAATCGGCCTTCAATTGAGATTGATGACCACTAATTAAAGTATCAACTTCTGCATATTTTTTAAGAATTGGAATAATTTCTTGCGCTCTTGCAATATGGCCGTTTCCTGTTCCTTGGAATGCGTATAAAACTTTCATTAGGAAAAATTGGTTACGACCTTTAACAATTCCAAATGATTCATTTCCTGTATTTCTTCTACATCATCATCTTTTAATGAATGTTGATGCTCTTCGTAATAGAAAATACTCCATTCCTTATCATGGTATTCGAGCGCTGATAAATTCTCGATCCAATCACCAGAATTCATATAAATACAGGAGCCATTTTTATTGCTAACTTCCCGAATTTGAGGTTGATGAATGTGGCCGCAAATCACGTAATCATACTGATTGTCTATGGCAAGTTCGGATGCAGTGAGTTCGAAATCACCGATAAATTTCACCGCCTTTTTTACGTTGTTTTTAATTTTTTTGGAAAATGAATATTTTTCTTTACCCAATTTCTGCAAAAACCAATTGACCAAGGTATTGATAAGGATAAGTAAATCGTACCCTTTTCCACCCAATTTTGCGATCCATTTAGAATGCTGCACAGAGGCATCGAAAACATCACCGTGGAAAAACCAGGTTTTCTTTTCATCGATGGTTAGACAAATTTTATTGCAAATTTTAAGTTTTCCCAGTTCAAAATCAGCAAACTTTCGGAACATCTCATCATGATTTCCGGTTACATAATAAACCTCGGTGTTTTTGGTAACGAATGAAAGTATTTTTTTAATGACTTTCAAATGAGATTTTGGAAAATAGGATTTCTTAAATTGCCAAACATCAATGATATCACCGTTGAGAATTAAAGTTTTCGGCTGAATGGAATTGAGATATCTCAACAATTCTTTAGCCTTGCACCCGTAAGTTCCCAAATGAACATCTGAAATTACAACTACGTCAACGTTTCTTTTCATTGCTTTTGTGCAAAGGAAAGAATTGAATGTTAATTACAAATGAATGGGATATTATTTTCTTATAAAGAATCTAGCAAAGCATCTGTTATTTCCATATTATGATAAACATTTTGAACGTCATCGTCTTCTTCAAAACGGTCGAGCATTTTCATGTTAATCTTAAACTGTTCTTCAGTTACTTCTTTGGAGTTATTCGGAATTCTTTCGAGTTCTGCACTTTTTGCTTCCAATCCTAATTCTTCTAATTTGTGAGAAAGCGTACCGAAATCTTCGAAAGCGGTTGTAATCATAACCTCATCGTCGTCACTTTCAACTTCTTCTGCACCGCCATCGATCATTTCCATTTCGAAATCGTCCCAATCCATTTTTATTGAAGATTTATCGATTGAAAAAATACCTTTTCTATCAAAGATGAAGGCGAGTTCGCCATTTTTACCAAGACTACCATCGAATTTATTGAAGATGGCTCTTACATTAGCGACTGTTCTCGTTGGATTATTGGTGGTGCATTCAACAAAAAACGCCACACCTCCAAGACCATATCCTTCGTAAGTAATTTCCTCATATTGCTCCGCATCTGCTCCACTTGCTTTTTTGATGGCTCTTTCTACATTGTCTTTTGGCATATTTGCCCCTTTCGCATTTTGGATGCATCTTCTCAAAGCCGGGTTTGAATCTTGATCGGGACCGCCCGCTTTCACAGCAAGAGCAATGTCTTTTCCAATTTTGGAGAATGTTTTGGCCATTTTATCCCAACGAGCCATTTTTGAAGCTTTTCTATATTCGAATGCGCGTCCCATAAGTTGTATTTATTAATGTTGCAAATTTACATAAATTCATAAAAAACGCCCCCAAAATTGGGAGCGTTTTTATTTAAGATTTAAAAATAATTATAAATTATTTCTTTTTAGAAGATTTCTTTTTCATTGATTTCTTAGCTGGTTTAGCAGCTTTCTTGATAACAACTGGTAAGTCAGACTTATCCATTGCATCAAAAGCAGCTTTATCAACAGCAGTTACAACTACTTTTCTATCAGTCATTCTTTCAGCATCAGTTGCAGTTTCAGAAACTACTGCGTTTGCTTCACCAACACCTTTAGATTTTAGTTGATTTGAAGAAACTCCTCTTGCTTCAAGAGCGTTTACTACTGCTGCAGCTCTTTGTCTTGATAATTTCAAGTTATAAACGTCAGAACCTTTTTTGTCAGTTTCACCTGTCAATAAGAAAGTACCACCGTTAGAATTTTTGATAATTTCAGAAGCCATATCTAATTTAGAACTAGATTCTTTTCTGATTGTAGCTTTGTTGAAATCAAAGAAAATTCCTTTAAGCGCTCCTGTAGCTTCGTCAGCAATTACAGTTTGTGGTTTAGGACATCCATTGTATTCTTTCAATCCGAATACTGTAGGACAAGCGTCATCTTTATCTAAGATTCCGTCACCGTCAGTATCTGGCCAAGGACAACCTTGATTTTCAGCAGGACCTGCAACTGTAGGACAAGCATCATCTTTATCAACTACACCGTCACCGTCAGTATCGGGCCAAGGACAACCTTGATTTTCAACTGGACCTGCAACATCTGGACATTGATCATCGATATCTGGAACACCGTCTCCGTCAGTATCTGGACATCCTTTGAATTCTGCTAAACCTGGAGTATCAGGACATCTGTCATCTTTATCTAAGATACCGTCTTTATCTCTGTCGTTATTACCAAATCTAAACAAAAGGGAAGCAGAAGCTTGCCAAAAGTTAGCAACATCTGATTTATCAATTGGAGTAGAAACATAATCACCTTGAATACCAAGACCGAAGTTTTTCGTCAACCAGAAATTAGATCCTAAACCTGTAGAAACAGTGAAGTGATCTTTTCTTCTTTGAGTAGATGGCTCAAATGAAAACCCAGAGTAGTAATCTCCATTAGTATCAGTAAGTGGAAATGCAACACCTGAATAATCATGTCTCATGTAGTTTGCACCAACTCTTAAATAAGGATCAAACCAAGACTCTTCATTCCAAAGACCGTTGAATTTAAATTGAAGACCTAAACCAGTCATTAGGAAAAATTCTTTTCCCATTCCAATTCTTTTGTTATCAACGTTCCCTACAGAAGTTTGCCAGTCAAGAACCATGTATTTATTGATGTTTCTTGCTACTGTTAACTTAGAAAGTGGAGGTGTAATAGTAAAATTGTTAAGATTATACAACTGACCGTTATCACCACTACCAAAAGCTGTAGAGAAAACATTTCCAATCTGCCCTCCAGCCGCAGCATGATTTACTCCGTGAGCACCGACACCGATTAACCACGGGTTACTGGTAGTCTGAGCGAAAACAGTAGAGGCAACAGTAAGTGCCAATGCTGAAATTCCTAATTTTAGATTTTTCATAGAATTAAATGATTAAATAATTGATAATGCAAAATAAATATAATTTTTCTTTATAAACAAAGATTTTTGGTCTTTTTTTTAACTTTTCTTTAATATTCTCTCGAGATTTCGTTTGTTTTCTCTTTCTTTTATACTATCGCGTTTGTCGAATAATTTTTTACCCCGACCTAAAGCGATTAAAATTTTAGCTTTTCCTTTGTCATTAATATACAATTTCAAAGGAACTATGGTATTTCCAACATCTTTTAGTTTTTTTTCAAACTTTTGCAATTCCCGTTTGTGCAATAGCAACTTCCGTTCCCTTTTTGTTTTATGATTATAAAAAGTTCCCAATTTATATTCATCAATCATCATATTAATGATGTAAAGTTCGCCATCAATAAATTGGCAAAACGCATCGGTAATACTCGCTTTGGAAGACCGCAAAGATTTAATTTCAGTCCCTGTAAGCACCATGCCTGCTTCAATTTCATCTAAAAGCTCATATTCGAAGCGAGCCCGTTTATTAAAAATATTAATAGTTTTTTCGATCTTCATTTTGTTGGATACTTAATACTTTAAAGATATGTTAAATTTCTGCATTTTAACTAAATTTTATCTTAAAAAAAGAAGTTAAAAATTTATACCTTTTTACAATCACACAAAATTGGAACTTTAAACCCAATTTCTTTTCGTAATTTTGCGCCAAATTTACAAAACTATATGTTAACAGTATCTAATTTATCACTGCAATTCGGAAAGAGAGTACTTTTCGATGATGTGAACATTATGTTTACGAAAGGAAACTGCTACGGGATTATTGGCGCAAATGGTGCCGGAAAATCTACATTCCTTAAAATATTAACAGGGGACCAAGACCCTACAACCGGAAACGTTTCACTTGAGCCAGGAAAAAGAATGTCTGTTTTAGAGCAAAATCACTTTGCGTATGATAATTTCACGGTGTTAGAAACAGTACTTCGAGGCAACGAGAAACTTTTCAAAATAAAGGAAGAAATGGATGCTCTTTATGCAAAAGAAGATTTTTCTGATGCTGATGGTATAAAAGCAGGTGAACTAGGAGTTACTTATGACGAAATGGGGGGTTGGAATTCTGAATCGGATGCGATGACGATGCTTTCTAACGTGGGCGTTAAAGATGAAATGCATTATCAAATAATGGGTGAACTCGAAAATCAAAATAAAGTTAAGGTTCTTTTGGCTCAAGCTTTATTCGGAAACCCTGATGTTTTGATTCTCGATGAGCCTACCAATGATCTTGATATCGAAACAATTGCGTGGTTAGAAGACTTTTTGTCAACTTATGAAAACACAGTAATTGTAGTTTCTCACGACCGTCACTTTTTAGATACCGTTTGTACCAATATTGCCGATTTAGATTATTCTAAGTTAAATTTATACACCGGAAACTACTCTTTCTGGTACCAAGCCTCACAATTGGCAACAAGACAAAGACAGCAAGCCAACAAAAAAGCTGAAGACAAGAAAAAAGAATTGCAAGATTTCATTGCACGATTCTCTTCTAACGTGGCAAAAGCAAAGCAAGCAACTGCTCGTAAAAAAATGATCGACAAACTAAACATCGATGACATTAAGCCAAGTTCCAGAAGATATCCTGCAATTATTTTTGATACAGAACGGGAAGCCGGTGATCAAATTTTAGAAATAAAAAATCTAGAAAAAACAAAAGATGGCGAGCTTCTATTTTCAAAAATCGATTTGAATCTGAAAAAAGGAGATAAAGTTGCGGTACTTTCTAAAAACAGTTTGGCAATTACCGAATTTTTTGAAGTTTTAGCAGGTAATGTTACTGCAGACAAAGGCGAATTTAACTGGGGAATTACAACCAACCAATCGTATATGCCTTTGGATAACAACAGTTTTTTCGAAGAAGATATTAATTTGGTCGATTGGTTGCGTCAGTTTACTAAAAATGACGACGAAAGACATGAAGAATATATGCGTGGGTTTTTAGGAAAAATGCTTTTCTCTGGAGATGAAGCATTGAAATCTTGTAAAGTCCTTTCGGGAGGAGAAAAAATGCGTTGTATGTTCAGCCGAATGATGCTCCAAAGAGCCAACGTTCTCCTCATGGATGAACCTACGAATCACCTGGATCTAGAAAGTATTACCACTTTAAATAATTCATTGACCAATTTCAAAGGTACTATTCTACTTTCTTCTCATGACCACGAAATGTTAGAAACAGTTTGTAACAGAGTGATTGAATTAACTCCAAAAGGGATCATCGACAGACAAATGACTTACGATGAATACTTGGATGACAAAAAAATCAAAGAATTGCAGCAGCAAATGTATTCTTAATATATTTTAACTCATTTAAAACCGTCTTATCAGCAATTGATAAGACGGTTTTTTTATGATCAAAAAAAATCCTTCCCAAAATAAAATTTGAAAAGGATAGGATATATAAAGAAGTGTTTTTAAGAGATAAATAGACCCGCAATCATAGAAGCTTGTTGACCGGTAAGGATTTCATCAAATGAAGCCGATCCTGCTGCGGCGCCGAATAAAGTTGAAGTGTTATAACCAGCTTGTGTTACATTTTCTTCACCAGCATAAACCGCATTGGTTGCTGCAGGCATATTTCCACCGTTATTCGATTCTACCCAACCTTTGTTCATACGCATTCTTCTTACTTTAGAAGCATGTCTTGCTTCCACAGAATGAATTTGTAAAGCGGCTTGCAAAACTGCTTTATTGGAGGCAACATTTCCCGCCTGACCTTTGTAAGCGCGAACTCCTGTATCCTCAAAAGCTTGTGCAAGAGTCATAAACTGTTGATAATCTGTAAATGGTTGAAAATTTCCACCAGCAGTAAAATCAAAATTAGGTTTTGCTATAGGCGTTTCTCCTAAAGATGATATTGCAGCTTTCAAAAATACAACGTGAGCAGTTTCGTGCTTGCTGATTTGCTGAAAAACAACTTTATCTGCCGCCGGAATTAAACCCGAAGTATTGATTCCTAATCTATAATATTCGTCTTCCAGATACTCTAATGTTAATGCCAATTGCAGCGCATCTGTTAATGCTGAAGCTGCAGCAAAACTTGCTTCCTGAGTAGTTTCAGCTTTTGCAGATGTTGCCATAAATGACCCTAATCCTAAAGGAATTGCTGCAACTGCTGCTTTTTTTCCGAAGTCTGAAAACTGAGCCAAGCTCCCTAATCTTGATGTTTCGGTGGAGAAAAATTTATCGTCCGAAAGTTTATCTAATATTGTAAGTAAGTTCATAATAAATGATTTTAAAAATTAATAAATTCTACCCGATTCCTTGTTCTTTCCACGTAAATGGCGTTTTGAAGAATGATCCTGCAGCTGCAACAATATCTTTCGGTTCTTTTGCAACATCTAAACCATTGGAACCAATCACATCATCACCCGCAAAATCCATAGATCCAGGATTGATAATATCTCTAATTGCAGCAGCATGTCGGGCTTCAACACTTACAATTTTTCCTGCAATGACCAAATAATCTAAATTTTTAATGTATTTACCTGCACCATTATAAGCTGCAACACCTGTATCTTCTAATGCCTTCGCAGTGGCAAGAATAGAAGTTCTGCTATTGAAATCAACGCCGTCATATTTAAATTCTAAATTGGGTGTCGGTGCAGCTCCTGCCGCGGTAATTGCTGCTTTGAAGAAATCTCTGTGAATAACCTCGTGGTTATAAATATCAATGAAAACTTGTTTTTCAGCAGACGAAATACCGCTGTAAAAATTATTCACCACTTTCGTATAAAAATCAGCTTCCAGCTGTTCTAATGCGTATGCATAATTCAAAATCCCTACATCTCCTGTTCCTAGATCAAATATCGAATCTGGCTGTTCATAAGCCATTTCTTCATTTCTACATCCTGCCAAAGTAAGTCCGGCCACTAAGAGACCCGCACCTCCTAACTTCAGAAAATTTCTTCTGTTTGTATCCAAAGTTGCTCCTTTGTTTGATACATGAACTGTTTTTTCCATAATAAATATTTTTTAAGTTGGTTCTAATATCAATTACGAGCCGTCTCCCTTTTTAGATTTAAAATATTTATAATAAATTCAAATTAATCGCTACTTCGTTGAATTACTGTACTTTAAATTTCATAATTTTTTACTTTCCTGCATCAAATCTTCTGCTTTTATAAGATTTTGACATTTATTACGTGAACTACTCCCTTCTATTTTAATTTAGAAGCTGTATTTTTTGTTTAATCGAAATCACTAAAAAAGTTCAAAAAAAAACTCTATTTTTGTGAGATTATGAATCAAAAATGGATTTACAAACCCGAACCCGATGAAGAAATTGTAGATGGATTAAGTACATCTCTAGGTTTCGGCACTTTTGAATCCAAGATTTTAGTCATGCGCGGCATCGAGAATTATCAAAAAGCGCGAGAATTTTTCAAACCCAACCTCAACGATATTCACAATCCTTTCCTCATGAAGGATATGCAACTTGCGGTCGATCGCATTGCGACAGCGATTGAAAATGGGGAGAAAATAATGGTTTACGGTGATTATGATGTAGATGGAACCACCGCAGTTGCCTTGATGTATCTTTATCTCAGCAAAATTGTCGATAAAAAATATCTTACTTATTATATTCCCGACCGTAACATTGAAGGATACGGAATATCAAATGAAGGAATCGACTTCGCCAAAGAGAACAGTTTTTCGCTAATTATTGCACTCGATTGCGGAATTAAAGCACTCGACAAAGTGGAATATGCAAAAAATTTAAACATCGATTTTATCATCTGCGACCACCATTTACCAGGAGAAGAAATTCCGGCTGCAGTTGCCGTTTTAGATCCAAAAAGAGTAGACTGCAGGTATCCCTTCAAAGAATTGTCCGGATGTGGTGTTGGTTTTAAATTGTGTCAAGGTTTAAATACGATTTATAAAATTCCCGAAGCCGAACTCTTCGAATTGACAGATTTGCTTGCGATTTCTATTGCTGCAGATATTGTTTCGATGACAGGAGAAAATCGAGTTTTGGCAAAACAAGGTTTAAAAGTTCTACGGAAATCGCGAAATTTAGGTCTTAGAATGTTGATTCCCGAAGATAAACTGGCAACTTTCGAAATCTCAAATATTGTTTTTGAAATCGCGCCAAAAATTAACGCTGCTGGAAGAATTTCACAGGGAAAAGCCGCAGTTGAATTGATGGTTTCCGATAATTTGAAACAAGCGCATCAAATTGTAAGTGACATCATTACGCTCAACGATTCCCGCCGCGAAATGGACACAAGCAGCACAATAGAAGCGCTTTTGCAGGTAGAAACAACGGGACAAGTTCAAAATTTCTCCACCGTAGTTTATGGTTCCACTTGGAACAAAGGCGTTATCGGAATCGTCGCATCCAGATTAACGGAAACTTATTATAAACCAACCATTGTTTTTGCTGATGGAAATAATGGAGAAATGGTCGCTTCAGCGCGCTCAATAGCAGATTTCGATGTGCATGATGCCTTGGAAAAATGTTCTGACCTTTTTCTGAAATTTGGCGGTCATCCTGCAGCAGCTGGTCTTTCTATGGAAAAAGAAAAATTCGATCTCTTTAAAGAAAAATTTGAAAAAGTAGTTGCAGAAAAAATTCAGGAGCACCAAAAAGAACCGAGCATAAAAATTGACGCCAAAGTTACCATTGATGATTTAGATAAAGATTTCTTCAATTTTCATCGGAAATTAGCACCATTCGGTCCCGACAATATGAAACCCGTTTTGGTCTTAGAGAATCAAAAAGTTTCAGGATATGTGAAAACGATGGGAAAAGAAAGCAACCACTTAAAATTCTTCATCAAGCAAGATTCTACAGGTAAAAATATTGAATGTGTTGGTTTTAAACTCGGAAACTTTGCTGATGATTTCCGACAAAAAACTTTCGACATTGCCTTCACCGCTGAAGAAAACCACTGGAAAGGCAACGTAACTTACTATTTGAATATTCGCGACGTGAAGTTTAATTAGTACCGCGATATCTTCATAAAACAGGATGCCTTTCAAACTCCTTCTCTCGATCAAAAAGAAAACGATAAGTTGCTAATTTTCTAGTTACTTCAGTCTCTAAACTTTCTGCAATCTTCATCATTTTCGGATTAAAATCACCGATCCATTGCATTTCGTAATCTTCGAAATCTGTAGCTTTTCTAAAGTGTTTTGTTCCTTCCCAAATCATAAATCCATCGATTCCCTTTTTTTGCCATTCGGGTACAATCCCAAAAACTAAACCGACCATCTTCTTATTTTTCGTCAGTTTCTTCATCAAAAGGAATTTCAGTTTCTGCAAAATTCCAAACTTTCCGTTCAAATATTTAAACCACTGATTGAGATCGGGAATATTCATCCACATGGCGATCGGTTTTTCATTTTCGTAAACAAACCAGGAAATATGTTCGTTGATAACCGGTTTTAAAGTCAGGAAGAGCTTCAATGTTTGTGCGTTGGTCAACTGTTTTCCTTCCCCGTGATTTGCCCACGCTTTATTATAAATTTCTGTAAAATCAATTGCGAATTTTTCCAAATTTTTTACCTTCATTCTTTTTGCAGAAATGGCTTTGTTTTTTGAAATTCTTTCGTGCATTTCTAAAAATTTATCTGCGACAGGATTATGAATTTTTCTACCAAAACACAGTTGATTGAAATAAACCTGAAACCCATAGTTCTCAAAAAGTTTCTTATAATAGGGTGCATTGTAATTCATTGCATAAAGCGGTTCAGAAAAACCCTCCGTCAAAAGTCCCCAAAACTTGTCGCGCTCCCCGAAATTAATCGGTCCATCCATCGCTTCCATTCCTTTTTGCTGAAGCCAATTCTTTGCAAAATCAAAAATAAAATTCGCGGTTTCCTCCTCATCAATACAGTCGAAAAAACCAAATCCACCCGTTGGTTGCTTTTGTTTGTATTTTTTATTAATGAATACGGCAATCTTTCCTACCACCACTTTTTGATCATTCAGAAAAAGAAACCGTTCACATTCGCCAAAACGAAAAAATTTATTCCTTTTCGGATCAAAAACACCATCAATGTCTTTATCAAGCGGACGAATATAATTTGAATCTCCCGAAAAAAGCCGCGCTGGAAACGCTAAAAATTCTATTTTATGTTTATTGGTAACTACTTTTTCAACCTTCATCTCCCAAAAATACTGAATATATTTTTTCGATTAAATCGTAATTTTTGTTTTTTTTCAGTATTTTTATAAAAATTCAAAAAGTTGAAAAAAACCCTCGTCATTTTTGCTCATCCATATTTTGAATATTCTACATCAAATGTGGAACTGGTAAAAATATATGAGGGTGTTGAAAATTTGGTTTTTAAAGATTTATATGAAGAATATCCCGATTTTCACATTCAATCTTTTAAGGAGAGAAAAAGAATTAGAGATTACGAACGATTGATATTTCATTTTCCCTTGATTTGGTTTTCTATTCCGCCGCTTTTGAAACTTTGGATCGATGAGGTTTTCGACATGACTTGGACGACGGAAAAAAATCATCCGCTTCAAAATAAAGATGCAATTATTATTGTAACCGTGGGTGGAAAAGCAGAACATTATACACCGCAAGGAATGTATGAAACGACGATCGGCGAATTATTGCGATCCCTCACTTTATCTTTAAAAGTAAATCAAATCGAAGTTAAAGAATTAATTGCAGTTCACAATTCCGACGATTTAACAAAAGAGGAATTGACTCAGATTTCAGAAAAAATAAAAAGAACACTCAACATCAGCTAATGGAAAATTCCCTTGCAATGACCGCGCTCATTTTTCTTGGTGCAGCCATCATTATGGTTCCATTGGTTCGAAAACTGGGTTTGAGTTCGGTCATTGGATTTATTTTGGGTGGAATTATCATTGGACCTTTTGTTTTAAAATTGACAGGGAGCGGCTCCGAAGACATCATGAATACAACAGAATTCGGCGTGATCATGTTGCTTTTCTTAATAGGCTTAGAAGTAGAACCGAAAAAATTCTGGGGAATTAGGAAGAAAATTTTCGGAATGGGTCTCAGTCAAATGTTGTTCACCGTAACCATCCTTTTTCTGATTTTTTATATCGCAAAATGGCGACCTGATCAAGCATTAGTTGCCGCGTTGTGTTTTGCACTTTCCTCTACTGCGATTGTTTTGCAGACTTTAAAAGAAAAAAATGTTTTCCGAACAGAAGCCGGCGAATCCTCCTTCTCCATTCTCTTATTTCAAGATATTTCGGTGATTCCCATTTTGGCATTATTGCCGGTTTTGGCTTCAAGACCAAAAGATAAAGAGCAAATGATTCTCTTGCAATATTTGCCAGATTGGTTGCAACCGTTTTCAATTATTCTGGGAGTTTTACTTTTAATATTTTTAGGACGCTACATTTTTGTCCCTTTTTTACGATATGTTTCGCGTTCCGGAATGAATGAATTATTGACCGCTTCTTCCCTATTTCTCGTCATCGGTGTTTCAGAATTAATGAATGCTGCGGGATTATCTCCAGCTTTGGGCGCATTTATCGCAGGAGTAATGTTGGCGACAAGCGAATTTCGACATGAACTAGAAAGTCAGATCGAACCTTTCAAAGGATTATTACTCGCAGTTTTCTTTGTAAGTGTGGGTGCAACCATCAATTTTTTCGTCATCCTGGAAGATCCGATGTTTATTTTCACCACCACGATCGTCGTTTTAGTAGTGAAATTCGGTGTACTTTTCGGCGTTGGAAAATTCTTTAAACTGAAGATTGATCAAAATTTCATGGTCGCTTTTGCCTTATCTCAAATTGGAGAATTTGCTTTTGTTCTCATTAATTATTCCACAAATCTCTATTTATTAGATCCAAAATTAAATGCACAACTTCTTGCAATTACCGCCATTACAATGTGCATTACGCCAATTTTATTACTCATTAATGACAAATTAATTGAACCAAGATGGCCCAGAACACACCATCAAAATAATGAAATTACAGAACCCATCAAACAACAGAAAATAATCATTGTCGGATTTGGTCACTTTGGAAGTACCGTTGGAAGATTATTGCGTGTAAATGGCGTGAAGGCAACCGTTTTGGACAATGATCCTGAAAGAGTGAACATCTTGCGATCAAATGGTTTTAAAGTCTATTTTGGAGACGCTTCAAAACCCGGAATTCTTCGTTCAGCGGGTGCAGAAACAGCAGATTTACTCATTCTTTGCTTAGATAGCCCGGAAAAAAATAAATTTATTCTCGAATATGCGCGAGAAAAATTTCCACAACTGCAGTTTTTTGTTCGGTCGAAAAACCGACTCGACGCTTATGATTTTATCAATAATGGCGTCGATAATATTTATCGCGAAACATTGGGAACCGCAGTGAACATGGCAGTCGATATTTTGAAAGCCACAGGAATGAGAGCGTATGCAGCCCGAAGATTAGGACAGAGATTTATGCTCATCGATAAAGCGGTGACCAGAAAATTGGCGAAAGAAGAAAAATCGGATAAAGTGACTTTTACCATGAAAGCTTATCTGGAGCGGGAAGCAGAACTTTTAGCTCAAGACAGCCATTCATTTGATGAATCGCAGTGGAGTGAAAACGAGGAATTTTAGATCAATAGTTCGAACAATCTTCTGACGTAATATTTGCTAAATTAACGATTTTACCATCAAGAGAAACTTTGATTTCGGGGAAATCACCTTCCATGCACTCATTTTTTTCGTCTTTAAAATCCCCATTCGCAGCCTCAATTTCTACTCCATTTCCAGAAATGGAATAATTATTTTCGGTAAAATCAAATTGGGATAAAGTGTAATCTTTCCCATCAATTCTAATATTTCCTTCGTTTGAATTTTGGTCAAAATAAAAGAGTACATTTCCATTTTGCTTAAAAATTGTTCTCCCTTTTTCGCTCGCAATATTTTGCGGAAGGATTTGAAAGGCAACAGATTTGTCTGGATTTCGGAGCTCCGGACGCTGCAAACTGTCTGTAACTGATTTCGTAGAATCCACGACAATGTTATCAGAAATGATTTCCTTATCTTTTTTACATGAAACTAAAGTGATAATGGTAAGAACAAAAAAAAACTTCTTCATGGTCTATTTATTTTGATTTTTTTGAGCAATAATCATTCCTCGATTGATTTAAAGCAGAATTTTCAACTTAGATTTTCTTTCGTAAAGTTCGTTTTCTAGATCTCGACTTACAAAATCAAACTTGCAACCGCGAGCGAATAACCATTCATCCCAAAACCACTGATAATTCCATCTGCATTCACTGCGGTCACCGATTTTTGACGAAACTCTTCCCGTTTATAAATGTTACTGATGTGAACTTCAATTTTTGGTTGAGAAATGTTTTTCAAGCAATCAGCAATTGCATACGAGTAATGCGTGAAAGCTCCGGGATTAATAATCAACGCTTCAAAATCATTTTCTTGCAACCGATTGATGATTTCGCCCTCTACATTTGACTGATAATAAAGGATTTCGTGTTTTGGGTACGCTTTTTGTAAGAGTTCCAAATGTATTTCCATGGAAACAGTACCGTATATTTCTGGTTCACGAGTTCCTAAAAGATTGAGATTAGGACCGTTTAAAAGTAGAATTTTCATCTTCAAATTTTTACAAATATAGGTTGTTTACCTAAAAATAGTAATTTCGTGAGGAAGAATTATGCGGTTTATAACGTAAGCAAAGAGGAAAAAACATAAAATTAATCTATTATTAATACATTAATGACAATCGTAATGTATTTTTTTTGTAAATTTTAATCCATCTAATTTAAATAAGTGAATATCTACAAAAAGATTTTAAAATATACGGGAATCGGCATTGCGGCATTATTGGCGTTGATCATCGCGTTGGTTTTAAGCCTGCAATTACCTGCTGTACAAAATTTTGCGAAAGGAAAATTGGTCAACTATTTAGAGAAAAAAATAAAAACCAAAGTCAGTTTAGACCGCGTTTACATTGGTTTTCCAAACAGTTTAGTGATGGAAAACCTCTTTTTAAAAGGTCAAAAAGTAGATACGCTTTTGTTTGCCCGCAAATTAGATGTCGGATTAAATATTCCAAAACTCCTCAATAATACCGCCGATATAACATCTATTGATTTGGAAGGAGTAAAAGCAAATGTGGTGCGAAATCCGAACGGAAGTTTCAATTTTGATTATATTATCGATGCTTTCGCCACCAAAGACGAAGAAAAAACGCCTTCCAAACCTTTCATTATTTCTTTGGATAAAATTAATTTGAAAGATATCGGGATTTCTTTTATCGACCAACAATCCCGGAATGACCTTAATGTCTATTTTAAATCTTTCAACACGCAGGTAAAAACTTTTGATCTTCAAAATAATTCTTACGCAGCAAATGACATCAATATGGATGGACTTCGGCTGAAACTGAAGCAAGATTTGATGGAGGAAGTTGCAAAAAGAGTGGAGAAAAAAGTAGATTCCTTGAATCAACAAAAACCCATGAAAATTGGTTTGAATAAAATCAATTTGACGAATTTCAATATCGATTACGGCGATGACAACTCAAAAACTTTTGCGAAAGTTATTTTTAAAGAACTCACCACGAAAATCAACAAACTCGATCTAGAAAACAGCGATTTCGAAGTTGAGAATGTCTATTTAAAAGGAGCAGACATCAATGCGAAACTATTTTTACCCGCTAAAAACGCAAATCCGAAACCTTCAACAAATACAAAACCAGAGACAGAAAAATCGCTCGCAGTTTTGCTGAACAAATTGATTTTCGATGATGTAAAAGTGATTTACGACAACACCGCAATTGCTTCCACGAAAAGCGGAATAGATTTCAATCACCTGGATTTTTCGAAAATGAATCTGGAAGTTCGAAACTTTAAAATGAAAGACGGCACTTTTGCAGGCACCGTGAATTCAGCAGAAATTAAAGAAAATCGTGGTTTAAACATTCAAAAATTCGAAACCGATTTCGTGTATGAAGAAAAACAAGCGTATCTGAAAGATCTCTATTTGCAAACCCCGAAAACCATTTTGCGTGATGAAGTGGTTTTGAATTATAATTCAATTGAGCAACTTTCTGCGAATCCAGGTGCGGTGAAAATTTTAGCCAACATCAAAAATTCTAAAGTGGGATTCAGCGATATTTTGATGCTGGTTCCTTCCTTGCGAAATACGGCGCCTTTCAATAAATATCCCAATTCTACATTAAACCTAAATACGAGGTTAAAAGGAACTTTGAATGATTTAACGATTCAAAATTTAGAAGTTTCGGGTTTGGATAAATTAATCGTCAAAGCTTCTGGAACCATCAAAAATGCGATGAATCCGAAGAATTTATATTATGATTTGAATATTCGCGAATTGTCCTCTTCTGCAAAAACAATTTTTAATTTGGTTCCGAAAAATACAATTCCAAGCACCATTTCTTTGCCTTCATACTTCAAAATCGTGGGAACTGCGAAAGGAACAACGCAAATTGTAAATACGAATCTGAAACTGACTTCCACTTTAGGAAATGCCGCGATTCGAGCTTCTGTAAATATGAAACAGAAAGGTCAGGAAAAATATGATGTTTTGGCAAACCTGCAGCATTTACAAATTGGATCCATCATTCAGAATAAAGATTTAGGTTCCATTACCGGACAAATTTCTGTCAACGGTCAAAGTTTTGATCCCAAAAAAGCGAATGCAGCGATAAAAGGGAACGTCACATCGGTTTATTACAATGGTTACACCTATCGAAATATGGCGTTGAATGGCAAAATTAACCGCGGGAATTATGCCATTAATCTTGATTCCAAAGATCCAAATGCGAATCTGAAAATATTAGCTTCCGGGAATTTTACCAATAAAAATCCTACTGTAAAAGTTAATGGCAGCATCAATAAATTAGATTTAAATAAATTAGGTTTTTATAAGGATCAAATGATTCTTGCAGGAGACATCGAGGGTGATTTTTCCAGTTTAAATCCCGACGCACCCAATGGATATTTGCACTTGCAGAATTTTGCGATTTCTGACACGAAAGATATTTTCCCTTTGCAGGAAGTTTATTTGAATGCCATTTCAACTTTAGACAGCAACAGAATTGAGCTCAAATCCCAAATTGCAGATGTTGATTTGATAGGAAAATACAAATTAACCCAGATTTTCGGCTCTTTACAGCAAACCATTAACCAATATTATCAGTTTCAAAAACCCGGAACAAAAACGGTAAAAGTTGATGCAAACCAATATTTTACCTTCAATGCAAAAGTAAAAGACGACAATCTACTGCGAAAATTCGTCCCTGATTTAACGAGTTTCGAACCGATTACTGTATCCGGGAATTACGATGCAGATTCCAAAAAACTGGAAGTCAACGGACAGATTCCAGAACTTATTTATGGAAAAAATAACATTAGTAATGGAACTTTAGCCATTAATAATTTGAATGATGCCTTAGTTTACGACATCAATTTGGGACAATTCAATAATGAAAGCATCGCATTGATGAAGGTTCGCTTAAATGGTGATGTCAAAGAAAACCTCATCACGTACAATGCTTCTACGAAAGATGAAAAAGATGCGACGAAATTCCTGATTGCCGGAAATGTAGAGAAAATGGGCGATCTCACCAAAATAAAATTAAATCCAGATGGTTTAAAATTAAATTACACCGATTGGCAAGTGACGCCCGACAATTTTATAGAACTAAGCAGTCGCGGAATTTTGGCTAATAATTTCGGTATTTCTAATGCAGGAAGCGAAATCCAAGTTCAGTCGGAAACCAATGCTCCGAACAGTCCGCTCAATATTACGCTGAAAGATTTCAAAATTGAAACATTGACCGAACTCGTGAAAAAAGATTCTCTCCTCGCAAAAGGAAAAATTAATGGTACGGCGCAACTTCGGGATTTGAAAAACAACATGGCGTTTACTTCTGATCTAAAAATCACTGATTTATTCTTTTACGGAAGTCCGGTCGGGAATTTAGACGTAAAAGCGAACAATCAAACTTCCGAATTAATTCGTGCAGACATCGCGCTTTCCGGCTTTAATAATGATGTGAAATTGGCAGGAACTTACAATACCAAATCCAGCGGTTTGGATATGAATTTAGAGATGAACCAACTTCAGATGAAAACGGTTCAAGGATTTTCTCAGAATGCCATCGAAAATCCAGAAGGTTATCTTTCTGGGAATTTAAAAATTGGCGGAAATACAAAAGCACCAAATGTTTTAGGAGCGGTGAAATTTAATGACGTTGGTTTAGGAATTACGCAATTGGGAAGTAAATTCAAAAATATCAACGATGAAATTAAATTCACGAACCGCGGAATTGATTTCAATGATTTCAAAATTAAAGACGAATCCGGAAACGCAATTGTAATTGGTGGGTCCGTTTTGACCAAAACCTATCAAGATTTTGCCTTTAACTTAGAAGTAAATGCGAAAAATTTCAAAGTCGTAGATTCTGAAAAAAACAACGATAGAATCATGTACGGCGTTTTGGCAATTGACGCGGGATTAAGAATCAGAGGCGATCTCGATTTACCTAAAGTTGATGGCAATTTAGCGGTAACCGACAAAACCGATTTTACTTTTGTTTTACCCCAATCTTCGCCTGGTTTAAAGGAAAGAGAAGGAATTGTAGAATTTATTGACCAAGATCAAATCGCATTGCAGAAAACCATTAAAACAGATTCTTTGACGGATCAAAGCCAAATTAAAGGCATGGATGTGAATGTAAATATCGACGTCAATAAAGAAGCGAAAATCTCTTTGATCATCGATAAAGCCAATGGTGATTTTGTAAAACTTCAGGGTGAAGCGCAGTTAACGGGCGGAATTGATCCATCAGGAAAAACAACTTTAGTAGGCGTTTATCAGGTGGAAAAAGGAGCTTATGAAATGTCGGTGAGTTTGCTGAAAAGAAAATTTGAGATCCAAAAAGGAAGCACGATTACTTGGACCGGAGAACCGATGACTGCAAATCTTGACATTACGGCGATCTATCAAACCGACGCTGCACCACTCGATTTGTTGCAACAACAGTTAACCGGAGTTTCTGGTTCGGAACTGAATCAGTATAAACAGAGAATTCCTTTCAATACATTATTAAAGATGAATGGCGAATTATTGAAACCGATAATTACCTTTGATATTACGACTGCGGAGGAAAACAATTCGGTTTCTGCAACGGTTTTAGACAACACGAAAGCCAAACTGGATCAGTTGAGAAGAGAAGAATCTGAAATGAACAAACAGGTTTTTGCTTTATTGTTGCTGAACAGATTTATCGGGGAAAATCCGTTCCAAACGGAAACCGGTTTATCGGCTTCAACTTTAGCAAAACAAAGTGTGAGTCGCATCTTATCGGAACAATTAAACAATTTGGCGAAAGATTTAATTGGCGGTGTAGAACTGAATTTCGATTTAAATTCTACAGAAGATTATTCCACTGGAAATAAAAATGAAAGAACCGATTTGAATGTCGGATTGTCTAAAAGATTATTTGATGACCGATTGAAAGTAACGGTCGGAAATAATTTCGCGCTCGAAGGTGATGCAAGACAAAATGAGCAAATGACCAATATTGCAGGTGACATTACTTTGGATTACAGCTTATCCAAAGACGGAAGATATATGTTGAGAGCGTATCGTAAAAATGATTATCAAGTGGCTTTGCAAGGACAAATTATCGAAACTGGAGTTGGGTTTATCATCACTTTAGATTACGATAAATTTCGGGAGATTTTTGAAAGGTCAAAGAAAAATACAGAAACTAAAGAACAAAATACGTCTTCAAAATAATGATAGCATTGAAAACATCTTATTATAAAATATTTGCAGCATTTTCATTAATGTTGATCGTCTCATCTTGTAGCAATACCAAATTTTTGCAGGAAGGTCAAATTCTTTACACGGGAGCAAAAATTTCTATTAAAAATGATACCCTTTCTAAAAAGGAAAAATCAAATTTAAAAGAAGCGCTTCAAGATCAGTTACGACCGAAACCTAACTCTTCTTTTTTAGGATTAAGACCGCGACTTTACATTTATAACATCACGAAAGAGCCCAAAAAACAAAAAGGAATTCGGTATTGGCTCAAATACAAAATCGGCGAAAAACCAGTTTTATTAGGAGACGTAGATCGGGAATTCAATAAAAAAATTATCGTTAATTATTCGGAGAACAAAGGTTTTTTCAATGCAAAAGCTTCTTCCGACACCATTTCTAAAAATAAAAAAGCCTCTGTTCTTTATGCTTTGAAACCCGGCGCGAGATATTTGATCAGCAAAGTTAATTTCCCTGAAGATTCCACGGTTATTAATTCTGAAATTCAAAATATTAAAGACAAAACTTTCTTAAAAGTCGGAAATCATTTTGATCTGGATGTGATTAAAGCAGAAAGAGAACGGATCAATGAGCATTTGAAAAACCGCGGATTTTATTATTTCAGTCCAGATAATATTATTGTTCAAGCCGATTCTACCGTTCAAAAAGAGCCGAAAGTAGAACTTTTCGTCAAGCTGAAAAAAAACACGCCACAACTTTCAAAAGAGCCTTTTACGATTAATAAAACCATCGTTTTTGCAGATTACAATATTGCAGATTTAAAATTGGGAAAATATGGAATTCCCTACAAAACGGATTCTGTAAAAGCGTACAACGATCTATACATCATCGATCCGGAGCATAAATTTAAACCGAAAATTTTCGACCGCACCCTTTACTTTGAAAAAGGTGATTTGTATAATAGAACCGATCATAATTTATCGTTGAACCGACTGATTAGTTTGGGCGTTTTTAAATTTGTGAAAAATGAATTCGTCGTTTCAGATTCTTTAAATCATCAGTTTGATGCCTATTATTTATTGACGCCACGTCCTTTTCAATCTTTACGTTTAGAAACATTAGGAAAAACAAATTCCGCCAATTATACGGGTGGAGAAGTCAATTTAAACTGGACGAACCGTAATTTTTTCCGAGGTGCAGAACAAGTAAAAGCTTCTGTTTATGGTGCTTTTGATGTGCAAGTTGGCGGACCAAAAGATGCAAATAACATCATCAGATTTGGAGCAAATGCGCAACTTTCGATTCCCAGAATTGTGGCGCCATTCAAATTTCGATCTTCCAGCGCGTATGTTCCACGAACGAATTTCAATATTGGGTATGAATACTTGAGCAGGACGGAATTGTACACTTTACACAATTTCAATACTTCATTCGGGTATCTGTGGAAAGAAAACGAAAGAAAAGAACACGATTTAAAAGTGTTGGATGTGAGTTTGGTTGCGCCCCAAAACATTACCGATAAATATCAGGAGCAGATTGACGGAAATCCACTAAAAGGAATTCCCGCAAATCCTTCGCTGCAAAGAGTTGTAGATAAACAATTGACTTTCGGCACTGCTTACAGTTTTACGTACACCAATACAATGCTGCCAAAGAAAAACACTTTTTATTATAAAGGAAGTGTAGATATTGCCGGAACAATCGCCGGTTTGGTAACTGGAGCCGATGCAAAAGCCGATAAACAAAAAGAATTTTTCAACATTCCGTTTAGCCAATACGCAAAAATGGAACATGATTTCAGGTATTACAGAAAAGTAAATTTTAAAAGTTCGATTGCGACAAGAGCAATTTTGGGCATTGGATTACCGTACGGAAATTCGATTTATATGCCATACACGAAACAATTTTTTGTGGGTGGAAGCAACAGTATTCGTGCATTTAGAGCAAGAACTTTAGGACCTGGAAGTTATGATCCAAGAACTCAAAATGCCACTTTTTTCTTCGATCAATCTGGAGATATTAAATTAGAATTGAATGCAGAATACCGCGCAAATATTTATAAATTTCTCAATGTTGCCGCCTTTGCAGATGCCGGAAACGTTTGGCTCGTCAATGAAGATCCAACAAGACCAGGTGGGGAATTTTCGAAAGAATTCACCAAAGAAATTGCGGTTGGAGCAGGAGTTGGGCTTCGGTTAGATTTTTCAATTTTGATCTTAAGATTAGATTTGGCAATGCCATTAAGAATTCCTTATGGCGAAGAATCTGAAAGATGGACTCTCGATCGAATTAATTTTGGAAGTGGAGCTTGGAGAAAAGATAATATAATTTTGAATATCGCAATCGGATATCCATTTTAAATAAAACCGATTATTAATGATGAATCTAAAATTTTTCTGGAAAACCTTAGTAGAAACTTTCACCGAGTGGAACAATTCTTCGGCTACGAAAGATGCTGCGAGTTTAGCGTATTATGCCATATTTTCGATTCCAGGATTATTAATTATTATCATTTGGATTGCAGGGAATTTCGTCGGCCAAGAAGCAATTCAGGGACAAATCAGCAGTCAAATTAATTCCATGATGGGAACTGAAGCGGCGAAAAGTGTTGAAGATATAATAGCAGGAGCACTCATCGACAAACAAAATATTGTGATGAAAACGGTGGGCGTTTTATCTCTTGTATTTGGCGCAACTACCGTATTTTTCCAACTTCAAAAAGCTTTAAATGAGATCTGGGACATCGAAGCCGCACCGAAAAAAGCGATGGTGAAATTTTTACTCGATCGCGCCAATTCTCTCGGAATGATTTTGGTCATCGGTTTTTTATTGATGATTACCATGTTGCTTTCTTCTGCAATCAGTTTGCTCAATAATTATATCACTTCAAGATTAGGTTTAGAAACTTATGTTTTGATAGAAACGGTTAATTTTTCCATTGGATTTATGCTCGTGATTCTGGTTTTTGCTTTTATGTTTAAAGTACTTCCCGATGCAGAAATTTCCTGGAAAGGAGTTTGGCCCGGAGCAATTCTTACCGCAACTTTATTCACTGTCGGCAAATTTCTTCTCAGTTTATATTTTGCAGAATTGAAGCCCACTTCAGTTTTTGGCACCGCCGGAACCATCGTCTTGATCATGCTTTGGATCAATTATACGTGCATGCTAATTTTTTTCGGTGCAGAATTTACAAAAGTTTATTCCCTTAAAAAGGGTTTTAAAATTGCCCCCTCAAGACATGCAAAATGGAGTGCCAAAAAATTGTACGCGCAATCTCAGCAGCAAAAAGAATCTCTTACCGAGACCTCCGCTCAAACAACCTTGTAAAAATTACGCAATATTCCGGATATTTTTATCATTTTAAAGAAGAGCGATTCTACTTCTCAAAATTGAAAAAAGTGCCATTTTCACTGCATTCCCTTTTAATTCAAAAGTTATTAAAACGTTTTGGAATTTGGAAAGAACATTCTAAGTTCTTCCAAACCTCATCAAGATGCTTCAGCTTTTCACCTCGCTTTGGTAGCAATTCAGAGGATGAAGTACGTTGTTTTTGAGGTCTATCTCCTTTGCGATTCACACAAAATTTCTAAAAATCCCCAAACCTGGACTGAATGTTCCTAAAGATTTTAATTTTTAGAAGAACCCATAATTTCCTTTTAAAATTGAAGAAAAAATCTGAAGGTTCCTAAAAATACAATTGAAGAAAAAATACCCAATCGAGGGTATAAAAACTTTTCAGCCTACTTCTACCTTTGGATGAGTACAAACAAAGAGATCTTGATTGTGAGTATCAATCAAAAATCTTACTAAAAAATCAACAATCCTTAAACACTTAAAAAAATGATCACGAAAAACTACTTTAAAAAACTTGCAATTGCTGCAATGGGTTTGTTTGCAATGAGTACACAGGCAAACAATTTACAAATTACCGGCACTACTGTGGATACCAGTACCGGAAAAATTACCTTCAACCTAAAATGGGACAACAGCTGGAAAACCAATATTACTCCCGCTAATTTTGATGCCGTTTGGGTTTTTGTAAAATACCAAGATTGTGCCGACAAATTATGGCGACATGCTGATTTAAGCGTTACCTCCGCAGATCATGTTGCAGGCGGAACCATTCTGAAAATTGATGGTGTTACAGACGGAAAGGGAGCATTTGTATCTCGAAAAATTAATGGTGGAGGAAATATTGCTACGACCTCTATCACTTTAAAAATGAATATTGCTGCAGCGAATTATGAGAATTATAACTTCAAAGTAATGGGCATAGAAATGGTAAATATTCCACAATCTACTTCTTACTGGATCGGCGATGGAATCTCTACCAGTGCTTTTACAAAATTTGAAATTACCGGAAACGGCTCCATCAGTTCTGGGTCTATCGGAACTGGAAACGCTGCTCCTGCTGCTTTTCCTAAAGGATGGAATGGTTTCTACAGCATGAAATATGAAATTACTCAAGAACAATATGTAGAATTTTTAAATTCTCTTACTTACGGTCAGCAAGCTCGTCGATCCGTTGCAAGTCCAGATGCTGCTGCTTCTACGTTTGCTTTTTATAATAGTTATCGAAATGGTATTAAAATAAAAGTACCCGGAAGCAATGCTGCAGTTCCTGCTGTTTATGGAATGGATTTAACCCCAGGAGATTTTGATGATTTGAATGATGGGCAAAATATCGCAATGAATTGGTTAAGTTATGCAGATGTAAGTGCGTATTTAGATTGGGCAGCATTACGACCAATGAGTGAAATTGAATTTGAAAAAATTTGCCGTGGTCCTATTGCACCAGTTGCGAATGAAAATGCATGGGGATCGATCGATCTTGCTTCAATTGTTACCTCATCAGTTACCAACCAAGGATTAGCAAATGAAGGTTATAATGCAGTTGCAAATGGCCGTGCAAATTATGGCGCAACAAGCTTTAGTAATCCACAATTCTTTAATGGTCCAACAAAAGTCGGATTTACAGCAACCAACGCTTCAGGTAGATTGTCTGCCGCTGCATCGTATTACGGCGTAATGGAAATGAGCGGTAATGTAGGAGAATTTGCAGTTGCTGCAAAAACAGCGGGTGGAAGCACTTATACAGGTGTTTTGGGAGATGGCGAATTATCTACCATAACCGTTAGTGATGGTGACTCTGATCAGTTGCTATGGCCAGATCCAACTGGGGTTTTTGTAAGAGGAGGACATTTTTATGAAGCAGGATACAGCACGAGCAACAGCGCAAAATTAAGAGTTTCTGATAGAAGTGAAACTACTTTGTTAACCAGAAACCCAAACTACGGCGGTAGAGGCGTAAGATAATTGATTCTAATTTGAAACGAAAGGAAACTTTCAACCAAAATTATTTTAACAAAAAAATCAAATTAGAAGATGAAAACAATTATAACCAGAATACCGGTATTGTGTCTCATCTTTCTCTTCCAAACCTTTCTGAAAGCCCAAAACGATGAAGATTATGCGTATCGTGGCGGAAATGCAGATGGTTTTGCAATAGAGATACTAGAGAGCACAACCTGTGCAACTCCCTTTCATTACTACGCTTATCTTGGCGGAAATGCAGATGGTTTTGCTTTAGAAAAACTTGCAGATAATGCAAGTTGTAGCACTCCATTTAATCAATTCCCCTACTTTGGTGGTAATGCAGATGGAGCAAGTACAGAAACAGTAGAAAATAATGTTTGCGCCACACCTTATCATTTCTACGCTTATTTTAGTGGGAATACTGATGGATTCGCAATGGGAAAAACAGCAGACACCTGTCCAATTATTGCTCCTGTCGCAGATTTCATTGCAGATCAAACTACAACTTGTGTAGGACGACCTGTGAAATTTACAGACACCTCCACCAATAAACCTACGGGTTGGACGTGGACATTCCAAGGAGGAACACCTGGAACCGCTTCTACCAAAACGGTAAACGTAACATACAATTCGCCGGGAACTTATCAAGTAAAATTAGTCGCAGCGAACTATATCGGAAGCGACACCAAAATAAAATTGGGATACATTACAGTAGTACCAGATTGTGCAACATTGACAAGCACTGCGGTAACGAAAACGAAAATGCAGGTTTACCCAAATCCTACGAAAAGCATGCTTTATTTGAAATCTCCGCAAAATGTTTTAAATATTGAAATATATGACGGCACAGGAAGAAAAGTGATGGAATCTAAACCCAATCAAAAAGACACTTCTATCAATGTAGAGCGACTAAGTGCAGGAATGTACATGATTAAAACTCGAACGATAGATGGGGAAGAAGTTTATAAAATAATCAAGAAAGATTAGATAAAAACATCCTCACTATCAACAGAAAAGAACACACAAAAGATGAACGGAACCGAAGTAGAAATTATTCTGCTTCGGTTTTTTTTGTTCATTCCTAAAATTTCATCATAGTTAACTACAATGAAAAAAAACAAAAAAAATTCACACAAAAAAAAACTTCCAAAAAATAAATTTTTGGAAGTTAAGTAGCCCGTAGGGGAGTCGAACCCCTCTTACCAGGATGAAAACCTGAGGTCCTAACCGATAGACGAACGGGCCAGAGCGTCTTAGAATTTTATAAAATTACGCTAATTTATTAACGTGTTTTGTCAACTTACTTTTAAGGTTGGCCGCTTTGTTTTTGTGGATGATGTTTTTCTTCACCAATTTATCCAACAAAGAAATCACTAAAGGCAACTGAATTGCAGCAGCAGCTTTATCCTCCTCATTTCTCAATACTTTCAAAACTGTTCTCGCAGTTTTGTGGTAGTATCTGTTTCTTAATCTTTTCTTTTCGCTTTGTCTGATTCTTTTCAGAGCTGATTTATGATTTGCCATATCTTTCTAAAAACTTGGGTGCAAAGATAGTAATCTTTTTTTAATTACAAAATATTTTTTAAAAAACTTTTCAAAATTTTCAATTTTAGTAGCCTATAAGGGAATCGAACCCCTGTTGCAAGACTGAAAATCTTGAGTCCTTACCACTAGACGAATAGGCCTTTGCTTTGAGGACTGCAAAAATATTAATTTTGTTTTGATCCTGCAAGAATCTTTGCTTTTTATTTGAAAACTTTTTGAACAACGGTATTCTTTACTCCTTTTCCCTCTAAGTCTTTCTGGGTCTTTATCGCTTCTTCTAAACTTGCAAATTTCCCGTAGGTATAGTAAAACTTACCATTTTCTTTGTCCCGGTTCACCTCTTTCAATGAATTTAGCATATAGGAATTAGCGCTTAATTTCTGATCTGTAACTGCTATTTCTAATGTATAAAAACCGATTCCCAATTTCTGATTAGGCACAAAAGAGATTGCTGTTGCATTTTTGAAGCCCGCGTCTTTAGCTGATCTTAAATTAGCATCTCGTACTGAAGCGAGATTCGTGGTACCATAATAATACTTGTAAAATCCATTCTCTTTAATCGGAAGAATATAGTTCAGACCTTTTAACGCAGGATCATCTGCACTGTATTTCATGGGTGTTGACATCAGTAAAATTCTGAAATCATTTTTCAGTGGCTTCTCTTCTATTTTTTCTGCAAGTTTTGGACGATTTTTTTCTCCAGCATTGCGTTCCATTGCTTTCTTAAATTTCTGAATGGCATCAAAAATACTATTTGCAATATCATTTTGACCTTTCTCGGAGGATAAATAACTTGCATCTTCATAATTATTCACAAAACCTGTTTCGATAAGCACGGAAGGCATCGCATTCATTCGCAACACGTGCAAATCGGCTTGTTTTATTCCGCGAGAGGCTCTTTTATCTTTATTGGTGAAGTTTTCTTCGACCAGACTTCCGATAAGCAAACTGCTTTCCAAATATTTACTCTGCTGAATTTTTAGCGCGATCAAAGATTCCGGAGATTTCGGATCGTAGGTCGCAAACATTTCCCGATCTTTTTCATCAAGATAAATTACATCATTTTCCGCTTTGGCCACTTCTAAATTCGTGCGATTCTGATTAGGACCTTGTATGAAGGTTTCTGTACCATTCGTCTCTGTCGTTGACGAAGGAGAAGCATTTACATGAATCGACAAAAACAAATCTGCTTTGCTTCTGTTAGCAAGCGTGGTTCGTTCTGAAAGAGAAGGATATTCATCAAATTTACGGGTATAAATCACTTTGTAATCCTTTTCCTTTTCGAGCATTTTGCCCAACTTCAATACCACCGCTAAAGTAATATCCTTCTCGCGAACTGTTCCTAAATCGCTGTATTTTCTATTGGTTCCAATATCGGTTCCACCATGACCAGCATCTAAAACAATCGTGAATTTTTTCTGAGCACCACCAAAGGTGAATATCAGTACAAAAAATAATAAAAAATATCTTTTAATAGAAAAACTGTGGGTAATCATCTTTAAATTTTAAAAATTGTATTAATTTTGACCACAAATTACAGAAAAAATCGCTTTGGTCAAAACCAGCTTCAAAAATATACCACTAATTCTAATTATCCTAATTTTTAACAATTTTTTAGCACAATTGAACGCTCAAAAATTGCCTGAAAACAAGATGGTTACTGCTCCTATTCGCAAACCTGATACCATTAAGGTAAAAAAAGAACAACTGGAAGCGATTGTACAAACCAAAGCTGATAATATGAGAAATGACATCCCTAAAAAGATGACTTACCTCAATAAAAAAGCAGAGGTTCAGTACCAAGATATGAAAATCGAAGCCGACTACATCTCTATTGATTGGGATAAATCTTTGATTTTTGCACGCGGAGAACTGGACTCATTAGGGAAAGTAAAAGTCCCTGTAGTGACGACGCAAGGCGGAAAAACATACGAAACAGATCAGTTTTCCTACAATTTAAAAACCAAACAGGCCATTGCATTTAACGCCAGAACCGAAGAAAGCGAAGGTGTAATTGTGGCTGAAAAAACAAAGAAATACAACGATTCTGTCTTCTTCATGAAACGTGGTAAATATACGACCGACGAGTATTTCATTAAGAAAAAAGACACCATCGCCGATTATTATTTGCTTGCTCCAAACATTAAGTTAATCAAAGGAAAAAATAAATCGCAAGTTATTACCGGTCCGATTCAACTATATATTGAGCAGGTTCCTACTCCACTGATCATGCCTTTTGCTATTTTACCTTTTTCAGATAAAAGAAGCGCCGGAATTTTGATCCCAAGTTTTGGTGAGCGCGAAGATGTGGGATTTTTTCTAAACTCTTTGGGTTATTACCAACCTATCGGAGAACATTTCGACTTAAAAATCCTCACCGATATTTACACAAAAGGAAGTTGGAATCTTCGGCCGGAAATGAATTATAAGAAAAACTACAGGTATTCTGGAAGTTTCTCAGCAGATATTGGAACCACAATACGAGGAATCAAAGGGCTTTCTGACTATTCTAAAACCGGAACGTATCGAATTGCTTGGCGACACCAGCAAGACAGCAAAGCAAACCCTTTTCTAACTTTTGCAGCATCTGTAGATGTGGTGAGTAATAAATTTTACAATAACACCGTCAATAATAATTACGCATTTAATCAAAACAATCTCAATGCGCAGCAAAACTCTAGTGTGAGTGTGGTGAAGCGTTTCTTAACATTACCTATTACAATAACTGGAACATCTTCTTATTCGCAAAATTTCTCCACGGGATTGGCTGATTTAAAATTGCCGGTTTTAAATGTTGCCGTGAATCAGTTTTATCTCTTTAAACCGAAAACCGGCATCCGAGAAGGACTTTTGGAAAACATCACGGTGAACACAGGCTTAAATTTCAATAATTATGTTCAGACGAATGAAGGTGAACTTTTCACCAAAGCAATGTTTGATAAACTGCAGACTGGTCTACAAAATAAAATTGGATTAGGAACCAACACCACCATTGCGAAATATTTCACTTTTTCTATTTCTGCCGATATTAATAATGCACTTACCACCAAAACGTTAACGCGATTTTATAATCCTATCAGCAATAATGTAGAAGATGTTTTGAATAAAAAAATTGCAGGTTATTCATCATTCTCTTCAAGCGCAAGTTTACAAACAGTCCTTTACGGAATGTTGAATTTTAAAAAAGGAGGTCCAATCCAGGCCATTCGTCACATGATGACGCCGCAAATCGGTTTCAATTACTCCCCAGATTTTTCTGCTCCAGGTTTTGGATATTATAAAAATTATTACAACGATCGTGGCGAAATGACGCCTTACTCTATCTTTGATCGCGGAATTATCGGTTCTCCAAATTCATTCTTACTTCAAGCTTTGAGTTTTGCGATCTCCAATAATTTGGAAATGAAAGTAAAATCCAAAAAAGATTCTACCGGCTTTAAAAAAGTAAAAATCTTCGAAACTTTAAATTTCAATACCAATTATAATTTTGCGGCTCCACAATACAAATGGTCCATTTTCAGTTTTAATGGGCAAACTACTTTGTTTGACAAACTCAATCTCAACACGAGCTTGACACTGGAACCTTACCAGATTATTTTTGCACCAGATTCAGATATCGGAATTCGTACTGAAAATTTCGGCCATTTCAGTGTTCAGGGATTCAATGCACAGTTCTCCTATCCTTTGAGCAACGAAACTTTTAGTGGAAAAGAAAAAAAAGACCTCTCAAAAAAATATAGTAAAAAAGGAGAAATCCGAAATGAAGAATATTATTTTGATGATGATGGTTATGCCCGATTTACACAACCTTGGACTTTAAACATCAATGCACAATACAGCTACAACAGAAGTTTAACCCGCTTTGGAAACAAAATGGCTTCCCTGGGTTTAGACGGAACCCTGAAACTTACTCCTTTTTGGAGTCTTAGCGGAAACCTGTATTACGACTTGGTTACCAAACAAATTGCGAACACAAGACTTGGCTTTTCCCGGGATCAAAGAAGTTTTACCATCAACTTTAACTGGATTCCTTATGGGCAGTACAAAGTGTATGATTTCTTTATCGGCATCAAAGCCAATATTTTACGCGATGCGCTGAAATACAAAGACCAAAGTTTCACCCAACCTAATGCTCCTTTTTAAAATCAATTTTAAATAATAAAACATAAGTTTTATATTTGCCCAATAAAGTCATTATGAAAACAATCATTTCTACCTCGAAAGCTCCTGCTGCTATTGGACCCTATTCTCAGGCAAATTTTGCCAACGGAATTCTTTACATCTCGGGACAAATTCCCTTCAATTCGGAGACCGGGAAATTGGTAGAAGGGATTGAAAAAGAAACGCACCAAGTAATGAAAAACCTCGAAGCGATTCTAACAGAAGCTGGTATGACCTTTAAAAACGTGGTTAAAGCCACCATATTTTTAAAAGACATGGATGATTTTGCCGTGGTGAATGACATCTATGCGTCTTATCTAGATGCAGAGAGTTTCCCGGCTAGAGAAACGGTACAGGTTTCCTGTTTACCAAAAAATGTGGATATAGAAATTTCAATGATTGCACATCAATTTTAAATGAATTTCCTTCGAAATACTTTTGCAGTTCTGGTTGGTCTTGCTGTTGCAGGAATCCTTATTTCTTTAGGAGTAAGGTTAAATTCCTCTTGGATTACCTATCAGGAATACGCTCCATTTAAGCATTGGAAATCTTTGCTGCAATCGATGGAACACAAACCTTATTTTTTTGTAGCGCTTCTTATTTCCTCGGGAATTGGAGCCACAGTGGGAGGAGTTGTCACTGCAATACTCGTAAAATATGCGAAAGTTGCCTATGCGATTTTAATTGGATTTATTTTACTTTTTATCGCGATGTTAGACATTATTATCTTTCCTTATCACCCTACTTTTTATAAAATTTCAATTTTCCTCACTTTCTTTCCCTGCGCTTGGATGGGAGGAAAGATCACCGAAATCATCTACGAACGCAAGAAGAAAAAATTGAGACGTCTGCAAAATAAAAAGCGGTGATTTTTTTTTGGAGCAATAAAATTTCAGCTTTTTACATCAACACATCCCGCTGTCCACTGTATCTTTTTTGCCATTGCGATCGAAGTGACATGCTTTGAAGAAGATTTATGCAACCGCAATATCAAAAAAGGATGCCGTTTCCATCGCGGCTAGAATTAAGACTCCCTTTTTTTCGAAAATTTTTAACCTGGTTTTATACAATTAATTTCACAAAAGTTCTTTCAAATTGATTTATAAAGTTCTATCCAATTTTACTTTCTCTTTTAAAAAGAAGAAAAGAATATATCGCCGGAATAATTGTAATGATTCCCGTGATAATTAAAAATAGCACCACATTAAATTTTTCATCTAAAAACAAAGACGAAATTACAATCAATAAACCACCGGATAACCATAATTTTCCTGCAAGCAAATGGGTTTCTTTCCAAATAGATTCGCTTTCTAGAGTCCAGGGTGTTCTTATTCCAATAAAATAGTTGGCCTTTATTGTTTTGAAATAATTCCCTAAAACAACATATAAAATACCCACAAACACGAAAATAAAAGTCGGATTTGCGGCCGTTTTATTTTGGCTGCAATAAATAATGAATAAAGCCAAAGCAGACATTAAAGAAGTTACTAGAAACTTCAAAGTTTGTAATTTTTTGCCCATGTTATTTAGTTTTTTCTTAGGATCAATTTTCGGAATTACGGAAAATATAAAATAAACAAACATAGGCAGCATAATTGGGATGAGAAGGATTTCTATTTTTTCTCCATACCTATCCACTTCACCTTCAATGTTCCAATGCATCGGGATTTTGTGGGGTAATTTGTTCCAGATGAAGGCGATGTACAAAAAAGGTAGAAGCAAAATTGCGAGTAGTGGAATTTCTTTTTTGAGGTTCATGGTTTATTTTTTTAAGTGGATGATCCAGGTTAGTAAATCTTCTAAAATGCTTGTATTTAATGAATATTCTACAAACTGCCCTTTTTTTTCACTCGTAATTAAATCTGCTTGTTTCAAAATATCGAGATGATGGGAAATACTAGGTTTTGAAATATTAAAATGCGCTGCAATTTCTCCGGCATTCATATCTTCCTTCTTCAATAGATCCACGATTTGTCTGCGTGTTTCGTCATTAAGGGCTTTAATGAGAGAATTCATTCATTTAGTTATTTAGACAAATATCTAAATATTATTTTAATTAGGCAACAATTTTATTCGAATAATTTGCTATCAAACAAAAACGCAACCTTTAACAGTTGCGTTTTTGTTTGTAATTTTAAATATTTCACTAAGGCATTTTAAATCCTCTTGTAGTAATTCTACCGTATTCGTCTACATATTTTACCTGTACATTTCCGTTGTATCCTTGTAAAATTTTCTCTACATCTTTCTGCGAGTTTACTGGTTTACCATTCACCTCCATGACAATATAATTATCTACAATTCCAATTTTAGACATTTCGAGGCCTTCAACTACATTTTTTGCAATAACTCCGCTTGTTAAACCATAATCAGTTTTAAATTTATCGCTCAAAGGTTCAAAGTCTGATCCAATTTTTTCTGCTACTGAAAGATCTGCTTTACTCCGTGTCGAAGTTCCACCGTTTTGATCTTTTAAGGTAACATTTACCATATCCTCTTTACCGTTTCTCAAATAAGTTACCGCAACTTTATCTCCCGGTCTTTTACTTCCTACCGCGAAAGATAGATCGTAATAACTGGAAACTACAGTATTGTCAACTTTAGTAATAATATCGCCGCTTCTTAATCCTGCATCTTCAGCGCCACCTTTTGCAGAAACGCCGGTTAAATAAACCCCTTCTCCTGTTTTGATATTGGTTTTTCTTTCGCGGTTATAAGCAGTAACTTGTCTTTGATCAGAAAGATCCAATGGCATTACTCCCAAGAAACCTCTTTGAACCAACCCGAATTTCTTAATGTCTTCTACGACCTTTCTCGCCAAATTGGCTGGAACTGCAAAACCATATCCTTCATAATAACCAGTTTTAGAGGAAATCGCAGAATTGATACCGATCAGTTCACCATTTGGATTAACAAGCGCACCACCAGAATTTCCTGGATTAATTGCAGCATCCGTTTGAATAAAACTCTCAATAGGAGTTCGCGATTGCTGACTTAGGAGATCAATACTTCTTCCTTTTGCAGATACAATTCCTGCAGTAACGGTAGAATTCAGTCCCATGGGATTTCCCACCGCTAAAACCCATTGCCCAACTTCTACATTATCAGAATTGGCAAAATTTAAATAGGGCAACCCTTTTTCCTCGATTTTTAAAAGGGCAATATCGGTCGTAGGATCCGTTCCTACTAAATTCGCTACATAAGATTTCTTGTTAGAAAGAACCACTTCTAGTTTACTTGCGCCTGCAATCACGTGATTGTTAGAAATAATATAACCATCGGGTGAGATAATTACACCAGAACCCATTCCTGTAGGCATATCTTTTGGCGGTTGCTGTTGTTGTTGCTTAGGCTGATTGTTTCCGAAAGGATTTCCAAAAAACAAATCGAACATATCCTGCTCACTTCTGCCTGCAGTTTTGTTCGAGTAATTTTTAATACTCACAACAGCAGGAACTGTCATTTTTGAGGCTTTTACAAAATCTTCGCCCACTCCGCTCATATTAAAAGAAGCAAATTTTGCATCATTGGTTTTTGGTGCAAAATAAGAATAGTCTGAATCTTCTGCATTCCCATTGAAATAATTAATCGCTCCGAAAGTTGTCGCTCCAGAGATTACACCTACAAATGCGTAAGGTATTAGTTTTTTTAGAGTATTCTTCATCGTCATATAATTTTATAAAAACTTATTGTTTGTAACAGAACAAATTTAATGCTAGATAGGTATTCGGAAGAAATACTTTGTTTCAATTTTAACGAAAGATTAACAAGATTTATAATATTTTAATGATATTAGGATTGTTTTTGATCATTATTCCCAAAATCAATTTTCTCACCATGTCATTTTGTCATTATATGCGATAATTTGACATTCGAATTCATTCTTAATTAAATTTTCTCAACTCAAATGCTTTGTTTAAATTTGGGACAATCACTTTTTTATGAATCTCAACATTACCAACGAAACCGGAAAACTAAAATCAGTCGTACTCGGAATGCCCAATTCCATGGGTCATCCACATTCGCTAGAAGACAGTTACGACGCGAAAAGCTACCACTCTCTCGAACATGGGATTTATCCCACCGAAGAAGGAATTGTACATGAAATGTCGGAATTCGAAAAAGTCCTCCGAAAACATGATGTTGAAGTTTATCGCCCCGCTTTAATCAATGATTACAACCAAGTATTTGCGCGAGATGTTGCCTTTGTTATTGATGACAAAATGATTATCTCAAACATCATTCAGGATCGATATGATGAGCAAGATGCCTATCGCAAAATTTTTGCAAGAGTCGGCTGGAAAAAAATCATCAATCTTCCAGATACTGCTCATATCGAAGGTGGCGACGTCATTGTTTGGAATGATTTCCTGTTTATCGGAACTTGTTTTTCCGAAGATTATCGCAATTTTAAAACAGCCAGAACCAACGAATATGCGATCGAAATTTTAAAGGAATACTTCCCCAAAAAAAGAATTATCGATCTTGAACTGAAAAAAAACGATACCGATCCTTACAAGGGAATCCTTCATCTCGATTGTACTTTTAACCCGATTGGAAAAGACAAATGCATCATCTACAAAGACGGATTTGTAGATGAAAGCGATTACAGTTTGCTCATCGATATTTTTGGAGAAGAAAACTGTTTCCATGTAACGCAGCAAGAAATGTTTGAAATGAATCCCAATATTTTTTCTATTTCACCAGAAATCGTCGTGTCCGATTCTTCTTTTACCCGATTGAATAATCACCTGCGAAATGAGTGGGGAATGACGGTAGAAGAGATTCCGTACCGTGAGATTTCGAAAATGGGTGGATTGTTGAGATGTTCGACTTTACCTTTAGCGAGGGAATAATTCATAAATATTAAAAATATTTTAATTTAATACAAAATGATAGATATAAAACTAACGAAAATATGTGTAGGTAATAAATTTAAACAAGGTTATATAACTTCTATAATTTCTCCTACAGAAATTGTTCTTGACAATGGTGAAAGTATAAATTTTGAAAGTCTAGAACCTATAAAGTTCTCTGCCGAAATTTTGAAAGAATATGGCTATTCCATAGATAATAAAATTCATAATTTTTTAAAGATTTTTGTTTTAGAAAATCCAATAGAAGTTTATGGAGAAACATATGAACCAGGAATTTATCTTGCAGATTTGAAGAATAATATCAGTAGTAACAGAATTAAGTTTGAACACGAGTTTCAAAACATAGAATCTATGCTAATTGATTATAATATGCCTTTCAACAACATTAATTAAAGTCAACAAAACACCTAGACTTTTAGCCCTGATTGTAATGGAAATCCCGCAGTGACGACGAAGGAGGAGCGAGGAATTGGAATGAAAAGCGGGACAAGGTTTTATAAGAAGCGAAAATCTTGTTGCTCCTAAAATTAGCTTAAGAACTGAGCTGTTTCAACTTTTTTATTTCACCTTCCGTCACAAAAGTGTCGTATTTTAAAATCGCGGAAGAATGAAAACTCGTTCCGCCCGTCAATTTTTTTAGAGCCGAAATATTTTCAGACCGAACTCCACCACCAATTAAAATTTCAATTTGGTCACCATATTTTTCGATTAGATTTTTCAGATTTTCTTTTCCTTGTATGGCATCAGATTTCCCGCCGGAAGTCAACACCGTTTTGAAACCTAATTTTATTAAAATCTCAATTGATTTTTCTAAATCCGAAGTCCGGTCAAAAGCACGATGAAAAGTACACGGGATTTCTCCGGCAAGTTCCAGAAGTTCTGCGTTTTTTGCTTCATCTATTTCATTGTGCGAATCTAAAATCCCGAAAACAAATCCATCTGCACCCGCTTCTTTAAAACTGATGATGCTGCTTTTCATTTGAATAAATTCGGCTTCAGAATAAAAAAACGGACCACCTTTCGGACGAATCATGACATAAATTGGAGTTTTGTAGGTTCTTTTCAGATGCAAAAACTCATAAAAATCGGGAGTGGTACCACCAAGTTCAAAATGAGCACAAAATTCGATGCGATCAGCCATTGATTTCATGGCAGTTTCTGCAGAGGTAATTTCAAAACAGGCAATTTCTAACATGGGTTTTTTATTATGTATAAATTTAAGTATTTTTGCTCAATAGCAACTCAATGCTGATTAAAACTTAATATTCATGCAAACAGCCAAAACCGTTTTGATGGTAGAACCGATTGCTTTCGGTTACAATTCCCAAACCGCAGAAAACAATTACTTTCAAAAAGAACAAAAGGAAACCGATATTCAGGAAAAAGCCCTTCAGGAATTCAATAATTTCGCGGCAAAACTTCGCGAGAAAGGAATCAATGTCATCACGGTAAAAGATACTTTGAATCCGCATTCCCCAGATTCTATTTTCCCTAATAACTGGGTAAGCTTTCACGAGGATGGAACAGTCGCTCTTTATCCGATGTTTGCCTTGAACAGAAGAGTTGAGCGTCGCCCGGAAATCTTGGAAAGACTGAAAGATGAAGGTTTCAAAATTAATACTGTTGAAGATTTCTCCCCATTTGAGAACGAAGAAAAATATTTGGAAGGAACCGGAAGTATGATTTTCGATCACGATTACAAAATTGCTTATGGCTCTGTTTCCCTTCGTTTGGATGAAGAATTATTTAGAAATTTCTGCTCGAAATTTGGCTTTACTCCTATCGTTTTTCATTCTTATCAAAATGTGGGTGATCAAAGATTACCAATTTATCACACCAATGTGATGATGTGTGTTGCAGAACAGTTTGTGGTGATTTGCCTCGACTGTATCGATGATGAAATGGAGCGCGAAAAGGTGCAGGAAGTCATCAAATCAAGCAATAAGGAACTCATCGAGATTTCTGAAGATCAACTTCAGCAATTTGCAGGAAATATGTTGCAGGTTCAAAATGAAGAAGGCGACAAGTTTTTAGTTATGAGCGAAACAGCTTATAAATCTTTAACTAAATTACAAGTTGAACGCATTGAAAATTACTGCGGAATTATCTATGCAGATTTAAACACGATTGAAACAAATGGTGGTGGAAGTGCAAGATGCATGTTGGCGGAAGTTTTCTTGCCGAAAGACTAATTGCTCTCGCTTAAAAATAAAAATTCCACACCGAACAATTCGATGTGGATTTTTATTAATTTAATAAGTGGTATGAAAATTTAATTTACCTGGTTCTGTTTTTGATCGCATCTGATGCCGCTTCAATGTCGCGTACTTTTTTTACTTTCTTGTTTCCGAAATTATAGACGATGCTGACTTTGAATTGTTGGTTAAACTCATTGTTTTTTACATAATTGTAACTTCCGTCTTGCTGAAAGCTTTCAATTTCTACAATATTGGTTTTTAAAACATCCTCAATTCCGGCGCTGAAAGTCCATTCGTTCCATACTTTTTTAAGGTCGAGATCAAGGCTCATTAAATTTTTAAGTAAACCGATTTCAATCTGTTGCTGATCAACGTACCAATAATTTACCCCTAAAAACCAAGTTTTCTTTTTGTCGAGCTGAACTGTGTTATTGGTTTGAATCACTAAACTGGTTGATTTTAGATTATTAAGAAATTCTTTGAACTGATCACCTGTTGTAGGATCCTGACTCAACCTTCCGTTGTTGATATTGTGTTGAACACCGATATTGAAATTGGCCGATAAATATCCTTTAAAATAAGATTTTTGAAGTCCCAACATTGCAGACATTTCCTGTTTGTCGCCGAAATTAGTACGGATATATCGCAGTTCCTGATAGGTGATTCCATCTTTCACCACATCGCGCTGCAAAGGAACCTGAGTAATTTTATCTTTGAAAAAACTGTGATTCAAAATCAGGAAGTAAGAGTTTTTGTACATGTATGTTAATTCATTCGTGTAAACAGAGGAAGCTTTTACGAAAGGATTATTTTGAATATAGTTATTTTCGGTCAGGATATTTCGTACAGGGTTTAGTTCCCAAAAACTTGGCCTTCTCATTCTGCTGGAAAATGCATAAGAAATATTATTCTTGTCATTCACCGCATAATTGAAACTTAAGTAAGGCAAAATATTGTTGTAATTTCTTTCAATGCTTTTATATTCAGGGTTTTGAGCGATGTCGGAGGTACCCAAACTGTTTGTAATTTCATAGCGCGTACCAATCTTACCCGAGAATTTTTCTGACAATTTTTTTTCAACGGTTAAATAAAGTCCATAAATATTTTCATCATAAATAAAATGATTCGGCTCTTGCACGACGTCATTCGTTAGAAAATTGGTTGTGGTGTATTGAGTGTCGTTATCGGTTTTGGTTGTATTAAAATTTCCACCTACAGCAACGGTTAAATCATTTTTAAATTTTCTGATGTAATCGGTATTTGCGGAAAAATTATTGATGAGTTGCGGCAAATTCTGCGCAATTTCTGTGGACAAAATACCAGGATTTTGAAAGGCATCAGAAACAATGGTTTGATTCGTGCTGTTTTGGAATCTTCTGTAAATAAGCAAAGAGGCGTTTGCATTTAATTTACTTCCCAAATCATCTATTTTCCACTCATAATTAAGGTTGAAGGAATTATTGTAAGATCTGGCGTTTTCTCTTCCTTTGGTAATCGAATAATTGGTGATGCTGTTGTTTGCTGCATCCATCGATTTGGTGGTATTGAAAAGATCTGTTCGGGAATCATAGCTTCGGTTTGCCCATGTGTTCCAAGTGAATGCAATATTCGATTTATCATTCAACTGATAATCTGCATTGATGTAGCCTCCTAAATTTTTGTTAGGATCGCGCACTGTTCCGGTAGATTGTGTAGATGCTTTTGCGCTTCCATTTCTGAGTTCATACGATTGAACTTCAATATTTTCGCTGGTGTTGAGTGTACCGGAAATTCCGAGTTTATCTTTTCTGTAATTTAAAGAAACAGAAGCAGAAGTACTGTTGGTTTTGTTTTGGCTGTTTGCCATTCTCATATTTCCACTGGTTCCATCGGTCATTTTCTTCTTCAGTATAATATTGATGATACCGTCGGAAGATTCTACTTGAAATTCGCTTCCAGGAACGGTGATCACTTCTATTTTTTGAATGTTTTCTGCAGGTGTATTTTTTAAAAACTGATCCAAAGATTCGGTATCCATATTTGTTTTTCTACCATTAATAAAAACCAAAGCGTTGCTTTTCCCGGCAATTCTTAATGTTTTTCCATCGGTCGTAGAAACCAGTGGAGTTTGTTTTAAAAGATCAAAAGTGGTACTTCCCTTTGCAACTGGTGAATTGGCAACATCAAAAACGAAACGGTCGCTTTCTTTTTTGAAAACTTTTTTCGTCATCACAACTTCTTCAATTTTCTGAATTTTCGTAGAATCTGTTTTCTGCGTTCCCTGTGCAAA
Source organism: Kaistella chaponensis (assembly GCF_900156725.1). Taxonomy (GTDB): domain Bacteria; phylum Bacteroidota; class Bacteroidia; order Flavobacteriales; family Weeksellaceae; genus Kaistella; species Kaistella chaponensis. Next base: position 4,086 of record NZ_FTOI01000002.1, on the reverse strand, counting down.
AGCAAAAAATCCGGAAAGGAGCGAAAGGGCAACAATTAATTTTTTCATGGTTATTTTTTTTAAAAGAAAAAGAAGGAAGCGAGGTTATTAGTTTAGAAGAGGTTATTAGTTTTGGTTATTCGTTTTTGCTTCCTCCTTTTGTAGTTATTAGTTTTCTTTAGTAGTATTACATTGCAAAGATATGCTATTTATTTAGTATCATGCAATACAAAGTAGTAAAATAATTTAATTTAAGTTCGCAACTAATTGATAATCAAATTAAAAAATTTTACAATCGTAAAGCAGTACTTATAAAAGACAACGATGGGAAGGAAATCATTACCTCTAAAACAAAAAAAAGAGTAAAAATATCCACTCTTTTATTAATGATTTAAACCTTAGAACTTTAGAAATTACTCCCGATCAAAGCGAGCCAGTTTTTTGTCGACCCAAATGGTTGCAAAAGGAAAAAATGCAGAAATTAGAGCAAAGACAAAATCTTCATCATCCCATTTAAAAATTCTTCTCGCCGGAATTAACAGCAAAAGATAGAGGCTAAAAAATAAACCATGAATGTTCCCAACGATAATAATGTAAATCGTAGGCAAAAGAGCATCGTGTTCATAACGGATCCAAATCATGGCGCTGAAAAGAAAAAGCCACGAAATCATTTCTGCAACACAGGCTTGTTTAAACCACTGACTTAATTTTTCGTCGGAATATTTTGAAAAGAAATTTTCTATGAATTGCATGTAGAATTATTTAAGATTTACTATCGAGATCTTCTGCAAATTTAAAGATTTAAAAAAGGAAATTTTGTTTATTATTTATAAAAACTGCTCCCGTCCAAATAATCGAAAACTTCTGGCGGTAACATGGGTCGCACATTTTTTCCATCTTTGATCATCTTGCGAATTTCGGTTGCAGAAATTTCTACAATAGGCGCGTTGATTAAAGAAATGTTTTCGTGTTGTAAATATTCATGATCTTTTTTTTCTCCTTCAAAAGTCCTCGGATAAACAATAATTTGATGATTTTTGATCAAAGTTTCCGCATTTTTCCATTTTGAAAGTCCGTTTAAATTATCTTCCCCCATAATTAAGGAGAAAGAATATTCGGGATGTTTTTCATGTAAATAAGTGAGCGTATCAATGGTGTAACTGGGTTTTGGCAAAGCAAACTCTACATTTGAAGCACGCATTTTAGGATAATTTTTCACTGCAAGTTGCACCATATCTAAACGATTATGATCTTTCAACAAAGACTTTTTATCTTTAAACGGATTTTGTGGACTTACGACAAACCAAAGTTCTTCCATATCAGAATGTTCCAAAATATAGTTTCCTAAAATTAAATGACCAATATGAATGGGATTAAAACTACCGAAAAACAAGCCTATTTTTTTCATGAATATTTAAATATATCTTCTTTCAATTAAAATTATTTTTAATAATTGTTTAAAGATAAAAAATTAATCCTGATCTCTCGAAAATTGAAATTTCAAACTCCGTATTTTGTCTAAATTCGCCGCAAATGAAACGGCAGCAAATGAAAAAATAAATTTCAAAATATAATAAACTTACGTAAATTGAGTTCCAATTAAGAACCTGTTTATTGAAAATTTCTTGCTCCATATTGCTCTTGCTCTTCTGTGTTTTGTTTAAAGCTCAGCAAAAAAACTATCAACTCATCGATGTTGAAAACAATCAAAAAACGGTAGTAAAAGACTCCCTTTCTGCAGTCAAATTTCTAGATTCGCTTTCGCAAAACAACTATTTTTTTACAGAAGTGAAGAAGGTAGAAAAAAAAGAAAATATTACCGAAATCTATTTCCATAAAGGCAAAAACTTTAATCAAGCTCAAGTCACGGTTCCGGCAGAAGTTGCAACCTTTTCTCAATTGAAAACGGAGTTTTTCACCAAAAACGTGGACTCTTTAAAGAAAACTATTAATGAAAAATACCGGAATCAAGGGTATGCATTTAACCGTGTGAAATCTAAATTCAGCGGAATGAAAAATAGTATTCCACAGATTGAAATCTCAGTGATTAAAGGAAACCAGCGAAAAATAGATGCTTTCGTGATCAAAGGTTATGAAAAAGTACCCGTAAGATTCATTAAAAATTTGAAAAAAGAATTTCAAGGAAAAAGATATGATGACAAAAACTTAGTAGCGATCAATCAATCTCTACAAAATCATCCCTTTTTATTGTTAGACAAGCCACCACAAACTCTATTTACAAAAGATTCTACGCAAGTATTTTTATTCCTTAGAAAAAAGAAATCCAATAGTTTTGACGGTGTAATTGGTTTTGGAAATGATAAAACCAATAAATTCACTTTCAACGGTAGTTTAAATATTAATTTCCGAAATATCTTTAATCGCTTCGAAACGGTGAATGTTTTTTGGCAAAGAAATCCAGATAAAGGTCAAACTTTTGATCTACAAACCGATATTCCTTATCTATTCAAATCCAATTTAGGAACCAATATTAATGTAAATATCTATAGACAAGACTCCACTTTCGCCACCGTGAAATTTTTACCGAGTATTTATCTGCATTTATCGAGCAGACAAAAAATAGGTATTCGCGGCAGATTTGAAACTTCTGCCATTATCGACACGCTATATACTCAGGGAAAAGACTTTACCAAGCAAGGAATCGGACTTTGGTACGAATTTACAGAACCCTCGGAAATCGGTCTTTTTCTTCATAAAACCAAGATTCGCGCAGAAGCTGATTATATTTCCACGAATTATTCTAAAGAAAATGCTTCAGTAATACAAAATAATTTCTTGTTTTCTGCAGAACGAAACTTTCATATTGCGGGGAATAATTATCTAAATTTACGTGGAGAAACCGCCTTATTGAACTCAAAAAATGAATTTGTTGCCAATGAATTATTACGTTTCGGTGGTTGGAATTCTTTTCGGGGTTTTAATGAGAATTCAATTTATGCGAATTTGTATTATTATACCACTGCAGAGTACCGATATCTTGTAGGTGAACAAGCATTTTTTGATGTTTTCGGTCAGTATGGAGAATTCAATAATAAAAGTTTACAACTGAAACCGAAGATTTATAGTTTCGGGTTGGGTTTCAATTTTGTGCTACCAATTGGACTAATGAGCTTTCAGCTTTCAAATGGGAGTGAGTTCGGAAATTCCATAAAATTTGCAGATACGAAAATACATTGGGGAATTCTGAGCAGATTCTAAATGAAATGGAGTATTCAAATTTTATAATTTTACCGCTATCTGCTATATCATCATAGAATTTCCAAGATATATAGAATTTCGATTCGACATTAACATGAATTAATTCTTGTTTACTTAAAAGATGGAATTCATCATTAAAACTATCTATAATTCTTAATTAAAGAAAATGGCATTTGCTAATTTCACTATTTACAATTAACGCAGCGATTTAGTTGTGAAACAGGTCCGTTTAAGCTTCTTTCCATTAGTGGTAATGAACGTGATAAATTCCATAAAACACAATAACACCAGAATATATATTGTAGTTTAAAATCATTATATTATTAAAAGCTATTTAATTGCAAAAAATGATACTGCAAAGTCATCGAACAAATGCGTACATGTTGACTCCAAATACTAGCTGAATACTTATTGAATGTCCAGTGCTTTCTCACACTTAGCATATAAGTTTACCGCTAAAAAATCCTACTTGAAATTTTTGAAAATAGATCTTAGAGAAATCAATTATTGGCTAGATTCTGATATTTGCTATCAAACCAATGCAGACCTATACTTTGACACCGAAAAAAACAGCATAGATAATATTTGATCGATATCTTAAGCTAAAAAGAGCATATAATTTAAGCGACGCTCGAAGATAAAATTACAACCAAAAAATTGAAAAATTTATCGAATTTATTAAACCTACTCGTTCGTTTAACGAGTAAAAAGAAAATCAGATTTTAAATGTTATACAATTGTTCTCAAAACCTTCATGTTCATTTTGCCGATTATACTGTTGTATAAAGGACATAAAAAAGCTCATCAAAATAAATTGATGAGCTTTAAAAAAAACTGGCGGCGACCTACTCTCCCGCTTTCGCAGTACCATCGGCGCTAGAGGGCTTA
>NZ_FTOI01000003.1 GCF_900156725.1 Kaistella chaponensis | reverse complement strand
AATAAAATAATCCATCTCATTTTTGCAGTACTCAAATCTGGAAAAAAATATGAAAATAATTACCAAAATAGTTTGGCGGTGTCATAGAAATCAAGCCGGGACGCAAGATTTGTCCATCAAATAAGATGTTAAATCATCTAGAAAATGTTTCAATGCAAAAAAATACTTGTCCATTTTTCGGTTGTAGAATAAATCGAACACCAGTATTTTTGCTTTAAATTTACAGTATGCAACTTTCAGCCGACATCATGTATCAAGCTTCGTTCAATAAAAATCCCGATTTTGAAGGCGTTTTTTGGATGGGCGTAAAAACCACCGGAATATTTTGTCGTCCAACTTGTACCGCAAGAAAACCCAAAAGCGAAAACGTAGAATTTTTTCAGAATACCAAAGATGCAATTCTGAAAGGTTATCGACCGTGCAAAGTTTGTAAACTTTTAGAAAATCCTAACGAAACTCCAGAATATATTCAGAAAATTTTAGAAGAATTGCGAGAAAATCCCGCTCTAAAGTTTAAAGATTTCGACTTAGTTCAGCGTGGAGTAGAACCTGCAACAGTCAGAAGATGGTTTCAGAAAAATCATGGAATGACTTTTCAGACATTTCAAAGAATGTTTCGATTAAATACGGCTTTCAAAAAAATTCAACAAGGCGACAATATTATGGAAACAGCTTATGATAGTGGTTTCGAAAGTTTAAGTGGTTTTAATGAAAGTTTCAAAACAATCTTCGGAGTTTCTCCCAAAAATTCAAAAACACAGAAAATTATCGATTTGAAAAGAATCGAAACTCCCATCGGAACCATGTATGCAGCGGCAACTGTAGAAGGAATTTGTATGCTCGAATTCACCGATCGGAAAATGCTCGAAACGGAATTTAAAGATTTAGCAAAATCATTAAATGCAATAATTATTCAAGGTGAAAATCCTCATTTTATACCCTTAGAAAAAGAACTTGAAGAATATTTCTTAGGAAAAAGAACAGAATTTACGGTTCCTCTTTCTCCTGTAGGAACAGATTTCCAGAAAAGTGTCTGGAAAGTTTTAATGAAAATTCCGTATGGCGAAACATGGAATTATAAAAAACAATCCGAAGTTTTGGGCGATGCTAAAAAAGTTCGTGCCGTCGCCAATGCAAATGGGATGAATAAAATTTCAATCCTCATTCCTTGTCATCGCGTTATAGGAAGTAATGGAACGTTAACTGGTTACGGTGGCGGAATTTGGCGCAAACAAAAATTATTGGAACTCGAAAAAGCGATTTTGTTTTAAAAATATATTTCTCCGAGAAAATTATTTAAAAATATGAATGAAAATGAAATAAAAAATATTGCAAAACTTTGGTTCAAAGCTTTCAATGAACATGATTTAGAAAATTTGCTAGCTCTATATGATGACAATGCAGAGCATTTCAGTCCAAAATTGAAAATCAGAAATCCTGAAACAGAAGGTTTAATCAAAGGAAAAGCTGCATTAAGAAATTGGTGGAAAGATTGTTTCGAAAGATTGCCAAGTTTACACTACGAAGTTCAAAAATTAACCGCAGATTCTGAACAGGTTTTCATGGAATACCTTCGAAAAGTAGACGGAGAAGAGGAAATGAAAATCGGCGAAGTCTTAGAAATTAAAAATGCCAAAATAGTTTTTTCCAGAGTTTATCACGGTTAATATTTTTGGTGCAAATAATTGAAATTAACAAAATGATCAATTGGAGCGAGCTTTTGCCAAAACTTAGTTTTACCTTTGAAAAAATTGAAATAATGAATTTCTCCATACAACCTACTTTAGAAAATGATATTGTAAGCTTAGTTCCTTTAGAAAAACACGATTTCGAAGAACTTTTTGAAGTCGCATCTGATCCTAAAGTTTGGGAACAGCATCCGAATAAAGAGCGCTACAAAAGGGAAGTCTTCGAAAATTTTTTTCAGGGTGCAATGGAAAGTAAAGGCGCTTTTCTCATCATCGATCAGGAAACGGAGGAAGCTCTAGGGAGCACGCGTTTTTACGATTATAATGAAAAAGACAACAGTATTTTAATTGGCTACACTTTTTACGGCACCAAATCGTGGGGAAAAAATATCAATTCTAGTGTGAAAAAATTGATGCTGGATTATATTTTTGAGTTCGTTGATAAAGTTATTTTCCACGTTGGGAAAGATAATATCCGTTCTGTAAAAGCCATGACAAAGCTTGGCGCAGAAAATTTAGGTGAAGAAGAAGTAGCATATTTTGGCGAAGATTCTAAAACAAATATTGTTTTTCAAATCAAAAAAGAAAACTGGAAATCAGAATAATTTCTGGCGAAATTTTTAAAAAATTTAAAACTTCATTTTCTGAATTCTTACAGCATTTAAAATTGCCAATAAAGCAACTCCGACATCCGCGAAAACTGCTTGCCACATTGTGGCTAATCCTCCTGCTCCTAAAATTAGCACGATTGCTTTCACGCCAAAAGCTAAGTAAATATTTTGCCACACAATTTTTCGTGTTTGCTTTCCAATATTGATCGCCATGGGAATTTTACTCGGTAGATCATCCTGAATGACCACATCTGCGGTTTCCACCGTCGCATCACTTCCAAGTCCGCCCATCGCAAAACCAACATCGCTTAGAGCCACAACTGGAGCATCATTCACGCCATCACCAACAAAAGCGACAGTTTCATTTTTAGCTTTTATTTCCTGTAATTTTTTTACTTTATCTTCTGGTAATAAATCTCCGAAAGCGTTTTTAATTCCCAATTCTTTGGCTACAAATTGTACGACTTCATTTTTATCGCCACTCAACATGGTAGTTTTTACGCCAAGATTTTTCAATTTTTCCACGGTTGCTTTTGCATCACTTTTAATGGAATCCGCAACAGTAAGATAGCCGACAAATTTATTATCAAAGGCAATCGCAATCAAGGTATAAACAATTTCGCTGATTTTGGAATCGTATTGAATTCCGAATTTATCAATCAGTTTTAAATTCCCGACAAGCAATTCTTTTCCGGTAATGGTTCCTTTCAATCCCTGACCCGGAATTTCTTCCACGTTTTCTACTTTTATTTCTGAATTGACTTTTCCAACATATTCGTGAATTGCAGTTGCGACAGGATGTGTACTTTGACTTTCCAACGCATTCACCATTTCTAAAATTTCTTCTTGGTTAAAATTTTTGTCAAAAACAACGTCTTGAACTTTAAAAACCCCTTCTGTCATTGTTCCGGTTTTATCCATCACCACATTTTCAATTTTTGCGATGACATCTAAAAAGTTGCTGCCTTTAAATAAAATACCATTTTTACTTGCAGCTCCAATTCCCCCAAAATAACCCAACGGAATACTGATCACTAAAGCACATGGACAGGAAATTACTAGAAAAACCAATGCTCGATAAAGCCAATCCGAAAACTCATAATTTGGAACAAAAAAGTAGGGTAGAAGCGTGATTGCAATTGCGAGATATACAACAATAGGCGTATAAATTTTTGCAAATTTCCGGATGAATAATTCAGTGGGCGCTTTTTGGGAAGTGGCATTTTGAACCAATTCTAAAATTTTACTCAGTTTGCTATCTTTAAAAACGGTGGTTACTTTTACCTGGGAAACGGTATTTAAATTGATCATCCCCGCCAAAACAATTTCACCTTTTTTCTTCGTGTCAGGTTGACTTTCACCCGTTAAAGCTGCAGTATTAAAAGACGCACTTTCGGAAATTAATTCGCCGTCAAGTCCTAGTTTCTCGCCAGATTTCAATTGAATGATGGAGCCGATTTCTACTGTTTCTGCTTTTACAATTTCGGCGATATTATTTTTTATAATGGTGACTTCATCGGGTCTTTGATCCAATAAACTTTTAATATTTCCTTTCGCTTTGGAAACTGCAATCGTTTGAAAAACTTCTCCAACCGAGTAAAATAGCATCACTGCAACTCCTTCCGGATATTCGCCAATTCCAAAAGCTCCAACTGTTGCGATTCCCATGAGAAAAAATTCGGAGAAAAATTCGCCGTGAATTATACTTTTCCAAGCTTCCTTTAAAACCGGAAACCCAACAGGAATATAGGCGATTCCGTACCAAATAATTCGTACCCAATCTTTGAAAAATTCTGGTTTTAAATAATGATCAAAAAATAACGCGATAAGTAAAAGTAGTAAAGAAATAATACTTGGTAAAAACATTTTCACTGAACTTCCACCTTCGTGACTGCGATCGTGATCATGATTGTGATCTTCCTCCAAGTCAGTTGCACAGCAGCTTTTAGTGTTCAGCAAATTTTCTGCACCTGCATCTTTGTAAATTTTTTCTTCTTCCGTGCAGCAGATTTGTTTGCCGTTTTTATCGTAAATATGTTGATGTCCCATAAATATTTTTCTGATTTTTATTTGATAACAGATTTTCTGGTTGAAAAATTTCCGAGAAAAAATCTCCGTAGTTTTTGTTGGTGTTCAAAGTATATTTCAAAACAGCAACCTCAGAATTACGGTCGATTTTGTGATCAACGATAAATAATTCAGAAATTAAAGAATGATTTATAAAATGATGTTTGAAATAATTTTTAGACAAAATTCAAAATTGATGCCTCAAATTTTTAAGGTCAAAAATCAAAAGTGATCGATGATGATTTATTTCCCGCTACAATCTTGAAAAAGTTCGGCACCGAAATAAAAAACAAAAAGCCACCCAATTCCTTTTAAAGTGAAAAAGATTAAACCACCTATTCCAACGCGCTTGAACCAGGTTTTCATTTTTGAATTTTTATTTTCAGGTTGCTGATTTTCCATCTCCAAAATTTTTTCAAAGTTAATTATTTATGAAGATAAAATTTTTCAAAATTTTTAGCTTTTAAATCCCACTTAATTAATCTTTTTCCTAATGATATTCAAGAAAAAGTGCGGTAAATTTTTTAGGTTTCGCCAAATTACTTATCTTTAAGGACAATTCAAAATAAAATTATGTCCCAATCAATTCAGGATTTTGGAATCGAAAAATCCCTTTCTAATTTAGGAATTTCAGCAGAAAATAAAGGAGTTTCATCCGGCGGAAAATACTTTGCCAATGGAGATTTACTCGAAAGTTATTCACCAACAGATGGAAAACTAATCGGAAAAGTAACCACTGCAAATACCGCTGATTACGATCAGGTGATTGAAACAGCTAAAAAAGCTTATGTAGAATTTCGACAAATTCCGGCGCCGAAAAGGGGAGAATTGGTTCGTCAGTTCGGATTAAAATTAAGAGAATATAAAGATGATTTAGGAAAACTCGTTTCTTACGAAATGGGAAAATCTTTTCAGGAAGGTCTTGGCGAAGTTCAGGAAATGATCGATATCTGCGATTATGCAGTCGGTTTATCTCGTCAACTTCACGGTTACACGATGCATTCTGAACGACCTGGACACAGAATGTACGAACAATATCATCCGCTGGGAATTATCGGAATTATTTCTGCATTTAATTTCCCGGTTGCAGTTTGGTCCTGGAACACTGCTCTTGCGTGGATTTGCGGAAATGTTACCATCTGGAAACCTTCCGAAAAAGCACCACTTTGTGGAATTGCCTGCCAAAATATTATTACTGAAGTTTTAAAAGAAAATAATCTTCCCGAAGGAATTTCTACCATGATTGTCGGTGATCACGTGATCGGTGACAAAATGGTAAACGATAAAAATGTGGCCTTAATCTCTTTCACAGGTTCCACCAAAGTGGGAAGAATTGTCGGGACAAATGTGGCGCAACGTTTCGGGAAATCAATCCTTGAATTAGGAGGAAATAACGCCATTATTTTTACTGAAAATGCAGATCTTAACATGTCGATTATCGGTGCGGTTTTCGGCGCAGTAGGAACTGCAGGACAAAGATGTACTTCTACCAGAAGATTAATTATCCACGAATCTATTTTTGAAGACGTGAAAAACCGTTTGGTAAAAGCTTACGGACAAATTAAAATCGGAAATCCTTTAGATGAAAACAATCACGTAGGACCTTTAATCGATCAACAAGCTGTTCAACAATATCTCGATTCTATCGAAAAATGTAAAAAAGAAGGCGGAAAATTTGTCGTTGAAGGTGGCGTTTTGGAAGGTGAAAATTACGAATCTGGTTGTTATGTAAAACCGTGTATCGCAGAAGTTGAAAATTCTTACGAAATCGTGCAACACGAAACTTTCGCACCGATTCTTTATATTATGAAGTATAAAACTTTAGACGAAGCCATCGCGATGCAAAACGATGTTCCTCAAGGTTTAAGTTCCGCAATTATGACGACCGATATGCGTCAAGCAGAATTATTTTTGTCCCAAAATGGGTCAGATTGTGGAATTGCCAATGTAAATATTGGAACTTCCGGAGCAGAAATCGGTGGCGCTTTTGGGGGTGAAAAAGAAACCGGCGGTGGAAGAGAATCCGGTTCTGATGTGTGGAAATACTATATGAGAAGACAAACCAATACCATTAATTATACCGATAGTTTGCCTTTAGCACAGGGAATTAAATTCGATTTGTAAGCTATTACTATTTATTTGGGCAACTAATCCGCCCTCCGTTCCCGCTTTTTTGTTCCGCTGCCGCTGCACAAAAAGAGCTCCACTCAGGTCGGGTTGCAAGGGATTTTGAATAATAAAGATTTTTTTTTCATCATTGAAATTCTTTTCCCCAAATATTCGACTTGACAACGCTATAATAATTGAAAAACTAAAAAATATATGAATAACGCAATTGCATCTCATCCAGAACCTACCAATGAAGTAAAGAAAACACTCGGCAGACACATGCTTGCAGACGGTTTCGACTTTGTAATGGATTTCGAAAAATCTCAAGGTTCTTGGATTCATGACCGAATCACAGGAAAAAAATTCCTCGATATGTTCTCTATGTTTGGATCCGCTTCCATCGGGTACAACCATCCTTATTTAATGGAAAAATCTGCGTGGCTTGGTAGAATGGCGGTTAACAAACCAACATTGGCGGATGTTTATTCGCAAGAATTTGCAGATTTTATGACCGTTTTCGAAAGAGTAGCGATCCCAGAACATTTGCAATATGCTTTCTTTATCGAAGGTGGAACAATGGGCGTAGAAAATGCAATTAAAGCATGTTTCGACTGGAAAACTCGTAAGAATTTTGAGAAAGGACTCGATTTGGAAGCAGGAGTTTGTATCCATTTCAAACAAGCATTTCATGGAAGAAGCGGTTATACTTTGAGTTTAACCAATACTTCTGACCCTCGAAAATATCAGTATTTCCCAAAGTTTGATTGGCCAAGAATTACCAATCCGCACTTGAATTTCCCAATTACAGAGGAAAATTTAGCCGAAACCATTAAACATGAAAATTTAGCACTTTTAAATATTGAAGAAGCCATTCTTTCTAATCCTGATAAAGTTGCGTGCATTATTATTGAACCCATTCAAGCAGAAGGAGGCGACAATCACTTCCGGGATGAATTCTTGGTGAGTTTAAGAAATATATGTGATGAAAATGAAATCCTTCTAATCTTCGACGAAGTACAAACAGGAATGGGTTTGACCGGAAAAATGTGGGCTTATGAACATTTCACTGCAAAACCAGATATTATTTCTTTTGGTAAAAAAGCGCAGGTTTGTGGAGTTTTAGCCAATAAAGAAAAATTCGACGAAATTCCGAATAATGTATTTAAAGAAAGTTCCAGAATCAATTCTACTTTCGGTGGAAATTTCATTGATATTCTTCGTTTTCAACTGATTATGGAAGTAATTGAAAAAGAAAATTTAGTAGAAAATGCCAGAATTGTTGGTGAATATTTAGTGGAAGGTTTGCAAATTTTAGCACAGAAATATCCAGAAAAGCTATCAAATCCAAGAGGTCGCGGATTAATGGCTGCAATTGATTTACCAAATGGTGATCAACGGGATAAAATGCGTGAACTTTTGTATGACGAAGGAGTAATTATTTTATCTTGTGGTGATCAATCAATCAGATTCCGACCACATTTGAATGTTTCAAAAGAGGAGATTCAGACTGCACTTAATAAAATTGAACTTTGTATCGAAAAATTATAGTATTAATTGAGATTCATTAATTTTCGCTGCGATTTTTTTTGAATCTCAAATATTTTTTAGCATAAAGCTGGAAAATAAATTATTTCTGTGTATATTGAGAATTCAAAATTTATAAGATAATGGAAAGAGAAACGAGAGTATCAGTGTTTGAAAGCGAAAAACCTTCAGAAATTCAGTTGATAAAATCAAAATTAGATGCCCAAAATATTTCTAGTTTTTTGAATGATAAGTATATGTCTTTCACAACTACACCCACTGCAAATACTATAAAACTTATGGTTAATCTTCAAGATGAAGAAAAGGCATTCCGTATAATCGATGCATTTTTGAAGGAAACAGATTTAGATCTTCCAGCTCATTCTCAAAATTAAATCGATTTGCGAAAAAAAATCTATATGATAACTTGGACGAAATTTTTATAAAAAAAGTTTCGGTTTTTTTTCAATAAATCGTAAAAGCAGTATTCTCGGAATTTTTTCTAAAAAATTGGTGTTAAGAATGCGCTCTTATAATTTATCTTTCATCAACTTAATAAAAACAGAAGGTTTTAAATCAAATTTCCGGCGAAAATGATCCGAAAAATTTTCGGCACTCGAGAATCCTGCGATGGAGGCGAGTTCTTTTACATCTTTATTGATATATTTCACATCATTTTTCAGATGGTCAATAATAAAATCTAATCGCAAATCGCTGATGTAAAGGGCAAAGTTTTTTCCTTTGTAGGTATTGATGATTTTCGAAAAATAAGTAGAATTGGTTCCCAAATTCTCACTTAAGGATCTTTGCGAAACCTGAGAATCAAGAAATTTATTTTCATTTTCAAATATTTCCAATTCTTTCAGAATATTTTCTACAAAAACAGGATTAAGACCTGGAATTTTATTGTAAAACTCGTAGTCAAATTTTTGCTGATGTTCATAAGTAACTGATTCTACGAGTAATTTTTCGTATTCTTTTTCTGCATTATTTTGTTGCGCGATAATTTCGTCAAACCTTTTTTTGTAGTTTTTCTTTTCTTTCTGAATGCGATACCCAAAAAATAAGAACGTGATTATCATAAGCGTAACTAAGCTTATAAAAATGGTTCTTTGATTTTCTAGTGAGTTTTCAATTCTGTTTTTTTCCGAGATCAGCTTTTTGGTATCGTACTCTTTAGCAATTCTAGAATAGAGGTATTTGTAATTTTTCTCATAAGATCTGTCTAAGAACATGAGTTTGTTAATATATTCCAGCTGTTTTTTTGTATCTCCTGTTGAATGATAATATTTAATCAGGATTTCATAAGCCGAGCGGAACTGAGGATCGAGTTTTTTCGTTTTATTATAGTGTTTGTCGATTTCTTCTAGATATTTTACTGCCAGTTTCTGTTTTCCCGTATTCCAATAAGAAAGACCTAAGTAGAAAATTTCGGTATTGTGTTCCCATTGATCATCATACAACCGAATTGCTTCTGACAGTTTGGAAATTGCAGTAGTATAATCTTTAGCATGATATGCATCGGTACCTTCAGATGATATAAAGTAGGGAATATATTGACTTAGTTTACTTTTTTTAAGATATTCAAACGCCTCTTTTAACAATATTTTATTTTGTTCGAAGTGACCGAGTTTGGTATTTGAATCGATAAGACTCATTAATGAATAAATGTAATATATCTGATAATTTTTCCCTAAAGATGTATTGCTTTGTAAATTATCTTTAAAAAATTTCAAACAATTTAAAATTTCTTTGTTTGCATCTTCATATTGCCCCAGATAAATTTTATTTTGAGCGATGTAATAAATAGTTTTATTGAAAACATAATCATTACCAGATTCTTGGGATAGTTTATTTGCGACTAAAATATCATCAAGCGCTTTTTGATAAAACTCTTCCGCCATATTAATATTGCCACGATTAAGATAAGCGTCTAATACTATTTTTTTATCCTTAGATTCTTTTGAAGTCATAAGTGCACTATCCGCATATTTTATATTTAAAGGATATGTTTTGGTAATACTTGCATATCGGTATGCATAAAACAGGGCTTCTTTATTTTTTTCCTTTTTAGACTTTTGAATATAGAAATTGATGAGCTCCCAAGTCTTTTTTGGATCCTTATTATTGTACTCATCGATCTTTTTCTCAATCTGTTCATTAGTTAAATTTGCATTTACGAGTGATTGAGCATTATAATTTGTACTAAAATTTAAAAAAAATAGAATGATCAGACAAAAAATAGAGTTCAACTTCATAAAAGCTTAATAAGATGATTTATAGGGATATAAGATTTATTTCGGACTTATTTTTACAATATTACTGTATTTTTTTAAAAAAAACAGCACATTATTTACAATATACTTGTTATTTTTTATAAAGTAACGGTTACTTTTTTTGCTACATATAACCTCACTGCAATACATTTGTAAAAATTAAACGTATGAAAAGATTAGCACTTATCGCAGCAGTAGTATTAACTACAATTACATTACATTCTTGCAGACAATCTGACGATGTATTATCACCAGAAGAAACAGCAACTTTAAAAAGAGTACAAGATTCTTCTAACAATCTATTGCATAAAGATAATGTGTCAACCTTAAATACAAACCAAGGTAATAATCCAGCTTCACTTGTTGATGGTGAAATTGTACCACCACCAAAAAAATAACAATTCAAGTTAAATAAATTTTTTTTTTCATCATTTGTGTTGGTTCTTCCGCGGATTTATTCGCGGAAGAATCGTTTGTTATCAACTCTAAATTTAATAAAAAAGGAGTTGAACTACAAAATAATTGAAATACTCCACAAAAGAGATGTGCAAAAAAGTATGCAAAATTAATGAATCGATCTCTATTTTAAAATTTCAGCTTCCTATTTTTCTTTACTATTTACAGTTATCCGCCATTAAAATGATCAACTAACTTTTGACAAAGAATTTTCGGTTACAAAGTCTTTCACCATCAATTGAAATTACATTTTTTCTTTTATTCTCCTTTTTATTAATCAATTTTGGTATTGTGAAATTTATAAATTTTGGGCTAAAAAAATAAATTGTTTTCAAAAATTTATTTTCTAATTTTTAGAATTCAATTCATTTATTTATCTTTGTGAAAATTCAGCTTTTATGGAATCTACATACATTGAAACTCAACAAATTACTTTTCAGGACTTCAAAAATCAAATTTTAGAAGATTATAAATTAGGCAGGATTTCTCGGGAAATGTCCTATCTAGGAAGGAGAGAAGTTTTAACCGGAAAAGCAAAATTTGGAATTTTTGGCGATGGTAAGGAATTGCCACAATTGGCAATGGCGAAAGTTTTTAAAAATGGAGACTTCCGTTCAGGATATTATCGTGATCAGACTTTTGCATTAGCAATTGATGCTGTTTCAGTTGAAAGTTTCTTCGCACAACTATACGCAGATACCAATGTAGAAAGAGAACCAGCTTCTGCCGGAAGACAAATGAACGGTCATTATGCAACCCGAAGTTTGAATGAAGACGGATCCTGGAAAAATTTAATGCAACAAAAAAATATTTCCTCAGATATTTCTCCAACAGCTGGACAAATGCCAAGATTATTGGGTCTAGCTTTAGCTTCGAAAGTTTACAAATCTGTGAAATTCGACGGATCGGAAAAATTTTCAAACGACGGAAATGAGGTTGCTTTCGGAACTATTGGCGATGCTTCGACTGCAGAAGGACATTTTTGGGAAACTTTAAATGCAGCTTGTGCTTTACAGGTTCCGATGATCACCTCGATTTGGGATGATGGTTACGGAATTTCTGTTCCTACCCAAAATCAACGAGCAAAAGCTGATATCGGAGAAATGTTATCTGGATTTCAAAGAAAAGAAGGTGAGAATCAAGGTTGCGAAATTATTCAGGTAAAAGCTTGGGATTATCCCGCACTTTTAGATGCTTTTGCAAAGGCGGAACATTTTGCCAGAACAGAAAGTGTTCCTGTTGTTGTTCACGTTATAGAAGTTACTCAACCTCAAGGACATTCAACCTCAGGATCGCATGAAAGATATAAAAATGAAGAACGCCTGAAATGGGAAGGTGAGTTTGATGGTTTGGTTCAATTTAAACAATGGATTCTTAATTATTCCATTGAAATTGAAGGAGATGAGCAGCAATTAGCGACCTTGGAAGAACTTGAAAATATTGAAGAGGAAGCGAAAAAATATGTAAAAAATGGCCAGAAAAAAGCCTGGGAAAACTATCAAAAAACGATTACTGAATTAAAAGATTCTGTAATTCCTTTGGTAGAAACTTTACAAGCGAAAAACAGTGAAGTTGGACCAGAAATGGAAAAGTACAAAGCTGTAATTTCGGTAGCGAAAAAAGACATTTTTCAGTTGGTAAGAAGATCATTATTGCTGACTCGAAAAAATCCATCTTCAGAAAGACAAAATCTTCAGCAGAAGTTCGAAGAAATTTTCGCGGTAGAGAAAGATAATTATTCTTCTCATTTATATTCCCAATCAGAATGGAAAGCAACAAATGTTCAGGAAATTGCACCTGTATTTTCAGAAAATTCACTAACCGTGGATGGTAGAGTAGTTGTTCGAAATAATTTTGATAAAATTTTTGAGAAATATCCCGAAACTTTAATTTTTGGGGAAGATGCTGGAAATATTGGTGATGTAAATCAGGGTTTAGAAGGACTTCAGGAAAAATATGGTGAATTGAGAATTGCAGATACCGGAATTCGGGAAGCGACCATTCTGGGACAAGGAATCGGAATGGCGATGCGCGGATTGCGCCCTATTGCAGAAATCCAGTATTTGGATTATATTTTGTACTGTTTGCAGGGAATGAGCGACGATTTAGCGACCGTTCAATACCGAACAAAAGGGGGTCAAAAAGCACCTTTGATCATCAGAACTCGAGGTCACAGATTAGAAGGAATTTGGCATTCCGGTTCTCCAATGGCGGGAATTCTTAATTTATCCAAAGGGATTTTAGTTTTGGTTCCCCGTAATTTGACGAAAGCTGCAGGATTTTATAATACGATGTTAAAAAGTGATGATCCGGCTTTAATTATTGAATGTTTGAACGGATACCGACTTAAAGAGAAACAACCTGATAATTTAGGTGAATTCACCGTACCTGTAGGGAAAATTGAGGTTACGAAAGAAGGAACAGATGTCACTTTAGTAACGTACGGTTCCACTTGGAGATTGGTTATGGAAGCAGCGAAGGAATTAGAAAAAATCGGAATTTCCGCTGAAGTTATTGATATTCAGTCTTTAATTCCTTTCGATTTAAGCCATGAAATTTCTGAAAGTGTAAAGAAAACCAATCGTTTGGTCGTGATTGATGAAGATGTAGAAGGTGGCGCAACTGCATTCATATTGCAGCAAATTTTAGAAAAACAAAAAGCCTTTAGATATTTGGATTCCGATCCTCTAACCATTTCCTCAGAAAACCACAGAGCGCCCTATGCAAGTGATGGTGATTATTTCAGCAAACCAAGTGTTGATGATATGGTAGAAAAGATTTATGGTTTATTTACAGAATCAAATCCAGAGAAATTCCCGAAAATTTATTAGAATTTAATTATTTTTATTAATAATAAAATTAGTTTTAATATTGATAGCGAAAATAAATGTTTCGCTATTTTTTTTGCCTAAATTTGGGGTAAACTTGTAAAACTTGAAACTGAAAATCTATCTCCTCCTCATCCTTTTTTTCCTCGTTTCCTGCAAAAAGGAAATCATAGAACCTGCGAAAACCGAAAATAAATTTTACGATAAAGCTTACGATTTTTTATCTACAGGTGAAAAAGACAGTGCTTTTATTTATTTTAATCTTGCACAAAATACTTTTTCGCAAAATAAGGATTCTGCCAGAATTGGAAACAGTATGGTGAATATGGCCATTCTACAGAGTGAAGCAGGTGATTATTATGGCAGTCAAGAAACATCTTTAGGAGCAATTAAGTATTTAAACAAAAAGGAAGAAAAATTGTATCCCATCCTTTATTCCAATTATAACAATTTAGGAATTACATCCAGAAATCTTGGAGATTATAAAAATGCTGTTTTATTTTATGACAATGCAATCGCTTTTGCAACTTCTCAGTCAGAAATCAATACCTGTCTAAATAATAAAGCAATCTGCTATAAATTTTTAGAAAATTATAGTGCTTCACTTCAGATTTTTAAAGATGTTTTTAAAAATATCGATCCCGTAAAAGATCAAAAAGGATATGCCAGAATTGTGGATAATCTTGCGTTTGTGAAATTTCTCCAGAATAAAAACTATGATGCAGAAATGGACATGAATGCAGCATTAAAAATTCGTGAAAAAGCTGAAGATCTGTGGGGACAAAACGCAAGTCACTCGCACCTCTCCGATTATTTTGCAGATAAAAGCATAGAAAAATCTTTGTTTCATGCACACCGAATGTATGAAATTTCCAAAAAAATAAAAAGTCCTGATGATCAGTTGGAAGCTTTGCAAAAATTAGTTGATTTAGAAAACCCTGTTCATTCCAAAAAATATTATAAGATTTATGTGAATCTTGAGGACAGTTTAACAAATGTGCGGAATAAAGCCAAAAATCAGTTTGCTTTGATCCGGTACGACTCAGAAAAAAACAGGGTCGATTTGTTAAAAGCCGAAGCGAAGAATATCGAAAACCGTTATCAGATCTTACAAAGAAATATTGCTTTGGGAGCCGTTTTTTTGGCATTTATATTCGCCGTTTTTTGGAATCGAAAAAGGAAAGAACGCTTAAAACAGGAAAAAATATTTGAGGTAAAAAATACGGCATTAAAATATTCAAAAAAAGTACATGATGTGGTTTCAAATGGAATTTATCAGGTCATGTCGGAAATTGAAAACACTTCAGAAATCGACAAAGAAGGTCTGCTCGATAAACTGGAAATTGTCTACGAAAAATCCCGCGATATTTCCTACGAGGATTTGACTGGAAATGCAGACTCCGATTTTAAAATGCAGATTGCAAATTTGACAAAATCTTTTTCTTCGGAAACTTTAAAAACAATTATCATTGGAAATGAAGAGATTTTATGGTCTAAAATCCCCCAAGATTTAAAAACTGATATTAAACTGATATTGCAGGAATTGCTGGTTAATACAAAAAAACACAGCGAGGCGAAAAAAATTATTTTAAAGTTTGAAATTGTTGCAAACCGCCTCCAAATAGCGTATTCCGATGATGGAATTGGTTTTACAAATAACATTGAGAAAAAAAATGGGCTTCAAAATGTGGAAACCCGTATTTTTTCTCAAAAAGGAAATCTTACTTTTGGCGAAACAACTGGGAAAGGAGCCAATGTATTTATTTCTTTTCCCTTAAAAAAAGGATAGATGTTTCAAAAAGTTCTCGCTGCCGAAGATTTCGAAAGTGCAAGCATTTCAGTTCAAAAATCACTAACTGACTTAAATATAGCAGAAAAAAGTTTTGTCCATTATTGTGATGAAGCCGTCGCTTTGCTAAAAGAAAGCATAGATGATCAAAGTCCATTTGATTTGCTGATCACCGATCTTTCATTTGAAGAAGATTTTTCAAAACAAAATCTCAACACAGGCAAGGAACTCATCATTGAAGCTCGGAGATTACAACCAGATCTGAAAATTTTGGTTTTTTCGGGAGAAAAACGTCCACAAATTATTAAAGAATTATTTAATGATTTAGAGATCAATGGTTTTGTAAGTAAAGGCAGAATGGATGTAAAAAATCTAAAAACAGCGATCAACACTATATTTGATAATAGAAAGTACATTTCTTCAGAAAACCTCATAAATCTTAGAAAAACGGATACCATAGAGTTAACCGCCTTAGAATTTTCTATTTTACAATTACTGTCAGAAGGCATTTTACAAAAAGAAATGACCGAAGTTTTGAAATCCAGAGATCTAAAACCCAACAGTTTAAGTTCGATAGAAAAAACGCTGAATCAGCTCAAGGAAACTTTTTCTGCCAGAAACAATGAGCACTTAATTGCGATCAGCAAAGATCTGGGAGTATTGTAAAAATATTTTCTCACCACTTCTACTTATTTCGTTCTTACAACAAAATTCAATTTTTATCTAAAAATCTTTTCATTTTACGGGTTCCCGTAAGGAAGTCCTGTTTTGGTGTTTTACATTTGATGAATTAAAAATAAAATCAAACACCAAAGCTCCAGAGTTCAAAAACGCCAATCAAAAAACACAAATTCTTATAGTTTTTTCTGGAGCTGGAGGTGGATTGAAATTCAGATTTACGTTTTAAAGCAATTCGAATAATTGGTGAAAAAGTTTAATATGACTTGTTATAAGTTTTAATTGCCTTTAATTTCAATTTTATATAAAACAGTAAGTTTTGTATCTTTTTTTAAACAGATGTAGAAATCTGTTTTTTTCTACAACAAACTTTCAATAATTACTGAAACTTCAATAAATTTTACTACCTTTACGATAGAAATCATCCAACAATGAAACTCGAAGAAGCCAAAGAAAAATACATCCAAACCTGGGGAACTTTTGCCACCAATTGGGGAATTAACCGGACAATGGCGCAAGTTCATGCGTTACTTTTAGCCAGCGGAAAAGCACTTTCTACCGATGAAGTCATGGAAGAGTTGCAAATTTCGCGCGGAAATGCAAATACCAATCTTCGCGCTTTGATGGATTGGGGAATTGTAAAAAAAGAACTGGTAAAAGGGGACCGAAAAGAGTATTTCCTTGCAGACAAAGATGTTTGGTTCCTCTTTAAACAAATTACAAAAGAACGCAGAAAAAGAGAAATCGAGCCGATTGTCGCGTTTTTAGAAGAACTCAAAGAAATTGATGACAACGATTCCGAAGAGGCAAAAGAGTTCATCAAACTTATGGATGATTTCGGAAACGTTACCAATAAAATTAATAACATCATGGATTTGGCGATCAAGAGCGATGACCATTGGTTAGTCGGAAAAATCACCAATCTATTAAAATAAGAAAAAGGGAAGAAATTCCTTTTTTATTTCTTAATAACTTTCAATAATTACTGAAACTTCAATAAATTAAATAAAAATGAAAACAATATTCTTACAGATTTGGATGTTCTTCTACTTCAAAACCAGCAAAAGAACCAGAGCCGATTTCTTAAAATTTTAAAAACCAAAATCATGAAAACGCTGCAAAATCACACGCTTATTTACGACAAAGATTGTCCGATGTGTACGCTTTATTCAGGTACATTTATCAAATGTGGAATGCTTGAAAATGACGGCCGGGAAAATTTCTCCGAAATGTCTGCGAAAAATGAATTGATCATCGATTATGAACGCGCCAAAAATGAAATCGCTTTGATCAACCAAAATAGTGGGGAAGTACGTTATGGTTTAGACAGTTTGTTGGTTATTATCGGAAATTCTTTTCCCTCTTTAGAAAAAATAGGAAGGCTAAAACCGCTCTACTGGTTCTTCAAAAAATGCTATTCCTTCATTTCCTACAATCGAAAAGTCATCGTGCCATCTTCGGAATTGATGACTGAAAAATCTTGTGTACCAAGTTTCAATCTAAAATATCGCTTGCTGTATATTTTCTTTGCTTTGTCTTTTTCTACCATCGTTTTTAAAAGTTTCTTTTTAAAGATTTCTCCTTTGGATCGTAATTTTCAAATAATAGAATACGGAATTGCCCTGCTTTTGGTCGGTCAAATCATTTATCAACTTTTCATTTTAAAAAATAATTTCTTAAACTATTTAGGAAATTTGATGACCGTTTTTTTGGCAGGTTCTCTTTTGCTACTTCCGTTTTTATTTTTAGATAGCAATCGAGATATTTCATTAATGTATTTTTTTTTAGATGTAATCATGGTCTTTGAAATTCATCGTCGGTATTTAATTTTGAGAAAATAAGGTCAGAATTTTTTTAAGCATTCTTTTTGCTTGACTCAAGACAAATTATTTAAAATGAAAAAATTAATTCTTCTCACAAGTTTCACTTTGCTTTTTTTGTCTTGTCAAAAATCAGAAAAAACGGCTGCAGAAACTTCTGATCACCACCAAAAAACCTCAGAAGTCAAAAACGATATGGCGGTTTTAATGGACGAGATGATGGATAAAATGCACGCTCCAAAATCCATTGGAAATAATGACGCCGATTTTTCTAAGATGATGATTGAGCATCACATTGGAGCCGTAAAAATGTCGGAATTGCTTTTAAACAAAGAAAAAGATTCCGAATTGAATGCATTTGCACAAAACGTAATCGCCGCGCAAAACAAAGAAATCGAACTGATGAAGAAATTTCAAAATAAAACTGAACTTTCTCCAGATCGTGAACAATTTCAGCTTGCGCTTAATCAATCAATGGGCGCAATGATGAATAAAGAAATTAAAGTTTATGAAGATATTGATCACAATTTTGCAGCGCAGATGATTCCGCATCATCAAAGTGCTGTAGATATGGCAAAAGTTTATTTGAAATATGGACAAGAAAAAGAATTGCTCCAATTAAGTGAAGATATTGTTCGTGAACAAAGTCTGGAAATTACACAACTTCAAAATTGGTTAGCTAAAAAATAAGATTTTTAAAAAGTTCCAATCAATCTTTATTTATAAATCTAAACAGAGAACAAAGAATAAAGAATAAGGAAAAGCCGCCTCAAAAAGAGACGACTTTTCTATTAAATAAACTGCCTTAATTATCTTTAGAAACCTAAACGAAAAGAGAAACCTCTTTTTACAATAATCATAGCAAAACTATCGATTAAAAAAGTAGAAAAAAAAAACGAATAAAAATTGGTAAAATAGCCTATTTACGGTTTCCCGTAAGATTTTGAAGTTCTGATTTTGTATTTTTACAGAATTAATTTTATTTACTTATTATGGTTGCAAAGAAAGATCAACTTCAGCAATTGCTCGATGCTTTGGTTGAGAACGACCGCGAAATGCTGATTTTCTGCATCAAACAATATTATCCAGGTACCTTTTCCGAGAATGAGTTATGGAGCATTGCTTTGGAACCAAAAGTACAGTTGCGAGAGAGAATAAAACAAATCATTTTGATTGAAATAAATGCGATTAAAAGCGGTACCATTTCGTAAGCAATTGCTTCATAAAATGTTTGCGCTGGCTTTTTTTCATACTCCTGAAATTTTTTTTGTCTAATAATTTTGACGTTTTTTTTAATGGTCTGATTTAATTAAAAATTCAATGCAATGAAATTTAAATGATATCAATTGCAATCACTGTTTTAAATTTATAGAAAAAGCCGCCTCGGAAAGAGACGGCTTTACTATTGAATAAACTAACTTAATTATTTTTAGAATCCTAAACCAACAGAGAAACCTCTTGTTGTATTCGGGAAAGTAGAAACAGCGGTGGTGGATCCATTTGTGGTATTCACCAAATAAATTTTTGTAACTCCTGCAACAGTTGCCAACAAATACGCTTTATTGCTTGTACTTCCGATGTCAAAACCGTTTGAATTCGAAATGTCGATTCCTAAAGAACCTCTTTCAACCAAAGTTCCATTGTTTGGTGGACTTTGTAGGTATAATTTATCGGTAGCGTGATCTACAACAAATAATTCGGTAGTAGTTGCTCCTGCAAAACTGTTGGTATAAGCTGCACCACTTAGAGTTGGTGTTCCAGGATTGATCATTCCATCCGTTGCAGAGATTGTTCCATCAATTGGATTTAATCGAAGATTTTGTCCAGTATTACTTACCACTCGGATTCGATCTACGGTCGGATTAAAATCAAACCCGAAATCAGTGCCGTTTAAAAGTGTTGGGAATGGTGCTCCTACAGCTGTTGCAGCTCCTGTTCCTAAATTTAAGGTATAAATTCTGCTGCTGCTTCCAAGTGCATATAATTGTCCATTTAATGGTCTAAAATCGACTCCTAAAATATTTTCTCCCGCTTGTAAACCTGTGATGGGTTTAGAAACCGGCATTGGATTATTTGGATTAAATATTTGTAGCGCATTCGAATTGTCAACTGCATAAGCAACCGCTTCAGTTGGAATTGCCAAATCAATTATTTTTTGAGGGAAAGCTCCAATATTAGTTGCTTTTCCGGTGGTGAGATTCACATTGTAGAGCGTGTTTTTTGTTCCGGAAGTAGCAGAAAGCAAAGCTACACTGTTATCAGGATTAATATCGAAAGCCGCTTGACCCGAAAATGTAATTCCTAAACTTCCAACTTCTACTAAAGTTCCGTTATTTGGCGGATCTTGTTTGAATAATTTCCCGGAAGTTGCATCAATATCATATAAAATGGTTGATGTAGCGCCAGATTTACTGTTGGTATAAGCAACTCCTGTTATTGATGAAGTGGTTGCGATACTGGTATCGGTTGCCGCAACTGCACCAGTTTCTGGATTGAGACGAAGATTTTGCCCCATATCTGTAACCAATCGAATTCGATCTACGGTTGGATTAAAATCTATCGAGGCAACAGCGCCAGAAATTGCCGGTGTAAATGAAGTTCCCACAACTCTTGCAACAGCAGTCATGGTATTTATAATATAGAATTTATTTGCATTGGATACCGCGTATAATTCGCCCGTTGCAGGTCTGAAATCAATACTCATTAATTTTTCCCCTGAACCCAACCCACTTACCGCAACTTTCGTGGTAAAAATTGCAGGGCTTTTTGCATTAAAAGCAACCAATTCATTCGTTTCTGTTAAGCCGTAAGCAAGTTGATCTGGACCAACCGTTACTTGTTCTTCCATAGTGGTCATTGGAGCATTGTAATCATCTTCACACGAAATGGTCGAGACAAATCCGATAAGCGCTATGCTCAATGTAAATAAATTTTTCATAATGTTTAATTTTTATTGTTAGTTATCATTTACGACAAAAAATAAATGTTGGATTTCAAATCATTAAAAATTTCATCAAAATAATACGATTCGTGTCCAATTGTTGTGAAAAATAGACACTTAAAAAGAAGAAGCTGCACTTTCGTGAATATTTTAAAAATACCAACCAAATAAAAAGAGCCCTCATTGAAAAGTAAAAAAATTATAAAAATTTCCGTAAATTCGCATCAAATTTTTAAATAATGAACTACGATATTATTGTCATCGGAAGTGGTCCTGGTGGTTACGTTACGGCAATCAGAGCCGCACAGTTAGGTTTCAAAACGGCCATCATCGAAAAAGAAAGTTTGGGTGGTATTTGCTTAAACTGGGGTTGTATTCCCACAAAAGCTTTGCTGAAATCTGCCCACGTTTTTAAATATTTACAAAAAGCCGAAGATTACGGTCTCAATAAAGTAGAAAATCCGGGTTTCGATTTTTCTAAAGTGATCCAGAGAAGTAGAGGTGTAGCCGCTAAAATGAGTGGTGGAATCGCTTTCCTGATGAAGAAAAACAAGATCGATGTCATTATGGGAACTGCTAAAATTCAAAAAGGCAAAAAAGTTTCCGTTGTTGACAAAGACGGAAAAGCAACAGAATATTCCGCAGAAAACATCATCATCGCAACTGGCGCTCGTTCCAGAGAATTGCCAAATCTTCCTCAAGATGGGGTGAAAGTAATTGGATACAGACAAGCATTGACTCTTCCTGAACAACCAAAATCAATGATCGTTGTTGGTTCAGGTGCGATCGGAATTGAGTTTGCTGATTTCTATAACACCATGGGAACCAAAGTGACGGTGGTAGAGTTTTTACCAAATATTTTACCTTTAGAAGATGAAGATGCTTCTAAACACGTAGAAAAATCTCTGAAAAAATCGGGAATTGAAATCATGACCAATGCTTCCGTAGAATCTGTGGATACCTCTGGAAATGGTGTAAAAGCAACCGTGAAAACCGCTACCGGAAACATCACTTTAGAAGCTGATATTTTATTATCTGCTGTTGGAATCGCGTCCAATATTGAAGGTCAAGGTTTCGAAGAAGTAGGAATTCAAACCGATAAAGGAAAAGTTTTGGTGAACGAATGGTACGAAACTTCCGTTCCTGGCTATTACGCAATTGGGGATATTTTGGCCACTCAAGCTTTAGCGCACGTTGCTTCCGCGGAAGGAATTACGTGTGTGGAAAAAATCAAAGGTCTTCACGTAGAAAAAATCGATTATGGCAATATTCCGGGATGTACGTATTGTCATCCAGAAGTGGCTTCGGTTGGTTTAACGGAAAAGCAGGCAAAAGAAAAAGGCTACGAATTGAAAGTAGGGAAGTTCCCGTTCTCGGCCTCCGGAAAAGCAACTGCAAACGGTGATACTGATGGTTTCATCAAAGTAATTTTCGATGCAAAATACGGAGAATGGTTGGGTTGTCACATGGTCGGAGACGGCGTTACCGATATGATTGCAGAAGCAGTTGTAGCGCGTAAATTAGAAACAACCGGACACGAAGTTTTAAAATCCATTCACCCACATCCAACCATTTCGGAAGCTGTGATGGAAGCAGTTGCCGCCGCTTATGGCGAAGTGATTCACATTTAAAATTTTCTAAAATATTTCATAAAGAACTTCAGTATCATGCTGAAGTTCTTTTTATTTGGGCAGCAATTAGACTACGCAGAAAATCTATTTATTAATTTTTATGGCAGACATTTCCGTCGTCCACTCCCGCTTTTTTTGTTATTGCAAACAAAGTGAAGCAACCCCTTGAAAGCGATCGATCGCAATAACAAAAAAGAGCTCCGTTCACGCCGGGCTGCAAACCAGGTTTTTTCACATAACCAGTTTTTAAATTTAGTGAACTTGCGTATATTTGAGAGTTATACGAACAATCAAATTCAAAAATCCAATTTGCACCTAATTACACTATTAATCAGATAGTTATAAAACAAACTAATGCAGATTAAAGCATAAAAAAGCAAGGAAATACTTGGTTTGTTGTACTAAAAGTTGTACCTTAGTACTCGGTTGCATTACTTTGAAACATACAGTAAATCAATGGTTTCATCAGATTGCATTCGTTGAGTTTAGTAAGTACAACAATCTAATACTTCTTTATTATGGCTTCAATTAAATTAATACTGCGTACACAGCAGGAAGACGCCACAGGTCAAAGCCCTATTTACATTCGGTTAATCAAAGACCGCAAAGCCAAATTTGTAGCAACTGGCGTTAAAGCGAAAGCGACCGAATGGGATGATGAAAAACAAAGGCTTAAAAAGAATTACACCAACAGTGCCAGAATGAATGCTTTCCTTTCGCAAAAGGTAGCCGATGCACAAGCACAAGTAGCCGACCACGAACGCACCAAAAAATCAGTTTCGGCACGCAAGCTTAAAGAAGCCATTAAAGGCAAAACGGACCCTAATTTCTTCGAGTATTGCGAAAAGAGATTGGAAGTGTTGAAAGGCATTGTTTCTTATCGTACAACCGTTATTTATGGCGTTTACATCAATAAGTTTCAAAAATTCTTAGGACATCGGGAGTTTTATTTCTCGGATATCAATGTGGGTATTTTGAACGATTATGCAACCTACTGCAAAAAGAAATTGAAAAATGGCAACACCACTATTTTCAGCTCAATCAGAATTTTGAGTTTCTTTTACAACGATGCAATGGAAGAAGAATTGATTGAAATGGCACCCTCTCCTTTCTATAAAGTCAATATTTCGAAAAGCAAGGTAGAACGTCAGTACCTCAACAAAAAGCAGATTGAAGAATTAGAAAATTTAGATTTGAGCCAAAGACCAAAAGCCCAGGTGCATCGGGATATGTTTTTGTTCAGTGCCTTTGGTGGCGGTTTGCGCATCAGCGATGTGATGCTGTTGCAGTGGAAATGTTATGATGAAGAAACCCAAAAAATTACCAAGGTTATTCAGAAAACACAGAAACAACACAGTTTCAGATTAGGTGCGAAATCGATTGTCATTCTCAACAAATACAAACCGAAAACCATAGACCCTGAAGCTTTTATATTTCCTGTTTTGGAGCATCCGGAAAAGATATTTGCAGATGAAGTACACAAGAGTACACGCATCCGTTCCAAAATCCGTTTGGGCGATGTGCATCTGAAGAAAATGGGAGAAGATTTGAAATTGCCTTTCAACCTGCATTTCCATTTAAGCCGTCATACCTTTGCTACCAATGCTTTGAGCAACGGAATGCGGATTGAATATGTGAGCAAATTACTCGACCATTCTTCCATCCAACAAACACAGGTGTATGCCAAAATTGTAAGTGAGGAATTAGATAATGCAGTAGATAAATACATAAATTAGCCTTTATGAAAAATGAAGAAAATATTTTACAGCAAAGAAATATAAAACCCACAGCAATGCGTTTATTGGTGGTAGAAAAATTGCTGAAACAACAATATGCTATCAGTCATAAAGAGTTAGCAGAACAGTTTGAAAATGCCGATAATGTCACTTTGTTTAGAACTTTAAAAACTTTTTTGGAACATAAGCTTATCCATACCATCGACGACGGAACGGGTGTTGTGAAATACGCACTTTGCCAATCGGGATGCAGTTGCAATCCTTCAGAACAACATACGCATTTTCATTGCTCACATTGTAAACGAACTTTTTGCCTTACAGATGCAGAAATCCCCAAAATCAATATTCCTCAAAATTTTAAATTAGAAGGCATCAATTTGGTACTGAAAGGACGGTGCGACAGATGCAATTAATACTCAATAAAACTTTGCAATCCGATTGCAAAGATTATTTTTCTATATTTGCAACATAATGAGATGGATAATCACAATATGGACTTTTTACCTGATGGTACTTTCTTCGTTGCCTTGCAGCGATGCGAGTAATCAGTGTGAAGATACTGTTCCAAAAATTGAAACCGCCCAATCTCACGACCATAACCAAGATAGCGATGATAATTGCAGTCCTTTTTGCACTTGCAATTGTTGCAGTGTAAGTATTGCTTCTTACCATTTCAAACCTTTTGAAATAAAGCAGCCAAACGTTGCCTTCGTTACAAAAAAAATCACACTTCGTGATTATACTATAATTTCCAACTACTACGGAAATATCTGGCAACCACCCAAGTTTATTGTTTAATTTTTTCAGATTTTCTTAATGCTATTGATGCTTTGCTATAAGCCTCAGTTTTTCGTATTCCTTTTGTTAGGTTTACGGCTCTGTTTGCACGCTCGTGCTTACATTATGTCTTTGCTATAAATGTTTTTTTATAGTGATAATTACTGGCGTTACAACCTTCATTCAATAGCTATTTGATTATCTGTAGGCTTCTTAGTAAAAGAAGTCGGAATTTATTTATCAAAAATTTAAACAGATAGACGTGTTAGATAATATTATAAAATTCAGTATCAAAAACAAGCTTGTCGTTGGTATAATGACCTTGTTGCTCATCATTTGGGGCGTGTGGAGTGCCACAAAACTACCCATTGATGCCGTACCCGATATTACCAATAATCAGGTGCAAATAATTACAGTTTGTCCCACATTGGCAGGGCAAGAAGTAGAACAATTAGTTACTTTTCCTATTGAGCAAAGCATTGCCAATATTCCAGATTTGGAAGAAACAAGAAGTATTTCAAGATTTGGTTTGTCGGTAATTACAGTTGTATTTAAAGACAAAGTAGATATTTATTTTGCCCGGCAACTCATTAATGAAAAATTAAAAGAAGCCGAAGAAAAAATACCCAAAGGAATTGGTACACCAGAATTGGCTCCTGTGAGTACAGGTTTGGGCGAAGTATACCAATACATCATCCATCCAAAAAAAGGAAGTGAGAAAAAATATGATGCCAAAGAACTGCGAACAATGCAGGATTGGATTGTAGCAAGACAATTGTACGGCACACCCGGAATTGCCGAAGTAAATAGTTTTGGTGGCGAACTGAAACAATATGAAGTTGCTGTAAATCCCAACCGCTTAAAAGCAATGGGCATAAGCGTTACCGATATTTTTACCGCATTAGAAAAAAACAATCAAAATACCGGAGGAGCTTACATTGATAAAAAACCAAATGCATATTTCATTCGAGGAATTGGTTTGGTTACTTCATTGGATGATGTAAAAAATATCAGTGTAAAAAATGATGGCGGCAGTATTCCTATTTTTATAAAAGATGTTGCAGATGTACGTTTCGGGAGTGCGGTACGATACGGAGCAATGACTTACAATGGCGAAGTGGATGCTGTAGGCGGTGTAGTGATGATGTTGAAAGGCGAAAACAGTAATGAGGTGGTCAATCGTATCAAAGAAAAATTGCCGATTATTCAAAAATCTTTACCCGATGATATTATTATTGAACCTTATTTAGACCGTACCGATTTGGTAGGCAGAGCAATGAGTACCGTACAGAAAAACCTGATAGAAGGTGCACTGATTGTCATCTTTGTATTGGTTATTTTCTTAGGAAATTTCAGAGCGGGATTGATTGTAGCTTCCGCCATCCCTTTGGCGATGTTGTTTGCTTTAGCCCTAATGAATGTCTTTGGTGTGAGTGCCAATTTGATGAGTTTGGGAGCCATAGATTTTGGATTAATTGTAGATGGTGCGGTAATTATTGTAGAAGCCACATTGCATCATTTAGGTTTAAGGAAATCTACACAAAGGCTTACACAACAAGAAATGGATAATGAAGTATTTACCTCTGCTTCCAAAATCCGTAGCAGTGCTGCATTTGGCGAAATCATTATCTTAATTGTTTACATTCCTATTTTGACTTTGGTGGGTGTTGAAGGAAAAATGTTCCGTCCGATGGCACAAACAGTTGGTTTTGCCATTTTTGGTGCATTGATTTTATCGTTAACCTACATTCCGATGATGTGTGCTTTGTTTTTGTCTAAAAAGCCGATGCTCAAAGAAACCATTTCGGATAAGATGATGCATTGGCTACAAAAAATGTATCAGCCATTATTAGAAAAAGCCATCAAAATAAAATATTGGTTAGTGGGAATTACCGTTGCCATTTTTGTCTTTACCTTATTTTTATTTGGAAGAATGGGCGGCGAATTTATACCACAATTGCAGGAAGGAGATTTTGCCTTTCACTGTATTTTACCACAAGGAAGTTCATTAAGCCAGAGTATCGAAACCTCTATGCAAGCTTCAAGAATTATTAAAGAATTTGATGAAGTGAAAATGGTAGTAGGCAAAACCGGAGCGGCAGAAGTACCAACCGACCCAATGCCACCCGAAGCAACCGATATGATGATATTGCTAAAACCTCAAAGTGAATGGAAAAGCGGTAGAACTTATGATGAATTGGCTGATGCCATTAATGAAAAACTGGAAGCAATACCTGGAGTGTTTTTTGAGAAAAACCAACCGATACAAATGCGTTTCAATGAGTTGATGACGGGTATTAGACAAGATGTTGCAGTAAAAATATTTGGCGAAAACTTAGACACATTGGCTTTGAATGCCGATAAGGTTAGCAAAGTAATTCAAACTGTACAAGGTGCAACTGCGCCACAAGTCGAACGTGTAAGCGGTTTGCCACAAATAAATGTAGAATACGACCGCACTCGTTTAGCCAATTACGGAATAACGGTAGAAGATGTAAATAATGTAGTAAGCACTGCATTTGCAGGAAAAAGTGCAGGTGTAGTTTTTGAAAACGAAAGAAGATTTGAATTGGTAGTTCGGCTGGATAGTGTTTACCGTAGCAGTATAGAAGATGTAAATAATCTGATGATACCAACTTCTACAGGCAATCAAATTCCGCTTTCACAAGTAGCCACTATTGATTATAAATTAGGACCCGCACAGATAAGTCGTGAAGCAGGAAAACGTAGAATTGTTATTGGTTTTAATGTAGATGGCAGAGATGTACAAAGTGTGGTAGAAGAAATTCAGCAAAAATTAAATGCACAGGTAAAATTACCGCCGGGTTATTATTTCACGTATGGTGGACAATTTGAAAACCTTCGGGAAGCCAGCAATAGATTAATGATAGCCGTTCCGGTTTCTTTATTATTGATTTTTGTGTTGCTCTATTTTACCTTCCGTTCTTTCAAACAAGCGGGCTTAATATTTACCGCAATCCCAATGAGTGCCATTGGTGGCGTATTAGCTTTAATGCTTCGTGGTATGCCTTTCAGCATCAGTGCAGGGATTGGTTTTATCGCTTTATTTGGTGTGGCAGTTCTCAACGGAATTGTACTGATAGGCACTTTCAACCAATTGGAAAAAGAAGGAATAAAAGATGTTTTCAAAAGAGTAATAGAAGGAACTAAAATTCGTCTTCGACCAGTATTAATGACGGCAACCGTAGCCAGTTTAGGATTTTTACCAATGGCATTGAGTAGCAGTGCAGGTGCAGAAGTTCAAAAACCTTTAGCAACCGTAGTTATTGGCGGATTAATTACAGCAACATTCCTTACGTTGTTTGTTCTGCCTTTATTATACATCATTTTCAATTCAAAAATTAATTTAAAAAGAAAACCAAAAGTGAAACCCATTGCAACTATAATTGTATTGCTCCTATCATTGGTAGGCTTTACAGCAAATGCACAAACCAATAATTTATCAAGCGTAGATGATGCGATAAATATTGCACTTCAAAATAATCAAACCATTAAAGCTTCAGATTTAGAAATTGATGCCAGCAAAGCTTTGAAAAAAACTGCCGGAGAATTACCCAAACTAGATTTTAATGCACAGTTGGGACAGTACAACAGTACCAAGTTCGATCAGTCTTTTCAAGTGTCGCAAACCATTCCGTTTCCATCGTTATTCGGAGCAAAAAAACAATTGATTAACGCTGAGATAAAAGGCAAAGAATTGCAGAAAAACCTTTCGGTATTGGAGTTGAAAAATCAGGTGCGTACTTATTATTATCAAATTTTGTATTTGCAACACAATCAAAAACAATTGCAACAATTGGATAGTTTGTACAATGATTTTATCAAAATAGCACAGCTTCGATACAAAACTGGCGACACCAAAAAAGTGGACATCAGCACAGCGGAAGCCAAGAAAGGCGAAATCAATTTATTGCTGAAACAAAACGGAGTATTCCTAAGCAATGCAGTTGCCAATCTAAAAACATTGATGAACACAAAAGACGATTTTGCCATCGCAGAAAACGGAAATTTTCTGCCTTTGCAAATTTCTAATTTGTTGGGTGATGAAGCTGTAGCCAATCATCCTGCCATTCAATCTTTGTATCAAGATGCCGTTATTGCAGAGCAAACCAAAAAGGTAGAACGTTCGCAAGGCTTACCCGATTTTACCATTGGTTACGTCAATCAGTCTTTAATTGGTTTTCAAAATGTAAACGGAGCAGAGAAATTTTTCAATGGTGGAAACCGCTTTAATTCTGTAAATATTGGTATTGCAATTCCCATTACTTATGGTGCTACCAAAGCAAGGGTAAAATCTTTGGATTATAGAAAACAAGCTGCCGAAGCCAACGCACAACAGCAACAAAAAACATTGGCTACGCAAATGCAAAATGCCTTGCAACAATACCAGCAAGATATACAGCAGTACAATTATTTTGAAAAAGAAGCATTGCCTAATGCCAAAGAAATTGTATCAGCCGCACAATTGGGTTACAGAACTGGAGATATTGGTTATGTAGAATATCTTTTTGCCTTGCAAACCGCCACCGATATTCAGTTGAATTACTTGAAAAGTATTCAGCAGGTAAACCAATCCGTAATCAATATTTATTCATTCATCAATCAATAAGCAAAAATGAAATTCAATATAAATAAAATCACGTCTATCACAGCGATAATTGTTTTAATATTTACTTTTTCCGCTTGTAAAAACGATAAACAAAAAGAAGGTCAGGCTACAGAAGCAAAAGCAACCGAAAAAGCTGAAGCTCCTCACGAAGAAGAAGCCCCAACCATTGCCACACTTACCGAAGAACAAATAAAAACGGTAGGTATAGAATTAGGTGCAATCGAGCAAAAAGAATTAACGGCAACCATCCGTGCAAACGGTTTGCTGAAAGTGCCCAATAACAACAAAGCCAATGCAACTTCTTTGTATGGCGGTGTAATAAAAACGCTAAAAGTTCAAATTGGAGATTATGTAAGAAAAGGACAAGTAATTGCCACAATTGCCAATCCGCAGTTTATACAATTGCAAGAAGAATATCTAAGTACAGCAAGCAGAATAACCTTTGCAGAACAAGAGTTGGCAAGACAAAAAGAGCTGAACCAAGGCAATGCAGGTGCGGGTAAAAATTTGCAAAGTGCCACAGCAGAGCTCAATGGTTTACGCACCAGAAGAGCATCTTTGCAACAACAGATACAATTAATGGGTATTAATCCCGGTTCTTTATCAAACGGTAATTTAAAATCGGCTTTGGTTGTTACCAGTCCGCTGAATGGTACAGTTAGCAACGTTTTTGCCAAAATCGGAAGCTATGCAGACGTATCTTCACCGGTTATAGAAATTGTAGATAACAGTTCCTTGCATTTGGATTTGCAGGTTTTCGAGAAAGATTTACCACAAGTAAAAGTGGGACAAACCATTCATTTTACATTAACCAATAATCCTACAACCGAGTATGATGCTACGGTTTTCAGTATTGGTTCATCATTTGAAAACGAGAGTAAAACCATTGCGGTACACTGTCGAGTAAATGGCAATAAAAGTGGATTAATTGATGGGATGAACATCACAGGAATTGTAAGTCTTAATAATGTAACGACACCTGCAGTACCCAATGATGCCATTGTAAACGCCGATGGAAAATTCTATGTGTTTGTACAAACCGATAAAAAAGCAGATGAACATCACGAAGAAGGCGAAGAAGAAGGCGGTCATAAAGAGGAAGAAGAAAAAGACCACAAAGAAGATAAAACCAGTAAGAATTTTGAAAAAGTTGAAGTGCTGAAAGGCGTATCTGATATGGGTTATACCGCAGTAACTTTTGTAAATGAAATTCCTGCCGATGCAAAAGTAGTGGTAAAAGGAGCATTTTTTGTAAACGCAAAACTGAGCAATACAGGTGGGCACGGACATTAAATAAGGAAAATTACAATTATTCACTTAATAAAAAATTATTATGTTACTAAACCGTAAAATATCAATTCTGTACTTTGTCAATAATATAAAGTGGCAAATACTTTTTGTGATAACATTTGCTTTAGCGGTCGGATTTCTTCACTTGCGTCCCGAATTTAAAGGCATCGATATACCTTTGAATATTCTTACACTATTAGGTACTATTGTTACTATTCTATTGGCATTCAGAACATCACAATCTTATGAAAGATGGTGGGAAGCAAGAACAATTTGGGGCGCCATCGTAAATGATAGCCGAACGCTTACAAGAACCGTATTGCAGTTTTTACCCGAAAATGAAAGTGTAGAAAAGAAAAAATTTGCCGAACGACAAATTATCTTTGTAAACGCTTTGGGAGAAACTTTGAGAAAAGTTCCGCTTTCCCCGAAAGTAGAAGCTTATGTGAAATTTCACAATATCAATGCTGTAAATCTTCCCAATGCTCTATTAGATGAACATTCTCATCAGATAGGTCAGTTGAAAACAGAAGCAAAAATATCCGACTTTCAGCAACTGCAATTAAATGATATAGTAAGCCGTCTTTGCGACAGTATGGGCAAGTGCGAGCGGATTAAAAACACTGTTTTCCCACGTTCTTATAGTCTAATACTGCATATTTTGATTTACGCTTTTACAGCCATTTTGCCTTTTAGTTTAAATCATAATCAATTCGTCACAGAAATAGCAATATCTATTATTATTCCCTTGTTATTTATTGCGGTAGAAAAAACAGCTATCATTATGCAAGACCCTTTTGAGAACAGTCCTGTAGATACGCCAATGACCTCTATTGCGCAAACAATAGAAATCAATATCCTTCAAATGATGGGAGAAAAAGACGTGCCTGCAAAAGAAGATAAAGGTTTGTATTATGAAATGTAGCTTTTTTTCTGTTCAATATCCTTGTCAGAATTTTCTAAGCAAAACATTTAAACTTAATCTAAAATATTAAAATAATGGAACACAAACATAAATATGATGCACAAGGCAAACAGCTTTGTTGCACCCCACAAGAAGAAAAAATATATACCGATGCCAATGCAAAAAAGCTATTGGAAAAACATACCGACGATGATGGGCACAACCACGAACACACCGATGACGATGGGCACAACCACGGAAGTAGCGATAAATCTACCTTTCAAATGTTTTTACCAGCCATCATCAGTTTCGCATTATTGATGATTGCAATTGCTTTAGATAATTGGCTTCCTCAATCTTGGTTTACTGGTTGGGTTCGAATTGTTTGGTATGTGGTAGCGTATGCACCTGTAGGATTTCCCGTAATTAAAGAAGCATTTGAAAGCATTAGAAAAGGCGATGTGTTTTCAGAATTTTTATTAATGAGCATTGCCACCATCGGAGCTTTTGCCATTGGCGAATATCCCGAAGGTGTTGCCGTAATGTTGTTTTATGCCGTTGGCGAAGTGTTCCAAACATTGGCTGTAACAAGAGCTAAAGCCAATATTAAAACCTTGCTCGACCAAAGACCCGATGAAGTAACAATTTTAGAAAACAATCAGGCAAAAACGGTAAAAGCTGAAACAGTAAACATCGGCAATGTCATCCAATTAAAGCCAGGAGAAAAATTAGGATTAGATGGCGAATTATTATCCGAAACCGCCTCTTTCAACACCGCCGCATTGACCGGAGAAAGCAAGCCCGACACCAAAACCAAAGGCGAAACCGTATTGGCAGGAATGATAAATTTAAACACCGTTGCACAGGTGAAAGTAACCACTGCTTATACTGACAGCAAACTTTCTAAAATTTTGGAATTGGTACAAAATGCCACCGCACAAAAAGCACCGACAGAATTATTCATCCGAAAATTCGCAAAAATTTACACACCAATTGTCGTGTTGTTGGCAGTGCTAATTACCGTAGTTCCTTACTTTTTTGTTGATAATTATTTGTTTAGTCAATGGTTGTACAGAGCGTTGGTATTCTTGGTTATTTCTTGTCCGTGTGCTTTGGTCATCAGTATTCCTTTAGGTTATTTTGGAGGAATTGGAGCTGCTTCCAAGAACGGAATTTTGTTTAAAGGAAGCAACTTTTTAGATGCCATTGCCGATATTAAAAACGTAGTGATGGACAAAACGGGAACAATGACCGAGGGTGTTTTCAAGGTACAAGAAGTGGTATTAAAATCTGAATTTAATAAAGACGAAATACTGAAAATGGTCAACGCTTTAGAAAGCCAAAGTACACATCCGGTCGCAACAGCTATTCATCAATACGTAGGCGAAATTGACAGCTCAATAAGGTTAGGAAATACCGAAGAAATCGCAGGTCACGGATTGAAAGCCAATGTAAACGGAAAAGAATTATTGGTCGGAAATTTTAAGTTGATGGATAAATTCAACATCAATTATGATTTAGACCCAACCACAATTGTTTACACCCTAATTGCCATTGCTTACGATGGGAAATTTGCAGGATATATTACCATTGCAGACAGCATCAAAGAAGATGCAGAGCTAACAATTGACAAACTGAAAGCATTAGGCGTAAAAACCACAATGTTGAGCGGAGACAAAAGCACCGTAGTAAAATTTGTTGCCGATAAATTAGGAATTAATAATGCCTTTGGCGATTTACTACCCGAAGACAAAGTAAATAAAGTAAAAGAAATAAAAGCCCAAAACGAAACCGTAGCCTTCGTAGGCGATGGCGTGAACGACGCACCAGTAGTGGCTTTGAGCGATGTAGGTATTGCAATGGGCGGTCTAGGAAGTGATGCCACCATAGAAACTGCCGATGTGGTAATTCAAGACGATAAACCGAGCAAAATCCCAATGGCAATCAACATCGGTAAGCAAACTAAAAAAATAGTTTGGCAAAATATCATTTTAGCATTTGCAGTAAAAGCAATCGTTTTAGTACTCGGAGCAGGTGGTTTAGCAACCATGTGGGAAGCCGTTTTTGCCGATGTAGGTGTGGCATTATTGGCAATTTTAAATGCTGTACGCATACAACGGATGAAATTTTAAACACCACTTATGAAAAACGAAATACCAACCATAAATACAGTTCAATTTACCGAACATACAGCAGTTCCAAAAGAACAATCGGAAAATGTTTTATTTGATATTTTGCAGGAAAATATCACAGATAATACAACTTATTGTACAGCAATAATGGATAAATTATTGAACATCCCTTATGCACATTTACCGGAGTTTTTTACCCACCATTGTAATTTTATTTCCGACCCTATCAAATGGCTGAATAAAACAGAAAAACTTATCTCTATTAATGAAAAAGTTTTCACATTATCTGATAACCAAGGTAGGATGATAAAATGCTATACCATTATTGAAAGCAAGCGGAAAGAATTAGAAATACTACGTAGAAGACACACAAAGATAAAACCACCAATGCAGTACATTAATGCAGAATGCGAAGAAAGATATTTTTCTTTCAGAGAAATAAAAAATACAGTAAATGGTATGGAAAGCTATACCGATAAAATAATGTTATTAACCAAAGAAAAGTTTGATTTTGAACAAGCAAGCATAGATTTTATTAATCCAAAATTACCCGATTACTCAGACCAGTGTCAAAAAGAGATAGACCAAATCCAACATCTCATTCGTTTAACCGATGAATTTTCTAAAGAGCAGATGCAGAAGAATACAAACGGATTACCGTTTAATAAACTTAAAATAAATTGCAATATCAATCAGTTGGTCGATATATTTTACCAGCTCCACAGAGAATTATTTGTAGATGGAAAACCGATTATTGATGGTAATATTAATGACATCGCTTTAGTAATTGTAAATAGCTTTACGGATAAAGATGGACGAGATTTAAGTCCCGAAAGCGTAAAAACAATGCTCACACCATCAAAGACCGATAAACGCCCCAAACCTCACAAGCGAATAGACATCGACAAATTACTGTAAATAAATCTTGTCCCGAAAGACCATTTCGGGACTTTTTGACTTTCAGCCATTGCATTCCTTTGCTTCCATAATCATAAAATTATTGACAAATGGAAGCAATTATCTTAAGCAAAGACCAATACGCAGAATTGGTATCAAGGTTAGACGAAATCACTACACGTCTCAACGCCAAAAACGAACCTAAGAAAGATACTTTTTTAGACAACCAGGAATTTCTTATCCTGATGAAAATTTCCAAACGCACCGCTCAAACCTGGAGAGATGAAGGACGTATTTCTTTCTCACAAGTCGGCAACAAAATCTACTACAAACTTTCAGATGTAGAAAAACTCTTGAACGAACATTACAACAAATCTTTCGCTAAGAAGTAGTGCCAGTAAGGGTTTTATTAATTCTAAAAATGAAAAGTTATGATAGTAAGTATTTTTAAAAACTTCAATGAAGTGGTGCAAAACCAAAAAATCATTGAGGTATTGGAAGACATCAAAACAGGTAAATACAAAAACGTGATTACCTATTTAAGAAAGTCGTTGGCAGAAAGCAAGATGGAAGCTTACGAAAGGGCAAAGAAATCTTTGCCCGCTTTCACGCCTTCGGCGTGCTTTAAAGGCGGTAGAAAGTTAGAATTTATCACAGCCTACACGCAAATGGTCGTGTTGGATATTGACAAATTGTCTAAAGAACAATTGACCAATGCTAAAGCATTGGCAAGCCAATCGCCTTATACCTTTGCCTCGTTCACAAGCCCATCGGGAAATGGTTTAAAGATTTTTGTAAGAGTAAATTCATCGCAGGAAAATCATAAAGATGCTTTTTTGGCTTTGCAAAAATACTATGAAGAACTATTGGCTTTGCCAATAGACAAATCGGGCAAAGACGTTACACGCCTTTGTTTCGTGTCTTTCGACACCGATTTATTTCTGAATGAAAACGCAAGCGTTTTCCCGATTATTTCTACAGAAGATTTGCGACCATTCATTGAGCAAAATTCAGAAGCAATCGACGAGCCTAAAATCGAAGATTTTAGCTCACTAAACTTCCAGCATCCATCTTCCGACTTCCTACCTATCTACGAGCATTGCGTTCGTTTTACAGAGAAAAAAGAAAGTTACATCAACGGTAACAGGAATAATTTTGTTCATTTATTAGCCTGCAATCTCAACCGAAAAGGCGTACCATTGCCTACGTCAATGGGCTTTATTTTGTCCGATTACAATTATGATGCACAGGAAGTAATGACCACCGTAAACAGTGCGTATAAAAATGTGGTAGAACACAACAAAAACAACGCATCCATTTCGCCTAAAGGCGAAATTTCCGAGCCATCTAAAAGTGAAAAATCATCTAACAACCAAAATAATTCATCCCTCTCCTTTGGAGAGGGAGAAGAGGGTGAGGAAGAAGAAAAACCCAGTTTCATCGACCGTTTAGAGAACTTTTTAAACTTCCGTTATAGCTTTCGCTATAACATCGTTACCGGAAAATTGGAGTATAAAGCAATCAAAGCTACGCTTTGGAAACCTGTAACGGATTTCGTTGAAAACTCAATCCTGCGGGAGATTATGAAGGCAAAAGTAAAATGCAATATCAATACGCTTCGCAATTTATTGCATTCCGATTATTGCCAGCAATACGACCCTTTCAAAGATTATTTTGATGATTTAAAAACCAACGAAGATGAAACCGACCACATTCTAAACCTTGCCAATACCATAACCACCACAAAGCAAGAATTATGGCAGATTTGTTTCAAAAAATGGTTTGTGGCGATGGTAGCCTGCGTTACCAACGAAAAAGCCATTAATCAAACGGTAATCGTTTTCAGCGGAAAACAAGGCGTAGGAAAAACAACGTGGATAGAAAAACTCATCCCAAAACCTTTGAAAGATTATATGTTTTCGGGAACGATAAATCCCAACAACAAAGACACTTTAATCCACTTGGCAGAATGTATGCTCATCAATCTGGATGAATTAGAAAATCTGAACCGTACCGAAATAGGCACGCTCAAAGAATTAATCACAAAAACGCACATCCGTATGCGAAAAGCCTACGGCCATAACAATGAAAGCCTGCCACGCAGGGCTTCCTTTGCAGGCAGTGTAAACACTGCCCAATTCCTCAACGATACAACCGGCTCACGCCGTTTTCTATGCTTTGAAGTAGAGCATATCGAATACACCCACAACATTGATATTAATTTGGCTTATGCACAGGCAAAGCAACTGTATAAAGAAGATTTTCGCTATTGGTTCAACCAGGAAGAAATCAAGGAAATCAACGCCAACAACGAGCAATACCAAATCCGAAGTCCTGAAGAAGAATTGCTATTAACCTGGTTCGATTTAGCAGACAGAGATACCGCAAACGCTTTCCTCAACACCTCACAGATAGGAGCCAAATTAGCAGACAAAGCAAAACTGAACATCACAGACGGAACAGTAATGAAACTGGGCAAAGCCTTAAAGAAACACGGCTATTTGCGACTATCCAAAAAGAACGGTTACGTGTATGCAGTTCGGGAACTAACTTGGGACGAAGTCGAGAATAAAAACCGGGAAAAAGAACCACCACCCGAACAACCAAAACCATCGGAGCAATCCAAGTTCAGATTTGATAATTCTTAAAGGTGCATTCTGCACCTTTTTTCATTGGTTAGCGTGGATAAGTAGGATAAGCATTTTTAAACAGAAACATTTATCATTTTTTAGCTTCGCTAAAAAACGAGCCAAAACAAATCCTTTAAGTGCAAACGAAAACCTACGGTTTACTGTTTTGCATTATTTTAATCAGATAAATCCGTTTTTCATTTCTACGAAATAAAAAACAATCTTTTTGGCAGAATGTACTTATCCTACTTACAGTAGGATTTTGCACTGTATTGCTTTAGCGGTTTTGCCTTCGGCAAAAAAAATATTTTCTAAAGCTCCGCTTTCTCTTAGAATTTCGGTGCATTCTGCACCTCATTACCTTAATTAAAGAGGATAAGTAGGATAACCTTTTTTGAGCAAAAAGATTTTTTATTTTTTATCTCCGATAAAAAACAAGCCACTTTGCACCTTTTCGGTGCAAATGGAAACAAGCACTTCGTTGCTTTGCTTGCTATCATCCCGATAAATCGGTTTTTGTATTTCGTAGAAATACAAAAAATATGTTTTGCGGAAATATAGTTATCCTACTTACTTTTTTGTTTCACGTAATCGTACACTAAAATGCTTTTATTATCTTTACATCTTAGCAAAATGGTCATTTTGATATTATTTGTATATTGAAATGCGTCTGAAACAAATAACCTAAATTAATGGCAAATAAATCTCACCTTAAATTCTTAAGCGAAAAACAACTATCTGAAATCAAAGATTTCAAATATAATTATGGCTTTGATAGTAATAAAGACGATGAAGACGCAGCACCTAAAAACTATTTTAGACTGGCTACATCTTTAAGAGCAGATATTACGAGATTTACTGCCGATGTAGAAGAGAAAAACAATCTGAAAGATACTACCTTAGATATTCCGTATGATATAGATTATGTAAAGATTGCTTTTCAAGACCAATTTGTTATCAATAAATATTTTCAGGATTATTATAATGATTTTGGTTTAGAAGCAACAGCCTTTTATGATTTTGCTAAAAAAGGATTATTTGCAGTAGTTGACCGTGATAAGTTTCAAACCTTTATCACAAACGTCAATAATTTTATTTTGCACGCATTAGATAACAATCAAAATGTAAAATACTCTAACTACGTCAAATATATTTCAGGATTTAAATTGCTAAAAGCAAATGATATACTGAAAGTTAGACTGGAAAATATTGGAGAAATTGTTTACTTATCCTTAATAGATTTACCATTAGACGAAGCGGTAAAACAACAGCTCGTACAGTCATTAATTGTGTATATTGAAAGCTCAGGTATAGTGTATAAGCACGATGTCGAAAATGATAGAATTGAATTACAAAACCCAACACCCGAACAAATTCAAAAGATTATCCAAAACTTTGATATAATTGAAAGTGTTACAAGTTCTGCATTTACCACAATTAGACCAGGAGAATTTAATACGGTTCAACGTCAGTTTGGTTTCGATATTCAAAATGCTGGCGATGATTTACCAATTGTTGGGATTATTGATACTGGTATTGCTCAACAAACTGCTTTAGCTCCATTAATTATCGACGATACAACTTTTACACTTGCAGGAAGTCCTTTAATTGACCAGGCAGGTAGAAATAGATTAGGTCACGGAACAGCCGTAGCCGGATTAGTAGCTTTGGGAAGACTTAATCACAGAAATAATTTTGAAAATGAAGTAACGGCAGATGCAAGGTTGCTTTCTATAAAAATAAGTGATAATGGAAGTGGTTATATTTCAGAGATTGATTTATTGAATATGTTATATGATGTCAAAGCTAAATATCCTGAAATCAGATTATTTACCTTAACAACTTGCTACAGTAGCTTTATGTATAAGAATGAAACATTTTCTGATTATACTTATTCCTTAGATAAATTCGCTTACGAAACAAACAGCTTGATTTTTATTTGTACAGGTAACAATGAAAATTGTATTAATGAAAATACAAGTTATGATTTGTCTTATTTCCACGGCGACCATACTAATCTATCAACACCTGCTGATAGTATGAACAATGTTACCATTGGTGC
This sequence comes from Kaistella chaponensis, assembly GCF_900156725.1. Taxonomy (GTDB): domain Bacteria; phylum Bacteroidota; class Bacteroidia; order Flavobacteriales; family Weeksellaceae; genus Kaistella; species Kaistella chaponensis. The sequence goes on along the minus strand of NZ_FTOI01000003.1, from coordinate 248,011 downwards.
AGCAGCTGATAATTTAAAAGATGGTGCATTTTTAGGCATCGCATCAGGTCGTGAATTTCCAACACTCTACACCAGAAAAGGGCATATTGATTTGTCAGTGATTTACAATCCCAAGAAAACAAATAAAAACTACTTCAAGCCCGATGTAATTGAAAGTGGTGGCGATATGGGATATTACAATGCTAATACTTTAGATTGGATGGACGAGCCTGCATTAACATTATTATCGGCTCGACCAGAGATTGGTATTATGCAGGAAGTGGGTACAAGTTTCGCCGCTCCTTTAACAGCTAATCTTGCAGCAAAAATTATAAAAAATTATCCTGCTTTATCTAATGAAAGTGTAAAAGCACTTATAATTAATGGAGCATCATTAAACTTAATACCTTTTGCAACAGACGTATCAAAGTTGAGAAACAGAGTAATTGGCAACGGTTTAGTTGACGATTTGAAAAGTTTATATTCTGATGAGAACTCTGCAACGTTGATATTGGAGGATGTTATTGGAAATGGCAATATTAGAATTTATCCTATCAATTTTCCGAAATACTTAATTGAAGATGATTTGGGTAAAAAACGAGGCATCTTGAAAGTTACCGCTACAATGTGCTTCAAATTTTTGCCGATTAAAAATAATCAGCTGTCCTATAATCCAATTCATATGGCATTTAGTATCTTCAAAAACCATTCTGCTGATGATATTATGAAGCCCGATGAAGAACTGAAGTCAAAACTAAAAACAACATTATCTTGGTCGGAAAATGGCAGGTATGTATCAAAGCCATTGCCGTATTCTAATACTCAAAAAATATTTCTGAATGTAAATGTAGATGATTTGAATAATGAAGGAAATACTTTCAAGTTAGCTGTTCACGCTAAATTATCTGAACAGGTGGTAGGTGGTTTACCAGAAGATTATCCTACAGAATTTCCTTTCTCAATAGTTTTATCTATAGAGGAAACAATCAAAAATAATTCAGGGAAATTGTACGATGAAATTCAATTAATAAACCAACTTGAGGTAATACAAGAACTTGATATTGATGCAGGACTTGAAGCTGATGAATTAGACGTTTAAAGAATGTTTTTCAGTTTCAACAAGTGTTTTCCAAATACTCGTATTGATTTGAGCGGAAAGTATATTCTTAGGTGCTGCAGAAGCAAATAATGTTCTTTTGATAGCAGTAATCAAGGTTTTTTGAATGCTGTAATAAGATAAACCAATAGATTGTTTAATAATTCTGTTAGCAGCAGCTTTATTATCGAATTTAAAATTGCCATTTTTCAATGTTAATTCAATTAGCTTTTTAATATCAGCTTCATTCGGCAATTCAAATCCAATGATGTTATCAAATCTTCTTAACAAAGCATCATCCAACATATCTTTTTGATTTGTTGCTGCGATAACAATGCTAGTTTGAGGAAGGTAATCAAACAATTGGAGTATTGTATTAACAACACGTTTCATTTCGCCGTGGTCTTGGCTATAATCTCTTACTTTACCTAAACTATCAAATTCATCAAGAAAAATAATACAATCTTCTGTAGCTGCTTTTTTAAATATTTTAGATAGGTTTTTACTGGTCTCGCCTAATTTAGAAGAAACAATAGCTCCTAAATTAATAACCACCATCATTTTATCTAATTCGCCTGCAATAACATAGGAAGCAAGAGTTTTTCCGCAACCCGAAGGTCCGTACAAAAGCAATTTATTAGAAACTGGTAAATCAAACTGTTGTAAGATTTCTATCTTATGGTGTTCCTCAATAAAAAACTTCAGTTCAGTATATATCTTTTCGTTGGCAATGATATTATCTAATGAATAATCAGAAGTGATTTTCTCTAAAATAAGTTCAGATAACTCTTTGTCTTCAATTCTATTAAGATGAGTTTCTGAACCAACTTTTGTTAATCCATTTGACTTTTGAAGTCTTAAGCTATCTTTTAAAATGGATTGGAGTTGAATGGCGAAATTGAGTTTCTTTGTTTTTTTTGAATGCTCAATTAATTCGTTCAGCACAGACAATAAACGTTCCTGGTCGTTTTCCAGACCATATTTCGCTATCTCTTTTATGTAATCTAACTGTGCCATTTCTTACTGCAAAGGTAACTTTTTTTGCTTAATAAAAATATGACAATATAACAAATAATACAAGTTGGTTTTATGCACAAATACTATTGTGTTATAAGCTGCTATTGTGTTTAAAGAGATAATGGCTTAGTTCCTCATATCCTTACTACGACTTATTATAGGACTTGTAAAATATCCCACGCTCTGCCCACGCCAAGAAAAAATACGGCTTAAGCCAGGCGCCAACCGCACAAGCCCAACGCTTCGCCTGTCTTCTATGGCATTGCCACCGATTTGCAACTGTCATACTTTTTGCGTTGTTTTTGCCAACGCGCTACAGCACATTGCCATCCTCGTTCCTGCGGTGGCAAAGAGCTGTCCCAACACCCAAAAAACAAAGCAAAAAGGCACTGCACTCCAACCACCACCACCGTTCCGTTTATGCCAGTATGCAAATCGGTGGAAGCTAAGTTACATAATGTGGCATTATAGTACATTTTCCCCACGCTTGTAGGCGACTACGCCAACGCAAAAATGTCCTATAATAACATTATGTAAAATAGCCAATGCCATAGTCCGCTACCCGAAAAAATATCCCAACGCACAATCCCAACCCTGATATTTTTCGGGTATCGGAAGCCGTATTTTTTCTTCCCAACGCCTTGCCCTCGCTTTTTTCCACGCTCCCCACCACCCATTTCAGCGGTGCAGGAATAAAAAGGCATAAGTTTATTATTTCCCAAGTGCTTCCGGCAGGTGCAAACAGCATAGTTCCATTGCATTGCACTTCGCTTGATTTGCACCCGCCTCAGCACCGCACAGCAAGCGTATTGCGAAACGCATACACTTGCTTTTTCCCACCGCTAACAGTTTTGGATATGCCTTTTTATCCCTGCGAGTTGTTTGCCCCATTGCCAACGCTTCACAAGAAAGTTTCGTTTCCGATTGACCATTTCTGAAGAGAAATTTCTTCGATTGAAACCTGATTGATAGCTGAAAATGAAAAGAAGATTTGGTTATCAGTACCCGGTCAATAAATAAAAAAAATAAGCAAATTTAGGTGGCTTCCACAAGCCCAACGCTCAAAAAAAAGCAAAAGACTACGGCATAATGGCAAGGCATTTATGGTGGCTTCGCCGAGTTTTTTCGTTGCCTTGCCACCCTTCGGGACTTATTCCGTTTCCTTTTGCTTTTTTAGCCACGCCACCTATAAAACGGCTTTCTTTTTTCTTTTTTTTCCCTTTTTTTCTTTCTTCTTTTCAAAATATTTCATCGAAGCGGAGCGGAGCAAAATTTTTAAAGCAGATAGTATGAAAACTCCAAAAATCTACACCTATAGCCCAAAAAATCAAAAGTCAGAATTTGATTTGTATGCACTTTCAAAAGGTTTAAACAGCGGAAAACCTTTAGATACACCTTGCCCAAATTGCTTTGTAATTTCCTGCCGTAATACGGAAGAATTAGACCAGTACCGCACCATATTGTTTGGATTATGGAAAGCAAAATCTTTTCATCAATTCTTTGTAGGTTCTGTTATTCCATTCATCAGAATAAACGATTTTAAAAATCTCGTTTTTGAACAAATGGCACATCTACAGGAAAAACAAAAAGCCTATCAGCAAGATGTAAAAAAGTTCAAAGCACTGGAGCAAAACGAAAGAGCGATGTACGAACAGCTCCTTTTAATTTCCGAACTGAAACGCATCTATATTTCAAGGCATTTAAAAAGGTAGCCGTTTGGGCTACCTTCGTTTGCGTTTACCATATCCACTGAGTTACCGTTATTAGCACTTTGACAGCCATATAAAGGCAATATAAAAGCACCGTTTTATAAAAATACTGCAAGCGGGTGCAGAAAATAAAAAATCCTGCCCAAAGGACAGGATTAAAAAAACTAACCATTACTAAAACCCTTATCTACTAAGGCTTTTCAGCTTTTTTTGTTTCATCTTTACTTTCGGCATCGTTGCTTTCTTCCGCTTGGATAGCGGTTTGAGCAACTGCCGTGGCGATGGTTCCACCCAATGCCAAATACCCTGCAACGGTTACAATCGTGGCAGGAATAGCCACCGGAGCGGTTAAGATTGCACCGCCTACGGCGGTCAATGTGATGCCGATGGCTCTAACGATTTTGAACCATTTTGGCGTTGGAGCTTTTACACGCTCTACTAAGTTTAAATTATTATTTTTCATTGCCTGAATGTTTTAAATTGTTTTGTTCAATAATGTTTACGCGGTGTTCCAGATAATCTACTTTTTGATTGAGCATACTATAACTGCTTTTGAACTCTGTTTTGATGAGCAAAGCCATCGTTTTTACTTCGGTTAAATCCTTTTCCATATTCTTAAAATCGGAATGAAGTTGTTTAATGAAGTAGGCAACAATCGCCAATAGCATACTAATCAAAGAGCCGAACACGATGTTTAATGTGATTGCATTTTCCATTGTTACGGGGTTTTAAAATTGAAAATTATTCTCGATGCTGATGTGATTTTCTGCTCCTTGAGCGATGCTCAAAAGCTTTGGATAAATCATTTGGTAAGCATCTTTACTTCTTACGATTTGGTAATCGCCATCAATGAAATCGAACCCGAAACCACACAACGGACAACCTGCGGTTTGTCTGAAATTGTTCCCAATGTGGATGTACACAAAACTGAAATTCGGCAAGCCATTTATTTCAATCATTCCTTTGTGAAGCTTCGGGAATTTCTGCCGATACTCGGCATTCATTCCGCCCCAGATGTTCAGTCTTAAAGTGTAGTTTCCTGCAGGAATTGCGGTTTGTTTTGGTATTTTGATGGCTCTGATTTTGTCTTCCAACAAATAACATTGAAAAATACCATCAATGTACAACTGGCTCAATGTGCTTTGTTTGCCTTCGGCAACTCTTATGATTTTTGCTTTCATTTGAAAATCGTTTTTGGAATTAATTAAAAAAGCCTTCTCTTGTGAAGAAGGCTTTAGATTGGGTTGGCTTAAAACGCATCTTCAATTCGCAAACAGTTGCCGGAATTTAAAGCGTAATAGTTGCTGTTAACCTCTTGGAAAAACTCAATCCCGATGCATTGAATAACCGTTACATTCACTCCCAAAGTTGGAGCACCCGGAAGTGTTGCGGTTAACGTAGAGCCTGCATAAGCGGTATTCAAAGGGATATAATCCGAATACTCAACGATGCTCAGCTCATTGTTTACGATGTCATCAGGGTCGTAAGTTCCGGTTGTTGCGTTGTACACAAAATCGGCAACCACCGCCAAAGCGTTAATCAATCGGAAATGTGTGGTTCCTGAAGGAGCGGAAATCAAATCGGCTGGATTAAACGGAGCTATGATAAAATCTGCACTTTCCCTACCTGCGATATGGGTTACATCATACGGAGCATTGAAAACCCCATTAATGGAAAGCTTTTTATCGAACTCAAAACCCAGTAAATAATTTCTTTGGGTCGAGATTTCGACCTTACGGTAGCCTCTGGCTTCCGTTCCGTCTTCCAAATTGATTTTCTTCATTATAGAAGTTAATCGACCTGTAACTTGGCTATCTGCCATTTTTGACATCAATGCCGAAAGTGCTGTTCTCACAGACTTTCCAGCTCTTGCACATCCGCCAAACTCGTTCATATTTTCACGAGTACGTTCAAATTCGGGTGCGGAATTAACCTGTTCTGCGGTTGGTCCGCCAACCATTCCGGCGAAAAATCCTTGTTGACCTTTTATCTTGAAGTGTCGCACATCGCCGATAGTGCCAACGTACTTCATAAGTCCTTTTTGTCTTGCCATTGTTTTAAAATTTAAGAGTTAATAAATGCTTTGCTATAGCTATTACAAAGTTCTATCTATCTCATTTTATGAGCAATACACAAGATTGTACAATGTAATGCAATGCGGTGCTATCGCACCGAAAGCACTCATTTTCAAAATTCAGAACAGCAATTAGTTTGAGAAATCGGAGGAAGAAGCAAGGGTAAAAAACAGAAAAAGTATAGCGTTCCAATGCCTACAGTTAGCTATTTTTATGCGGTAGATATTTGTAAAATAAAAAGGGTCTAAAAAGTTGTACTTATGTTGTACTTCAAAAAATAAAGTAAGCAAAACCTATTGATTTACAGATACCTGCAAAACAATTACTGATAATTGAGAGTTATGCGACATTTTATGAAAACACCGCTCCTAACATTATTTTTAACAATTTTATCATTGAATTTGTTTTCTCAAATTCATATAACAAGTGACAGTGAAAAAAACGCTATCGAATTTTTTGACAAATTCTATAAAGAAAGAAAATTTGAAAAAAAAGTAAAAAAAGTTAGACAAAAAAACAATCAAATAATTTATGTTGTTGACGGAATAAAATTTAAGGTAAACATTACCGAAATTTTGGAAGAAAAATATATCGAAATTTTAAAATCAAAATTAATAAATCCAATGGATTTTTATTTAGGGACTGAATTCAAAATATTACACTTGGAGGAATTAAAATTTGAGGGACTAAATCCTAAAACTAGAAGATTTCGAGTTTGGGTATTACCTAAACTTACAAACAATCCTTTAACAAATCGTATAAATCCTTCCGAATTTTATTTTGAGTTGCAAAGTAAGAATGATTTTATAAATTTAACTGAATATCTAAAAAATGCAAACTTGACTTTTTTTCAATTTGCCACTATAGTAATTTAAAAAAACGTCGCATAACATCGTATTCGCAAAAAGCGGGTCTGAATAGAACCTTACAACGTTTTTGGTTTATTGAAATTTTTGTTATATTTACAAACAGTAGTGAACGTAGCCCGCTCTTCGCGAATACGTTTCCCGTTAATGGCAAGCTATTCCCAGATATCATTTAAAAACAAAAAAGTGAATAAAACTTTAATAATTTTCATTTTACTAATTAATTCATTTTTTTATTCTCAATCGAAAAATGAAATTTATCCAACAAATATTGATGGTGAGATTGTAAATAAATTTGACTCATTAAATAAAATTAACAGATTAAACCAAGTTGAGGGATAATTCTACGCGTTCAATGCTAAAGTTTTAGAAGTAAAAAAGGCATATAATAAAAAACCATATTTACTAATAGAATTTCCAGAAGGACAAAAAATATGGGTTGCCTCGTTATTAAATGATAAATTATTAAAAAAGAATGCTCAACTAAAAATTTTAGGAATATTAAGTAAAGTTCAAGAGAACGATGAAATTGCAAAAAAACTTAATGATAAAAATTATCATATTTTAATGTTTGCATTTTTGGACATCATTAGCTTTGAGGCCAAAGCGTTTGAAGGAGCTTTAGATCAAGCTGAACAATGGATAGATGGACAAATTCCTGAAAAATTAGATTAAATTTTGCCTGCAGATAATAAGATACTTCTACAAGCGGGTATGAATTAATCATCGCTAAGTCCTTTATAAAAAAAAAGTATCCTCCGACTTCGCTTCAGACAAGTTCACCTTCGGTAATATTTATGAGAGAGGTCTTTTCACAAACTAACATTAGTTGCAACCTCAGAAAAAATCTGCAAAAAAATAGAATGGAAAATATAATCACCAGAAGAATAACTTTAAACGATTTGGAAAAGTTGCAAGAGATTGGTCGAAAAACTTTTGAAGAAACTTTTTCTGAATCCAATTCTGAAGTTAATATGTGCAATTATTTAGAACATAGTTTCTCTAAAGAAAAACTTACCGCAGAACTGCAAAACAAAAACTCTGAATTTTATTTTGCGATTTTAGAAGATGAAGTGATTGGCTATTTGAAAATAAACTTTGGGGAATCACAAACGGAATTGAAAGACAAAAATGCACTCGAAATTCAACGAATCTACGTTGCAAAAGAATTTCACGGAAAAAGCGTTGGCCAAATTCTTTACGACAAGGCAATCGAAATTGCGAAACAGAAAGCTTCAGAATATGTTTGGTTAGGTGTTTGGGAAGATAATCCAAGAGCAATAAGTTTTTACAAGAAAAATGGTTTTGTAGCCTTCGACAAACATGTTTTCCGATTAGGCGACGATGAACAGACCGATATCATGATGAAAATGAAACTGGAAAGCTAAAAGAAAGCAGCTAATAAAAGCGGTTTTAAGAAATTGATGTATAAGTTCCTCATTTAAAGTTTGTTTTGTACATTTGATTTTTAGTGCTTCCTCGAAATTTTTGGATTTACAGTTCGCCGACTTCTTAAAGTTGAGGAACATCATCAATAAATTTAAAATCAATATGGAAAATTTGAATTTAAGTTACAAACATGATATTCAAGAGATTAATGAATTATCTCATGATGATTTTTTTAATGAACTGCGCCAAACAGAATACCATAGATTAGACAAAGACAACCATGTTTATCTAGACTTTACGGGTGGTAATTTATATGCAAAAAGTCAATTAGATAAGCATTTTAGCATTCTCGATGAGCATTCCTTTGGCAACCCTCATTCTACAAATCCAACCTCAATGTTGTCCACCGAATTGTTGGATGAAGCTCGTGAAGCAGTCATCAAATTTTTTAATGCAGATGATTATTATTGCATTTTTACCCAAAATGCATCCATGGCTTTGCATCTTGTTGCTGAAAGTTATCCTTTTGAAAACAACGGTCATTATCTCTATTGTATCGACAATCACAATTCAGTGAATGGAATCAGAGAATATTGCAGCAGAAATGGTGGTTCACATTCTTATTTTCCAGTGAATTTTGATGACCTTTCTATCGCTAATGACGAACTTATATCGAAATTATCAGAATCAAAAGCGCAAAACAAATTATTAGCGTTCCCTGCACAATCTAATGTTTCAGGAGTTAAACATAACCTTAATTATATCAAAATAGCCAAAGAACTTGGTTGGGATGTTATCCTTGATGCGGCAGCTTTCGTTCCTACTTCAATTTTGGATTTAAAGGAACATCAACCAGATTTCGTTTCAGTTTCCTTTTATAAAATATTTGGTTATCCAACAGGAATTGGTTGTTTGCTCGTGAAAAAATCATCATTTGAGAAGCTTAAAAAACGTTGGTTTGCAGGCGGAACTGTGAATTTGGTTTCCGCTAAAACCCCTTATTTTTATTTGGCCGAAAACCACGAACGCTTTGAAAATGGCACGGTAAACTATTTAGGGATTCCTGCCATCAAAATAGGTTTAGATTATATTCGAGAAATAGGAATGCAAAGAATTAATGAACGGGTAAATTCTCTGATGACATACCTTTACCACAACCTGAAATTGTTGGAGCATTCGAATGGCATCTGTCAAGTGAATATTTTTGGACCATCAGATCGACAGAATTGTGGAGGTACGATGATTATGACTTTTAATAATCCAGATGGATCTAAAATTCAATTTGAAAAAATTGAAGAACTAGCCAATTCAAAAAAAATATCGGTCCGCTCTGGTTGTTTCTGCAATCCTGGACTCGATGAAACAAATAACTGCCTTACCATTGATGAATTAACCAATTATTTCAGTAACCACAATAATGGAAATTATTTCGATATGATTAATTCTTTGCAAAAAATGAGAGGCGCAATAAGAGTTTCTGTCGGATTAGCGACCACGAAAAAGGACATCGACACCTTTGTTTCCTTTGTAACGGAGCTTAAAGACAGAACTATTGCAGTCAGTGCTTTTGCGTAATAGCGGGTTTATTGATTCGGCTAGTTCCCTTTCTGAACAACTGCTTTGCTCCTTTGTTTTACTTAAAAGGCATCGTGTTTCACTCCGATAGGCTTTTGGTCAACTTCGAAGACATTTTGTTTCATTACGAAGACATTTTGTTTCATTACAAATGCATTTTGTTTCATTTCAAATGCATTTTGTTGCACTTAGTGAGAGTTTTGTAGGGATTTTTTTGCCAAAATAGAACTTTTCCAAATGGGGAAAAAAAATTCCTGTTTCTAGCCATTAAAATAAAGCAGAACTAACAATAACAGATTTTGTATTTTCCGAAAATCCTCATCTCCTAATTGCTCCCATTTTGAATTTAACCAAATCAATTGTAAAATGCTTTTTTTATTTGATTCTTAAAAAAAAACCGTGTCGCCAAAAAAATGGCAACACGGTTTTACTCGATTAAAAGTTTGTAGATGGCTAAAATGTGACTGTCATGGTCATTTCTTTTCCGTCACGCAAAATAGTGACCGGTACAGTGTCGCCGGAATTTACTTTGGTAAGGCAATCCATATAACTGTAAACTTCTTTGACCTCGCATTTTCCGATTCGCAGTAGAATATCTCCAGCTACAATTCCGGCTTCAGATGCAGGGCGTTTTTCGGTGACACCATCGATATGAAGACCGTCTTTGGTATCTGCATAACTTGGCATAATGCCGAGTGTTACTTTGTATTTCGGTACGGCTTTGCTCGCAGAAATTTTCGTTTTCGTAAAAGGAATGTTTTTTTCCGACGCCAATCCATTGGTTAGATTGAAAACATAGGACGTAATGTTTTTTAGACCCGTCATATTAATTTTATCGGTGTCATCAGTTGGTTTGTGATAATCGCTATGTGTTCCTGTGAAGAGAAATAAAACAGGAATATCCTTTAAATAAAAACTTGTGTGATCAGAAGGTCCAACTCCCGAACTGTCGATGGCTAAATTAAATCCGGCAGGTTTGTATTTTTTGATCATTTCTCCGAAAACAGGGGAGGTTCCTACGCCGCCTACAGTGAGATCTTTGTCTTTATTCAATCTTCCCACCATATCCAAATTAACCATTGCAACCACATTCGGATATTTTGATTTCACGTTTTCTGCAAAAACTTTAGAGCCCATCAAACCATCTTCTTCCCCAGAAAATAGGGCAAAAATATAGTTTGCATCTTCTTTGGTTTTATTTTGAGAAAAAATTCGCGCCAGCTCCAAAACCGCCGATACGCCAGAAGCATTGTCATCGGCACCATTGTGAATTTGTCCCTCCGAATTCATGAGCGTAGAATTGTGATGTTGATTCAGACCCAAATGATCGTAATGAGCTCCAATAACAATTGTTTTGGCGGCTTTGTTATCTAAATATCCAATGATATTTCTGGCATCAACTTTCACCGAGGAATCATCTTGATGCGGATTTATTTTTACCTCATAAGAAAAATTCTGTGTGTAATTTTTACCTTCAAAAGGTTTAAGTTGGAAGGTTTTAAATGCTTTCGAAATAAATTCTGCGGCTTTTTTTTCGCCTTCACTTCCCGCCAATCTTCCTTTCAATTCATCGGACGCCAAATAAGTGAGCGTATTCAGCATATTTTTTTCAGAAACCAATTCGGTACGGTCACTTTCTACCCAATCTGCTATGAAAACATTGGTTTCATGCGGTGTATCGCCTTTTCGGTTGCTCGAAAAAACGAATTTTTTGCCGTCTGGAGAAAACATGGGAAAAGCATTAAATTCACTTTCGAAGGTAATCTGATGAAGATTTTTTCCATCAATATCAATGGAATAAATCTGAAAATCGTATCCTTTTGTTGAATGATGATTGGACGAAAAAACAATGGATTGATCCGATGGATGAAAATAGGGTGACCAATTCGCTTTTCCTAAATGAGTAATTTGTTTGAGATCAGACCCATCAATATTCATCGTATAAATCTCCATGTTCGTGGGTGCAACTAAGTTTTCTGCCAAGAGATCTTTGTAACCCTTAATTTCTTCAGCAGTAGTTGGACGTGAGGACCGGAAAACCAGTTTTTTAGAATCGTGAGAGAAAAAAGCACCTCCATCATATCCTAAACCAGAAGTTAGCTGTTTCAGATTTTTCCCATTGATATCCATCCGCCAAAGTTCCAAATCTCCACTTCTGGATGAAGTGAAAACAATATATTTTCCATCCGGAGAAACAACCGATTATCATAACCTGGAGAATCAGTCAGTTTTTTAGTGATTTTTCCGTTAAGATCTGCGATATAAATATCGAATTCGGCATAAACTGGCCACAAATATTTTCCGTCGGTTCGCGGTTTCGGTTTTGCGGGACATTCTTTGTTCGATTCAAAAGTAGAGGCGTAGAGAATGTGTTTTCCATCGGGCATAAAAAAAGAGCAGGTTGTTCTGCCTTCACCGTTAGAAATACGTTCTAGATCTTTGGTGGTACCATTCTTTTTGGTAAGATCTAAAAGATAAATCTGATCGCAATGCGCGCCAATCGAAGGATTGGTAACCTGCATTGTTAATTTTTTGCTGTCTGGCGAAAAATAGGCTTCTGCATTGTCGCCACCAAAAGTAAGTTTCTGAATGTTTTTCAGGCTGACTTCCTGTGAAAAAACAAATGATGAAACACTGAGAAAGGCTATTTTTAAAGTAAATTTTGAAGCAATCATGTATTCTGATTTTTAATTTAAAACAAATATAATCAAATAAAAAATCGCAGAATAATCTGCGATTGGATTTAAAATGGAAAGAGCGAGAACGCGCTAATTTACAACTGTAGCGCTCACCAAACGGGTTTCAAAAAAACCTTTTCCATAGACGGAATGACAAATTTCTTTAACCAAACCAACTCCTTTCTTAAAAGAAATTTCCTGCGTTTTTTTTAGCAAGTTGGGTTGTGAAGCAGCAGGAGTAAAGTCTCCTAAATAAGGTGAAACTAAATATACATTCCCCTCTACATCGATGCTTTTATCTTTATGTAACTGGTAAAAAAGACTTCCGACCAATTGATTCATTTCGATTTGATCCCGTTTGAAAGTAAAACTGAAGTCTGTTCCGGGATGGATCACCGATCCGCTCGTTTCGGTAATGGGAATGTTGTCAAGTGTTTTGAGTGCCACCAAATGACCTTTGGAGTTCACGCGCAGATATCTGAAACTTTCCTGATTATTCATAGTAGAATTTGTCCAGACCGTTTTTGTTCTTTCCTTGGCAAAAGTGAAACCCTGAACTTCAACTTTACCAACAATACTTACAGAGTCTATTTTTCCTGTGAAAATGTAAACCGATTGAGGATTCGTAAAATCAGGATTATCATAGGTTTTGTAAACGAATTTATTTCCTACATTCAGATTAAAAAAGTTTTCCACCGCCGGATTTTCAGGAGCGGTATCTTCGCTTGATCTGCATGAGATTATGATCATAGATAAAGCGGCGAGTAAAATTGCGATTGATTTTTTCATAGAATTTTCTTATTTTAACGAAAATTATGATGACTTTATTATCAAATTTTAGTTAAAAATATCAAATACTAAAAAGGATAACCAAACGCAAAGTTCACTACAGGCTGCAATGGTTTCCAATTTTTGATGACCCATCGATCTCCTTCAGGTTGGTTGGGATCATATACTTTGTACGCTGCATCTAGACGCAAAGTGATATATGCAACATTAATCCTTAAACCAATTCCGGTCCCGACTCCCATTTGCGATAAAAATTTATTGAATTTGAAATCATCAGCGAAACCATTATCTTTTAAGCTCCAAATATTTCCGGCATCCACGAAAGCTGCGCCTTCAAACATTTTAGTAAAAGGCATCCGGTATTCGATGTTGGTGGTGAGTTTGATATTATCCATAATATAGGAACGCACTTTTTCATCAAGTTGAGAATCTGCAGGTCCTAAACCGCCGAAAACTCGCCAAGCTCGGATATCATTGGAGCCACCATTAAAATAAGATCTCACAAATGGCATCGAAGTGGAATTGCCATACGGAATCCCAACGCCGATAAACTGGCGCAAAGCCAAGGTATGTTTGTTATTGAACAACCCAAAATATTTTCTGACATCAATATCGAATTTCACGAACTGAGAATAGGGGATATCAAAGATTGTTTTTGCTTTTCCGGAAACGACACCGTCAATTTTTTCCTTGTTGTTGAAAATACTGAAAATATTTCCTGCTGATTCTACTTTCGCATTGAGGTAGAAAGGATTTGGACGGTCTTTTTTCCCGATTTCATTGTAAATAAAGTTATAAATCATCGACGAAATAAGGACATCTTGCGTTTGTCGGTCTTTATTGATTAGGGATTGCAAAAAGGTGTTGTAGAGGGTTAACTGATTTCCGGAGAGAGAATTTTGGTAGTTGCCGTCGCTCACAATTAATGCTGATAAATCATCAGAACTGATCTTGTTGTCGATAAAATCCTGGTACAAAGTGGGCGAATAATTTTGAAACAACTCATTCCGCACTTCGCGGTCGGCCGGAAAAAAATCGTAGTATTTGTCTTTATTTCGCGTAAGACTCAGTTGACTGTTAAACAAAGACAGGCGATGCGAAACGATATCGTTCACATTGGCGAAATAATTCAAGCTTCCATTAAAGTTGATCCTTCCCAAACCAATATTATCCTGAATTGAAGTTCCCAAGATAAGGGAGGAATTGGGTGAATATTTTTTGGGAATTAGTTTCCAGGTTTTAAAAGGCAGTAAAAGACGTGGGAAGCTGAGGGAAACTTGTGCAGAAATTTCGTAGGCCAAATCTCGTTTACTCGGATCTTTCGTGCTCGTTACAGAACCAAAAGTACCGGCAAGACTTGTTGTTAAATTTTCTGCACCTCCAAAAACATTTCGACTGGTAAGATCAACCGAAGGTGAAACCCCAAAATTTAGAATTTGCGAATAGTTAATATCGGTAGAAACTTTGAGATCATATTTGGAAAGAGGAGCGAGGTAATAGCTTACATCTAAAATACTGTCGTTTTCTTTGCGTAGATCTTCGTTATATTTGATGACGCTGAAATTGTTCATTGCAGCAATATTCCTTTTCGTAAGATCTAGATTTCTTTGGTCATAAATTTCGCCTTTCTTCAAAATAATAGGTCTCCATAAAGACATTACTTTATACTGGTCATCTAATTTATAAAAATTGATTCCCAAAAGCGAATCTTTCACCGTGTTGGTTGTATCTGAAAGTTTTTCCAAAAGATGAACTTTGATGTCGCCAATTGTGGTTTGTTTGAAAGGGGAGTCCACAGAATCCTTGTGAATATCCATTGTGAGCGGCACATTTTTTCGGCTTTGAAGGGTATCTGCAGTAAAATAAATGTCTTCGTTGGAATTGTTGAATTTATAGTAACCCCGACTTTTCATCAAATCGGTAATTCTTTTAACTTCTTTCTCTAAAACGCTTTGATCTAAAATATTCTTACCTCTGACGAAACTTTCATTCAGATCTTCTTCATAAATCGATTTGATGTTTGGATCTGGAATATTGTAGTAATAATCGCTGATTTTTGTAGGATCTTTATGCGTGATCAAATAATTGGCTTTTGCTTTTTTCGCCGTAGAATCTAAATCGGTGCTGAATTTCACATCGGTGTCCCAATATCCTTTGTAGACTAAGAATTTACGGATGGAGTTCGCGCTGGTTTCTGTCTTTCCCTGATCCAAAATTACAGGAGGTTGACCAATATTGTGCATGAATCTTTCGAAAAACAAACTTTTGCCAAGGTATTCTGGATGTTCGTTTCTGACAAAAAGAGAATCCCGAAGTTTCTGATTTCTCATATCCGGTGGATACGTCAAATACTCATTTAAAATAGAATCATACTTTGGACTGGTCGAATTATAAAACCAAAGTCCGATGGGAAGAAGAAACAGGGCTTTTTTATTAGGCTTTTGACTCACATAATTGGGAATGTCATCATCATGAACCTTGCCGTCTTGAAACTTAAAATTGTTTTTTATCAAAAGAAAATCACCTTCGGGTACTTTTTTTGTCGTGCTGCAAGCATAGAGAAACAGTACAGTAATTGCAGATGAAAAAAATAAGTAATACTTTTGAAAATATTTAGAAAAATGCTTACGGCTCATAAAATAAAAATTTTACAGTCTTTAGACCAGAAGAAGTTCAGACAAAAATACAATTTGTTTTTGGTTGAAGGCAACAAAACAATCAAAGAAATACCTTCGTCGGGCTATAGAATCAAAGAAATATTTTCTGTTAATTCCGATTCTTTGTCGGTTGAATCTTCCTTAATTACCAAAATTTCACCTTCTGAATTAAAAAAAATCAGCTTTCTCCAACATCCGAAAGATTCTGTTGCAGTATGCGAATTAAAGGAGGAAAGAATTGTAGAAAACAATTTGACTCAATTGGTTTTGGATGGAATTCAGGATCCAGGCAATTTGGGAACGATCATTCGATTGGCAGATTGGTTTGGTATTCCGCAGATCATCTGTAGCGAAGATACTGTTGATTTGTACAATCCAAAGGTTATCCAGGCAAGTATGGGATCATTTTTGCGCGTAAATTTGGTCTATCAAAATTTAGAAAATTTCATGCATGAAAGTGATGCTGCCATTATTGGAACCGATATGGATGGTGTAAGTTTTTATGATTACCCATTCCCGACGCAATTTAATCTAGTCTTGGGAAATGAAGGAAATGGAATTCGCCCAGAAATAGAGAAATTACTCACCGATAAAATCACGATCCCACGATTTGGAAAATCACAAGCGACAGAAAGCTTAAATGTTTCGATGGCCGCTGGAATTATTTTGGGGCAAATATTTAGCAAAAAATAAAAACCGCAAAATTGCGGTTTATTTTATATCAATTGCTCAAAACTAGAGGTTGTTTTGCTTTTTTGGTAATTTTCTAAGTTTTCCCGAATATATTTGAGTGCAATTGGAGCTAAATAAATCAAAGCCAAACCAATCGCTTTCTTTTTCCAACTGGTGTTTTTTAAATTATTTTTTGCATAATTTCCTACAAAAGTTACGATGCCAATCTTTAGAGCGTTTTCAACGATGTTTTGTCCGGCACTGCTTTTCGCAAATCCGAGAACTGAATTTCTGCTGAGCAGAGAATCTTTCACATTGTTTGAAACCTCTTTTAAAATTTCCTGTGTTTTAATGCCTACTTTTTTTTCACCATCGGGAAAAATCTCTTCCTTAAGATATTTATCTGTAAAACCATTCGTAAGGACGCTCAAACTTTCTTTGGTATTTTCAAAAGTGAGCAGTTCTTCGATCTCCGAAATGTCTTTTTTTAATAAAGCCTTTTTTCGTCGAAGTTCTTCTAGGCTTTCGTATTGGTATGCCATAATATTAATCGTCTAAAGATTCAAGAATTTTATTTGCGACTCTATTTTTGATTGCTTTTCTGTTCATCAAAACGAGTGCTAAAATGATGAGAAAGCATCCTGCAACAATGAGTAAGCCGAAACCATAGTTATCGAGATAGGTCCC
This sequence comes from Kaistella chaponensis, assembly GCF_900156725.1. GTDB lineage: Bacteria > Bacteroidota > Bacteroidia > Flavobacteriales > Weeksellaceae > Kaistella > Kaistella chaponensis. The sequence goes on along the minus strand of NZ_FTOI01000003.1, from coordinate 230,822 downwards.
AATAAGAAAACCGAGGCCAAAGAGAAGAAGCAAAACAAAAAAGAGCAATGAAAACAAGGCTAAAACAATGTAGATTACTGTACCTAAAATGGTTACCGATTTTTCGGTAGCTTCTAATTTAAGTAAATCTGCTCGTTTGTAGGCATATTCTTTTAAAAGATTCAACATGCTTTAAATTTTTATAAAGTTACAAAAAAAAGGAACTTACCGTTAAGTTCCTTTTTAATAGAGAATAAAACGGAAATTAATTAAGATTTCAATCCGTCTAATTCATTTTCAACATCTTTTACTACTTCTGTAGTTTTTGCAATCGCTTGGTCTTTGTACTTGTCATAACCGTCTTTCACAGAAGTTACCACTTTGTCTGCAGTTTCTTTGAACTGAGAAGAAATGTTTCCGTACTGATCTTTTACTTTGGTTGTAACATCTTGGTATTGCTCTTTCGCTTTTTCAGAAACTTTTCCATATTGGTCAACTGCCTGATCTTTAAGATCACCTGCTTTTTCCTTGATTTTTTTTCTAGTTTCTTTACCTTCTTCCGGAGCGTAAAGCATTCCTAATACAACACCTGCTGCAGCACCTGCAAGTAAACCAGCTAAAACTCCTGCTGCATTATTTCCTTTTTTTGACATTTTATTAAATTTTAATAGTTAATATTTTAATGATATTTAATTTTAAACCCTTATAAAGTTACAATTTATATACCAATCCATCCAATAATTTTCTTAAAAGTTGTTAAATGTCATCAATTTGAGATAATATTAATGCAATCGTTTCTTTTTTAGACAAATGCGTATTGTCAATCAGAATAGCATCGCTCGCTTTTCGCAAAGGTGCCACTTCTCTTTCGCTGTCAATTTTGTCTCGATTAATTAAATTTCGCATGACAGCATTTTCATCGGTTTCAATTCCCAACGATTGCAACTCCAAAAATCTTCTTCTCGTACGCTCTTCAATACTTGCAGTGAGAAAAAATTTGTAATCCGCTTTGGGTAAAACGACGGTTCCTATGTCGCGTCCATCTAAGATTACACCTCCATTTTTGGCAATTTCTCGTTGTGTTTCCAAGAGGCAATCACGCACTTCTTTTTGGCAGGCAATCAGACTCACGTTCGCTGCGACGTCATTTCGTCTGATTTCATTCGAAATATTTATTCCGTTAAGAAACAGCACCAATTCCTGATCGATGGGTTTAAATTCAAGATGTATTTCATTTAATCTTGCAAATAATTGGGATAAATTAATTTCACCCTCATTATTCAAACAATTTTGAAGTGCGAAGTAGGTAATTCCTCGGTAAAGAGCACCTGTATCCATGTGAACAAGACCGAGTTCCTGCGCAATTATTTTAGAAATCGAACTTTTTCCGGTAGAGGAATAGCCATCGATAGCGATTACAGGTTTTCTCATGAAGCAAATTTCTTGATTTTTTTTGGAGAGGGCAAATTAATTGAGCTTTGGGTTAAAGAATTATCTTCGATTCCCACCCACTTCAATTAAATCTAAAGTAAGTCCAAACATGTTAACATTAGAAGAATTATGGTATCGAACATGGGAATAATCGAAACGGAATGAGGAAATTTTAATTCCAAAACCGGCAGAAAGTCCTGCGAAACTTCTCTGATCTAAGACCGCCAATTCATTTCCACGTTTTACATTATAACCAAAACGAATATTGAAATTCTGCTCTGGGAAAAGTTCTGCACCCACGGAGAAGTGATCGGCAAGTTTTCTTCCAAAGTTTACTTCCTGACCATTATTATTAAAATCTTGTGAAATATTTAATTTTTGTAAATCATGCGCGGTGATCGTTAAAGCTACTGGAAATTCATCTAAAATTTTGGTATATCCTAAATCGACCCGGAAAGCAACATTTTCGCGAACCCCATTAAAAGGTTTGAATTGGTAGCCAAAATTCCGAAAAACCAAAGCCAAGGTTTCCTTAGATTTTTGATTATGATAGGTGACTCCCGCAGTTCCAACGACTGCCATTGAGGTATAATTGTCAATTTTTGAACTGATAAAATTTGTTCCACCTGCGATCGTCCAATTTTCATCGAATTGATACGCGTAACCCAGTCCAACAGAAGCATCCATTGCGCCAAATTCACCATCGATGGTTGCGCTTTCGTCGGTTCGCGGCATTCGTCCGTAATCCATATATCTCGCATTAAATGAAATTAAATGCGCTTCACCAAGATCTTTAACAAAAGAAATTGTTCCATATTTAGAATCGGCGAGATAAGAAGCGAAATTTAAAGATATCATTTGATCCTGCTCCAAATTCATTAAACCTGGGTTTACCCCCGCAAAACTTACGTCGAAATCTCTAATAGAAACCGCATCACCACCCAATGCAGCTTGTCTTGCTGAAACAGGAATATTGAGAAAGGGATAAACGTTTTGCCCTTCCTGAGCAAACAAAATTATAGGTGAAAGTAAAAAATAAAGGAAGGTTGATTTTTTCAAATTTGTGTTTATTAGGACAAAAATAATTCTTTTATATAATTTCTGAAAATATTTCGCTGTAAATATAAATCTATTAACGAAATTATTTGGGTTTCCTTATATTTGCAGTGCAAAAAAAGTAATAAAGTAAAAAAATGAAATACAAAAGAATTCTTCTAAAACTTAGCGGTGAAGCTTTGATGGGAAACCGTTCATACGGAATTGATAATGATCGTTTAAAAGAATATGCTGCTGAAATAAGAAAATTAGTAGATATCAAATGTGAAATTGCCATCGTAATTGGTGGTGGAAATATTTTCCGTGGATTGGCAGGAGCTGCAAAAGGAATGGATAGAGTTCAGGGAGATTACATGGGAATGTTGGCAACTGTGATCAACGGAATGGCGTTGCAAGGAGCATTAGAAGACGCAGGAATTCACACCAGACTTCAGTCTGCCATTGAAATGGATAAAGTAGCTGAACCTTTTATTAAAAGAAAAGCCACAAGACATTTAGAAAAAGGCAGAGTAGTAATTTTCGGGGCAGGAACAGGAAATCCGTATTTTACAACCGATACCGCTGCAACTTTGAGAGCCATCGAAATTGGCGCAGATGTTATTTTAAAGGGAACCAGAGTCGATGGAATTTATGATTCAGATCCGGAAAAAAATGCAGATGCCATCAAATATAATTCTTTAACGTTCGAAGAGGTTTTCGAAAAAGGGTTGAAAGTAATGGATATGACCGCGTTTACTTTGAGCCATGAGAATAAATTGCCAATCATTGTTTTTGATATGAACAAAGAAGGGAATCTTTTGAAAATTGTACAAGGAGAAAATATCGGAACTTTAGTCAATATATAGTTGTAAAAAAAAATAAAAGCAGATAAACACGATATACTTTAAACTAGAAACAAAAAATTTATGGGAGATTTAGAGATGATCACAGATATGGTTAAGCAGGAAATGGATGCTGCTATCAAACATTTGGACCATGCTTTTCAGAAAATTAGAGCAGGTCGCGCTTCAACAACGATGGTTCAAGACGTGATGGTAGAGTATTACGGCGCACCAACTCCATTGAATCAGGTTGCAAACGTGATGGTTCCCGATGCAATGACGATTTCTATTCAACCGTGGGATAAAACTGCGATTGGAGCAATTGAAAAAGCAATTATCAATTCAAACCTAGGATTTGCTCCGATGAACAACGGAGAAAATATTACTCTGAATGTTCCTCCTTTAACGGAAGAACGACGACGTGAGTTGGCGAAAAACGCAAAAGGTGAATCAGATGCAACTAAAATTACCATCCGAAATGCAAGACAGGAAGGAATGAAAGATCTAAGAAAATTAGATGGAGTTTCTGAAGATTTAATTAAAGATGAAGAAGCTAAAATTCAACTTTTGACGGATAAATTCGTTAAAATTTGCGATGAACATTTGAAATCGAAAGAAGCAGAAATTATGAAAGTATAATTTCACTTGATCCTATAAAAAAAGCCGTTTCAAATACGTTTTGAAACGGCTTTTTATTTGGTGAGCTTTAAAATTGCTTCATTTTTTATTTTCAAAGCTTACCTTTCTCCGCAAAACTGAAAATACTTCCCAACTTTATTTTAGAATAACTGTTTGATTTTATTTTAGATGAATTGATCATTGCTTTCGCTAAAACTTTGGTAGGCAAAGGTTTTTGACTCTTAAACATTCCCAATTTATTCGCCAATTTAATTATTTTTCCGCCCAAAACTTCTCCCATTCTTTCGGTCTCTTTTCTTTCGAGCATTCCGGGTTGAAATATGGTTATTTTATTGAAATGGAGCGCTTTTACACTTTGCTCCAAATCACCTTTCATTTTAGAATAGAAAATTTTCGATTTCGAATCAGCGCCATAGGAAGAAACTAACACATAATCTTCAACATTATTTTCTCTCGCACTTTTCGCAAAATTGTATTGGTAATCGTAATCTACTTTTCGCTGAGCTTCCTTACTTCCTGCAGTTTTCAAAGTTGTTCCCAGACACGAAAAAGCAACATCTCCTTTTACCAGATCTTTCCATTCATCGGGTTTTTCAAAATCGACGATATGCGTTTTCAATTTTGGATTTTGTATTGTTACCGGTTTTCTTACGAAAACATCTACTTCTTTAAAATCGGGATCACTCAGCAGTTGAGTGACCAAATCTTTCCCTGTAGCGCCAGTTGCGCCAATTACAAGTGCTTTCATATTTCGGATTTTAGCGATAAACAACGAGTGGTTTACAGCGTTTTTAATGTAATAAAATTACTAAATTTGTTTGAGAGTCCCATCGTGCTCTACGAATAACTTACAACAATATGAATGCCAACGAAATCCTCGAATATTGTCTCGCAGAAAAAAATGGAGTAGAAGAGACTTTTCCTTTCAATCCAGAAACCTTAGTTTTAAAAGTGGGTGGAAAAATGTTTTTGTTGATGTCTTTGGAGAAACAACCTTTAAGCATTGCCGTAAAAACCGATCCGGAATGGAGTGCAGAACTTCGCGAACAATACCCGCAAATTAATGGCGCTTATCACATGAACAAAACACACTGGAATTCGGTAATTTGTGAAGGTTTGAAGCAAGAATTAATCGTAAACTTAATCGATCATTCTTATGAATTAGTATTAAAAGCTCTACCTAAAAAAATTCGGGAAGAAGTTTTAAATTCTTGAAAAACGATCACGCAAATACTAAATGATTTAAAATTGAGAACGAATTTGAATCAAAAACTAAAACTGAAAATTTTCCGTCAGTTTTTTATCTTCATCCAATCTTTCAATCAATTTCTCCAGATTTTCAAATTTTATTTCATCGTGAAGAAACTCCCGGAAATTGACAGAGATTTCCTCACCATAAAGATCATCATTAAAATTTAAAATATAAACTTCCACAGAAACCAATTTACCATCAACAGTAGGGTTGGTTCCGATACTGAGCATTCCTTTTAAATGTTGCTTTTTCACAAAAACATCTACAATATAGGCGCCTTTTTTCGGTAAAAATTTCATAGAATTCACCGCAATATTTGCTGTAGGATAACCAATCGTTCTGCCGATCTTTTTTCCGTGAACAACTTCTCCTGAAACAGAATACGTATAACCTAACATTTCGTTGGCTTCTTTTATATTTCCGACCGACAATGCTTTTCTAATTTGGGTCGAACTGATGTGCCTTTCCTGAAAATCAACGGCTTCAACTTGTTGAACCTCAAATTCTAATTCTGTAGCCATTTTTTCTAGTAAGGAAAAATTACCACTTTTATTTTTACCAAAAGTATGATCGTGACCGATGATTAAATGTTTAACGTTCAGTTTTTCGACCAAAATTTGTTTTACAAATTCTGCACCTGTTAAATTGCGAAAATCTTCAGAAAAATCTTGTAAAATTAGATTCTGAATGCTATGTTTTTGGAGGAAATAGGTTTTTTCTTCAATCGTATTCAGTAATTTTAGATCGTCATTGGGATAGAAAATGGTTCTGGGATGCGGCCAGAAAGTGAGAATTGCAGATTCTAAATTTTTATCTTTAGCAACCGTATTAAGTTGATTAATAATAGATTGATGACCAATATGAACCCCATCAAACATTCCGATGGAAAGTGCCAAAGGAGTTTTTTGGTGATAATCTTGAAGATTTTTGATGATTTTCAAAAGAAGAAATTTTGATGCTGCAAAAGTATCTTTTTTTAATCAAATGTTAAAATGGTCTACGCAAAATTTCTAACCCTTCTTTTTTTATGAAAGTGCCCATAATGAGCAGTTTTTAGATCATTAAATACATTTTTTTTCTTTTCAAAATTGAATGATCAAGTTATCGCTCTCGCTTTCTAGGTTAAAATTAAGATTACATAATCAACTTTGATGGTTCTCTAATTCACATGATCACTTGTTAATATTAAACTTGTAACCATCAAATCGAGAAACCATTAGAAAGAAATTGGTATCAAATTAAAGCGGTCTATGATGGCTAGATTTTTTTGTTTTGAAAGATCCCAAAAATCAAAGAAAAAATATGATAAAAATCTTCTTTTGAACCAATTGCAGATTTGGGAACTTTCATTATATTTGCACTCAAGAAAAAATTTAGCAATGGCAAACCAAATTAAAGGAAAAATTTCTCAAATTATCGGTCCTGTAATCGATGTACTTTTTACAGATGCAGCAGAACTTCCAAGCATCTACGATGCATTGGAGATTACAAAAACTGATGGTAACAAAGTAATCCTAGAAGTAGAACAACATATTGGTGAAGATTCTGTAAGATGTATCGCAATGGATGCAACCGATGGTCTACAAAGAGGACAGGAAGTAATTTCTCAAGGAAAACAAATCACAATGCCAACAGGTGACGCCGTTTATGGCCGTTTGTTTAATGTGGTAGGTGATGCAATTGACGGGATTCAACAAGTTTCTAAAGAAAATGGTTTACCAATTCACAGAGAAGCACCTAAATTTGATCAATTATCAACCTCTGCTGAAGTTCTTTTTACTGGTATTAAAGTAATCGACTTGGTTGAACCTTATTCTAAAGGAGGTAAAATCGGTTTGTTCGGTGGTGCAGGTGTTGGTAAAACAGTATTGATCCAGGAATTAATTAACAATATTGCGAAAGGACACGGTGGTCTTTCGGTTTTTGCCGGTGTTGGTGAAAGAACGAGAGAAGGAAATGACCTTTTGAGAGAAATGCTGGAATCCGGTATTATTAAATATGGCGACGATTTCATGCACTCTATGGAAAATGGAGGATGGGATTTATCTAAAATCGATTTGGAACAAATGAAAGACTCTAAATGTACTTTCGTTTTCGGACAAATGAATGAGCCACCTGGAGCAAGAGCTAGAGTTGCTTTGTCTGGTTTAACAATCGCTGAATATTTTAGAGATGGAGACGGACAAGGACAAGGAAGAGACGTTTTGTTCTTCGTTGATAATATTTTCCGTTTTACACAAGCAGGTTCAGAAGTTTCTGCACTTCTAGGAAGAATGCCATCTGCAGTAGGTTACCAACCAACTTTGGCTTCAGAAATGGGTGCGATGCAAGAAAGAATTACTTCTACAAAAAATGGTTCAATTACTTCAGTTCAGGCGATCTACGTTCCTGCAGATGATTTAACAGATCCAGCTCCAGCTACAACTTTTGCTCACTTAGATGCAACTACAGTATTGGACAGAAAAATTGCTTCATTAGGTATTTATCCTGCGGTTGATCCTTTGGCTTCAACTTCAAGAATTTTGACGCCGGAGATTTTAGGTGATGATCATTATAACTGTGCACAAAGAGTAAAAGAAATTCTACAGAAATACAAAGCATTACAGGATATTATTGCGATTCTTGGGATGGAAGAACTTTCTGAAGAAGATAAATCAGCGGTTTATCGTGCAAGAAAAGTACAACGTTTCTTATCTCAACCTTTCCACGTTGCAGAACAGTTTACAGGTTTGAAAGGAGTATTGGTTGATATTAAAGATACCATCAAAGGATTCAACATGATCATCGATGGTGAATTAGATCACTTGCCAGAAGCTGCTTTCAACTTGAAAGGTACCATTGAAGAAGCAATCGAAGCTGGACAAAAAATGTTAGCGGAAAACGCATAATTAGAAATATAGAAAAAAGAAAAAAGAGGAAAGACATTTTTCACTCTTTTTTCTTTTCTCTTTACTCTTTAATCTGAGAAAAAATGAATATAAAAATATTAACCCCGGAATTTGTAGTTTTTGAAGGCGAAGTAAGTTCAGTTTTGCTTCCAGGAAAAAATGGCGACTTCCATATTATGAAAGATCACGCAGCGATCGTTGCTTCATTAATCGGTGGTAAAGTGAGAGTTTTCACCAACCAGATTGATGAGAACTTTGCAAGACATTTCACCAAAGAGAATGAAAAAGAAAGTGTATTTTCTTTCCCAGTGAAAAGCGGAGTGATCGAATTCAATAATAACAAAGGAATTATTCTCGCAGAATAATAAACTTTATTTCACTATATAAATCTCATTTAGAAATAAATGGGATTTTTTTTTGCATGCAACCTGTTTCAATGTTTGAGCAATAAAATCGCCCAGTTTTTCGCACAAAGTTGTACCCGTAATTTTCACGAGCCAGAAAAGTAAAGAGATTTTCGCAACTTTATTCAGGTGAAAATTCTTCTATTTTAATGCGTTTATTGATTTTAAAAGTGAAAATTACAAACTCAGAATTACACCATTTTCTTTCAACTGTTGCATCGGTTTTGAAAACCAAAACAATTCGAAGTCTTCAAAATTTTCTTCAAACTGATTTTTCAATTGTTGTGCGGTTATTTTTTTGGGATTTGCGGTAGAATTTTCGGCGAAAATCTTCAGGAGCCATTCTGCCTTTTCTTTTTCTAATTCGAATTTCACAATATTGGTTCGAAGATGGAAAATAAGTCTTGTAAACTCGAATGTTCCAACTTTGGTTCTTTTGGTGAGATTCTCTGTTTGGGGATTTTTATCCAAAAAAACTAACTTTGAATTCGCTTTAAAAACAAAATTTTCCTCCTCCAAAAGACAATCATGAATGTAATCGGGATGAATCGTAGTTTTCGGAATTTTGAAATCAAACCAATCTTTTAAAGGAAGATCGAAATTAATTCCGTGCATAAAATTGAAAAGAGATTTCTTTAGTCCAAAACTAAATTTGCTGTGGTCAATTCCGGTTTCATCGGTAAATTCAATATCATTATTGGCGAATTGTATTTCCTTTTTAAGAGGTTGAACTCCAAATTCTTGAGGATTTTGTCCGATTGGTGAATGTGCGGTCATCGAAAATTGATGCCAAAATCCACTTTGCAAAATTCCCATCTCAAAAAGTTGACGGACCATTTCTAATGAATCTACGGTTTCTTGCACCGTTTGCGTGGGAAAACCAAACATCAAATAGGAGTGAACCATAATTCCCGCTTCTGTGAAATTCCGCGTCACTTTTGCGACTTGTTCTACGGAAACTCCTTTATCGATTAACTTCAAAAGGCGATCACTCGCAACTTCCAATCCGCCGGAAACAGCGACACATCCTGAAATCTTTAATAAAAAACATAAATCACGACTGAAACTTTTTTCAAACCGAATATTCGTCCACCAAGTCACGACTAAATTTCTACGAAGAATTTCCAGTGCAACTTCGCGCATCAAAGCTGGAGGAGCCGCTTCATCTACAAAATGAAACCCAGATTCGCCTGTTTGTGCAATGAGTTCTTCCATTCGATCTACTAAAATTTTAGCAGAAATGGGTTCGTAAATTTTAATATAATCCAAAGAAATATCACAGAAAGTACATTTTCCCCAATAACAACCATGCGCCATGGTTAGTTTGTTCCATCGTCCGTCGCTCCATAAACTATGCATCGGGTTTGCGATTTCGATGACGGAAATATATTGGTCTAAAAGGAGATTGCTATAATCCGGAGTTCCTACAAAAGCTTGCTTATAATCAGATCTTGCCGTATTGTTTATATATTTTACCTCCAGATTTTCTAAAATAAAGGTTCTTTTGAATTCTGCTTCCGAAATATCTTTGTTTGAGATCGCATTTTCATACACCAATTCGAGGGGTAGTTCGCCATCATCTAAAGTGATATAATCGAAAAATTCGAAAACGCTGGCATCTTTCAATTCCCGCAATTCTGTATTCGGAAAACCACCTCCCATTGCAATTTTAATATTTGGATAGTTGGCTTTAATAAATTGCGCAGAGCGAAAAGCAGCATACAAATTTCCCGGAAAGGGAACGGAAAAACACACCAATTTTGGCTGAACAAGATCTAATTTTTCCTGTAAAATTTTTAAGGTAAATTCATCGGTAAAAGTATGTTGATCATTTAATTTTTCATACAATTCTTCGAAGGAATTTGCACTTTGACCAATTCTTTCTGCATACCGGCTGAAACCGAAATCTGCATCGATATTTTCAACCATATAATCTGAAATATCTTCTAAATACAAAGTCGCAAGATGTTTTGCTTTGTCTTGTAAACCCATGTTTCCGAACGCATATTCCATATCATCAAGTTGATTGAAACGTGATGCTTCCGGCAGAAAATTCATGCTGCAAATTTGTCTGGCTAAAGTTGGATTTTTATTCTGCAGAAAAAGAATAACCTGATCGATCGTCTTGATGTATTCTTCGCGTAAAGCAAAAATTCGTTTTGAGTTTTCCGATGTTCCTTCTAAGGAAGGCGTTTTTGAAAATATTTTCTCAATTCCACTTTTCGAAAATAATGCTAAAATAACCTCAATTCCAAGATCAATTTGATAACTTGAAATATTTTTGGTATTCAAAAAACCTTTTATATAAGCTGTTGCCGGATAAGGCGTGTTGAGCTGGGTAAAAGGAGGAGTGATGAGAAGGAGATCTTTCAATGAGAATTCTTTTTGCAAATTTATTTTAATTCTATGAACTTTTGGTTATTCAATTTTTAAAAAAGACCGTCAGAAAAATCTAACGGTCAAATATTTTGGTTTTCAAAATTATTATAAATCGAAATCACCTGCCGCTTCAGGTTGGTAAATAATTTCATCGATTACAATTTTTGTCATGCCGGAAGGAATGAGCCAATCGATTTCATCGTGAACACGGTAACCAATTAGAGCCGATGCAACCGAGGAAAAGATCGAAATTTTATTTTCTTTGATATTTGCCAAATGAGGATAAACAATTTGAAACTGAATGCTATTTGTATTGTGTTCAAAATGAATTTTTACAATCGAATTCATGGTAACCACATCTTTCGGAATATCTTCAGAAGCTACAATTTTGGCGCTGTGCAATTCTGCTAGTAATTGATCTGCATCTTCTTTTTTGATGGTATTTTTTAATTTTGCCTCTCGAATTGCTTGATGAATTCTAGTGCTGTCTTGTTTGGTGATGATGATTTGTTCCATAATTATGTTTTTAATTTGGGGTATAAAAAAACCGTTTGAATTTTTCAAACGGTTTATATTGAAATAAATCTTTGAAAAATATTATGCGTCTTTGAATCGAAGATTTTGCTCTTCTAACAATTTTTGCTCTTGGTCTTTGTAAAATCCAGAAACTAATTTTTTCTGAATCTCTTCAAAAGCTGCAAGAGTTTCATTAATTTCAGCATCAGTATGTGAAGCGGTAGGAATTAATCGAAGTAAAATCATTCCCTTTGGAATTACAGGATAAATGACGACAGAGGTGAAAACGCCGAAATTTTCTCTTAAATCTCTTGATAATAAAGTGGCTTCTACGGTTGAACCTTGCATCATTACTGGAGTTACGCATGTATTTGAGCCTCCGATATTAAAGCCTCTTTCAACAAGTCCGTTTTGTAATTTACGCACGTTTTCCCAAAGTTTTGCTTTGATTTCTGGTCTTGATCTTAATAAATCTAACCTTTTTAAACCACCGATCACCATTGGCATTGTTAAAGATTTTGCAAAAACCTGAGATCTCAAATTATATTTTAAAATCCTGATGATATCTGCGTCACCTGCGATGAATGCTCCGAAACCCGCCATTGATTTTGCGAAAGTAGAGAAGTAAACATCGATTTGATCTTGACAACCTTGTTCTTCACCAGCTCCGGCTCCAGTTTCACCTAAAGTTCCGAATCCGTGTGCGTCATCAACAAGAAGTCTGAAACTGTATTTAGATTTTAAGTCACAAATTTCTTTAATTTTTCCCTGCAAACCGCGCATACCGAAGACTCCTTCTGTAATAACCAAAATTCCACCGCCTTGTTCTTCTGCAACTTTTGTGGCGCGAATCAGATTTTTTTCTAAACTTTCGATATCGTTGTGTCTGTAAGTAAAACTTTTACCCATGTGCAAACGAACACCATCAACAATACAAGCGTGTGAATCGGCATCGTAAACGATAACATCATGTCTGCCGACCAATGCATCGATGGTAGAAACCATTCCTTGATATCCGAAATTTAAAAGATAAGCAGATTCTTTTTTTACAAATTCTGCCAATTCTCTTTCTAATTGTTGGTGTTGATCTGTTTCTCCCGACATTGCTCTGGCTCCCATTGGATAAAACATTCCATATTCGGCTGCAGCTTTCGCATCAGCTTCTAAAACTTCCGGATGGTTGCAAAGTCCCAAATAATCATTGGCACTCCAAAATATAACTTCTCTTCCCTGAAATTTCATTCTTGGTCCAATTGGACCTTCTAGCTTTGGAAAAACGAAATAACCTTCTGCATAATCTGCAAATTGTCCCAATGGACCTGGGTTTTCCCTAAGACGCTTAAAAATATCCGTCATTATTTTATCTTATTATTTTGTAATTTATGAAAAAAAAACTGAATTAATTTATATTAAAAAAAACCTTTCGCTAATTACAAAAAGGTTTTTAATTTTCTTTTAAATGCTATTTGATTACTTCTGTTTTGAAGACCTTTTCATCATTGAGAACATCGTTGTTCATAAAACCTTGTTCTGTCATCCATTCATCGCTGTAAACCTTGGTGATATATCTTGAGCCATGATCTGGAAAAATAACGACAACCACATCCTCTTTTGAAAACTCATGAGTAGTGGCATATTGCAGTAAACCTTGCACCACCGCACCAGTTGTATAACCTCCCATGATACCTTCCTTCAGAGCAATTTCGCGGGTTCTGTGTGCAGACAATTCATCATTAACCCGAATAAATTCGTCGATTTTATCAAATAAAAGGGCAGAAGGAATTAAATTTTTTCCCATTCCTTCGATTTGATAAGGATGAATATCTGAATGATTAATTGTTCCAGTCTCGTGAAAACCTTTTAAAATTGATCCAGAAGCATCTACACCGATTATTTTAATATCTGGATTTTTTTCCTTCAGAAATTTTGCTGAACCAGATAGTGTACCTCCAGTTCCTGTACATGCAATAAGATGAGTAATTTTACCTTCTGTCTGTTCCCAAATTTCAGGACCAGTCGATTGGTAATGCGCATCAATATTGAGTTCGTTGAAATATTGATTGATATATATAGAATCAGGAGTTTCGGCTGCTATTTTTTTTGCCACTTCATAGTAAGACCTTGGATCATCTGGTGCGACATTAGCCGGACAAATATAAACTGTAGCTCCTAATGCCTTTAAATAGGCAATTTTCTCTGCTTTTGTTTTGTCGCTAACTGCTAAAATACATTGGTAACCTTTGATAATAGAAACCATTGCAATAGAAAAACCGGTGTTGCCTGAAGTGGTTTCTACAATAGTAGAACCATGTTTCAGAAGCCCTTTTTTTTCTGCTGCTTCTATAATGTGCAGTGCGATTCTGTCCTTCGTGGAATGTCCAGGATTACAAGATTCTAGTTTGGCGTAAACCGTTGCAGAAATATCGTTGGTCACCCGATTTAATTTAACCAAAGGAGTATGACCGATTAAGCCAAGAATGTTACCGTAAACATGAGTCATTGTTTCATTTTTTCTCTAGAAAACTGTGTGCAAAAATACGAAAAATTTAATTATTCAACAATTTATGTCAAGTTATATGATATATCGCACCTTCTGTAAAAGTGTTTCAGGATTATTTTGATCGGCAGTCTGACAATAATCACGCCAAGTCATTTAAAATTTGTTAAAATATCCGAATAGTAACCTAAAATCCCTATTTTCGCATTATTGAATTTTTATCTATGAAAAACTGGTCTTTTAAACAGTGGAACACCCTTTTGGGATGGGTTGTTTTCGCTATTGCTTTTATTACCTATCTATCAACCTTGGAACCGAATTTCAGTTTTTGGGACTGTGGGGAATATATTTCTTCTGCCGTAAAATTAGAGGTTACGCATGCTCCTGGAGCTGCACTTTTTCAATTGGTAGGAGCAGTTGCTGCGCTATTTGCTTTTGGTAATGGAGAAAATTATTCCGTAGTTATCAATTCAATGTCGGCTCTTTTCAGTGCATTGACCATACTTTTCCTTTTCTGGACCATCACACATTTGGTCAGAAGACTTTTAAATAAAGACTTTGCAGAGATTACTGTACATCAAGAAATTTCAATTCTTTTTGCAGGAGTTGTTGGTGCTTTGTGTTTTACTTTTTCAGACACTTTTTGGTTTTCAGCGGTAGAAGGTGAAGTATATTCCATGACAAGTATGTTTATTGCACTTTTAGTATGGCTTATTACTAAATGGGAAAACGAATATCATGATGCTGATAACGAACGATGGATTATCTTAATATTTTTTATAACCGGTTTATCTGTAGGTGTTCACATGATGTGTATGTTGGCGATTCCCGCTGTTTGTTTAATGTACTATGCAAGAAATTATGAGTTTTCCTGGAAGAGTTTTCTCTGGGCAAATGTCTTTACACTCGTTATTTTAGGAGTTGTATTTAAAGGTATTTTTCCTCTAATAATGACTCTTTTTGGAAAAATGGAAATTTTCGCTGTGAATGGAATAGGTCTTCCTTTTCATTACGGAACCATTATCGCATTTTCTATTTTAGTGTCCTTATGTTACTTTGGGATTAAGTACGCGAAAAAATCAAAGAAAAACATTTATCAAACCATCGCTTTATCTGTGGTTTATATGATTATTGGTTTCTCTTGCTGGATGGTAATTCCGATTAGAGCCACGGCAAATCCGCCAATGAATTTAAATAATCCCGATAACGCCATCGGAATGTTAGATTATTATAATCGTGTACAATATGGAGATTGGCCAACTTCTTACGGTCAAAATTACACCGCTTATTTGGATGCCAATGGAATTCAGAAAAATGAAGATGGCAGTTATAAAACTGAAAAAACAGGAGATGTTTACGAAAAAGACGATAAAACGGGTACTTACCGAAGAGTAGGAGATCGTTTTAATTATGTTTTCAGCCATGATCATGTAAGCTTTATGCCGAGAATGTTTAATGAAGATAAAGATGTCATGGACAATTATATTTCGATGTATGGTGCTCCAGATTTCTCTTTTAATTATGACAATGAAGATATCGCAGACAATCCCGAAGCAAAGAAAATATTTGAGGAATTGCGCAAGAAATATGAAGAAGGATCCATCAAAGCAGACGATTATCTCCAAGTAAAAAAATATAATTTAATCAATGTTCAAAAACCTTCATTGGCACAAAACTTAGATTATTTTTTTACCTTCCAAAACGGATATTATTTTATGAGATATCTGATGTGGAACTACGTTGGTCGGCAAAATGACCTTGAAGGACACATGGAAAACAACAAAGGAAATTGGATTTCAGGGATTCCTTTTATCGACAATGCAATGTGGGGCGATCAAAGCAAAATGCCTGCGAAATTTAAAAATGAAAGCACGGTTGCCTTTTTCTTCTTGCCTTTGCTACTAGGAATTATTGGATTTTTCTTTCAACTGAAAAGAGACTTCGGTAGATTTTACGCAATTTTATCCTTATTTATATTAACCAGTGTCGGAATTGTATTTTACACGGGCGTAAAACCTTTCGAAGTCCGCGAAAGAGATTATGCGATGGTCGGCTCTTTCTATGCTTTTGCTATTTGGATTGGTTTAGGAGCGGGTGCCTTGCTTTGGTACCTTCAATCAAAAGTAAAATCGAATTCTATCAATATTGGCGCAGGAATTCTTCTTCTAGGCGTTCCATTGATGATGGGTTTTCAGAATTTTAATGTTCACGACAGAAGCAACCGATACACTGCTTATGATTATGCATATTCTTCATTGAAATCGTTGCCAAAAAATGATATTCTCTTTGTTTACGGTGATAATGATACCTATCCGATTTGGGGAATGCAGGAAACTTCCGGACTTCGAGATGATGTGAAAGTGGTGAATTTTACTTTGCTTTCTACACCTTGGAACATCGATCAGGTGAAACGCAGAACCTATAATTCGATGCCGGTTCCCTCTACTTTAAATCATGATGATTACCGGGACGGAACAAACGATCAGATTTATCTCATGACAAAAGATGATTGGAATAATGTGTTTGCAAACCTAAAAGATCAAGGCGCTCCTGAAACTACTTTTGCCGGTTTCCGGAAATTTCAGACTCAGGATTCGATGACTTTAAAAGATGCCATGAATTTTATCAAATTAAAATCTGCAGACAAAGACGAAATTCTAAAGCTTCTTTTTGGAGATGCCAAATATGAGAAATTCAATTTCTTACCTGTTTCTAAATTTGTATTACCTGTAAACAAAGCGAATGCATTAAAAGCAGGAATTATCGAAGCAAAAGATTTACCCGAAACATTAAATCAAATTACCATCGACTACAAAAGCAATAGCATGTTTAAAAACAATCTGCTTATGCTAGATATTTTGGCCAATTTCGATTGGAAAAGACCTATCAATTTCTCTTCAGGTGGAATTTACGATCCAGAAAACATTTTCTATCTCGGTGATTATTTGCAGTATGATGGTTTCAGTTATCGATTAGTTCCGATCGAAACTCCTGAAAGGGAAGATGGAGAAATGGGTAGAGTAGACGCCAATTCTTTATACAAAACCATCAAAAATTTCAAATGGGGAAATTTCAAAGACCTAAAAGTTCATTTTGATGAAACCTGTACACAAAACATTGTGAGTTACCGTGGTTCAGTAAGTCGCGCTGCAGAAGCACTTTCTCTTTCCGGACAAAATGCAAAAGCGGTTGAATTGCTGGATTTGGTGTCAAAGGAAATTCCCGTTGCAAAATACGATGATCCGAGATCTTTGAGTTCAATTGTTTATGGTTACATCGTTTCCGGACAAGAACAAAAAGGTCTGAAACTGGCGGAAGAACTCAAAAAAGGAATTTTCACCGAATACGATTATTACAACAGCTTGTCGCCAAGCGAACAACGATTCGTAGCAAGACAAATGCGAACAAAACCAATGGAATATTCATTAATTGTTGGTGCCGTTTCAGATGCTTACAAAAAAATTGGACAATCAGAAAAAGGATATGATTATTTGGTAAAATCTATAGAACCTATCGATAAACGTTTCAATACTTTTGTGAAAGATTTGCAAACAATGGGCAAAGAAAAAGCCATCATACAATCGGAAAATGTGCAGAAAATAACGCCATTCTATACTTATATTTTTGATGTGATGAAACCTTATGATTCTACTTACGCCAAAGAAAAAGAAGAGCAAATCACAAGTGCAATTATTAAAGCGACTCAATAGTTTGAATTAAAAAATAGTAACCAAAATTTGAATAAAATGACCATCTCAGAATATATCAAAAAAGTTCCGAAAGCAGAGTTACATCTTCATATCGAAGGAAGTTTTGAACCAGAATTGATGTTTGAAATTGCCCAAAGAAATAAGGTAGCAATTCCTTACGAAAATGTAGAAGCAGTAAAAAAAGCTTATCAGTTCGGAAACTTACAAGATTTTCTGGATATTTATTACGCTGGTGCAAACGTGCTTCTTCACGAGCAGGATTTTTATGATCTCACGATGGCGTATTTTAAACATTGTGCCGAAGAAAATATCGTGCATGCAGAAATCATGTTCGATCCGCAAACACATACCAAAAGAGGCGTTGAATTTTCTACCGTGATTAATGGAATTCAACGTGCAAGAGAAGATGCAGAAAAGAATCACGGAATCTCTTCTCTCTTAATCATGAGTTATCTGCGTCATTTAACAGAAGAAGATGCATTTGAAACGTTGCAGCAATCGCTTCCGTACAAACATTTGATCAAAATGGTCGGTTTAGATTCTTCAGAGAAAGGAAATCCACCTTCCAAATTCCAAAAAGTTTTTGAAGCTTCCGTGAAAGAAGGCTATATTCCTGTTGCTCATGCCGGTGAAGAAGGTCCAGCTGAATATATTTGGGAAGCTTTAGATGTATTAAAAGTTGCGAGGATTGATCATGGTAATAATTGTTTAACAGATTCAAAATTAGTGGAACGATTGGTTGCCGAGAAAATGGCTTTAACGGTTTGTCCACTTTCAAATACCGCCTTGCGAAATGTGGATGATATCAAAAATCATCCTGTGAAAAAAATGCTTGATTTAGGTTTAAAAGTAACCGTAAATTCAGATGATCCTGCTTATTTTAGAGGTTATTTGACTCAAAATTATTTGGCTTGCATCGAAGCTTTAGATTTATCGATGGAAGAAGTGAAACTTTTGGTTCGCAATTCATTTGAATATTCTTTTTTACCCGAAAATGTGAAGGAGAATTGGATTTCTAAACTATAAAATCATCTTTTGAAATATTGTGCTTTTCTTCGTGGAGTTAATATAAATGGAACTTCCATGAAAATGGCGGAAGTTTCTAAAGTTTTTGCAGAAGCCGGAATGAAAGATGTTTCCACCATTTTGGCAACAGGAAATGTTTTGTTTTCATCAGATTTAATGTCGTCGGAATTGAAGTCTATTTTAGAAAAAGCACTTTCAGAATATTTCAATTATGATGCTTTTTTATTCCTTAAAACCAAAGAAGAGATCGCAGAAATCATCCAAAAAAATCCTTTTCAGAAATCGGAAGATTCACATATCTACGTATTCGTAGGCAGTGAAAACATAGAAAATATACTTCTAGAAGAATTTAAGAAAAGTGCTGTTTCTCAAAATGAAAACGGGGAAATTGTAGGTGGAATTTTTTATTGGCAAATTCAAAAAGGCCAAACTATAGATTCTTCATTTGGAAAAATTTTAGGCAAGAAAGCTTTGAAAGAACATTTGACCTCCAGAAATATAAATACAATAGAAAAAATTCTAAAGAAGTTTTAGTTTTAAAATAATGAATTATAAATAGGAGCGGTTCAGATAGTGGTCGGAATTACCGCGCTTTGTTTCTTTGCTGTTGAAAGTGGTTTTAGCCAAAACTTAAAACAATTCCGAAGGAATACCATTATTGTAATATTGAAGAATAATCACATCAATCGCCAAAGACTCATAGTATAATTAGGTCATTTATAATTTCACTCCTTCAGAGTTCCAATAAACCCCAAAATAGTTTGGTTATAATCCTTTCATTCCTTCGGAATTCCAGTCGATCCCAAAGTAGTTTGGTAAATCCTTCAGTCATTCGGATTTTTTTAAAATAATCCCAATAGCTAAATTCACTATCAATCAACTTAAAAATTATTTCCTCAAAAAAATCCGTATTTTTGTTTTCCTAAATAAATATCAATGATTCAATACCTCGAAAACATACACCACAAAAATTCAAAAAATTTCTTCCTAATTGCAGGTCCATGCATTATCGAAGGTGAAGAAATGGCTTTGAGAATCGCCGAAAAAATTGTGGAAATAACCAATAAATACGAAATTCCGTACATTTTTAAAGGAAGTTTTAAAAAAGCAAATCGCAGTAGGGTAGATTCTTTCACCACGATTGGTGAAGAAAAATCCTTAGAAATTCTAAAAAAAATAGGAGAGACGTTCAACATTCCTACCACAACCGATATTCATGAGAACGAACATGCAGCTTTGGCCGCCAATTATGTGGATGTGCTACAAATTCCTGCATTTTTGGTTCGTCAAACCGATTTACTCATCGCCGCTGCAAAAACTGGCAAATGTGTTTCTTTGAAAAAGGGACAATTTCTTTCTCCGGAATCGATGCAGTTTGCCGTTCAAAAAGTAACCGATTCAGGAAACCCAAAAACGGCGATTATCGAGCGCGGAAATTCTTTCGGATATACCGATTTGGTCGTAGATTTCCGTGGAATTCCGACCATGAGAAATTATGCACCCGTGATTTTAGATGTGACGCATTCTTTGCAGCAACCGAATCAAAGTTCGGGCGTTACAGGAGGAAGACCAGAATTAATTGAAACCATCGCAAAAGCCGGAATTGCAGTCGGTGCAGATGGACTTTTCATCGAAACTCATCCTGATCCAAGTGTCGCACTTTCTGATGGTGCAAATATGCTCAGACTTGATAAACTCGAAGATCTTCTTCAAAAATTAACAAGAGTGAGAGAAGCGATTCTCTAATTTTTTGTTATCTTTAAAAACTAAATTCTCAGCCTTGAAAAAACTACTTTTACTCTTGGCGGTAATGCCAATTTTCGCATTTTCGCAGATCAATCTAAAAGTTTTAGATAACGATGGAAATCCTGTTTCGCAGGCAAATGTTTCCTATAACAATCAAGTTTTTACTACAGATGCTAAAGGTTTTGTAAAGATTCCACTCGCGGAATCTGAGCAAAAACTGTCTGTAGAAAAAGAAAATTTCAGAGGTTTTACTAAAAATATTAAAATCACACCCAAAGTTCAAAACCTCAATGTTCTCTTTGCAAATGTTGAGCGCGAAAGTCAGATTCAGGAAGTTGTTTTTCAGAAAAAAGGAAAACCAAAAACTACCGATCTCACTTCCATAGAAATTTCGGCCAAGGAAGCGCAGCAAGTTGCTTCACTTTCCGGTGGTGTAGAAGGACTTTTGAAAACTTTACCTTCCGTGAATTCCAATGCGGAACTGTCTTCGCAATACATGGTTCGTGGCGGAAATTATGATGAAAACTTAATTTACATCAATGATATCGAAATTTACAGGCCTTTTTTAATCCGAAATTCTTTACAGGAAGGTCTTAGCATCATCAATCCCGATATGGTTCAAGCGATTAATTTCTCTGCAGGTGGATTTGAAGCGAAATACGGCGATAAAATGTCTTCTGCTTTGAATATTTATTACAGACAACCTACAAAATTTGAACTTTCGGGCGAAGTAAGTTTAATTGGAGCAAGACTTTCGACCGGATTTGCCTCAAAAAACAAAAAATTGTCGGCATTGTTTTCTGCAAGATATAGAAACACCAATTTGGTCTTGAATACTTTAAATGAAGACACGGATTTTAATCCGCAGTACATGGATTTTCAGACCTACATTAATTATAAATTTAACGAAAAGTGGGATGTTTCTTTCATCGGATATTGGAGTAAAAATGATTATGAAATGATACCGAAAGTGAAGGAAGTTGATTTCGGATCGCTGCAAACTCCATTAAAATTAAGCGTTTTCTACAATGGTAAAGAAGATGACCAGTATAAAAACATGATGGGAACTGCAACCATTAACTTTAAACCCAATAAAAAATGGAAATTTAGTCTAGATAGTTTCGCTTACCAAAACCGTGAAAAAGAATATTACAGTATTGCGTCTGCTTATCAGTTGCAAACTTTTGATCCGATTACAGGAGCGCCGGTTACTTCTTATGATGTTGGCGGACAGATCGACCACGCCCGAAATGATTTGATGGTGAAAACGTATGGAGCGCAATTAAAAACCAAATTTTCTCCCGATTTGAATACCGATTTTGAAGTAGGTTTGAAATTTGAAAAAGAAAATTTACAGGATTTCACTAACGAATGGCAATTGGTAGATTCTTTGGGTTACAGTACGCCGAGAGATTTCGTGAACCCAGGAACTTTAGATGCGTCGCAGCTCCGTTTGCGATTCAATATTTCGGGGGCAAATCATATTCAGCCAACCAGAATGTCAGGTTATGCGCAGTATTCCAAAAAATTCTTCTGGGGCGACAACCGCGTTTTTGTAAATGCAGGAGTTAGAGCTTCTCATTGGGATTTCAATAACGAAACCATCATTTCTCCAAGAGCGCAATTTGCAGTAAAACCGAATTGGGACATGGATATGTTGTTTAAAGTTTCGGGAGGAATTTATTACCAAGCGCCTTTTTATAAAGAGATTAAGGATTTAGATGGTAACTTTAATCCAAACATCAAATCTCAGCGGTCGATGCAGATTATTTTAGCGAATGATTACGAATTTAAAATGGTGAACCGACCATTTAAATTAACCACTGAACTGTACTACAAAAAAATGGATCATCTGATTCCTTATTATTTAGATAATGTGAGAATCAGATATTCCGGACAAAATAATTCTGAAGGTTATGCATACGGAATCGATACTAGATTATTTGGCGAATTTGTTCCAGGTGTAGATTCTTGGATTTCCGCAAGTTATGCAAGAGTAAAAGAAAATATTGATGGAAGAGGAGATATTTCACGACCAACTGATCCAAGATTTAGATTTTCCATGTTTTACCAGGATTATATGCCGAAATTTCCGTCAATGCGGGTGAACTTAACTTTGGTTTATGCCAATGGATTGCCTTCTGGAACTCCAATTTCTTTAGACAATAACGGAAAACCAGATTTTGAAGCGCCTTACAAATATCAACGAACGTTGCCTTCATACAAAAGAGTTGACATTGGTTTATCCAAAGTGTTCATCGATCAGAAAGACAACAAAGCAAATGGTCAATTTTGGGGTAAATTCCGTGAATTGACTTTGGGCGTTCAAATTTTCAACGCTTTCAACATCAGTAATACCGTTGCAAATCAGTGGGTAAATGATGTTTCAACAGGTTATAACTATCCGGTTCCAGTAAGATTGACGGGAAGATTCTTTAATGTGAAATTAGAATTTAAATTGTAAGAATTACCGGAAAACCAAATATAGAAAATCCCGAAACTCTAATTGTTTCGGGATTTTCTTTTTATAGGATATTTGATTTTTTACTAGAATCTTATTCCAATTCGCTGTTGTAATTAATGGTGTCGTACAAGTCTTTTCGGCGATCGGTCATCGTTCGTACAGCGCCGTAATGGTGTAATTCTTTTAATAAATTCAAATCCACATCTACAATCAGAGTCGTTTCAGTGTTTGGTGTGGCTTCACCTTTCACAGCATTAGAAGGAAAAGCAAAATCAGAAGGCGTAAAAACCGCAGCTTGTCCGTATTGAATATCCATATTATTTACACCGGGTAAGTTTCCTACACAACCTGCAATTGCGACATAACATTCATTTTCAATGGCTCTTGCTGCAGCACAATGACGAACCCTCATGTAAGCATTCTGCGTATCGGTGAGATAAGGAACAAACAAAATTTTCATTCCCTGATCGGCTAAAATTCGTGGTAATTCGGGGAATTCAACATCATAGCAAATGACCAATCCCACTTTTCCGCAGTCGGTGTCGATGACTTTTATTTCATTTCCACCTTTCATTCCATAGAATTTTTTTTCGTTCGGTGTGATGTGAATTTTTCTGTGTTCATCAATCTTTCCATCGCGATGAAGCAAATAACTGATGTTGTACAAATCATCCTTTTCTGTATCTGCATACGGCATACTTCCACCAATAATATTGATGTTATAACTGATTGCCAATTGTGAAAGTCGGATTTTAATTTCCTCTGTAAGTTCTGCCAGTTTAAACATACTCTCTCGTTCCGAAAGCGCATTAAACGGAGCCAGTAGAGGAGTGTTGAAGAATTCGGGGAACATGATGAAATCTGATTTATAATCTGCCATCACATTTACAAAAAATTCAACCTGCTCAAAAAATGCATCGATATCTTTGAAGTGGCGCATTTGCCACTGAACCAAACCTAATCGGATTACAGAATCCTGCATTGTATTAGGTTTTTTGCTGTAATAAATATTATTCCACTGCATCAAAACAGCGTTTTCTTCGGAGTGCAAATCTTCCGGAAGATAATTTTTCAACACCCGAACTGGCAAAAAATTATTCGCTAATTGAAAACTTAAAACAGGATCATAAATTTCTTTTTTTCGAACTTGCTGAATGTATTCTCTTGGTGATAAATCTGCACTGTGCAAGTGATAATGGGGAATACGACCACCAACAATTATCGATTTTAAATTCAATTTTTCGCACAGCTCTTTTCGGGCGTCATACAATCGTCGCGCAAGTCGAAGTTCGCGAAATTCCGGATCTACGAAAATTTCTATTCCGTACAAAACATTTCCTGTTTCAGAATGCGTATTAAAGGTGTAATTTCCTGTTATTTCCTTGTAGGTATGATCGTCGCCGAATAATTCGTACTGTACTTTTAAGGACAGACAAACCGCAGCAATTTTATCATCGACGGTGATACAGATTTGTCCTTCCGGAAAAATTTTGATGAGTTTCTGGATGCTTTTCTTGGACCAGATACTTTCAGACATTGCAGGATAAGCTTTCTGCATCGTATCTCTTAATTCTTCGTAATCATCAATGGACAATTTTCTAATATCTATTTGCATCTATTTATTTTTTTAAATTAATGGAATTTAAATTAAAATTCCGGAGCAGTGATCTGCCGAACTTCCTGTTGCAGAAGATAATATATTGATTTCATTATTGATGCGCAATGTTCCCATCAACGCAAAAATTAAAGCTTCTTTAAAATCGATGAGTTCTTTCTCTGGAACAATAATCGCTGTTGAAGTTTTATTTTTGATGCGCTCAATTAAATAGGAATTATAAGTTCCACCTCCTGTAAATAAAACATTTTTAAGTTTAAAATGATTGAATATTTCAGCAATTTGAAAAGCTGCGTGTTCTGTAAAAGTGGCTAAAATATTTTCTGCGTGATCTCCCTCTAGTAAAGGTAAAACATGTTCATTAATCCATTCGATTCCTAAAGATTTTGGAGGTGCAGATTGATAAAAAGGGAGCGTATTCAATAAAGTTAATATTTCAAAATTAACTGTTCCAGCTCTTGCAAAATCTCCATTTTCATCATAGTTTTTTCCTAATTTTAGAGCAAACTGATTCAATATTACATTGACAGGACAAATATCGAAAGCCATTCTTTTTCCATCTTTTTTAAAAGAAATATTAGAAAATCCACCGATATTTAAGCATGCATCATATTGAGAAAAAAGAAGTTCATCACCAATCGGAACGAGTGGCGCACCATTTCCACCCATCAAAACATCTTGGCTGCGAAAATCATAAGCGACCGGAATCTCATTCAAAATTTTGATGGCTCTTCCGTCGCCGATCTGTAAGGTGAATTTATTTTGAGGCTGATGAAAAACGGTGTGACCGTGCGACGCAATTAAATCAACATTTTTTAAAGCAAATTGCCCAATAAATTCTTTTACGCGCTTTCCTAAAAAAAATCCATATTCGGAATGCAAGGCTAAAAGTTCTGCCGCATTTAAGTTAAGACAATTTCGAAGTTTTCCTTCCCAGTGTTGAGAATAAGAGATCGTTTCGGCTTTTACTATTTCATATTTCCAAATCCGATTTTCATTTTGAAATTTGCCGTAACAAATATCGAGTCCATCCAGACTGGTTCCCGACATTAAACCGATTACATGAAACTCCATAAAGAAAATTTTTTCACGAATTTACGAAAAATCATCTTCCTTTTTCCGGAATTTTTTTGGCATTGATATTTCCAGAATTATTATAGAAGGTATATTCGGAGAAATCATCTTTGGCTCTCATTCCTTGAGCTCCCACAAGAGTAGAGCCGTCTTTATCGGTAACATAAACCGTATCTGAAGTATAAATCAATTTTTTGTTTTGATCCCAATAAACGGATTGCATAGCAAACATTTGGTTTTCATTGGTAATAATTTTCACATTACCTTTTGCCTCGTAAAATTTCTTTTTCTCATTAAATTTGGCATATTTCGCAGTGATTTTCCCGGGAATATTGGGTTTCTTTTTGTCATAAAAAAGGATGTTAATTCCTTTTCTTGCTACAATATATGGGGAATCGATGTACTCGTATTTTTCAATAAGTGCTGCATTTGCGCGCAACTTAACCAATCCCGAATCCCGTTGCACAATTTGAGCATTGTTGATGATTTGTGATGGAAAATTGACGTTTTTGTTTTTACTGATTTTGGTAAGATCCTCATCACAAGAATTTAAAGCAAAAAATATAGCACACCCTAAACAGGCGGCTATATTTTTATAGAATATTTTTCTGTAAATACTCATTTCTTAATCATAAAGACGTTTGTTAAACCATTTATCGGCGAAATGAAGTCCGACTTTAAGGTTCACAAAATTCTGTCGAATCATGTTGTTTTCAAGGGTTCCTCTTTGACCTAATTCTACTCCTAGATCGATACCACTCATTCTACTTGCGCTCTTATTTTCAAAAGGCAATGATAAACCACCGGTAATCGCAAATTTATTCACGTTGGTTCCCATATAAGATAAGTTTCCTTTTTCGTAATAAGCACCATAACGGTAAGTTACGCGGGAAAAATAATTTCTGAAATTATTGTAATTAGGCAAATACCAACCTCCAGCAGAAATTTTGTAAGAAGCTTGGTTAGCAAACGGATCAGTTATAAAATCAATTTGCGATTTGTTGTAATCAACCTGAGTACCTACAAACCATTTTGCATCTTTACCATATCCAGCTCCTAAAGAGAAACCTAGTGGAATAAGGTCTTTATTTTCGCTAAATTTCGAATCTACGATGCTTACATTGTTTTTGGTTTGTCCTGTGGTATAAAAATACGTACTGTTGGTGTACTGTGTTTCTAATTTACCTGTATTTCCGAAGGTTAATGTACCTCCTAAAGTAAGTTTTCTATCTGCAGCCAATTTTTTTTGATAGGCAGTTCCGACTGTGAAATTAAAAGATTTAGTTTTATTTTTCGTTTCGTAACCGTTGATCAATTCTGCATTTGAATAAGTCAATTCATTAATGTCATAAACATTCCCAAAATAGAAATTCGTTCTAAAACCAAGTCCAAATTCGGGAGAGATTTGATAAGAAACCGCTGCCTGAACTGTACTGATCATTCCTTCCCCTGAAAAAAGATTTGCTTTAACAGTACCATCAGTAAACGTTTCTTTGCTAAGAATAGAATATTTTTTGGAGCTGTAAGGTTGATAACCTAATCCAAATTTTACTTTCGGTGAAAGCGGAAATGCAATTGAGATATTTGATAAATAAGAAGAGTGTTTGGTAACACTCATATTATCATAATTCGATTTGAAGAAATTATTTTCATTGGCTCCTTCCACTTTCAAGGAGGTTAATTCTAAATTTTTATTAGCAGCAGGATTGCTGAAATTAAAATTATTGTTGAAGTCCCAAATATATGCTGTAGAAATACCGCCCATCGCATTCACATCAGTCGTATTGTCATACTTAATATCCCCAATTCCGAAGGCAGCATAAGGAGAATTACCAATTGATTGCGCATTAAAAAATAATCCTGCGACAAGCAATGGTAATACAAAAATTCTTTTCATTCTCTATTTTTAAAAATAATGCGCAAATATCCTAAATATTACTGAATTGAGGAAATTTACTTTGGTTAAAGTTTGTTAAGGGGAATACTTTGTTTGAGATGGTCTTGCAAAATTTTAATAAATAAAAAAGCAAAAAAAATGGTTTGAAAGTCTCAATGGAAAATCATAAAAGATTTTAACGAACATCATTTTCAGCACCCAAAAAATAGTTTGAATTTTTTATCTTTGAAAAATGAATTGGGAACACATTGTAGGTCAGGATAAACTAAAAAACCTTCTGAAAGAAAGTATTCATGACAAAAGAGTAAGCCATGCCCAACTTTTTATCGGGAAAGATGGATATGGAACTTTACCGCTTGCAATGGCTTTTGCCAAAGAAATCTTCACTAAAGAAAACGCGCATTCTGCATCGAAAGTTGAACATTTGAATCACCTGGATTTGCATTTCAGTTTTCCTGTTTTTAAGGACAAAAAGGGCGGACTTTCGCAGCTTTTTCTGGAAGATTTTAGAAACATGATTCTCGAAAATCCATATTCAAACAGCGAAGATTGGAATAAAGTTTTAAATTCTGAAAACAAACAATTAACAATTTACGCCGATGAAATCGATGAGCTGAACAAGAAATTTTCCCTAAAAAGCTTTGAAGGCGGCAGTAAAATTCTCGTGGTGTGGCAAGTCGATAAAATGAATATTTCTGCTTCAAACAAATTTTTGAAATTTCTGGAAGAGCCGCCGAAAGACACTTTAATTATCCTAATTGCTGAAAATGCGGATTTTATTCTACCTACCATTCTTTCGCGAACGCAGGTGGTAGAAATTCCTAGAATTCAAGATGAAGATCTTGAAAATGCGCTCAGAAAAAATAAGCAATTAACAGATGAAAAAATAAATGAAATCGTTTTTCAAGCGCAAGGAGACTGGAATATTGCGCAGAAAATTTTGCGGGAAGAAAATTCTGATGAAGAATTTGAACAGATTTTCGTTGCTTGGGTTCGTGACGCTTTTCAAGTGAAGAAAAAGCCAGAGTTTCTGAAAAATATTGTGCTTTGGGCCAGAAATATTTCCAGTTGGAATCGGGAGAAGCAGAAGAGCTTTCTGGATTATTGTGCAGAAATGTTCCGACTTGCAATGCTTCAAAATTACGGCAACGATGATTTGGTGTATAAAAAAATCGATTCTGGTGGTTTCAAATGGGATCGATTTTCGAATTTCATTCATGGTGCAAATATCGAATCGATTTTGACCGAGATTTCCGAAGCTGATTACCATTTAGAAAGAAACGCAAATCCGAAAATTGTGTGGACCGATTTGGGAATCAAACTCTCACGATATATTCACAAATCTGCGTAAAATCCGTTTTCATAAGTGATTTAGACTTCTTTACCGTTTACTTTTTTCGTTTTTTTTCTGCACCAAGTTTTGAAATATTTCGATTTCTTCTTCTACATTCTTTTTTCCTAAAAGAAAATTACAAACTTTTTTAAAGTAAAAATAAATTTTAATCGTCCTTATTAATGTCGTCTATTACTCTTATAGATTTGGAGAAACTTGGAAACTATTTTTGTTTTTACGTTTTCTTTAGTATCTTTGCCCCCAAATTATGGAAGAAAAAACAATTTTTTTAAGCAAAGCAACTCAACTGTTCATTGAAAACGGTGCGAAATCCGTGAGGATGGATGAGATTGCGAAAGAGTTTGGAATTTCTAAAAAAACACTTTATCAGAAGTACAAAAATAAAGAAGAATTACTGGAAGAAGTCTTGAAATACAAACTTCAGGAGGTAATTGAAAGATTAAAATATCTGGATGAAAATATAGACAATGCAGTTGCAAGAATGTTTTGTCGTGACGAAGAAATTGATAAGGTTTCTCACTCCAATAATAACATCCTTATTCGGCAGCTTTTAAAATATTATCCTGCGATTTTCCATAAACATATGTTGAATTTTTCTACAAAATTCTCCGAAGTTTTGGTTCATAATATTGAAAAAGGTAGAAAGCAAGGTCTTTATCGAGAGGATTTCGATCCAGAACTTTATGCTAAGCTTTTTTTTCAGCTCGTAATGTCTTATGACAGTTCTCCTTACTTTGATGTAGAACTCATCGAACGGGAAAATTTTATGCAGGAAACTATGTTTTTTTACCTGAATGCAATTACGAATGAAAAGGGAAAAGAAGTCCTTAAAAACCTTAAGCAAAAATTAGATTAAATAATCCTTCAGCATGATTAAGGAAAATTTATTTTGAGAAAGATCATCATCAACTGTAATAAATAACAATAATATAAAATGACCAATTGGAGAAAAATGGCTCTCGGAGCAGTCTTATTTGCATTTTCAGTCACTGGATTGAAAGCGCAGGAGACTGTAACCTTAAAGCAAGCCATCGAATTCGCACTGCAAAATAAAGCAGAGGCACAAAAAGCGAAATTAGATGTTCGCAACGCAGACTATCAAATCATGGAAGCGAAAGCTGGAGCATTGCCTCATATTAATGGAGTTGCAAATATTACCTATAACCCAATTCTACAAACAACTGCTTTGGATACAGGTGCTTTCAGCGGAGGTCCAAGTAATATTCAACTGATCTCTTTGGGACAAAAATGGAATGCAGGAGGTGGATTACAATTGTCTCAAGCACTTTTTAATCAGCAGGTTTTTGTGGGTTTGAAAGCAGCCAAATCAACAAAAGAATTTTATCAGTTGAATGCCCAATTAACGGATGAGCAAATCATAGAGCGTGTTTCCAATGCTTATTTTCAGGTTTTTACCATTCAGCAAAAGAAAGAAACTTTAGAAAGTAGTTATTCCAGTACGGAAAAAGCGCGGAATATTATTAAAAGTTTATTTGATAATGGTTTGGCAAAAAAAGTAGATTTAGATCGAACGAATGTAAATCTTACCAATATTTCTACTGTTTTAAAACAACAGCAAAACGGAATCAACCAAGCTGAAAATGCCTTGAAATTCTATATGGGAATGCCGATTGAAAATAAAATCCAGTTGGTAAAAGAAGATATGGAAATTACGCCGCATTTGTTGGAAGATAAGATTGCAACCGATGAACGCACGGAAGTTTTGATTTTGGATAAACAAAAACAACTCTTAGAATTTAATAAGAAAGCCATTGAAGCAGCGTATTATCCAACCGTAAATTTGAATGCAAACTACAGTTGGCAAGGATTGGGAGATAAGTTTCCTTTAACCAACGGTAAAAATAATGGTGTTTATTGGGCAGATTATTCTGCGGTAACTTTAGGCATAAACATTCCTATTTTCAATGGTTTCGCGACGAAAGCGAGAGTTGCAATGGCGCAAATAGAACTGGATAAATTAGAAGTTGATAGAAAAGATACCAAACTCGGTTTAGATTTATCCTATCAAAATGCAAAATCGCAAATTGAAAACAGTTTGGCTTCTTTAGAAAATCAAAAAGCCAATGTTCAACTGGCGGAAACGGTTACTTCTAATACGAAAAGTAATTACCAATATGGTTTAGCAACTTTAACGGAACTTCTGGAAGCTGAAAATGCTTTGGTAGAAGCAAAAAACAATTACAGCAATGCTATTTTAGAGTATAAAATTGCAGAAATTCAGTATTATAAATCGAAAGGAGAACTTAAAACTTATTTAAAATAAACTAATACTAAAATCTTGTTGAAAGTTTTCTTTTGACAAAAAATAATTATTCAAAATGAAAAAAACTTTAATATATATTATCGTAGCAGTAGTCCTTATCGGTTTAGGAGCTTACAAAATTGCCAGCAATAAAGCAGAACAGAAAAAAGAAGTTGCAGAAGTTGCTAAACAGGTTGATAAAATCAATGTGAATGTAGTGACTGCAAGTAGAGAAAATATCAATACTGATTATTCTGCAAACGGAACTTTTATCCCGAAACAGGAAACAAATCAGTCATCAGAAATTTCTGGTAGAATTGTGAATGTAATGGTAAGAGAAGGTTCCAGAGTAGGAGCAGGACAGGTTTTGGCAACCATTAAAAGAGATGCTATTGAAGTAGATCTTTCTCAGGCAAAAAATAATCTGCAAAACGCAATTATCGATAATCAACGGTATGAAAACGCTTATAAAACGGGTGGAGTTACCAAACAGCAAGTTGATAATTCCAGATTACAGCTGAAAAATATGCAGTCTGCAGTTCGTGCTCAAAGTGTAAGAGTTAATGATACAAGTGTAAGAGCTGGAATTAGCGGAATCATCAATAAAAAAATGGTAGAACCAGGAATGGTGGTTGCGCCCGGAACTTCTTTATTTGAAATCGTAAACATCAACAGTTTAAAATTATCTGTTTTGGTGGACGAAAGTCAGATCGGTAGAATTCAAATTGGACAGACTGTTCCAATTACCGTAAATGTTTTACCTGATGAATCGTTCGGTGGAAAAATTACCTTCATCGCGCCGAAAAGTGACGCTTCATTAAATTTCCCAGTAGAAATTGAAGTGGCAAACAACGGAAGTTTAAAAGCCGGAATGTACGGAACCGCTTTATTCAAAACCAATTTTGGTGCTGAAAATCAAAATATGTTAACCGTTCCCGCAGAAGCTTTTGTAAATGGAGTGAGTTCTGGTCAATTATTCATTGTTCAGAATGGAACTGCTAAAATGATCAACGTAAAAACCGGAAAAGTTTATGGCGATAAAGTTCAAATTATTAGTGGTTTGAATGGCGGTGAACAGGTAATTACCAGTGGACAGATCAACTTAGAGAATGGATCAAAAATAAACATCGTAAAGTAGAAAGATGAAATTAGCAGAAATATCAATAAAAAGACCATCGTTAGTCATCGTATTATTTACGATACTTACCTTAGGTGGTTTACTGAGCTACTCTATGATGGGGTACGAACTCATCCCGAAATTTGAAACCAATATGGTCACGATTTCTACGGTTTATCCGGGAGCATCGCCAAGTGAGGTAGAAACTTCGGTAACCCGTAAAATTGAAGATGCGGTAGGATCATTAGAAAATGTAAAAAAAGTAGAATCCTCTTCTTACGAAAGTCTTTCCGTAATTATGGTTCAGCTGAATACTGGAGCTGATGTAAATTATGCCCTGAATGATGCTCAAAGAAAGGTAAACGCAATTTTATCCCAACTTCCGGATGATGTAGATGCACCTTCCTTAAATAAATTCTCTCTGGATGATTTACCGATTATCACCATGAGTCTTACGAGTAATAAACTCAACAACAAGGAACTCTATGATTTACTGGATAAAAAAGTAGAACCTATTTTTTCCCGTGTTAATGGTGTTGCGCAAGTGGACCTCGTTGGTGGACAGGAGCGCGAAATTCAGGTGAATATTGACGAAAAAAAATTGCAAGGTTATAATATTTCCATCGGAGATGTGCAGCAAGCCATTCTTTCTTCCAATTTAGATTTCCCCACAGGAAGTTTAAAATCAAGAACTTCAAAATCAACCATTCGTTTATCTGGAAAATACAAGTCGATTGCAGAAATGAGCAATCTCATTATTTCCAGTAAAAATGGAGCGCAGGTACGACTTTCAGATATCGCAACGGTTTTTGATACGCAACAGGACATTGAAAAAATTGCAAGATTTAATCAGAATCCAACCATTTTGATGCAGATCAAAAAACAATCCGATGCGAATGCGGTTGCAGTTTCGGAAAATATTCAGAAAACAATTGCAGATGTTCAGAAAAATTACGCCATTCAAGGTCTTCAGGTAAAAATTGTAGATAACAGTACCGATTTTACTTTAGAATCAGCAGATCACGTAATTTTCGATTTGGTTTTAGCAATTATTTTGGTGGCAATCGTCATGTTGCTTTTCCTTCACAATATTAGAAATGCATTTATCGTAATGGTTTCTATTCCATTGTCATTAATTGCAACTTTTATTGGAATGTATTTAATGGGTTATACCCTAAACTTAATGAGTTTATTAGGACTTTCCTTGGTAGTAGGTATTCTGGTGGATGATGCTATTGTGGTCCTCGAAAATGTGTACCGACACATGGAAATGGGTAAGAGCAGAATTCGTGCAGCTTATGACGGTGCCTCAGAAATTGGATTTACCGTAACTGCAATTACTTTAGTGATCGTGGTGGTTTTCTTGCCGATCGCGATGAGTTCTGGATTAGTGTCAGATATTTTAGCGCAGTTTTGTGTAACCGTCGTTATGGCGACAATGTTTTCTTTATTGGCGTCTTTTACCATCATTCCTTGGTTGTCTTCAAGATTCGGGAAAGTAGTCCATCTTACAGGTAAAAATCCATTTGAAAAATTCATTCTTTGGTTTGAATCGCAATTGGATAAATTCACCCACTGGATCACAGGAATTCTGGAATGGGCGTTGAAAACTGGATTGAGAAGAATAATGGTTGTTGTAGTAACCTTCCTTATTTTGATCTCTTCAATGATGTTGGTAGCTTTCGGATTTATCGGGGGAGAATTTTTCCCAAAGATGGACCGTGGACAATTCTTGGTTCAAATAGAATTACCAAAAGATGCGACTATTGAAAAAACAAATCAGGTGACTTTAAATGTAGAAAAATATTTAAGAAATGACAAAAGAGTAGTAGATCTAATTACCACTGTTGGTCAGCAATCTACAGGTTTTGGAGGTGCGCAGGCAACGGTTTATCAATCAGAAGTTCAGGTTATTTTAATTGACAAAGCGGATCGGTCAGAAAGTACCGATATATTGGCTGCAAAATTCAAGAGAGATCTTGAAGAAAAGTTTACTGGTGTAGAATTTAAAACCGCACCAATCGGATTAATGGGAGCAGATAACGCCCCTATTGAAATGGTAGTAACAGCTCCAGATAATGAAACGGCAAACAAAGAAGCCAACAGAATTTTAGAATTATTGAAAAAAGTTCCCGGTTCTGTAGATGCAGAATTATCCACCGATACCGGAAGTCCAGAAGTTCGTGTGAATATCGACCGTGATAAAATGGCGACTTTGGGTCTTAATCTTTCTAGTGTTGGACAAGCAATGCAGACTGCCTTTAACGGTAATACCGATGGAAAATTCCATGCTGGAGAATATGAATACGACATCAACATCCGTTTTGCAGATGCGAACAGACAGTCTATTGACGACGTGAGAAACTTAATGTTCACCAACAACAATGGCGAACAGATCAGATTGAGCCAGTTTGCGAATGTAGATATGAGTTCTGGACCGAGTTTGCTTCAGCGAAGAGATAAATCTCCTTCCGTAAAAGTCCTTTCAAAAGTAGTAGGTCGCCCTGTAGGAGACGTTGCGAACGAATGGTCTGCACAATTTATGGACAATGAAAAAACAAAACCCGCCGGTGTAAATTACATCTGGAGTGGAGACATGGAAAACCAGACCGAAGGTTTCGGTACTTTAGGAATCGCTTTATTAGCCGCAATTGTATTGGTTTATTTGGTGATGGTTTCCCTCTATGACAGTTTTGTATATCCGTTTGTGGTCTTATTTTCAATTCCTTTGGCGTTGATTGGAGTAATGGTCATTTTGGCCTTAACCAATAATTCATTAAATATTTTCACCATGTTAGGGATGATCATGCTGATTGGATTGGTAGCGAAAAATGCAATTATGATTGTCGATTTTACCAACATGAGAAAAGCCGCCGGTGAAAGTACGCATGATGCATTAATTCAGGCCAATCACGCAAGACTTCGTCCGATTTTGATGACCACGATTGCGATGATTTTCGGGATGCTTCCAATTGCATTGGCGAAAGGAGCAGGAGCGGAAATGAACAACGGTTTAGCCTGGGTAATTATTGGCGGATTAACCTCTTCCTTATTCCTTACGCTGATCATTGTTCCCGTAGTATATTCACTTTTTGATTCTATGCTTAGAAGAATGGGCAAACATGAAAAAGTAGATTACGAAGGCGAAATGGTAGCCGATTATGTTCCGCAGGAACTAAGTGAAGATGGTTTCACTACCAAACACACCTTATAATTATAGTTAGTTTTTTGTTTAAAAGAAAGCCGTTTCAAATGAATGAAACGGCTTTTTATGTGGATGTTTGTGAAGGCAAAATTGTTTTAGAAGATAATTTTTAACGGTTGGGTATTTCCGCAGGCGGGCTAAAAATACGAAAACTTTATACTTGCTAAAAACTTAATTAACCGCTAAAAATCTTCAACTGAAAAATTCACACCCGCTTGTAGAAATATCTTGTTATGCGACGTTTTTTTTAAGATGTGTAGCAATCATTTGATTTATAATATACTCCGTTGCTTTGATATTTAATTTCTTTATTTTTTCTATTAATTTTTATGATGAATGATTCCTTGTTTACAGGGCAACTGCTAAATTTTGATAAATACAAGTAAACATATTTAGAATCTATCTTATAAGCTCCGCCAATTATTTGTTTTCTATCGAACCAAAAATCATAAGTCCTTGCTAACAAAAGAGCTTCGGGTAAATTATCAATTTCTCCGATAAAATTCTGTAACTCCGTTTCAGTTTTAAAATATTCGGGGATTTCTTTTTTATATGCGACTATGTACGAAAAACAACCCGAAGGTTCACATTCATAAAAAAAACCGTCTTCCTGTAAAATTGCGTCAATTAAATTTTTTAAACTTCCTGTTTGATAAATTAATGTTTCAGGTAATTGTGATTCTTTATTAACAACTTTCCAGTAACTGTAATTTTCTTTTGGAACTATGAATTTATACAATTTCGTTTTATTATATAAACTGTCCGGTATTTTTTTATAATCACTAGGAACATTGCTTTGAGAAAATAATAATTTTGTAAATATTATCAAGATTATTGAAAGGATTTTTGTTTTCATAAAATGTCGCATAACGGAAAAAGTATTGGCGAAGTGCGGGCTTTCGAAGAATTTTAGTTCAAGAACGACCAAACGTTGCAGATATTTTTTCCATGAAACGAACTTACAAAAAATTGCAAAATTGAAAAGCATGAGCGGAATAATATTTCTGCTTTTCAATTTTGCACTTCCTCCCGCATTTTGCCAATATGATGTTAGCTGTAGTTTCTTTTTAGTTTTTATAATAAGGAATTATATTTTTTGAGTTAAATTGAATAAAGTAGAAGTTGTGATTTTTTTTAGCTAAAATTCCATTATCAGAAATCCAATCAAATTCTTGTGGTAAAGTTGAATGGTCTTTAAATAATATGTTATATCCCTTTTGATTTTTATAAATGCCAAACCTTTTGTCAAATTCATCTTGTGGGAAAAAAATAGAAAATAAATATTTACTTTTTAATAACGTAAATCCATAATAATACCATATGTTACCTTTCTTTAAAGCTATAATTTGTGATGTATTAATTTCAGCATAATTGTTATACAGAATTGGTATAATTACCTTCCCTGTTTTATAATCTATTGCACCAAATAAATTATTCTTTTTAACAATATAACCATATGAATTCAATGCTTTTATAAAATCATAAGTTACTTTTTTTCCATTATCTAGAATTAAAGAATATTTTCCGTTAGTTAATTTTTCAATTACTGGAGGAGGAACAGATTCTGCACAAATATTTGGCTTAATATATTCGTTTACAATTTTACTTTCATATAAATCATAAAGAAATATTTGTTGTGAATTATCTTCGAATTTAAGAAATCTAATAACAGATTTATAGGGATGATTTGTTTCTAATATCTTTTGTAAAGTTCCTTCTTTAAACTTAAAATCTCCATTTCTATCAATAATATTATATGAATTAGTTTTTTCATCAAAAATTAGAGCCGAATTTTTAACGAAAGGATAGGCTTCTTTAAATTTTTTATTGAACAAAGTATCTTTAGTTTTTAAATTTACATAAACAAAATTCGACTTACTGTATGTTGGAAAAATTGTATCTTTATTATAATCCATTGTTAATTTTAATAATAAATTTTCGTCAAAAGGTAATTTTGTTTGGCTAAAAGAAAGACCAAAATTCAGAAAAATAAATAAAAAAGAGTAATGTTTTAATGTCATATCGTTTTGAAATTACAGCTAACGGTTGGGTATTTCTGCAGGCGGGATGAAAATACGAAAACTTTCTACTTGCTAAAAGCTTAATTGATTGCTAAAATCTTCAATTGAAAACTTCATACCCGCTTGTAGAAATATCTTGTTACCCGCAGTTTTTTTATTTAGTTATCATTTTGAAATTTTTGTCTTTTAAATCCCATGTATCTAAAAAATCCATGTTCACTTTATAGACAGCAATATTGACATCTTTATTGTTTTTTGCTAATTCTTCCCATATCCTCACATGATCTTTATTTAATTTCCCCATAAATTTCGCCCAATTTAGAAAAAGATAAAAGTCTGCTTTAGGTAAGTTTTCAACTTTATTGTTATTTAAATTAACAAGATTTTCCGTAAAATCATTTAAGTTCTTTCCTGATTGTTGTTCCAATTTAGTGTTAGGAGTTAGTTTTGGAATTGTAGCAAAAAGACCTGCATTGCAATCCTGTGAATTGCTTTTATATGTTACTCTATTTCCATTAGAGTCAAATAATACTGCTTCAGGTATACTTCTTTGAAATTCTTGGAGCATTGGCTTATAAGCATTTTTGTCTTTTACTAAGAGTATATTTTGCGAATTCATATCAATAGAATTAGCATATTTTTGTATTGATTCTTTTGTTTCTATCTTTGGATCTTTAATTCCATAGATTGTTTTTGCAATTGAGATACATGAAGTTAAAATTAGTAATGATGCAAAAAATAGAGTTCTTTTCATATTTGTTTTTTCAATTTTTGACGGTTGTTTTTTAAAATTGCGGGTAACTTTCTTATATCCTCAACCTTTTTATAATTAATTGAGCAAATACAACAAATATTCGTTGTGTTTGCTCAACTGAAGTTGAGCTTTATTTTTTTTCAAATATATTAAAACATCCCCAATAAACAGCACCAATCAGTTGCCCTCAATAATCCTCCGGATCGCCGCTTGTGCCGCTTCCAGTTGAGCGGGCGTAAGATCCTGAAACTCCTGCAGCGGAAAGGCTCTGGGTTTTTTTGCCCACTCTTTCAGCGGGTGGTTTTCCAGACTCGCATCATCTTCCGGCAGATCCAGGCGCAGCAGTTCCTTGGGCGTGCAGTTCAGGAACGTACACATTTTGTACAAATGATCGGGACGGATGCTCATCGCCTTGCCCGAAAGATAATTATAAGCAGATTTCTGGGCAATGCCCATCTTCATCAGCGTATAGACAGAGGGCTTCATGCCCTTTTGGAGAAAATATTCCCGGATTTGAAATACAAACATAATGGTATTATTTATAACAAATGTAGCCCAATTAAATGGATTTAAGCCCCGATCCTAAAGATTTAATCTCCGCTTCTAAAAATTCACTCTCCAATTCTAAAAAATAAATCCCCAATTCTAAAGATTTACTTCCCAATTCTAAAGACTTAGAACCCGCTTCTAAAGATTTATTCTCCTATTCTAAATAGTTAGTCTTCGTAACATATATATTACTTTCCAATACTAAAAATTAAGTCTCCGAAGCAAAGTACACTAAATGGTTGTCTTAAAGCGGGTCATTCAGATGAAATATCGATCCTTTCACATCACTCAAATTGTTCAGGCAAGCGCTAAAAAGTGAAAGTATTACTTATAATAGGGCAATACTTTAAATAGTATTAGTTTATTCACTATTTTTATAGGAAATAATTTTATAAATTTGAAGTATTAACACTTAAAACCAAATGATATGGAAAACAATTTAGAAAACAAACTCAGCATGTACCAAAAAGTACAGTTCTACCTTACCCATCACGCTGATGAAACCGCTGCAATTCCCATGGTAGCCAGTCTACAAACCGAACTGGATGATCAGGTAAACACCGTACTGGCCCTCGCGACCATCGTAGATACGGATATCACGGGATATACGGTGGATAAACAGACCAAACGAACCAACCTCACCCAAAAGATTCTGAAACTCAGCACTGCCATTGTCGCTTATGCGAGTGTTAACGGCAACAGCATCCTCGCCGAAAAATGCGATGAATCCTTGAGTAACATGGGTTATATGCGGGATAATGATTTTTATACCTTCGCGCAGCTCATCATCAAGGAAGCCATGCCCATTATGACGGATCTTGCACCTTTTGGGGTCTTACCCACAGATCTTTCTGCAGCTGCAGCGGCGTCGGAAATTTATCTGGACAATATCCAAAGTCCGCGCGGACAGATCAATGAACGCAGCAAAGCGCTGGCTGATCTGGAAAAAGAAATGGAGGCTACGGATGATCTGGTGCGCAATAAGCTGGACAAAGTGATGGGGATTTTTCAGGCGACCAATCCCAGTTTGCACGTGGGCTACCTGGGTGCGCGCAGCATAGACGGTACCGGCAGCCAAACGCCGGCGGATTATGAGGGTCGGATCTCTGCAGCCAGCATCGCAGTAGTAGCTACTATTCCTTACCTTCCTTCACGCAGTTTCGAGATCCAAAATCTGGGAACTGTACCGCTTACTTTTGCACTGTCCACCGATGCTGCGGTGCTCAACGGGGTGCCTGTAACAGTAAACGCCGGCGCGTATGTGACGAGAAAATCCCTGAACCTCAATCCCAGTGACGCCGCAGAATACGTACTGCTGCAGAACCCCGATCCGAGTGTGTCCGCCGCCTATAAAATTTGGGTGACAGAGTAGGAGGGATTACAGATTTTAAATTTTAAATTAAAGTGCAATGTTTACACGTTGTACTTTTTTTTGTGAGAGCGATTGTGGGTAAAAAAATTCCCCTCCCTTGGAGGGGTGGGCTTTTCCGATAGGAAAAAGTCGGGGTGGTTTTCATTACTGAATAATTTGTCCCACTGCATTAAGTCTCCTGACTTTGAGCAAAACTATTCCTCCTTATGATAATGACCATACTTCTAAAACCCATTCGTTTTCGTCACATCAATGATAGGGTTATCTGCCAATTCTATATCAAATAATCTCTGCTGCCGCAGGATTGCATCGTGTCCGTAAAGCCTAAAAAGAACTGCTATTTGCTGTCTCTATTTTCCGCTGAGAAAGTTTCAGAAAACGGTGAACAAGAAGGATGGCAGAAACCGTCAAGCCCAAACCAAGCGCGATCCACATTCCGAAAGCACCCATTTTCAGAGGCACACAAAGTATATATCCCAAAGGAATGGTGATCACCCAATAGGCGATAAATGTGATAATCGATGGAATTTTCACATCCTGAATTCCGCGGAGACAACCTAATGCAACCACCTGAACTCCATCTGAAAGCTGAAATAAGGCGGCAATGATCATTAATTTCGCAGCCAATTGAATAACTTCTACATCTTCTTTTTTTGTAAAAAAAGTCGGTAAAATATGTCTTCCAAGAATAAAGAACACGCCGCAAGCAAACATGAAAATGAAAACCAATTTCATATTATTAATGCCGACTTCTTTTAATTCCGTATAATTTTTTTCGCCTAATTTTCGCCCAATCATCACGGTTGAAGCCACACTGAAACCAATACATAAATTAAAGGTAAACGACGCCATGGAAAGCGCAATTTGATGAGATGCAATATCTTTCGAGGAAACCAGACCGCAAATAAAAGCTGCAGCTGCAAAAGCCGTAACCTCGAAAAACATTTGTAAAGAAGTGGGAAAACCAATCTTCAACATTTTTGTAAACATTTCTTTTGAAAATCCAACGACTTTCAACGAGAAATCTTTAATATATCTCCGCGTTTTTGGCTCTTTCAAAAGCACATAATAAAGGAAAACCATCATGAAAATTCTGGCGATTAAACTGGCTAAAGCCGAACCTTCAACGCCCATTGGTGCAATTCCGAACATTCCCTTAATGAAAACATAATTCAAAATAATATTGATGACATTTGCAATGATGGTTGCTTTGGTAACGCCTAAAGTATAAGATAATCCTTCTGAAACTTCGCGCAAGGTCTGAAAAACCATAAAAGGCAAAATACTCAGCGTCATTATTCCTAAAAAGCCGATGGTATCGGGAATAATTTCTTTTGGTTGATCCATATGATAGAGAAGTGGAAGACAAAGCAGAAGCACAATCATCAAAAGAAGTCCAATTCCCAAATTGATTACAAAACCATGTCTAAAAACAGAATTGATCACACTGTGTTTTTCCTGTGAATGCGCCTCGGAAACCAATGGCGGAATTGCAAAAGAAAATCCCAACGCAAATACAAAGATTGAAAAGAAAACGGCATTTCCTAAGGAAACCGAAGCTAAAGCTTGAGCACCCAATAATTTTCCAACAATGATATTATCAAAAAGATTCACGGAAACCTGCCCCACTTGAGTGAGCATTACAGGCAAAGCAAGGGTTAAACTCGCCTTTGTATATTTAGGATTAAGGAATTTCATAGACAATAAAAAAAGTTTGCGGCAAAAATACTGCAAACTTTTACAAACTTTGTTAGATTCTACTTATTTATTTTCTCACAAAACTGGCGACATCATCCGCAGAAACGGGATTCGATCCTAAAATAATTAAACGTTCAACCACATTTCGCAATTCTCGGATATTTCCTGTCCAGGAGAAATTTTCTAAGCTTTTAATGGCTTGTTCATCAAACTCTTTTTTTACTGTGCCGTGTTCTTCAGAAATGATTTTAGAAAAATGCTCGACTAACATTTTAATATCTTCTTTTCTTTCATCCAACGGTGGAACGTAAATTTCAATTACAGAAAGTCGGTGGTACAAATCTTCCCGAAATTTTCCGGACTCGATTTCTTGCTTCATATTTTTGTTGGTTGCGGCTAAAATTCGCACATCAACCCTGATTTCTTTGTCGCTTCCAACCGGCGAAACTTTGCTTTCTTGCAAGGCGCGCAGAACTTTTGCTTGCGCAATCAATGTCATATCGCCGATTTCATCTAAAAAAATGGTTCCATTATTGGCGAGTTCAAATTTTCCTTGTTTATCTTTTATGGCTCCGGTAAAACTTCCTTTTACGTGTCCAAACAATTCAGATTCAATTAAATCTGAAGGAATCGCAGCACAATTTACTTCAATCATGGGACCTTTGCTTCGGTCGCTTTGCGCGTGAATGGCGTGTGCTACCAATTCTTTTCCAGCACCATTTGGTCCTGTAATCAATACTCTTGCATCAGAAGCCGCAACTTTTTCAATCATATCCTGAATTTTTTTCAAAGCAGGGGATTCGCCGATCATCTGATATTTTTTGTTGACTTTTTTCTTTAAAGTTGTATTTTCAACCTTTAAATTCTGATTGGTTTTTTGTAAAATTCTTTTGTCAAGTGCATTCTTCACACTCGTTATCAATCGGTTAATATCAATTGGTTTTGAGATAAAATCATACGCGCCTATTTTCAGGCAATCTACCGCAGTATCGATATCTGCGTGACCTGAAATCATAACAAAAGTAGTATCTGGTTTAATTTGAAGTGCTTGTTTCAGCAATTCAGTTCCAGAAAGTTTTGGCATTTTAATATCAGAAACAACCAAAATGAAATCTTCTTTTTCAATTTGTTTTAAACCTTCTAGACCATCCTCGGCAATGACGAATTCATAATCCGGAAGCTCATCACTAAGAATACTTTGAAGTACCCCTGAAATGGCTTTTTCATCTTCAACTATTAAGATTTTTTGCATTTATTGGAATTTATTAATTTTGTAAAAATTGAGTTTAAAATTTGCAGAACAGGTAGCAATAATCATACCTTCAAATACTATAAATTATAGTTTCGGTGCCCAAAAATGGCGGAACCAACGCGAACAGAATTTGCGCCACATTCGATGGCTACAGGATAATCATCACTCATCCCCATCGATAAAGTTTCTAGTTTTCTTTGAAATGACAATTTATCAAAAATTTGCTTTAAATAAGTAAATTCTTTCTTCACTTGATCTTTATCTTCTGTAAACGTGGCCATTCCCATTAAACCGGTCACTTCAATATTGGGAAATTTTCCGTTCAAATAATTGCTGAAAATTTCTTTGGCTTCATGAATTTCGAGTCCAAATTTTGTTTCTTCTTCTGCAATTTTTAGCTGAAGCAAAACTTTAATTTTTCGGTTGTTTTTTTCGGCTTGTCGGTCGATTTCTTCTAACAGTTTTTCAGAATCTACACTTTGAATGGTATCGATGAATGGTGCGATATATTTCACTTTGTTTTTTTGCAAATGACCAATCAAATGCCACTGTATATCTTTGGGCAAAATCGCTTGCTTTTCTACCAATTCTTGTACTTTATTTTCGCCGAAAACTTTTTGTCCTTGATCATAAATATGTTGAACAATAGACGCAGGATGAGTTTTAGAAACTGCAACTAGCTGAACTGATGCTGGTAATTCCGAGGCTATTTTTTTATAATTACGTGTTATTTCCGAAAATTGGGTCAGATCGTTATTCATATTATTCTTCTAAAAGGACTTTCGCACATTAATCTTGAAAATTACCAATTTTAATGATGAATTACAAATTTTTAAAAAGAAAAGAGAAATCTTTTTTAAATTTTTCAATTTTAGGGTGATTTAACCCTATTTTGTAATCCTTATTAATGATACATTTGTTTAAACTAAAAAAAAAAACATGAGCAATTTAGAAAAGCACCTAATGAGTCCCGATCAAAGTATTATTCTAGCAGAGGAATACATGAGAACTAATTATGTCGAAATCAATAGCAGAAGACCTGCATCTAAACCGGATTCAAAAACGTATAGTATTGATTTAGAGGTGCT
Source organism: Kaistella chaponensis (assembly GCF_900156725.1). Lineage (GTDB taxonomy): Bacteria > Bacteroidota > Bacteroidia > Flavobacteriales > Weeksellaceae > Kaistella > Kaistella chaponensis. The sequence goes on along the minus strand of NZ_FTOI01000003.1, from coordinate 186,755 downwards.
AAAAGAATATCTAAAACTCATTGATGAGGAAATGGAAAAAAGAGGAATTACAAACAAAGGAGTTCGGGTGACGCTTGGGAAATATCCCGAAAACCTGAAAGATCCGAAACTTAACCCAGAATATCTAGGTTATCAAATGATATTTTTTTCTCCAACAGATTTAGATGAAAACCAAAATAAGAGCATCAATAAGGAAGGATCCCCAAAATCAGATGAGATCCCAGATTTGAATTATATGAATGTAACACCACCTTTTTAAGATTGCAATGGTTTGGAATAGAGAAATAGCCGGATCTTTTGTTGCTTTTCTGATGGTCATTTGTTTATTGCTTTTAGTAGTAAAACGAAGACAGTTAGAGAAGGGAAGTTCTTATTTTATTGCAGCACTTACAATTTTAACATTTATTGAAATTTTTTGCACTGTACAGCGTTTTTTTGATAAAACTTTTAATTCTTCAATTTTATACGTCATCGGAATTAATTTCTTTGTGTTTCTGCTGTTTTTGCTCTATTTTCAGAGTATTCTCCTTTCGAAGAAGCTGAAAAAGATTAATTTTTCATTGATTGTTTTATTTCTACTGAATTATTTGGTCTCAGCAATGGTTTTTGAGAACTTCTTTACAATATTTCCCTTTTTCAGTTATTTTCTGGAAGTGGTTTTATTGTCGGGAAGTATTTTTTTAGTCATGTCACAGACATTTAATTCGGATAAAATTTTGGGATTAGGTCACTATTTTCCTTTCTGGGTTTGCATCAGTTTGCTCGTCACTTATTTAGGAGTTTTACCGCTGCTTGTTATCAGTTATACTGCAACCAATTTGATTAACCTTAATATATTTTTTGTATTATTATTCCTGGTAAATGTAGCGGGATATACCATTTTGCTTTTGGGTATTTTAAAGGCGAAAAGAGATATTTAATTTTTTGAGTGATGAAATTTTCTGAAATGGATTTCTTACTTATTCTAACCACTTTCATGATTTTGTTAGTGGTTTTGATGATGGTAGCAATCTATAGCGTTTTTATCAAAAAAAAATCACAATTAATTTTATTACAAAAAATAAAAGAAGCTACCTTTGAACAAGAACTTGCAAATTCACAGGTGGAGATCAAAGAACAGACCTTAAATTATATTGGACAAGAACTTCACGATGATTTGGGCCAGAAACTTTCGGTCGCAAGATTGATGACCAATAAATTATCATATTCTACCGAAAGCGATAATAAAATAATTGCAAATGAGATCAACCTTTTAATCGGGGAGTGCATTCAGGATATTAGAAATATATCGAAAGTTTTCATAACCAAGCAAGTAGAACATTTTGGTTTTATTGAATCTTTGGAACGCGAAATTTTTAGAATTCAAAGATTTCAGCTCCTGGAAGTTCATTATGATATTAATAATCGGGACTTAGAGATCAACTCCAGTCATGCGCTTATTTTATTCAGGATTATACAGGAATGTATCAATAATGTCATCAAGCATTCTAGGTCGAAATGCATTGAATTAATTGTGTTTGATGATCAAGATCGAATCAACTTTAAAATTAACGATACAGGAATCGGATTTAATATGGATAGAGTAAACAACGGAAGCGGTCTAAAAAACTTGATCAGTCGTGCAAAAGTGATCAATGCTAAATTTGAGATCAATTCTTCTGAAAAAATAGGTACAAAGGTTTTGATTACCTATAACAAATAAAAAACCATGGAAACGATAAAAATTGCAATTGTAGATGATCATAAGTTAGTTTCGAAAGCACTTGAAAATTTAATCTCTTTTAATGTAAATTTTAAAGTAACGATGAACTGCTTCAATGGTCAGGATTTTATGGATCAGTTGAGAACCACAACAGATCATCCCGATGTTGTTTTAATGGATATTAATATGCCCATTAAAAACGGAATCGAAGCAACACAAGAAGTTTCGAAGGAATTTCCCAACATAAAAGTTATTGCACTGACCATGGAAGATAACGAAACTACAATAATAAGAATGCTCAAAGCGGGCGCGAAAGGTTATTTGCTGAAAGATATGTCGCCGGATATCTTATTTGATGCCATTGATATTGTACATAAACAAGGCACTTTTTATACTGATTTATTAACCCAAAGTTTGCTAAAAATAAAAACAGAAGAGAAGCTTGTACAAAATTTAAATGATTCCTTTAAGAGTCGCGAGTTGGAGTTCATTAAACTATCATGCTCCGAACTAACTTATCGAGAAATTGCAGACCAAATGAGTTTGAGTCCCAGAACAATAGACGGTTATCGGGACTCTGTTTTTATAAAATTGAATGTTAAAACGAGAGTAGGTGTTGTATTATTTGCCATTAGAAATAATATTATTTGAAAAAAGGGTGTTTTCACCCTTGTTTCACCTCAAATAATAGTATAGTTTTGCAGTACACAATTCACAAATGATGAAAAGAGAAGGCCGGTTTTTTAACCGGTTTTTTCATTTCAATAAGCTGCTGTATAGGTTTGATCGTACTTGCAATTGCACCAGTTCAATCAAAAGTGCTCCCAAAAAAGTTCCTACTTCAACAAAATTTCGATTAATTTTCGCATTCCATCAGTAGCAGAAGTTTTAAGAAAATGATCTGCCGCCACAAAATTTTGGTCAAGATTCGGATCAATCACAAAAACTTCACAATGATCGGGAATAAACTGAATTAAACTTGCCGCTGGATAAACCTGCATCGATGTTCCAATAACCAGAAAAATATCCGCAGTTTCTGCAATTTTCACCGCTTGATCCATTTCTGGAACCATCTCGCCAAACCATACAATATGAGGACGCAATTGAACTCCCTTAGAATTAAGGTCACCCAAATTCAAATCGTTTTCCCAAACAATTGTTTCACTTTCAGAATCTATTGGCCGCGCTTTTTTCAGCTCACCATGCAAATGGATAATCCTCGATGATCCTCCTCGCTCATGTAAATCGTCTACATTTTGCGTAATGATATGCACCTCGAAATACTCTTCAAGTTTTGCTAAGAGCAGATGTGCCTCATTGGGCTTCACTTCTTGCAACTGTTTTCTTCTTGCATTATAAAAATCCAAAACCATTTGCGGGTTTCTTTGAAAACCTTCGGGACTTGCAACATCTTCGATGCGATGGTTTTCCCACAAACCGTTAGAATCTCTGAAAGTTTTAACACCGCTTTCTGCCGAAATTCCCGCTCCAGAAAGCACAACCAGTTTTTTGATCATCTTAATTTTTTTTAAAATTACACAAAATAAATTTCAATTTTTGAAGAATCATTTCAAGAAATCTTAAGTAAATTTGTTCAATAAAAAAATATCAAATGCAAGATTTGCAAGAAGATTTTACTTTAAGGAGCGCACAGATTTCAGACCAGAAAATCATCTGGGAAATTCTAAAACAAGCAGTTCAACGACGCAAAGAAGACGGCAGCAATCAGTGGCAAGATGGTTATCCTAATGCGGAAACACCATTAATCGACATTCAGAATAAAGTAGGATTCGTCTTAGAACTGAAAAATGAAATTGTGGGTTATTCTGCAATTATTTTTGATGGTGAGGAGGCTTATGAAAATATAGAGGGAAAATGGTTGAGCAACGGAAATTACGCAGTGATCCATCGGGTCGCAATCTCGGAAAAGTTTTTAGGTAAAGGAATCGCTACCGCCTTATTTCTAAAAATTGAAGAATTTGTTAAAGCCAAACAAATCTTCAGTATTAAAGTTGACACCAATTTCGATAATATTCAAATGCTAAAAATTCTCGATCGACTACAATACTCGTATTGCGGCGAAGTACATTTTCGAGGAAGTCCTAGAAAAGCGTTTGAAAAAATTTTAACTTCTGAAATTCAAAAGCCATAATCTAGGAAAATAGCGCATTATTCATTAAATTTGTACTATAAAATTTAAAAAAATGTCAAAAAAAGCAATCTTGGCTATTCTCGACGGATGGGGAATTGGCACTGATTCAAAAGTCTCTGCAATCGATCAAGCAAATACTCCTTTTATCGATTCATGTTATCAGAATTTTCCCCATACAACACTTGAAGCAAGCGGTATTGCGGTAGGATTACCCTTTGGTCAGATGGGAAATTCTGAAGTTGGACATATGAATTTGGGAGCTGGACGTGTGGTTTACCAAAATCTTGTAAAACTTAACATTGCTGTAGAAAACGCCACTTTAGGAAAAGAAAACGTGATTACCGCAGCATTTGATTATGCTTTAAAAAACAAGAAAAATATTCACTTCATTGGTTTGCTTTCTGATGGCGGTGTACATTCGCACATCAATCACCTCAAAGGACTTTTGACTGCCGCGCATGAAAATGGATTACAAGATCATGTTTATGTTCACGCTTTTACCGATGGTCGAGATTGTGATCCTCATTCTGGGGAAGGATGCATAAAAGAAATTCTTGATCACATGGCAACAACTACCGGAAAATTAGCAACAGTTGTCGGAAGATACTATGCGATGGACCGGGACAAAAGATGGGAACGTGTAAAATTGGCGTATGATGCAATGGTAAATGGTGTGGGTGAACAAACTCACGATATTTTATCATCCATTACAAAAGCTTACGAAAATGGAATCACAGACGAATTTCTTAAGCCAATGATTTGCCTGAAAGAGAGCAATTTACCCGTGGCCAAGATCGAAAATGATGACGTGGTTTTCTGCTTTAATTTCAGAACTGACCGTGGACGCGAAATTACAGAAGTTCTATCGCAGCATGATTTACCAGATTATGGGATGCATCATCTTAATCTGTATTATGTGACAATGACGAATTACGATAAAAATTTCAAAAATGTAAAAGTCGTTTTCGACGAAGAAGTTCTCCATCAAACAATGGGTGAAATTCTGGAAAAAAATGGAAAAACTCAAATCAGAGTCGCGGAAACAGAAAAATATCCACACGTAACTTTTTTCTTTTCGGGTGGCCAAGAAGCGCAGTTCGTAGGAGAAAGAAGGCTACTTTGTCCAAGTCCGAAAGACGTTCCAACGTACGATTTCAAGCCTGAAATGGCAGCTTATGATATTACAGAAAAAATTCTTCCAGAAATTGAAAACGAAAGTGCAGATTTTATTTGTCTGAATTTTGCAAATACCGATATGGTAGGACACACCGGCGTTTTTTCCGCTGCAGTACAGGCCGCAGAAGTTGTAGATAAGTGTATCAGTAAAGTTGCTAATGCAGCCTACGAACATGGTTATGCTGTTTTCATTTTAGCGGATCACGGTAATTCGGATGTGATGATCAACCCAGATGGAACTCCCAATACGCAACATTCTACCAATCTTGTTCCTTTAATTGTAATGGATAAAGATCAGACCTGGAATCTAAAACCCGGAAAATTAGGTGATGTTGCTCCATCAATTTTAAAAGTGATGGGAATTGAAATTCCTGAAATAATGACAGGTGAAGTTTTGGTCAGCTAAAAATAAACCTTTACTATGTTTTCAAGGGATGATTTAAATTCTTTTTTCCAACGCAGACGTAATTCGGATTTTTAGTGGTTTAAAATTGGGCGTTAAAAAATTCAGTATTTTTTTCCTGAGCTCATTCATTTTTCGCTATAATTTGTTAATTTTAATTCTTTATTATTAGGTAATAAAGAATTATTTTTTTTACTAAAAATCCTCATTATGAATTATAAAGATCCTGTCGTATTAATTCTGAACATAACGGTCATTTTAGTTCTCATTCTTTTAATTCTGCCAACTTTACTCAATAAAAAAGAAAAAATGCGGGTTCGCATTTCTTTTTCTGTCATCTTTTTAATAGTTATTGTTAATTGCACCGGAAATCTGCTCATTTTCTACTTCGAAAACTACCATTTACTCGGATTACATTTCGCCTTAATGGGTGTTCCTTTTCTTTTTGGTCCGGCCATTTATTTCTATGTTACAGAGATCAATGACACTCATATAAAGAATGTTGTACCCCACATCATAATACCGATAATTGCTTTTTTGGGAGGAATTCTCTATAATTTTTGTTCACCGGAAGAAAAAATAAGTATCATGAAGCAAATGGCAGCTGGGTCGTATTTGCCTTATAATAGTGTTAATACAGCGGTAATAATTATTCCTCTTTATTATTTTGTAAAGTCAAAAATATGGCTGAAAAAATTTCATCTTAACCCAAATGATCCCTTTTATGTACAGAAAAGAATTCGAAAAAATTGGGCGAATGAATTTCTTAATTACATGATTTTCAGTTTATTTTCCTTTTTAATTATTGCCACTATAGCGACTTATCTGTTCCATGTTCCACAAATGTATCTCGATTTGATAGGAATGCCGATCTATTTTCCATTTATCTATTCGGTGGTTGCAGTGCGAAATAATATGATTTCTAAAGAATTGGAGATGAATTACGTTTTGGCAAAATCTGAAAATGATAAAAAACTTAATGAGCAGAGAATCGACATCTCCCGCGATTTACACGATAATATCGGTGCTTATGCAAACAGTCTTATTGCAAAAATTGATCACATTTCTACTTCCGATAAACAACTCAATAGCAATCAAATCAAAGATTTAAAGGCAAATGCAGAAAATATTTTGAGTTTACTGCGACAGACAATTTGGGTACTCAATAATGATAAAATTGCCGCAGAATCATCTTTTGATTATGTAAAACAATATGCGCTAAATATTTTTAAAAACACCAATATAAAGGTCTCTTTTGAAGAAAATATTGTGAACAATAAAATTCTGAGCACAACAGAAGCGAGTAATATTTTTCGAATTATACAGGAAGCTTGCCAAAATATTATGAAACATTCACACGCAAACAAAGTGAAAATAAGTATTATCAGTACCGATTATTTTGAAATTAGCGTTGAAGACAATGGAGTAGGTTTTACAAAAAATAATGCTGTTGACTCCTATGGACTAAATAATATGGAGGAACGCTCACGAAATATAGGGATGTTTTTTACAATTGAAAATTTAAAGGGCAACGGAACTAAAATAACAGTTACAGATTCTCCCAAATAATTACGCATTTTTGCGTATGTTTTTTTTTGAATCTTTTTAATATTTTTGAAAAAAGCGAACGACCATGAAAATTGGAATTGTCGAAGACCATTTTATCAACCGCAAAATCATCAAGGAAAAAATACTTCCCTATGAAGATATTCATATTGTCATTGAAGCAGAAAATGGGAATAATTTTTTCGATTTAATGAAAAACTTGCGCAAAGAAGACTATCCGCAAGTTGTACTTATTGATTTAGAAATGCCTGTATTGGATGGGATTTCAACCATTTCGCTTTCTTCCATTCGGTATCCTTCCATTAAATTTATCGTTTTGACGATCTATGAAGATAATGACAAAATTTTCGACGCCATAAAAGCAGGCGCAAGTGGATATCTCCTCAAAGAAGACAAAGCCATAAATATTGTCGACGCCATTGCCAATGTAATTGAATATGATGGAATCCCAATGAGTCCCGCAATCGCAAGAAGAGCAATGAAATTACTAAGCGGTATCACACAAAATAACAACACCCTCGAAAAAATCGAAGATTACCAGTTGAGTTCCCGTGAAATTCAGATCTTAAAAGAAATTGTAGGAGGCAATAATCCCGCAGATGTTGCTGAGAAATTATTTATCAGTCCCAATACGGTGAGAACTCACGTGAATAATATTTACAAAAAGCTTCACCTGAATTCCCGAGCGCAAGTAATCAGTTTAGCACACAAGAATAACTGGATTTAATCGCAAACATTCTCCCGTATTTATAATTACGTATAATTACGTATTGCACGAAACTATTGTAATAATGATTTTTGATAAAAATCACACTTTTTATGTTACCCTCCAAAAATCAACTTTTGAGAGTACTTTTCATACTCACTTTTCACATTTCGTTCCAAGTGGCGAAAGCACAGAATCTACAAGAAGTAATTACCAATTTAAAAGCAGAATTAACCAAAAATCCTGACGATAAAAAACGAGCGTCTATTTACGCTGATCTCACTTGGTACTATGCAAGTGTATCTGTAGATTCTGCATTGCAATATGGAAAGAAAGCAATTGCTGTTACCGAAAATGTAAAAGATTCTACCCTTTTATCTCAAATATATAGTGATTTGGGAGCCGTCCATTTCCGAAATAACGATTTTAAAAATTCAGAAAAAAATTATCTTAAATCGTATCAAATCCGGAAACAACAAAACAATGTGGCAGGAATTGCAAAACTCAATAACAATTTGGCTTCGGTATATCAAAGTACATATCAGTATAAAAAAGCGATGAAAATGTATTTGGAAGCCCTCCATTTTTTTGAAAGCAAAGCGGATTATAAAAACATCAACACCACAAAAGCTAATATAGGATTGCTTTTCGTCGATTTAAAAGATAACAACAACGCCATCAAATATTTAACTGAAGCGATTGCCTTTTTTGAAAAGCAAACTCAAACCGTAGAGTTCGACAATAAATTATGCGAAAATTATTTGAATCTCGGTAAAGCATTTCAATTGAAAAAGGACTATGCAAATGCGGAAATATATTACAATAAAAGTGCTGCAATCTGCAATAAAGTCGGGAACAAACAAGGTTATGCTTTCTCCAACAGAAATTTGGGAAATCTTAATACCCTTTTAAAAAAGGATTCTGCAGCTGCCCAAAATCTCGAAATTTCGAAAGTGACAAGAAAAGAATTAAACTCAAAAATAGATTCGGAAAGCAATGATATAGATATTGCGCAAAATTTGATTGTTCAGGAAAAATTTGAAGAAGCTAAAAAAATTCTTCTCAATATTTTGCCCGTTTTTGAAAAAGAAAATTCCAAAGAAAATTTACTTTCTACGTATAAATTGCTTACCAATATTTACCATCACAGTAATCAAACCGATAGTTCCGATCTTTTCTTTGAAAAATATATTTCGCTTGATAATGATTTGGTCAACACCAATGTCTTCAAAGACACCGCTGAAATGGAAAAAAAATATCAAAGTCTCAACAAAGACAATGAGATTTTGTCACAAAAATCCAAGATTTTCAAAAAAAATGTGATGGTTTTTTCTTTGCTAGGACTGATTTTAATGGGATTAATCTACTACAAAAGTTATCAGAACAAACAGAAAATACAACTCCAAAAAGAAATTCTACATCAGCAAGATTTAGCGACAAAAGCAGTAATGAATGCAGAAGATAATGAGCGAAAAAGAATGGCAACTCACCTTCACGATGGGATTGGGCAATTGCTCACCGCAGCAAATATGAACATGAGCGTTTTGGATGATTACAAAGAAGATGAACACAATTTTGCTAATGTTTTACACAAAACACAGGATATTTTGATGGAAGCAATGGCAGATGTTCGAACACTTTCTCATCAGATCATGCCAAATATGCTCATTAAAAATAGTCTCTCCGACGCACTTCGGGATTTAATTTCAAAAACAAATTCACCAAAACTTCAAATCGATTTGAAGATGGAAGGTTTAAAAAATGATTTAAATCAAAACATTCAGGTGGTGATGTACCGCGTTATTCAAGAATGCATCAACAATACCATAAAACACGCAAAAGCAAATAGGGTAGAAATCTCTCTCATTCAAAGCAATACTATGATTGAGGCGATTTTTAAAGATGATGGCGTAGGTTTTAATCCCTTAAAAATAAGTTCCAAAAACGATGGTTTAGGATTAGATAACATCAAATCACGAATTGATATATTGAAGGGAGATCTAAAAATTAAGAGCGCCGAAGGACAAGGAACTTCAATTGTAATGAAAATCCCAATATAGATGGAAAACACACTCGACATCGTAATTATCGACGACCACAATATTATTATTGAAGGTCTTGAAATGCTTTTAGGTTTCGAAAAAAATGTAAAAATTCTAAAAACATATAACGATGCCTATGATTTTTTAGGCGATTTAAGAGGGCAGAAGTTAATGCCAAAAATACTTTTAGTCGATTTAATGATGCCAACAATTAACGGACTGGAAGCTTCTAAAATAATTAAAAAAGAATTTCCCGAAATTAAAATCATCGTTCTTTCTATGAATTGTGAACCAAAAGTAATCTATGAATTGATAGAAAAAATCGGAGTCGAAGGATATCTTTCTAAAAAAATAAACAGAACCGAATTGTACAGTGCTTTAAATGATGTAAGCAAAGGATATATCCATCTTTCTGAAGAAGCATTGCAGGCATTAAATTGCTTCCGGGAAAAAATTATTGCATATCCTGAAATAAAGCTTTCTTGCCGCGAAAAAGAAATTGTTGATTTGATGATCAATGGTTTTTCTAACAAAGAAATAGCCGCCAAACTTTTTATCAGCGAAAATACGGTCGAAACACACCGTAAAAATATTTATAGAAAAACAGAGGCACATTCGATCACCAAACTTATACAAATGGTGCATGATCTTAATCTGTTGGAAACTATTTAGTCCAAAAAAAAATCCCTTTGAAAAGAGAATACTGAAGAATATAAATCGGGTGCACTTCACCAAAACCATGAAACTCATATCTAAAACCTCATTATTTAGTCGTTCCTTAACAAAACCCACTATTTAATTTATTTTTAAAAACAGGATTAGAAAACAGCATAATTTGTATCTTACAAAATAAGAAAATAATTTTCTGTTTCAGTAGTTCCATCATTTTCTTCATGTTCCAGGCGGTTGCAGCTAGTAATGCATTGATTTGTGGTCCCGTTTCTCCCATGAAGTAATTTTTTGCCAGCCTAAAATCGGTTTTTAAATGTCCGATGATAGGTTCTATTGCCGCTCTGGTTCTAAATTTTTTGCGCTTTGTCTGCTTTTGATAAGCAGTGTCTTTTTTTCTTGGAGTGCTTGGGATGGAGATTTTCACGCCCTTTATTTCTGATTTTCCTCTGCCACCTCTATCGTAAACGAGTTCTTTTGGGAGCTTTTGACCACCGGTTTCCATCTGTTCCAAAAGTGGTTCTATGGTGTGACCATCGTAAGGAGTTTGCAAAAATGCTTTAATCCCGAGAATGATTTTCTTGCCTTTGTTGGCGGTGGTTATCAAACCTACCTTATTCCCAAATTCATACTGGCTATGCGCTTTTCCTTTGGCAATACATCGGGTAAAAGGCTTGTGAATGCTGTAAATTTTATCGGCATCGTTTCTTTTTTGTGTGACAACCTTGGTGTACAATGTCATTAAATCTTTATAAAATTCTTGCTGTTCTGCATTAAAATTCCGCTGCAATTCACGAATCAGTCTCATGGCGATGGTTTTGAGCTGTCTTTGAGATTTCCTTGCCGCTTTTGCCCGCTTGGGATGTTTTCCGTTGTAGGTGTTGCGCACCATTTGTTTGCTGACTTTTGTGTAGCGTTGTCTTTGTTTTATGCCTTCATTTCCGGCTATTTTGTTGCAATAATCGATCACTTTTTTGCACAATTTTGCATCGGTAGGAAAAGAGGTATTATTCTCCTGAACGGTAGTATCGGACAAAACAAAATTTGAGGTGTTCGTCTTGGCATCGTGCATTCTTACGCTGTAGGCAAAGATTTTTTCGATACCTTTTTCGCCAATTCTTTTTCGGAAATGAACAAAATTACTCGGGTCACAAGGAAATTCGTGTTCAAAGAAAACCCTACCACAAAAATACTGCATATAAGGATTCATGATCCAGGCTTTTTCCAACGTCTCATCGCCCAAATTATACAAATGTTTCAGTAGCAAACAACCCACCATAAACCGAATCGGATGGCTCGGATTGCCCACTTTGGAATACAAGGGCGAAAATTCTTTCTCAAAATAATTCCAATCTATTTTTTCTGAAAGTAGAACAAGTTCATGCTCGTGGTCAATAAAATCCACCAACATTGGGCGGAATAATTCTGGCTTCTTTTCTGGATTTTTCCCCAACATATTTGCAAGGTTTTAAAGCTCTAAGATACAAATTCTTGCAATAAAAAACAAGCTATTTTAAACCCAAAATACTAATAATCAGTAAATTATAGGTGGTTTAAGGACAGACTATTTATTTTTGAGGTTTTATTATTGATTTGAAAATACCCAATTCAGGGTAGACATTATTTTCGGCGATCAAATAATTTTACATCTGTAGAACAAAAATCACTTAAACAATGAAACTCAAAAAATCACTTTTTGCAATCTGCATCTTCAGTTGCACAGCAATTACCGCACAACAAGCAGGATTCAATGTCCTCGAAAAAGATTACGATATTTCTCGAAAAGCCAAAAAAGGATACCTCGGTGGAATAGAAGGGAAAGACAATGGAACTTTTGACATGATCTATTTTTTGCCATCATCCAAAAAAAAGGTTAAAATAGAAACTTACTCTTTTGATAAAGAGGCAAATTTAGTCAATACTGTAAAGGACGAGTGGGAAATAGAAAAAGCCAGAAAACGCTACAAAGGTCTTACTTATAAGGGAGATTTACTGATCAACAAAGCAATTTCTGTAAGTTCAAACATGATGGGTAAAATGGTTTACAAAAACCGAGAAGTTACCGCAAAATACAATTGGCTTGCTGGTGGATATGTTAAGAAAGTAAAAATGCTCGATAAGCAGAAACTCGTCAATGAAAATGGAGACGAATACCTTTTCGGTGGAGCTTATGAAGTGGAAAAAGACAGCGCCATATTGGTAATTGGATATCCTTATAGCAAAGAAAAAGCAGATTTTTCTAAAATGGATCTTCTAAAAGTAAACAATGACGGCAAAATCACAAATTTAGAATCCATCAACACTACGTATCAATTAAGACCTGTTTTTTCAAAACCTCTTTTAGATGATGACAGCAAAAACATCGAGAATGATGATCTGCCACGAGATTGGATTCACATTATGTCTCCAGCAAAAGGAACCGCCGGAACACCGAATGAGATGACTTATTTCCGTATTTCACCTGAAGGAAAAATTAAAGAAAATTTCAAATTTGTAGCACCAACTTCGGGATATCGAATCATTAATGCTTACGAAAAAAATGGGGAAGTTATTTTGTATGGATTAGGAATTAAAAAGGACGGCAAATCTACCGAAGAGATTCTAGGTTCCGTTGTTGCTGCAACCAGTATGGACAATGAAGAAATTGAACAAACCAAAGGAGGTTCCTCTGCTGCTGAAAATATAATTGGCAAAGTAAGCGGTTTAGGAGGACTTATCAGTGCTGCAAAAAAAACAGTGAATGTGGTTTCGGGGAAAGAAGAAATGATGCCAAGTCAAGACGCACTTGATGCGATAATGGATGAAAAAAAATACACCGATTTTATCGTTTGTAAAATGTCTGGTGGAAAAGCGGTCTTTGTAAATGCAACACCAATCACAGAATTGAATCAAAAAGCAGTCGCTGGTCTAGATATGAAAAAGCCCTTAGAATTTGATGGAAAGAAATTTAAAACCAATAATTTCCAGATTTTAAACGATGGTTCTATGCTTCTAAGTTTTCAGGACTTCAAAAAAAACAACAGTCGTGGTGGTGGAAATAAATTTTTAAATACATTGGCAGGAGTTCAGACCAGCTCTTCAGGAAAAAGTTACGACAGAATCTACCAAGGTTTGTATATGCTGCATTTCAGTCCAGATGGGCATCTTAATAAAAATTATACCGTTTTATTAGATCAAAAGAATAAAAAAGGATTCTTCAATAATTCACCCATGACCGCAGATAATTTTTCCGCCACAAGTTATATCATCCAAAGTAAAGACGGAAAATCAGTCAATTGGATTATGGAAATGGTGAAAGCGATTGATGTTGATACTGATTTTAGCAGCATGATGAATTTCAATGGCACTACAACTAATACAACTACAACCAGTTATGCGCCTTTCTACAGCATCGAATATGGAAAACTGGATTTACAATCGGGTATTTCTTCAGAATTTAGAACTTTGGGCGATCTGGAAAAGAAAAAATATTACCTCTATGAAAAATACAACCGAATTCAACTGGGCGATTACACCTATTTCTTCAGCGAAACTCCAAAAGGTGATCGGGTATTGATTTCCAGAATAGACCTCAATCAATAATCTTTACAAAAAAATGTGATTTCCGCACTCGATCTAGAATGAGTTTATCATGATTTTTCGGGTGTGGTTTTTATGTAATCGTGTTCAATTCTACCATTAAAAGAATGATTTCAGTTTTTAAATATGCTTTCCAGATTATTATGAATGGCGGAGCAATGTAATTCTAAAAACTTTTTTTTAATGATCACTAATACACAAAAAAATTATCGATTCTAAAACAAATGATGGAGCAAAAATTCATCGGGAAAACTTTTCCTGATGATTTTTTTTCCTTTTATGCACCGAATAATAATTTGATTATATTTGTTCTCATAAAAAGAAAAGAACATGTACAATAAATTAGTAAGATTAGAAGTGATGCGAAATCTGGGAAAAGAAGTAAATGATTTCATTTCATCCTACCTTACTCCAGTAGAAAAAATATGGCAACCAACAGATTTCCTGCCTGATTCAGCTTCCTCCGAATTTAAGTATGAAGTAGAAGAACTTCAGACTTTTGCAAGAGAAATGGATTATGATCTCTTTGTAACCTTAATTGGGGACTGTATCACAGAAGAAGCATTGCCTACTTATGAATCTTGGTTAATGGGAATCGACGGCGTAAACCAGGAAGAAAGTTCAGGATGGGCAAAATGGATTAGAAATTGGACCGCCGAAGAAAACAGACATGGTGATTTACTCAACAAATATCTCTATCTCTGCGGTAGAGTTAATATGCGAGAAGTAGAAATTACAACCCAGTATTTAATTCAAGACGGTTTGGATATCGGTACAACAATGGATCCGTATCGAAATTTTATATACACGAGTTTTCAGGAAACCGCCACCAATGTTTCCCATAGAAGAGTGGGAACTTTGGCCAAACAAAGCGGAAACGTGAAATTAGCCAAAATGTGTGGAGTGATTGCTGCAGACGAAGCCCGTCACGCAAAAGCATACAAACATTTCGTTACCAGAATTTTTGAAGTAGATCCCTCAGAAATGATGATCGCTTTCGAAGATATGATGCGTAAAAAAATTGTTATGCCTGCACATTTAATGCGGGAATCTGGCCAAAAAGCAGGTGAAATTTGGGCACATTTTTCAGATGCAGCTCAAAGAGCGATGGTTTACACAGGTCACGATTATATCAACATTTTAAGTGAACTTCTTAGCGACTGGAAAATTGAACATATTTCAGGTTTAAACGAAAAAGCCGAAAAAGCTCAAGAATATTTAATGAAACTTCCAGGTAGATTACAGAAAATTACAGACCGAATTGCAACTCCTGATTTAGATCATCAATTTAAATGGATTAAATCTTAATTTTAAATAAGTTTAAATAATAATTTCAGAGTGGTTGATGTTTTCACCCACTCTTTTATTTTCTTATCTTTGCAAAAACCAAAAATCACTTAGATGAAAAGCAATAAAAAATTAGCCATTGATTTTGATGGGACTGTTGTAGATGATGCCTATCCAGGAATCGGCAAACCAAAAACGTTCGCTTTCGAGACTTTAAAAAAACTTCAATCAGAAGGTTATCGATTAATTCTTTGGACCTATCGTCATGGTAAAGCATTAGATGAAGCAATAGAATTTTGCAAAAAAAACGGGGTAGAATTTTATGCCGTCAATTCAAGTTTTGAAGGTGAAATTTTTGATCATGCAGAAGCTTCCCGAAAAATTGATGCAGATTTGTTTATTGATGATCGAAATTTAGGAGGTTTTCCTGGATGGGGAGAAATCTATAATATCATCAATGACAAAATAGAATTTCGCGTAGAAGGCAAAGAAGTTTTGGCCTATTCTAAAATGAAAAAAGATAAAAAGAAAGGACTTTTTTGGTAGAAAAGTATAATTGTACAATGCACAACGTACTTTATTAAAAAAGGAATAATATTTAATTATAATAACACACAGTGTACATTGTACATTGTACTTTATACAATAGTATAGAAATTGATACATTTAAAAACATTAGAAGAACTTCGGTTAATGCGCGAAAGTGCCCAATTAGTTTCTAAAACTTTGGGAATGATTGCGAAAGAAATAAAACCAGGAGTAACCACATTACATTTAGATAATTTAGGGGGCGAATTTATTCGTGATCACGGTGGAGAACCTGCTTTCCTTGGAATGTATGGTTTCCCTAAAAACCTATGTATTTCTCCAAATTCCGAAGTTGTACACGGCATTCCCAACGATAAACCTTTAAAAGAAGGCGATATACTTTCCGTTGATTGCGGTGTTTATATGAATGGTTTTTATGGCGATCATGCCTATTCATTTGAAGTTGGAGAAGTAGCTCCAGAAACCAAAAAATTATTGCAAATCACGAAAGAATCTTTATACAAAGGAATCGAACAATGTGTGCGTGGAAAAAGAGTAGGAGATATCTCGAATGCGATTCAAGAATATTGTGAAAAACACGGTTATGGCGTCGTTCGAGAATTGGTAGGTCACGGTTTAGGTCGTAAAATGCACGAAGATCCTCAAGTTCCCAATTACGGAAGAAAAGGAAGCGGAAAGGTTTTAAAAGACGGCATCGTTCTCGCCATCGAACCTATGGTAAATTTGGGAACTGAAAAAGTGAAATTTCATGATGATGGTTGGACGGTGACTTCGCTCGATAATTCGCCTTCTGCACACTTCGAACACGATGTTTGTATCATCAATGGAAAACCTGTTTTGCTTTCTACTTACCAATATATTTATGAAGCTTTAGGAATTGTGAGTGATGAAGAAAAACCATTTACGCTGGATTTTTAATGAAAACCCTCACCAAATTCCTTTTAAATAAAATACCAAGACCTTTACTCATCAAAGTCAGCATTTTGGCGCGTCCATTAATTGTACTTTTTTTTAAAGGCACTCGGTTTACAGATCCCATCGATGGGAAATCATACCGGAAATTTCTTCCGTATGGTTATGGAAAACAGCGCGAAAACGCCTTATCTCCGGGAACATTGAGTCTTGAACGGCACCGACAAATGTGGCTGTACTTACAAAATGAAACCGATTTTTTTACGAATAAACACAAAGTTCTTCACATTGCTCCCGAACAGGAATTTCTCAGAAAATTCAAAAAGATGAAAAATCTCGACTATATTTCTGCCGATTTATATTCACCAATTGTTGATGTAAAAGCAGATATTTTAGATTTACCTTTTGAAGACGAAAGTTTCGATATCGTTTTCTGCAATCATGTTTTAGAACATATTGTAGATGACAAAAAAGCGATGAGCGAACTTTTTCGGGTCATGAAAAAAGGCGGTTGGGGAATTCTGCAAGTTCCTATGAAAAATTCTTTAGAAAAAACATACGAAGATTTTACCATCACAGATCCAAAAGAAAAACAAAAACATTTCGGGCAATACGACCACGTTCGTTGGTACGGAATGGACTATTTCGAAAGATTACAAAGCGTTGGTTTTGATATAGATATCAATTTTTATTCAAGAAAATTCTCAAGTGATTTGCGGAAAAAATTTGCCTTAATGGAAAACGAGATTTTACCTGTTGTTTTTAAAAAATAAATGAAATGACCACCAATTATGTTCTCCATTTATTCAAATCAATTCCATTATTGCCTTTTATTTATTTCCAAGGAAAAAGAATCAAAAGAGAAATTCAAATTTTGCCAGAAGCAAAGAATCCCGAAGGATTCATCGATATCAATTCCGATAAAAATTTGAAAATTTTATTTATTGGTGAAAGTTCTTTTGCCGGAGTTGGCGTAGAACAGCACAAAAATAGTTTTGCGGGGCATTTTTCAACGGTATTGAGCGAACAATTAAATCACAATATCAATTGGAAAGTTTATGCGAAAACGGGTTATAATGTTCACAAAATTCAAAAAAGAATAATTCCTTTAATCATTGAAACAACATGCGATCTTTTAGTGATAGGAATCGGTGGGAATGATACGTTTGAATTGAATCAACCTAAAAAATGGCGCCAAAGTATTCAACTTCTTATTGATGATTTACGGAAAAAATTTCCTGAAACACCAATATTATTTGCGCAATTACCGACCATTGAAGCATTTCCTGCCTTTCCAAAAGAAATGAAATTTGTTTTAGGAAATCACAAAGATATTTTAGCTCAACACCTTAAAAAACAAGTTTTGAATAATGAAAATGTCTATTTTCCGACTGAAAAAATAAATGTTAAAGAATGGCTCGGAAAACTCGAAGAAGGACAAACCGTTTCAGAGTTTTTCAGCGATGGTATTCATCCGTCAGAATTTTGTTATGAATTGTGGGCAAAAGATAGTGTCACCTTTTTAAATCAGTCAAAAATACATTTTACTTAAAGCATTATTTTGCCATTGTAAAAATTTCCCCCTTAATATAATTTTAGTTTTAGTGGTCAAACAATGTTTTACTACCTTTGTAGCGATTTCGAATATTCGAAGTCTCTTAATTTTTAATTACTTCAATAAAAAAGAATGCACAAAGCAGGTTTTGTAAATATAGTAGGCAAACCAAACGCCGGAAAATCAACACTCCTTAATCAACTGATGGGAGAGAAGTTAGCAATTGTTACCCAAAAAGCACAGACAACCAGACACCGAATTTTCGGGATCTATAATGAAGAAGATTTACAGATCGTTTTTTCTGATACTCCCGGAGTTTTGGATCCGAAATATGGATTACAGGAAAAAATGATGGATTATGTGAAAGATTCTTTGCAAGATGCAGATGTTTTCCTTTTCATTGTTGATATTTTAGATCGTACAGAACCATTTGAATATTTGGTTGATAAACTGAATAAAATCCCTGTACCAGTGTTAATTTTAGTCAATAAAATCGACGAGTCGAATCAGCAAGATTTAGAAAAAACGATGGAGTTGTGGCACGAAAGAATTCCGAAAGCGGAAATTCTACCCATTTCAGCATTGAAAGGATTTAATACTGATGTTATTTTACCCAAATTGAAATCTTTATTACCCGAAAATCCGCCATACTACGACAAAGATCAATACACCGACAAACCAGAAAGGTTTTTTGTAAACGAAGCGATTAGAGAGAAAATTTTATTAAACTACGAAAAAGAAGTTCCTTATTCCGTAGAAGTTGTTACCGAAGTTTTCAATGAAAAAGAAGGAATTATTTTTATCGATTCGGTCATTTATGTAGAGCGAGATACTCAAAAAGGGATTATTATCGGTCATAAAGGAGATGCGATAAAAAAAGTAGGAACAGAGGCGAGAATAGATTTAGAAAAATTTTTCTCGAAAAAAATCCACTTAAACTTATTCGTAAAAGTGAAAAAAGATTGGCGGAAAAATGACAGAGATTTAAAAAATTTCGGATATAGTTAAATTAAATTATTGCTAAATTCGATTATGACTAGGATTTTTATTAAATTTGGTTAAATTTTTTTCATGAATTATTTTACTTCCACGAAAAGCAATCCTGTAATTACTGATTTTTTTCTTCTTGTAGTTAGGATTTTTATAGGTTTTGCAATGCTTTCTCACGGATTCCCAAAACTTCAGCAATTGATTTCAGGTGAAGAAATTCAGTTTTTTGATTTTCTTTCTTTAGGACCAAAAATTACTTTGGCATTAGTTGTTTTTGCAGAATTTGTATGTTCAATATTTTTAATATTAGGACTTTTTACAAGAATTGCAGTATTCTTTTTGATAGTAACAATGGCCGTTGCAGGATTATTCGTTCATGGTGCAGATCCTTTTTCAAAACGAGAAGCAAGTTTGCTATATCTAAGTGTATACTTGTTAATAATTTCTTTGGGACCAGGAAAATTTTCAGTAGATCAAATGATCAGCAAAAGACGAGAATCTCGCTGGTAAATTTAAATAGAAAAAAAAAAAAAATGCAGTTCTAAATGGAGCTGTATTTTTTTTGAAAAATATCCATGTTCTTTAAAAATAGTTTCTGATAAGTAATATTGAGATTAACAGGTTTGTAAAACATATTCAATTTAACATAATATAAATTATAGGACTTTTTTATAATACGTAAACTTAACTAAAAATCGTATCCTTTGTCTGCTCAATACGCTTTCTGACAAAGTGTTCAATTCCTGTATTCCAGTGATGATCAGTAATCCGATTTGAAAATAATACCCAAACATCAAAACATATTTTCGCCGAAATATTCTTAAATTTACAACAATCAAAAATCTAAACCCTATGAAAAAATACCTATTACCAATTGTCGCATTATTTTTTATGCACAGTTGCGAAAAAAAAATTGCAGAGAATACGCTTACAAAAAATCAAAATGATTCCGTCGTAGTTGTTCCAGAAAATGCTGAACCTATCGAATCTTCAACCCAACAAACCTGCTATTTTGGTGTTACAGGAAAAGATTCTGTTTATGTTTCACTCGATGATAATTTGGGTACCATCACCGGAAAAATGCGTTATAAAAATTCTGAAAAAGACAGTTCATTTGGTGATATTGTAGGAACTCAAAATGGTGATACATTAAAATTAAACTATTCATTTCAATCCGAAGGAATGAACTCCGAGCGCGAAATTTTCTTCCTGAAGAAAAAAAATCACTTAACTGAAGGAATTGGCAATCACAAAATGGAAGGCAACAAAGATTTATACGAAAATTCTGCAAAACTCAAATTTGATGGTTCCATTTTAAAACAAGTGGATTGTAAAGATTTTGAGAAAAATTTCCAGGAAAAGTAAAAATAACTGTATTCGATAATGCTCTTAAATATTTTCTAAATTAAAGCAATTTTAATGATTAATTGCATTAAATATTGATAACTTTCACTACTTTAGACTCATCAATTTTTTAAAAGTTTTAATAATTCCTCCGCATGAAGTTCGACGATTCTAAAAATAAACAAAACTTGCAGGAACTCTTGGATACCAGAGATTTCGTACCGCACATCTCTGTAGATTGTGTCATATTTGGTTTCCATAAAGGGATTATGAAAGTTTTGCTCCTTAAATATCATGATCTCGATTTGTGCTCTTTACCTGGTGGATTTGTTTTTAATGATGAAGATTTACATGACGCGGCGGTTCGTGTTTTGTACGAGCGAACGCACCTTTCAAATATTTTTTTGAAACAGTTTCAAGCCTTTGGAGATCGAAACAGAACTGAAAATAATGCACATCGGGTTTTACTTGCCAGTAAACATATTGAAGTACCAAAAGATCACTGGACTTTTCAAAGGTTCATTACAGTTGGCTATTGCAGCCTCATTGATTTTTCTTTGGTAGGAAGCTTTCCCAATACTATTATTGAAGAATGCAAATGGTTTGAAGTAAATGATTTACCAAAAATGGCTTTTGACCACGAGGAAATTATAAAGCAAGGATTAGAATTTATCCGTAGAAATATTGATACGCAAATTGTCGCGAGCAGTTTATTGCCGGAAAAGTTTACCATGAAAGAGTTACAAACCGTTTACGAAATCGTACTCGGCGAAAAATTTAGAAGAAATAATTTTCAGCGCAAAATTTTAGCCTTAAATTCCCTTGAAAGATTAGAAAAATTATTCGATGGTTCCGCAAACAAAGCTCCTTACTTGTATAAATTTGCAGATAAAAAATTGAATGATATCTAAATATTGGTTTCATTTCATAGAATTTTTCTCAGTCATTATTGTAATTAAATTTCTAAGGAAATAGCCCAAAAATTTCCTCAGCTTTCTGAAAAATCTTAAATTTAGCAAAATCTTAAATATGTCTTATTATCCGCTTACAACCCTACCCGATTATTTTTTAATGGATGAACTTTTAACCGATGAACACAAACTTATTCGTCAATCGGTAAGAGATTGGGTAGAAAGTTTTGTGATGCCAAAAATAGATGATGCAGCACAAAATCATACCGATATTCCAAACCTGATGAAAGAATTAGGGAAAATTGGAGCTTTAGGTCCTTATATTCCCGAAGAATATGGAGGTTCTGGTTTAGATCAAATCTCATACGGACTCATTATGCAAGAACTTGAACGTGGAGATTCTGCAGTTCGTTCCGCAGCTTCTGTACAAAGTTCCTTGGTTATGTTTCCTATCAATGAGTTCGGTTCTGAGGAACAAAAAAGAAAATTTCTTCCTCAATTAGCTTCCGGTGAAATGATTGGCGCATTTGGCTTAACTGAACCTAATCATGGTTCAGATCCAGGTTCTATGGAAACGCATTTCGAAGACAAAGGCGATCACTATTTGTTGAATGGTGCAAAAATGTGGATTACAAATGCTCCTCTTTGTGATATTGCCGTTGTTTGGGGTAAAAATGAAGAAGGAAAAATTCAAGGATTAATTGTAGAAAGAGCTTTCGAAGGTTTTACGACTCCCGAAACACACAATAAATGGAGTCTTCGTGCTTCCAAAACCGGGGAATTGGTTTTCAATAACGTAAAGGTTCCGAAAGAAAATTTGTTACCCAATGTTACCGGTCTTAAAGGACCATTATCTTGCTTAAATTCTGCACGTTATGGAATTTCTTGGGGTGTAATCGGCGCTGCAGTAGATTGCTACTGTACAGCATTACAATATTCCAAAGAAAGAAAACAATTTGGAAAACCTATTGGAGGATTCCAGTTGCAACAGAAAAAATTAGCAGAATTTTTAACTGAAATTACAAAAGCACAATTACTGTGTCTTCAATTAGGAAGGTTGAAAAATGACCATAAAGCAACGCCTGCACAAATTTCGATGGCGAAAAGAAATAACGTTAAAATGGCGATAGACATTGCAAGAGAATCCCGTCAAATTCTTGGTGGAATGGGAATCATGGGAGAATTCCCGATGATGCGCCACGCTGCAAATCTAGAATCTGTCATCACTTACGAAGGAACGCATGATGTTCATTTGTTGATCACAGGAATGGATATTACCGGAATTAATGCTTTCGGATAATTTAAAAAACCAGTCAAAATAAAAAGAAAACCTTCAAAAATTTGAAGGTTTTTTTGGTCTAAATAAAATTGAAATCAGTGGTAATTACCAAGTCGCGCGCTCTTCTTCTGCAAAATCTTTATCGGGATCTAAAATTTCCAGAATTAAATTTTTTATAGATTTCATAGGAGTTTCTAAAAGGTTCAGCGATATTTCCTGATCTGCAAAAATCTGTAGATTTTGAACTCCTTTGTTCACTTCCGCAAAACTCCAGATTCCGCATTCAACAAAATTGGCGGGAATTGTATTTTCTTTTAGAACTGAATAAGCATAAATACACAACTGCATCGCCTGTTTATAGTCATCGCGGAAAAAAAGCTGCTCTAATTTTTCCAAATCTTCCGGTTTTTTTGGAGCAGAAATCGCAAGATTTTTGGTTTTAGCAGTTTTAAAATCAATAATTCTTAAATTTCCGTTCAGCCGATCAACTCGGTCAATAAATCCATAAAAAGAAACTTTGTCTACCTTCGCTTCGTCCAGATAAAAATCAATCCCTTCAAAATTTCCTTCTACACTTAAAATTTCAAGAGAATTTCCATTTTCCACCAAATTCTTATCATACTCCAAAACATTGCGCACTACCCTTTCTGCAATTGATTTATGGATAAAATTCATTCCTTTTGCATAGAATTCAACTTGATGTTTCAACTGTTCAATCGCTCCATTGATGGCTTCAAGAACTTCTTCATTTGAAAGATCTAAATCTTTAGCAGTCAATTTTTTACCGATGAATTTTTCGTAAATATTTTGAAGCGCATAATGCACTAAATTTCCATAACTTCTTTGGGAAAGTTCTTCTTCAATTTCACTTGTTTCGCGCGTATTTAAAATTTTGGTGAGGTAAAAATCAATCGGATTGTAGAGATAAGAAGTCAAATGAGACGCTGAAACCCTGCTTTTCCACGCTTCTAATTTCTCCAGGACTTTTGGTGTTTTTTGAATTTGAATGAGTTCCTGTTGAATAGGATCTGAGGTATTTTCAATAATGATATTTTCAATCTGATGGTATGAATCTTCAATTTCCATTTGCGTAATAAAACGACTTTTTTCACCGGTATTTACCCCCGAATTTAAAGCATTAAAAAGCAAGTGAACATTGGATGAATCCTGAATTAAGCGGTAAAAATGATAAGCATAAATACTATCGTTTTCCAAGAAAGTGTGCAATTCAAAATGTTGGCGAACATCAAAAGGAAGATACGTATTTTGCGAATTTCCGAGTGGTAATTTACCTTCATTGGTAGAAAGCAAGATGATGTTTTCAAAGTTTAAAAGACGGGTTTCCAAAAGTCCCATTACTTGCAAACCTTGCAATGGTTCTCCTTGAAAATCAATTGATTCTGAATTTACAAGCTGATTGATCAAAACTTCCAGTGTTTCCATTTTAATTTCAAAGGAATAGGGGGAAATTTGATTTTTAATGATTTTAAAACTTTGTTCGAAGTGCGTGATGTTTTCAAATAAAATATCATCTAATTCTCTGAATTTCAATTCATAACAAAATTTAATCAACAAATTTAAAAAATCATTAATGGAAGTTGCTTTCTTAAAAATATCAAAATAAGAAAGTTCCGAAAGAAATTCTGTAAACTGCTTTTTCGAAATATAAACGATGTTTCTTTCTTCAATATTCAATTTAAAATTGGCAATAATTTGCTGATCAATGTCGGAATTTGGAAGTTCCTCTAAAACCGACAATACATCATTGTAATAATACGAAGAGTCTTTTTTCTCCAGTTGTTTTTGAAGATAAAAAAGCTGCTTCATCGCATTACTGAAAGCCAAATTTTTCAGCGGAAATCCCATCGTAATGTTGAGATATTGCACTGCATTCATCGCATCTAAACTTGCAGGAAGCAAATTTTCGTCAAGTAAAACGACTGCCGTTTTTGAAAGATTGTGGTCATTGATTTCTTTGAAAATTTCCGGTAAAACTTTTGTTTGAGTAATATTGCCGGAAACTTCATATACTTTAATTTTTTTCGGCTGTGCGAAATCATTTTCAATCCAATGAAAAGGTCTTTTCTCGGTAAACTCTTTCCAGGTTTTATGACTGCGCAGAAATTTTCCGGCTTCTTGTTTTTCATCATCGAAATAATAAGAGTCTGCCTGAAAAAAACATTGTGCTTTGTCCCACTGCAAAAGACTTTTTATCAATTTTTCTTCGACCGGAGTAAATGCATTAAAACCACAAAAAACAAATTTCTGTTCGGTTTTTATCGCGAAATCTTCAATTTTATTTTTTGCAGCTTCATGAATCATGCCCGAAGTTGCCCAGTTTTTTTCGGTAAGTTTTTGTTTTAAAATGGGAAGAAAAACATTCATCTTCTGCCAGAAATTTAAAAACTTTCGGCGTGGAATATCTTCGGAATCTCCTAAGTTTTCTGACCAGTTTTTAATCCTTTCCTCATCGAACATGTATTCCAAAACCGCTTTGTCGCTTTCTGAAAATTTCAAAATATCGTCCCAATCTTTCAGTAAAGTGGGAAACCATTTCAGAAAATTCGAAAAATCTTCGGCTGGATGAAGTTCCTGATAAATCTGAAAAGCAAAAAGCCATAAAGAAATTCCCTGAACAGGCTGTTTTCCAGATAAATCTGAAATTAAATCTTCTACGGTAAAAAAGTTCGGCAGAAAACCTGAATACTCTTTTTCCCGCAATATTTGTTTGATGAATACAATGGGTCTTTTGCCGGGAAGCACGATATTAAATCCTGATAAATCAGCGTTTTGATTGATGAGTTCGGTAATTATTTTTTGGAGAAATTTCATATCAAAAGGTAAAAATGAAAAATAAGAAAATTAAAACAAAAAACCTCAGAAAAATAAGATTTTCCCGAGGTTTTATTCTTTTATGCTTTCTCGTTTATTGCACGACGATCTCTTTTTCAAGATAAGTACTTTGACCTGCAGAATCTTGGCCATTGTAAAATCTAAAAAGGTAAAGTCCGGTTTTTTGGGGATTAAAATTAATCTGTGATGCTTTGGTCACCAAATCTCCGCAAGCTGCGCTGCTTTTAAATTTATAGGAAATCACTTTTCTTTCAAAATCGGCAGTATGCAGATAGTCGTACCCGTAAAAACCTTCACATTTTGAGGTGTAATTTGAATAGGTTTTGATGGTTTGGGTAGTACGAACATCCATGGTGTCTTGTGGAATTTTCACACTATCGATTTTGAGTGGTTCAATGTTTACAAGTTCATCTCCTTCAAACCGATCGTTGCAACTTATTGCGCTGAAAATCAAACCGATGGTCATACAAAATAGTATTGCTTTTTTCATAATTCTTCTAATATTTATTAAAACGACGAACATAATTCATTTATTATAATGAATTATGAATTAAAATTACCCTTAGATAAATATACCACTTTTTTAGTTTCGAAAAATTCGCTTTCGAAATAATTGTGCAGGTCAAAAATCTCTGTTTTCATTCCTGCTAATTCTTCAGTTAAATCACCACCTTTCAAATATAGGATGCCATTGTGTTTCGAATTAAACTGTTCTTTTTCGAATTTTCCTCTTAACCACCGCAGAAAAATAGGCATTTGTGTCACGGCTCTGCTTACAATAAAATGAAACTGACCTTTTACATCTTCGGCTCTTCCGTGAATCGGGGTTATATTTTTTAAGCCAATTCCCTCTGAAACTTCTTTAACAACAGTAATTTTCTTTCCGATAGAATCTACCAATGTGAAATGAACTTCAGGAAATAAAATAGCAAGTGGAATTCCCGGGAAACCTCCACCAGTACCAATATCCAAAACCTTTGTTTGGGGTGAAAACTGCATTACTTTAGCAATTCCGAGTGAGTGCAAGACATGCTTTTCATAAAGCGAATCCATATCTTTTCGCGAAATCACATTTATTTTTTCATTCCATTCCTTATAAAGCTCATCCAGTTTAGAAAACTGATCGATTTGAAGTTCGGAAAGATCTGGGAAGTATTTTTGTATTAATTCGACTGACATTTTTTAATTATAATTTCTACAAATTTAAAGAAACATGTTTAAAACTTTGCAGAAAAAAATTATCTTTGAAAAACTTAAAACTAACTATGGATAATTACTCAGAAAGACTTAACCGGATGAGTTTTTCTCAAACTTTTGTGATGAGCAATAAAGTGCGGGAAATGAAAGCGAAAGGAATTGATGTAATCAGTTTAACCCTAGGTGAACCCGATTTTGATGTTCCAAAAAATATTAAAGAAGCAGCATTCGATGCAATTAATACCAATTTCAGTCACTACTCTCCTGTCCCCGGATTTCTGGATTTAAGAGAAGCGATTTGCGAGAAATTAAAAAAAGATAATCATATCGATTACTTGCCTTCCCAAATCTGTGTTTCAAACGGAGCAAAACAGTCGATTTTAAATGTATTATGCTCGATCATTAATGAAGGTGATGAAGTTATTTTACCTGCGCCATTTTGGGTAAGTTATGATGAAATGGTAAAAATGGTGGGCGGAAAATCTGTATTTATTGAAACTTCAATCGAAACGGATTTTAAAATGACTGCTGAACAACTGGAGAAAGCGATAACTCCTAAAACAAAAGCGTTGCTATACAGTTCGCCTTGTAATCCTTCTGGAAGTTTTTATAAATATGAAGAACTTGAGCAAATTGCAAATGTGATTGCGAAATATCCACAGATTACCATTATTTCCGACGAGATTTACGAATATATCAATTACGATGGGAAACATACTTCTATTGCAGAATTTCCGCAGGTTTATGAACAAACGGCGGTAATCAATGGAATGTCGAAAGCGTTTGCAATGACGGGATGGAGAATTGGTTATTCGGCTTGTCCGAAATGGTTGGCAATTGGGTGCGAAAAAATACAGGGACAAATGACCAGTGGTGCAAACTCAATGGCACAAAAAGCTTCGGTAACTGCTTTGAAAACTGATTATTCGGAGTACAGATACATGATCGAAGAATTCAAAAAAAGACGCGATATTGTGTATGATTTAATGAAAGAAATTCCTGGATTTAAAGTAAATTACCCTGAATCAGCTTTCTATTTTTTTCCAGACATTTCCTATTATATCGGTAAATCCTTAAACGGAAGTACGATCAATGATGCAGATGATTTTGCGATGTTTTTATTAGATCATGCTCATGTTGGAACTGTTGGTGGTGTTTCATTTGGAAATTCAAACTGTGTGAGATTCTCTTATGCAGCTTCGGAAAAGGAGTTGAAAGAAGCCATGAAAAGAATAAAAGATGTTTTAGAAAAGTGCGAGATCAATTAAAATACAATCATCAAAAAACCGGTTCGAAAATTTCGAACCGGTTTTTTTTAATCTTAAAGGTAGAAAGGATATCGCAATTGAATCCGATATCGTTTTTATCACTTCAATTCTATTTCTGAGTTGCAGCCATTTCTGCTTCTTTCTTTTTGAACTCTTGGAATTTTGCTTCATTTTTACCAGACAAGTAAAGACCTTTCAGCAATTTAACTACATCGATGTTATTTGTATCGTTTTGATACCATTTTTCGGCGTAAGGTAAAGTTGCAGCTAATCTAGCTCTTCTTGCTTCGATAATTTTGTTGGCAGCTTCTGCTTTTCCCGCTTTTTTTGCTGCATTGTATTCATCAATTGCTTTTCCGTCATCACCCATTGTTACATAGGTTAGATTTTGCCAAGCTTGAACCATATCGGGTTTTAAAGCTACTGCTTTTTTGTAAGAAGCGATTGCATCAGCTTCGGTTGCAGGGTTTTTGCTCTCTAAAACACCAAGATTATACCATGCATTTGCATCATTCGGGTTTTTAGCAATTTGGGTTTTTATATTTCCGATAAAATCGTCCATTTTCCCAGATTTGAAATACGCAGTTCCCTGCAATTCTGTAAGCTTCGAACTGGTTGGAAATTTCTCTAGCCCTTTTTTGATCAGCGCTAAAGCTTCATCGTATCTGTTGGCTTCGATCAGTAACGCAGCGTTGGTTTCATAGAGTTCATTCTCAATACTTTTAGAAGTTTCGATTTTGAAATCGCTGTATTCGGAAGTAGCTCCCATTTTTTTGTAAAGATCCCAAGAAGTTTTATCTAATGGTTCTACTTCACCTGATTTCTTATTTTTTGCATTATAAGTTGTTCGAACTCCTGTGTAACCTGAATTGATTAATTCATTATACACATTAATTGCATCTTCTTTGTTTCCGCCAAGAGCGTAATTTAATCCTGAATAATACAGGAACTGCATGTTATCTTCTCCACCTGCTTTTAGAAGGTCATATACTTCTTTAAATTTCGGAGCTGCAACGGTATAATTTTTTGCATTATAAGATTCCATTGCGGATTTGTTGGCACTTTCGAGCAAAGGATTAATAGTATTTGCAATTTTCCCAGTCAAAGTATTGGTATACGATTCTTCTTTTAATCCTTGAATACCAGATTTATCTGCCTCTTCTTTTCCTACGAAATACACTCTGTTTTTCGAGCTGTCTTTACCGGAATAAATTTTGGATTTACCCAATTCAGTCATTTTAGCCAGATAAGATGCACCTTCTGCATTTTTACCAGATTTCAAAAGAGCCAATCCTTTTGCGTAATAATACTGCTCTAAAACTGAAGGTTCCAAAGAAGTTGTTTTACCGCCCATTGCAGCTTCGGCCGCAGAAATCTGAGCATTTGTAGTTGCAGCATCTCCTGCATCAATTGCTTTAACAGCAGCTGCGATTTCTTTTTTCTGTGCAAATGCGAAAGTCATAGAAACTAAAGCGATGCTTAAAAATATTTTTTTCATTATATTTTAATTAAAATTTGATTTATTATTCTTCAGACTCGTCTTCTGAATCTTTATTTTCTTCTGTTTGGATGATTTCATTATCCGTATCAGAACCAGCTTCAATGATTGGAGCTCCCTTTTCCTGATCTTCTGCGCCTTCGATTATCTCGCCTTCTTCGATGATGACTTCTTTATCCATTTCCACTTTGGCGATGGCTGCAATTTCATCGTTCTTTTTAAGGTTAATAACTTTAACACCTTGCGTATTTCTACCCATTACACGCATTTCATCCATTCCCATTCTGATGGCAACTCCAGATTTATTGATGATCATTAAACCATCATCATCCGTTACCATTTGAATTGCGATCAGATTTCCAGTTTTTTCGGTAATGTTTAAGGTAATCACTCCTTTTCCGCCACGGTTGGTAATTCTGTAATCTTCTACTGCTGTTCTTTTACCGTAACCACGCTCAGAAACTACCAATACGGTTTCATTTTGCACATCGTTGACAACAATCATACCAATAACTTCGTCGCCTTCCGATAAAGTAATTCCACGAACACCGATGGAACCACGTCCAACAGCTCTTGCTTTTTCTTCTGGGAATCGGATACATTTACCATCTTTTGTGGCGATCATAATCTCGGAATTTCCATCGGTTAATCTTGCACCTAAAAGTTGGTCATTATCTCTGATTTCAATGGCGTTTACTCCGTTTGTTCTTGGTCTAGAATAGGCTTCTAATGAAGTTTTCTTGATGGTTCCGTTTTTCGTAATCATCACTACATTCATTTTATTGATGTATTCCTGATCTTTCAAATCATTGGTTCTGATGTAAGCTTTGATTTTATCATCAGGTTCAATATTGATTAG
The DNA here is from genome assembly GCF_900156725.1 of Kaistella chaponensis. Classification (GTDB taxonomy): domain Bacteria; phylum Bacteroidota; class Bacteroidia; order Flavobacteriales; family Weeksellaceae; genus Kaistella; species Kaistella chaponensis. Next base: position 156,258 of record NZ_FTOI01000003.1, on the reverse strand, counting down.
ATTCTGAACTGCTCTACCTTTGGAGATTTTCGATCCTTCCGGAATTTCAAATACTCTTAACCAGAAACATTTTCCTTTTTCGGTAAAGAAGAGCATATATTGATGGTTGGTTGCTGCTACAATATATTCCAAGAAATCTTCATCTCTTGTGGTTGCAGCTCGGTTCCCAACTCCACCTCTACTTTGTACTTTGTATTCTGATAGTGAAGTCCTTTTTATATAACCTGCGTGAGAAATGGTAAGTACTACTTTTTCGTCTGGAATTAAATCTTCAATCGACATTTCACCGCCTGAATAATCGATTTCCGTTCTTCTTTCGTCGCCGTACTTTTCTCTCATATCTAAAAGTTCCTCTTTGATAATTTGGTATCTTCTCGGCTCATTGGCCAAAATATCTTCCAAATCATTAATCAAAGCCATGATCTCGTCATATTCTGCGCGAATTTTGTCGAGTTCCATTCCGGTTAATCTCGCCAAACGAAGATCTAGAATCGCTTGTGCCTGAATTTCTGAAAGGTCGAATTCTGTCATCAAACCTTCTTTCGCTTCGGCAGGATTTGAACTGTGACGGATGATTGCAATGGCTTTATCTAAAGCATCCTGCGTTCCGATCACCTTCATGAACCCTTCAAGAATATGTGCTCTTTCTTTTGCTTTTCTTAAATCATATTGGGTTCTACGAACAATTACTTCATGTCTGTGTTCAACAAAATGAAGAATCAAATCCTTTACATTTAATTGAACCGGACGACCTTTAACCAACGCAATATTATTAACACTAAACGAGGTTTGCAATGCTGTATATTTATAAAGCATATTCAACACTACATTTGGTATCGCATCATTTTTAAGTTCGTAAACAATACGCATTCCCTGTCTGTCTGATTCGTCGCGAATTTCGAAAATACCGGTGATTTTTTCATCTTTCACCAATTCTGCAGTACGAGCAATCATTTCCGCTTTATTCACTTGGTAAGGAATTTCGGTAACGATAATTGCATTTCTGTTTCCAACTTCTTCGAAACCTACTTTTGCACGCAACACAATTCTTCCGCGACCGGTGTGTAAAGCATCACGAACTCCATCATAACCATAAATAATCCCACCAGTTGGGAAATCCGGCGCGATGATGTGTTTCATTAACTCATCGATCGTGATTTCTCGATCATCGATATAAGCACAAATCGCATTTATAGATTCTGTTAGATTATGCGGTGCCATATTGGTCGCCATTCCCACTGCAATCCCCGAAGTTCCATTAACCAAAAGATTTGGAATTTTCGTTGGCATCACGCTTGGTTCTGTCATTGAATCATCAAAGTTATTCTGAAAATCAACGGTATCTTTATCAAGATCTGCTAAAATTTCATCAGAAATCTTTTTCAATCGCGCTTCAGTATAACGCATTGCTGCAGGTGGATCACCATCCATGGAACCAAAGTTACCTTGCCCGTCAACTAATGGATAACGCAAACTCCACGGTTGCGCCATTCTCACCATTGCATCATAAACGGACAAATCGCCGTGTGGGTGATATTTACCTAGAACATCCCCAACAATTCTGGCCGACTTTAAATGTTTTCTATTTGAAAATACGTTGAGTCCGTACATCCCGTAAAGAACTCTTCTGTGCACCGGCTTCAAGCCATCTCTTACATCGGGTAACGCTCTGGAAACAATTACCGACATCGAATAATCGATATAAGAGGATTTCATTTCATCAACAATGTTGATAGGAATTAACCTTTCTCCTTCTGTTTGCATATATCTTTTTTAATAAAATGAAAATCAAGCACTTATAAATTGTCTTGACTATTCATGAATTTCTGATTTTAATAACGTGCTAATTTACGAAAAATTTACCGAATTTTGCCCCTCAAGTCTACCACTAAATCATAAAAAAAGTTAAAAATAATGAGTGTTTTGAGCCTTACTTTTCATTCTACTGAAAACATCAGCAATGATTGGAATCTCTACATGGAGAATAACCTTCTCGAAATGATTGAAAATTTAATTGATGTTGAAAAATACATCCTCTCTGATGTGCAAAGCGAAATGATCAGCGAAGGAAAAAACACCAATTTGCTTCTGATTTTTGATAACGACGAAAAAAGACAGGATTTTATCGAAATTGAACTTATCAATATAACTGACCGAATTGAAAGTACATTCGGCGAAAATGTGATGATTTTTCAAACCCTTCTGAATCCAAAAAATTCGAGGTTTTAACAAATGCTTAATTTTTGAGAGTATTCTTCAATTTAATTGAAAGGATTGAAGCACAAAAAACCCAGAAATTCATTCTGGGTTTCAATTGATCAAAAAAAAATTAAATGACCTCTAAAAATTGCATGGTATCTACATGATCCGCATAAGTTTCCAAATCAGGATTCTGCGCCTCTCCTAATGCAATTGAATCCAAACCAAGTTCTGGTTTTGCCACAATTGCCTGAATGTTTTCCTCGTTTTCATTAATGAAACTTTTCACCTCGTCTATGTTTTTATAGCGCGTAAAATTAATCACCGAAAGTGGCGAAAATAAAGCTTCATCCTCCTTCAGCATCACGAAATTATTATCCCAAAATCGCTCTTGATTCAGCAAATAAATCGCACGGTTATATTCGTAATTGTTCGCGTATTTGTTGTGATTAATGATTTCTTTAAAATTTAAAAAATTCTCAAATAATCCATCAATTACAAAATCCTGCGGAATGAAAAGCCGCGTAACATTTCTACAACCCAAACCATAATACCGGAAAATATCTTCTGCTAAAAGTTGGAGCTCTTCTGGTGTTTCGTCTCCCTTCAAAACTGCAATTGAAGTTCTGTTTTTACGAATAATGCTTAAATGATTTTTAAAGTAATATTCTAGATATCTAGCTGTATTATTACTTCCTGTAGCGATTACCGCATCGAAATCCTGAAGTTTTTCTACGAATTCATATTGAAGTTCTGCTTCCGAAAACTCCTGCCATTTATTCAGCAAAAAAGGCAATATGGTGCGGTCTTTAGAAGAAAGTTTAATCAAGGCAATGTGCTGACTTAAAATTACTGAAATCACATCATGAAAACCAACCATCGGTATATTTCCCGCTAAAATCAATCCTACTTTTTTGGAGTCATGGGATGGTTTATATTTTGAAAGCCAGTGATTTAAATTTTCTTCTGTCAGTAAATCCGCCCATTGTTTTAACGCAAATCTTTGACTTTCCTGCGTGAACCAGGAATTTTCGATTTCTGATTTTCGCAATAATGCAGCAAATTTCTCGTCAATTTCATTATAATTTTCAGGTTTTACTTCTAAAAATTTATTTATATAAAAACCCAGTTGAGCAAGTCCTGAAATTTGTTTTTCTCTATTCATTGTATGGAAATTTGGCGGAATTTTAGTAATTTTGTGCAAATTTAAAAAATAAAGTAGCAATGGCTATCAGAATAACAGACGAATGTATAAATTGTGGTGCTTGTGAACCAGAATGTCCTAATAATGCGATTTATGAAGGTGCAGTAGATTGGAAAGCTTCCGATGGTACTGCGCTGAAAGGAAAAGTCGTAATGAAATCGGGCCTCACAATCGATGCAGATGCACCACAGGAACCGGTAAGCGACGATGTTTATTTCATTGTCACGGATAAATGTACAGAGTGTATAGGTTTCCATGAGGAACCACAATGTGCTGCAGTTTGCCCTGTAGATTGCTGTATCCCAGATGAAGATCATGTGGAATCTGAGGAGAGTTTACTGCAGAAAAAAGCGTTTTTGCACGGAGAATAAAACTTCTGCTCACTTATTGTGGGCATTTTTTTTATACCATATTTACTATTTTACTGTCCGTTAATCATCTAAATTATTGAATTTATAAAACTAAAAAAATGAGCAAAAAACACAACTTCAGCGCTGGACCTTGTATTTTACCACAAGAGGTTTTCGAAAAATCTGCTGCTGCAATCTTAGACTTTAATGGAATTGGTCTATCGCTGCTCGAAATTTCTCACCGCAGCAAAGATTTTGTTCCTGTAATGGATGAAGCCAGAGCAATCGTAAAAAGGTTGATGAAATTGGGCGATGATTACGAGGTAATCTACGTCGGAGGTGGTGCAAGTTTACAGTTTTTGATGGTTCCTTTTAATTTGATGAAAAAGGACAATGGAAAAGCCGCTTATTTAGATACAGGAACTTGGGCAGCAGGTGCCATTAAAGAAGCCAAAAAACTAGGAACAGTAGATGTTGTAGGTTCTTCTAAAGAAGAAAATTACTCCTTTATTCCAAAAGATTATAAAGTAGGAAGTGAATATGATTATTTCCACTGCACTTCAAACAACACCATTTATGGAACGCAGATGAAAACTTTCCCGGAAGTTGACACAGTAATGGTTTGCGATATGAGTTCTGATATCTTTTCCCGCGTCATCGATTTTTCAAAATTTGATATTATTTACGCTGGAGCACAAAAAAATATGGGACCTGCAGGAGTGACGATGGTGGTGGTGAAGAAAAGCGTTTTGGGAAAAACAGGAAGAGATATTCCTTCTTACCTTGACTATTCTTTGCACATCGCAAAAGATTCTATGTACAATACGCCACCAGTTTTTCCAGTTTATGCAACCCTTCTTACTTTGCAACATTTAGAAAATAATGGCGGAATTGAAGCTGCAGAATTAAGAAATGAAGCCAAAGCAAAATTGCTTTACGACGAGATTGATAATAATCCTTTATTCGAAACTTTCTGCCGGAAAGAAGATCGCTCATTGATGAACGTATCTTTTAAATTAACAGATGAATCTAAAAAAGAAGCTTTCGATATCGCTTGGAAAGAAGCCGGAATCAATGGTCTTAATGGACACAGAAGTTTAGGCGGTTACAGAGCGAGTATGTACAATGCATTGCCGATCGAAAGTGTGCAGGTTTTGGTTGACGTAATGAAAAGTATTAACTAACCGATTTAAAAAATTATTTTTAAAGGCGATTAATTAGAAAATATGAAAGTTTTAGCAAACGACGGAATTTCAGAATCAGGGAAAAATGCTTTATTAGAAGCGGGAATCGAATTTGTAGAAGCCAAAGTTTCACAGGAGCAGCTTATCGATTTCATTAACGAGAATAAAATTGATGTTCTATTAGTAAGAAGCGCTACCAAAGTTAGAAAAGATATCATCGATGCTTGTTCAAGCTTAAAAATTATTGGACGAGGCGGCGTTGGAATGGATAACATTGATGTTGAATACGCCATCGAAAAAGGTCTTTATGTAATCAATACACCAAACGCATCATCAAGATCAGTAGCCGAAATGGTTTTTGCGCACTTTTTCTCTTTAGCAAGATTTCTGCATGAATCCAACAGATTAATGCCATTAGAAGGCGACACTCATTTCTCCGCGATGAAAAAATCTTTTTCCAAAGCGCATGAACTGGAAGGTAAAAATCTGGGAGTAATCGGTTTTGGTGAAATTGGAAAAGAAGTCATCAAAATAGGTATTTCTTTAGGAATGAAGGTTAAAGTTTTGACCAGAAAACCGAAAACTGAGAAAATCTCAGTAAACTTTTTCGACGGGCAATCCATCAATTTTGACATAACGTCTACACAAGATTGGGACGAATTTTTGAAGGACACCCAATTTATTAGCATCAACACGCCAAAAACCACAGAATATATCATAGATGCACCCCAATTTGAAAAGATGCAAGACGGTATATTTATTGTAAATACAGCAAGAGGTGGCGTTCTCAATGAAGTTGAACTTTTAAAGGCGATTGAATCTGGCAAAGTAGCGGGTGCTGCATTAGATGTTTTTGAAAATGAACCTAGTCCCGAACTTCCTCTTCTAATGAATCCAAATCTATCGCTTTCTCCGCATTTAGGGGGAAATACATTAGATGCTCAGGAAAAAATCGGTACCGAACTGGCCAACCAAATTATTGCAATCAAAACGAAATTATAGAAAGAACATGCCTATTTTCAAACCTTTTCGGGGAGTTCGACCAAGTGAAGACTTTGTTGAAACTTTTCCCACTCATCCTTTAGATAATTTTTCTCAAGAAGAGATCAATAAAAAAGCCCAAATGGAATCATCATACATTCAGATGATAAAACCATATGTAGTGAGTAAATCGAAAGATGTAGATCGAAATCTTCGGAAAATTAGAACCAATTTTGAAGAATTGCTTCATGATAAAGTAATCGTGCAGGATTCTTCCGCTTATTATTTGTATGAGCAGTTTTTACCCAATAAATCCGTATTTCGTGGACTTTTAGGCTTGGTAAGTGTTGATGATTTCCGAAATGATAAGATAAAAAAACATGAATCTACCCTTACTCATAAAAAAGAAAAGCTCGCCTACTATTTAGAAAAAGTAAACATTCAGGCAGAACCTGTCTTGCTCACTTATATCGCAAATCCGAAGGTGGAATTGCTCATGAATCATGAGGAGAAAAATGTTCCCATTCTTAATTATTTAGATGATCAAGGAACTCGCCACAAAATTTGGAGAATTGATAATCGTTTGAAAATGAAAGAATTAAAAGATGTCATCGAGCAGATTGATTCATTTTACATTGCAGATGGGCATCACCGAATCGGTTCTACCGCTTTGAATGCAAAAAACCTTCAGGATAAAAACAAAAAACACAATGGAACAGAACACTACAATTATGTGTTCAGCTTTATCGTGTCGAATCAGTCCATCAAAATTCACGATTACAACAGACTTTTAGAGGATTTGAATGGTCTTACAGACGAGGAGTTTTTAAAGAAAATAGAACAAAACTTCTTGGTTCATGAAAAAGGAGAAATTCCGTATTACCCTAGTCAAAAATTCCACATTTCGATGTATTTGGGTGGAAAATTTTACTCCCTTCACGTGAAACATGAATTGCGAAACAAACAAAGCAATGTGAATGATCTGGATCATTCCCTTTTGGAAGAGTTTGTTATCAAAGATATTTTGGGTATTGCAGATCCTAAAACAACCGATAAAATTACGTACTGCAAAGGAAATTCTACTGTCGAAGGAATTCAAAGCTTAAAAGAAAAAGTAGATTCCGGAAAATATAAAGTAGGATTTGGAATTTTTCCCGTAAGTTTTAATGATTTATTAAAAGTTTCCGACCATAAAATAGTGATGCCACCAAAATGCACTTATATTGAACCAAAACTGGTAACCGCTTTAATTATGTACGATATGAAGCAATAATTTAATTTTTTGTAAATAATTTTTTTTTAAATTTGGGTCTCTCAATATTGATACCCTATGAAATATTCTACAATAAAAATACTTCCGCTCTTTTTGGGCGGAATTTTATTTTCCCAAAGCAAACAAGATTCCTTACAATTCAGAAATATCGCCGATGAAATATTGGTGAATGGAACTGCTTATAAAAATTTGCATGATTTAACCAAAAACATTGGTCACCGATTAAGTGGTTCTGCAGCTTATGAAAAAGCTACAAATTGGGCAGTTTTAAAATTAAAAGAAGCCGGTGCAGATAAAGTCTGGATGGAGGAAGTGATGGTTCCGGTTTGGGAACGCGGAAAAGAATCACTTCAGATTAAAGATCAATCCGGAAAATGGAAATCAATACGAATGCTTTCTCTCGGTAATTCTGAAGGGACGAAAGGGAAAAATGTAGAAGCAGAAATTATATTTGCAAAAAGTAAAGAAGATTTCGATAAACTCTCGGATGAAGAGATAAAAGGAAAGATTGTATTCTTCAATTACGCTTTTAACCAAAAATTTATCAACACTGGACAAGCTTATGGCGATGCCGGAAAATACAGAAGAAATGCAGCTTCCTGGGCTGGAAAAAGAGGTGCAAAAGCCGTGATTATCCGTTCACTTTCTTCCGCGTTAGACGATGTTCCGCACACTGGAATGATGAAATATGATACCGATGACACTTTCAAAATCGCGGCAGTTGCGATTGGGCCTAAAAGTGCCGATGAATTGGAGAAAGCTTTGAAATCCCAAAAAGTATTTGCAAAACTGAATTCCAATTGTGCGATGAAAGGCGAAAAACGGTCCCATTCTGTGATTGGTGAGATCACCGGTAAGATTGATAATAGCGTTATCGCAGTTGGCGGTCATTTAGATTCCTGGGATGTTGGCGAAGGTGCGCAAGATGACGGTGCAGGAATCGTGCAAAGTATCGAAATTTTGAGAGCTTTCAAAAAAATGGGTTTGAAAAACAACCACACCATTCGTGTAATTTGTTTTGCCAATGAAGAGAATGGCGTAAAAGGGGGAAATCAATACGCCGAAAACGTGAAGAAAAACAACGAAAAACACTTATTTGCCATCGAAAGTGATGGAGGTGGATTTACACCACGTGGAGTTGCTTTTGTGATGAGTGCTGAAAAAAGAGCCCAAATTCAATCCTGGAAAAATCTATTTTTACCTTATGGCGTTTACAATTTTGAGATGCAATATGCCGGAACCGATGTTGAACCACTGCATGATTTAGATGTTCCAGTGGCAGAACTCGTTCCAGATTCACAACGCTATTTTGATATTCATCATTCCGATGAGGATACCTTTGAAAAAGTGAATCGCCGGGAATTACTTTTGGGCGCAGTGACGATGGGACAATTACTTTACATGATCGATAAAAGCTGGTAAATGAGAAAACCTCCGTTCTACAAAAGCTTTTTAAACTCAGTTAATGGTGTTTTTTGGATGTTGAAATCTGAAAGAAATTTTCAGTTGGAAATTTTGGGACTGATCGCGAATCTTTTCTTGATCGTTTTTTTGAAATTAAATCCAACAGATACCGCTTTAATTTTAATCGTCAGTTTTGCAGTTTTAAGTTCTGAAATTTTAAATACCGCAGTTGAAAAAATATGCGATGTTATACAACCTGAGTTTGACGAACGCATCAAAATCATTAAAGACATTGCAGCAGGAGCAGTTGTTTTAATGGCTTTCGCGGCAATCTGCACCGGAATTTTAGTGTACTGGAAATATATTTTTTAACGCGCAAATCTTTCGTAAGAATCTTTTGCAGCATTATAACCGATGTCGAAGATTTCTTCGAGTCGGTTGGCTTTTCTTTCGAAAGTGCCATAATTCGCTAATTTTTTAGAAGTAATGACCCAGTCGCAGTAAGAAAATTTGTAAATTTCTGTTCGATGAGACATTAATTCATAAGCTCTTGTGGTCACTGATTTTATAGTGTTCAGATCTACAAGTTCAACATCTTGTGGGGGCGAAACATAGACTCCAATTAGTTTTTTACAATCCTTATAAATAATATCTGCAGGAAAATTATTGAGAACACCGCCATCACTATACATTTCATTACCAACAATATAAGGAACCGTAATTCCTGGGATCGAACAGGAAGCAATCACCGCATCTACTATTTTGTCTTTTCCTTCAAATATTTTTTGCTCGCCGGAAACCAGTTCTGTAGCAATAATTTTCAAATTAATATCAAGTTCACCGATCGTCATATCATTAAAAATAGGATACAGATAATTGGAAAAAATCGTAGAGGAAACCAATCCCGGTTTATTGAAAGCGAAATGCCTCCAGTTAAAGAAATAGACCGATTTAAAAAAATCTAAAATATCTTCTCCAGACTTTCCAACGCCATACAAAGCACCTACAATTGAACCGGCGCTGCAGCAAGCCAATACATCTGCTTTGATGTTTTTCTCGGCTAAAAAAGTCAATACACCTGCATGAGCAACGCCTTTTGTACCACCACCAGAAAGAACCAATCCTAAATTATATTTTTCCATAATAAAAATGTTAGCCAAAAGTAAGAAACTACGGTGATATTTCGGAAAATATTAAAATGCCACTCTTAGCATCTTGCTGGATAAAAATTATTTCAAAACAAAAAACCACCATTTTTAAAAGAGTATAAAATTTAAGCAAATTTTAAATGTCTGGTTTAAAGAGAGAGAATAGAATTTTCATTTTTGTAGGGTTTAGAATGGGTTACCAAATGAATAAATGGGTTACCTAATTGTATGCCTTTTTTTGCTAGTTGTAGAGATGATAGAGAAATAATTTAAAAATAAGAGAATCTTAGAAAATCCCCCAAAAACCCTCACCAACACAAGAAATTACCCCACAAAAAAAGAGAACCAAATTAATGATTCTCTTTACTTAGTAGCGGAGACACGACTCGAACGTGCGACCTCCGGGTTATGAGCCCGACGAGCTACCTACTGCTCTACCCCGCGTTATTGTGGTGCAAATATACAACTATTATGTAAACTTCCAAATTTTATTCGAAAATAATTTATAAATCTATTTTTACTAAATTTGTATATGGCAAAAATTCTGAAAATTTATCCCGATAATCCGCAGGAAAACCTTCTAGATGAGGTAGTTCGCACCCTTAAAAATGGCGGCATTATTATTTATCCTTCCGACACCGTTTATGCGTTAGGTTGTAATATTTTTGACATTCGGGCGATGGAAAAGTTAGCGCAAATAAAAAAAGTGAAGTTAGAAAAAGCCCATTTTTCAATTATCTGCAATGATTTAAGCCATCTATCACAATTTACAAAACCAATTGACACCAGTATTTTTCGACTTTTGAAAAATAATATTCCTGGTCCGTTTACTTTTATTTTGGAAGCCAGTAAAAGTTTACCGCTCGCTTATAAAGGTAAAAAAACCGTCGGAATTCGTGTTCCTGATCATCATATCCCACAACTTATTGTCGAAAAATTAGGTCATCCAATCGCATCTACCTCCATCAAAGATGATGATGACGTGATCGAATACTCTACCGATCCCGAATTAATTGCGGAGAAATACAATAATTTAGTCGATATCGTTATCGATTGCGGCTATGGCGACAATGTACCCTCTACGATTGTAGATCTCACCAGTGGTGAACCCGAAATTCTACGTCAGGGTAAAGGGGAAATTTAAAATTATTCGCTTTATTTCAACCTTAATCGGATACACAAACAAGAATTTATTTCCCGTCGAAATAAAATTATAGCTTCTGAAATACGACCAATTTACAACAAACGCAACAGTCTTCTTCAAATGAAAATACTTACTTCTCCTGCAAAACTTATGAATATTGAGCAATCCAATGCTTTTCTGAAAACAACGGTCCCCCATTTTATTGAGCAGGCAGAAATGATTCAGAATTCGCTAAAAACAAAATCGTCGAAATATTTGTCAGAACTCATGGAAATTTCTCCGAAGCTGGCCGATGAAAATTGGGAAAGAAATCAAAATTGGAAAGCAAATCCTAAGTCAAACGAATCTGCACCGGCTTTAATGGCTTTTAGTGGCGAAGTTTACCGAGCGTTAGATGCAAAATCATTAGATGAAAAATCAATCAAATATCTGCAGAAAAATTACCGAATGCTTTCCGGATTATATGGATTGTTGAAACCTTCAGACCGAATCATGCTTTACCGATTAGAAATGGGACGCAAATTTCAATTTGATGATTATAAAAACCTTTACGATTTCTGGACCGATAAGATTACAGAGCAGCTCAACAGTGAATTAAGTGCAAAAGATGTCGTTCTCAATTTGGCAAGTAAGGAATATTTCAAAGTCATTGACAAAACTAAAATTAAAGTTCCAGTGATCGATTTTGAATTCTTTAATTATAAAGAAGGAAAATTGAAGACCATCGTTGTTTATTCCAAACATGCACGAGGTTTAGTTGCTCGATATTGTGCTCAAAACCAAGTTAAAACACTTAATGAAGTAAAAGGATTTAATCTGGAAAACTATTTAATAGACGAAGAATTATCAACCCAAACAAAACTTGTTTTTACAAGATAAATTACAATTGAAATGAATTATCATACCCGAAAATGGATCAAACCTGAAGATTTAAATCCCAACCAAACCCTTTTTGGAGGCAAATTACTGCAATGGATCGACGAAGAGTCAGCTCTTTACGCAATTATTCAGTTAGAAACGCCGCGATGTGTGACTAAATTTATTTCAGAAATCAATTTTGTAAGTTCTGCAAGACAAGGAGACATCATCGAAATTGGAATTGAAGCGATTGCTTTTGGTAGAACTTCGATTACATTAGCGTGCAATGTGCGGAACATGATGACTCGGCAAACGATCATCACGATTGATAAAATTGTTTTTGTTGGCGTAGATCATGATGGTAAACCCACCGAACATGGCAAAACACAAATTGAATTTATAACCGATCGATTAAAAAATTTAGATGACGATCTCCATTAATAATAAGGGTTTGTGATCGTTGTATTGTTGCAATGAACACTTTAGAATTGAAAAATTAAAACCACATCGCTCTCGATCATTATTAATTTTAAAGATATTATGTCGAAATCAACCTGATTCTAAATTTTATAACAAACTTCCTTCTCTTATTAATATCGTCCAACGAAAAAGCTCGAAAGTTGGACTTAAATCTACCGCATGAAACCTACCCAATTACCTGCATCTGAAAGAATTTCTCCAAGTTCCGTTTATTACTGTCCGATGGAATGTGAAGGTGAAAAAGTATACTTTACTCCCGGAAAACGTTGCCCAGTTTGCAACATGTTTCTTGTTCCCATTGAAGAAAGAGCTGATTATCAAAACAAAAAACAGGCTTTTTCTAAAACCAATTTACCCGAAAGTTTCGAACATAAAATAGGCGAGTATTTTTGTCCCATGTTTTGTGAAAGCGATAAAACGTACCCTACAGATGTCGGTTGTCCCGTTTGTCACATGCATTTAGAGGAGATTACTCAGAATTTGGTGAATGCATCAACACACCATTCACCACAAAAACCTGCAAAGAATACGGTCATCAACCACGATAATAATGCAGGAAAATATTACTGTCCCATGTTTTGCGAAGGCGATAAAGTTTATGACTCTAATGTTGGTTGCCCCGTTTGCGGAATGGATCTGGTTAAAATTCCGGTGATTGGCGAAAATACGGATGATGATGAAACCTACAAACGTTTAAGAAATAAATTTTTAATTGCCTTAGTCTTCACCATTCCAGTTTTCCTATTGTCAATGGGTGGAATGTGGTTCGAAATACCCTTTTCTAATAAAATTCAGGGCATAATTGAATTGATACTATCTGTTCCGGTTATTTTTTATGCGGGCTGGTTTCTCCTAAAAAGGGGTTTCATTTCTTTTAAAACCTGGAATCTTAATATGTTTTCTCTGATCGCATTAGGTTCTGCTGCAGCTTTCCTCTTTAGCTTATTGGCTCTGTTTTTTTCCGGAATTTTGCCGCACGAAATTTCTCATGGTGGAAAAACTCCGCTCTATTTTGAATCGGTAGATGTTATTTTAACTTTGGTGATCATGGGTCAAATGTTAGAAGCGAGAGCGCATCAAAAAACCGGAAAAGCAATTCAGGAGTTGATGAATCTGACTCCCGATCAAGCAAATGTAATCATTGATAATGTGGAAAAGAAAGTTCCGCTTTCTGATGTTAAACTTGGCGATCTATTAAGGGTTAAACCAGGCGAAAAAATTCCGGTTGACGGAAAAATTACCGAAGGAAACTCAAATGTAGACGAAAGCATGATTACAGGTGAACCCATTCCCATTGAGAAAAGTTTCGGGATGAAAGTAACTGCAGGAACCATCAACGGAAATGGGTCTTTTCTAATGATGGCCGAAAAAGTAGGCGATGAAACATTGCTTTCACAAATCATAAAAATGGTCAACGACGCAAGTCGCAGCAAAGCGCCCATTCAAAAATTAGCCGATAAAATTTCAAAAATATTTGTTCCAATCGTCATTGCAATATCAATTTTAACATTCATTGCATGGAAAATTTTTGGTGGTGAAAATGCACTGATTTACGCCTTGGTTAATGCAGTTGCGGTTTTAATTGTAGCCTGTCCGTGCGCACTTGGATTGGCAACTCCGATGTCTTTAACGGTTGGAATCGCGAAAGGCGCAAAAAATGGAATCCTCATTAAAAATGCAGAAGCACTTGAACTCATGCATCAAGTGAATGTTTTAATTACCGATAAAACAGGAACTTTGACAGAAGGAAAACCAAAACTGGATGAAGTGATCCCAACAGAAAATATCGATTCACATTTGGTTTTAAAATGGGCAGCTTCCTTGAACCAAAATTCTGAACATCCACTTTCCAGTGCACTTTTAAATGAATTTAAAAAAGAAAATGAGACTTTTGAAAAAGTTGAAAACTTCGAAAACATTTCTGGGAAAGGAATCATAGGAACGATCGATCATGAAATTGTTTTATTAGGAAACATGGCACTTTTGCAACAGTATAATATTTCAATTCCCGATTCATTAAAGCAGAAAATAAAAGAAAATGAAGACCACGCGAAAACCATTTCTTTCTTGGCAAATGGAACGCGGGTTTTAGGAATGCTCATTTTTTCCGATAATATCAAGGAAAGTTCAAAAAAAGCGATTCAATTTCTTCAAATGAATAAGGTGGAAGTTATAATGATGACCGGCGATAACGAACACACTGCGAAAGCCGTTGCCAAAGAATTAGGAATTAAAAAATATTTTGCAAACTGTCTTCCTCAAGATAAATTAGCCGAAATCAAAAGGCTTCAAGCGGAAGGAAAAATTGTAGCCATGACCGGCGATGGAATCAATGATGCACCGGCTTTAGCACAATCAAACGTTGGAATCGCAATGAGTACCGGAACCGATGTCGCGATCGAAAGCGCAGAAATCACCCTTTTAAAAGGAGATATTTTAGGGGTTGCAAAAGCTAAAATTTTAAGTGAAAAACTCCTCAAAAACATTAAGGAAAATCTCTTTTTCGCCTTCATTTATAACACAGTCGGAATCCCCGTTGCAGCAGGTTTGCTCTACCCTTTTTTTGGAATTCTATTGAGTCCCATGATTGCAGCTGCGGCGATGAGTTTCAGTTCTGTATCCGTTATCCTGAATTCTTTAAGGCTAAATAAGGCCAATTTAAAAATTGAAGTTTGAGAATTGAAGTCAGTTTTCGCAGAAATTTTTAGGCGCAACACTTCCTTCGTTGGCATATTTTTGGATTACAATTTTGAATAAAAGCAAAATTATGGCAAAGAAACAAACGAAAACAGGTAAAATTGCTCCGAAAGCAGACGCTGCGGATCAACTGAAAGATTTTATGGTCGATGGACTGAAAGATTTATATTGGGCTGAAAAAGCACTTGTGAAAAATCTTCCGAAAATGGCTAAAAATGCCACTTCAAAAAAATTGATAGATGCACTAAATACGCATTTAGCTGAAACGAAAGAACAGGTAAAACGTTTGGAAGGAGCTTTCAAAGCTTTAAAATTGAAACCGGAAGCGGTTAAATGTGATGCGATGGATGGTCTTTTAAAAGAAGCCGAAGGAATTATGGAAGAAACAGAACCGGGAGCAGTTCGCGACGCTGCCATTATCGCTGCATCGCAAAAGGTTGAACATTATGAAATTGCCTCGTACGGAACATTAGCAACTTATGCGAAACTTTTGGGTGAAAAAGAAGTTTTAAATCTGCTTCTAGAAACTTTAAAAGAAGAAAAAAATTGCGATAAAGATCTTACGAAGCTCGCTAAATCTGAAATCAATTTCAAAGCAAAATAACAGAAAGCGGTTTTTTAACCGCTTTTTCTATTTCAACCTCTTTTCGTTAAGAAGTGACAAATTTTTATTAATTAAATCTTAAATGATGATTTAAGGCATAATTTCTGTTTTTACTTTTTAAATAAAATATTTATGAGCACTTTAGAAAATAAAAAAATTGCTGTTTTAGCAACAGACGGATATGAACAGTCGGAACTAGAAAGTCCAGTAAAAGCATTAAAAAATGCGGGCGCAACTGTAGAAATTGTTTCTTTAAAATCGGGAGAAATTAAAAGCATGAAAGACCACAAATGGAGTGATCCAGTTAAAGTGGACAAAACAATTTCTGAAGCCATGGAAAATGATTATGATGCTCTACTTTTACCTGGTGGTGTAATTAATCCCGATACACTGCGTGGCGACGAGGACGCCGTGAAATTTGTGCAATCTTTTTTTGAAAAGGACAAACCAGTAGCAGCGATTTGCCACGGTCCGCAAACATTAATCAGCGCGGATGTTGTAAAAGGTAAAACGATGACTTCTTTTCCATCGATTTCTATTGATTTAAAAAATGCCGGCGCAATATGGAAAGATAAAGAAGTAATTACAGATGGAAACCTGACAACCAGCAGAAATCCAGACGATTTACCGGCTTTTAATAAAAGAATTGTAGAAGAATTTGCGAAATAGGATTTAAACTTCGTCACATGATCGACAAAATTCCAACACAAAGAGAAGGTGGCTTCAGCGACAATGTTTCAAAAATAGAATTGGAGACCGTCGCTGAAGCTATTTTGCATTTTGAAACTGTAAAGAAAAGATTTTTGGATATCAATTCCTGGGAACTTCTTGCCGGAAAGGGCTTCGGTGAATTCTCCTTGTGCGATAAAAATGGAAATCTCTTTTTTGATCTTCCACAAGTTCATTGTTACATTAGAATAAAAGTTCCGACTTTACCTAACTTGTCGGAAGACCAGTATGATTGGGTACAAATAGAAAAGTTTGAAACTGAAAAGACGGAAACTTCTGAAAGTATTTATATCAGAGCTCGTCCGGCGGAAAGTCCACAAAATAATCATCCCACAACTTCACATTTTTTTAAAGATAAAGCCACGTGCAATTTTATCATTAACAGAACTTCAAAAATAGTGACAGTCGAAATTCATGGTCGAAATGAGAAGGCAAATATTGAAGATGTTACCGGATTTGAAAAAGTGAGAAACGCTATTGTTTCCGCTGGAGCAAAAATTATTGGCAGCAATATTCAGTGGAAATCTTTGATTGAAGGATTGATAAAAAAAGATGAAAAATAAAAAATACGTCGGATGTTCCGGTTTCGCACAAAGTTATTGGAAAGGCATCTTCTACCCTGAAGATTTACCGTCGCGGGATTATCTTCCGTTCTACTCCACTAAAATTTCTGCAGTGGAAATAAATTCTACATTCTACCATCGACCTACTTTCAAAACTTTAGAAAGATGGTATAACGGAACGGGACCACATTTTAAATTTTTTATTAAAATTCCTAAAACTTTCACTCATCTTCAAAAATTGCAAAATGTAAAAGCTTTAGCAGCAGATTTTTGCACCCATATTTCTTCGGGGTTGAAAGAAAAATTAGCCGGATTCTTATATCAACTTCCGCCCTCTTTCCATTGTACAGAAGGAAATCTGCTTCTTCTGCTGGAAGCTGTTGAACCAAAATATTTAAATGTGGTAGAGTTCCGACACGAAAGTTGGTGGAATGTGGAAGTTTTGCAAAAATTGAAGCAAAAAAAAATCGTTTTCTGCGGCGTCAGTTTCTCGAAAAATCTCATTGATGAAGTGATGATTAATAACAATGAATTTTTGTATTACCGCTTTCATGGAGTTCCAGTTCTATTTAAATCGGAGTATTCAGAGAATGAACTGGAAGTGATTGCAAAGAAAATATCGAAATTTAGCGGCACTTCCTTCGTCTTTTTTAACAATACTTGGGGAACTGCGGGAATTAAAAATGCTTTGCAAATGCAGAAATTGCTTAAATAAACGGAGCTAATTTTTCCGTTCAATGACGTAATCCAACATCAGATGGAGTGAGTGTTTTGCTTCACTATCCGGGAAATCAGCCAATAATAATTTTGCTTTTTCTTGATAGTCTTTCATTACGCCAATTGCGTAATCTAAACCACCCGAAGTTTTTACAAATTGAATGAGTTCTTTGACCCTTTTCGTATCATTATTGTACCGTTTGATGGTATTGAAATAATATTTTCTGTCCTTTTCATTCGCCATTTTCAAGGAATAAATCAAGGGCAAAGTCATCTTTTTTTCCTTAATATCGATCCCAACAGGTTTTCCAATGATATTTGAGGTTAGAAAATCAAACAAATCATCTTTAATCTGAAAAGCCATTCCGGTTAAAGTTCCGAATTCCCGCATTTTCCGTGCAGTATTTTCATCAGCATTATTCGAAAGCACTCCAATTTCGCAGCAAGCAGCAATTAAAGTTGCCGTTTTCTGACGGATAATTTCAAAGTAAACGTTTTCTGTAATGTCTAATTTTCGGGCTTTTTCTAACTGTAGCAATTCCCCTTCAGACATTTCGCGAATCGTGGTAGAAATTACAGCCAGTAAATCGAAATCTTTGTTGTCCGTCGAAAGTAAAACAGCCTTTGATAAAAGGTAATCTCCTACCAAAACCGCAATTTTATTTTTCCATAAAGCGTTGATAGAGAAGAAATTTCTTCTTTTAAAACTTTCATCTACTACATCGTCATGAACCAACGTTGCGGTGTGAATCAACTCGATCATTGAAGCACCTCGGAAAGATTTTTCGTTGACTTCGCCTAAAAGCTTCGCGCAAAGAAAAACAAACATTGGCCGCATCTGCTTCCCTTTTGTAGTCACAATAAAACGGGTAACTTTATCCAAAAGCGGAACATTACTCTGCATCGATTCGTAAAACTTTTGCTCGAAAAGTTTCATTTCTTCTTTGATGGGCTTTTTGATTTCTTCTACGATATTCGCCAAAACTAAAGGAATTATTAAAATACTAATAAGGGCAAAGATAATTATTAAAAACAGATTTTTGGCAAAAACTCGTCAACCGATAGGATTTATTTCAATTTTAAGGAGGGAATAAAATATAGGCGTTGTTTTGACCTTCCAAGTGGTGATGTAAAAACTTCTCCTGAGATATAAACACCGTCTTCATCCACTGCAATTCCTTCAATTTGACCGATTGAAAATGCACTTCCCAAAAAATATTTTCGTGGTTTTTGACTAAAGAATATTCCAGAATCGGTCTCCTCAAAAATGGAGAGAAAAACTTCGGCATTTTTGGTATAACCGATTAAATAAAGTTTTTTTTCGAAATAAGAAGCATCTGTCACCACAAAACCGGTATGAAAGGTCTCTGATTTTTTAGCACCTTGATTTCCTGAAACGTTTGGATCTACAATATAATGCGTGGTGGATTTCGATTCCCATTCTTTCGTGAAAATATGAATTTTTCCGTTCAAAAAAACCATCGCTTCTGCATCGAAATTGTTGCTTAAATTCTTTGACGTAAATTCCGTTTGTTCCGGATAGTAGAATGGAATTTCTTGTGTACTTATTGAATTTGACGGTTTCTGTAAACTGCTGAAAAGGATTTTATGTATTTTCAAATCTTTTCTTGTTCCTGCATTATTTCCAAAATCACCTACAAAAACAGAAGCAGAATCACTTGTTATCGCTTCCCAGTCTCCATTTTTAAGTTGGGTTTTAAAAATGTCTTTGATCTTGCCGGAAGTGGTATCAATTTCAAAAATTTCTGAGCTATTTCCGCTGTCATTGATCGTTAAAAGACGGTGATTATAGAATTTTAAACCCGAATTTTCTTTTAAAGAATCACTTAAAACCGCTACTTCAAATCGGTTTAATTTTAACCATTGATTTTCCTTTTGAGCAGAAAAACTCAAAGAAATAAGAAGTCCGAAAAATAAATGGAGTTTTGTCATCATCGATATCGTTTATGGAGTAATAATCTGATTTTAACAAAGTCATAAAACAGGCCACTCAATAAAATTACCGATCCTAAAATTAGGGATTTGATTCCGAAAAAGGAAAACAAAATCCCGCCGGTAATTCCACCCGAAAAAAACATAAAAATAATTGTTAGCCGCAATTTAATCGATCTGATTAATTTGAATTTATGAATTTCATCTTTATAAAAAAACAATTGAGAAATCTCGATTCCAAGATCAGTAAAAAGTCCTGTTAAATGGGTTGTTCGTACGACTGATTTCGAAATTCTGGTTACGAGTGAATTTTGCATTCCCATCGCAAAAAGTAAGCAATAGGCGATCAAATCTGGACTTTCTTTAATGAAATCATTTCCCTGGAAAGCGATGATTGTAAGAATGAAAGCTTCCGTACAAATCGGAAGAACATAGATTTGATTTTCGCGAATTCTCGAATAAACCTCTACCATAAAATTCGCAAAAAAAGACCCAAAAAGAAAGAAAATAACAAAAAGCGCGACGTGAAGGGCATTTTCAAACTTGAGTTTAAAAACTTCATCTACAAAAAAAGCGAAATGTCCGGTGACATTGGTGGTTAACTTCTGAACTGCGAAAAAACCTACAACATTCACCAATCCCGCAACAAAGGAAAGAAGCGACGCAATACCGAGATTATGTTTGGGAGTTCTGGTTTTACCAAGGTGCGAAAACATTACTCGCTACTTTTGTTAGCAAGTTGTCCACAAGCTGCGTCGATATCTCCACCGCGACTTCTTCTGATCAGTACCGTAATTCCGGCTTTTTCTAGTTGTCGCACGTAATTTTCTTCGGCATCTTTATTACATTGGTCGTATTTTCCGTCGCCGATTGCATTGTATTGAATTAAATTCACTTTGCTTGGAATCTGCTTGCAATATTGAATCAAAGCTCTGATGTCTTCATCTGTATCATTAATTCCTTTCCAAACACAATATTCAAAAGTGATGATATTTCCGGTTTTTTCATACCAATATTTCAAAGAATCCATGATATCGGTCAATTGAAATTTATCCGAAAAAGGCATGATTTCGTTGCGCTTTTTTTCAATCGCAGAATGTAAGGAAAGCGCCAACTTTACTTTAAGATTTTCATCAGCCAACATTTTAATCATCTTTGGAATCCCAGAAGTGGAGACCGTGATTCTTCGTGGCGACATTCCTAAACCTTCAGGTTTGGTAATTTTTCGAATCGATTCTACTACATTTTTATAGTTCATCATCGGTTCTCCCATTCCCATAAAAACAATATTGGAAAGGGGCCGATCAAAATAGAGCCTGCTTTGTCGATCGATAAGAGCAACTTGATCTACAATTTCTGCAACTTCAAGATTACGCATTCTTTTCAAGCGTGCGGTTGCACAAAACTCACAATTGAGGGAACAACCCACTTGCGACGAAACACAAGCTGTAGTTCGCGTTTCTGTAGGAATCAAGACGGATTCGACCAAAAGTCCATCATGAAGTTTCACGCCATTTTTGATGGTTCCATCTTTTGATTTCTGCAGTTCGTCAACTGAAATCGGATTAATGATATATTCTTCAGAAATCTTTTCTCTCAGCTCTTTCGAAAGATTCGTCATGTCCTCGATGGAATGCATATTTTTGCTCCACAACCAATCATAAACTTGTTTTGCACGAAAAGATTTTTCGCCCAAAGAAAGAAAATAATCGGTGAGTTGCTCGAGTGATAAAGTTCGGATGTCTTTCATTTTTTTAAAGAGCCAAGTAAAAGGTAAAAAAAACCAAGTTTGAAACCTGAGTTTTATTTACGATCGATCCTGTTATATTTTTTAGTTTTGGACTTTCTGTTACTAAATTTTCCAGTTCCTCGTCGTTATTTTTTTTGATTGCTTTAATGATTCTTAGCCAAAATTTAGATTCGCAAGTTTCTCAAAAAGAAATTTTGACTTAATTATAAAAGTCTGCATTAGAAAAAATTGACAAAGATTTTTCGGCGATTTCCCAATGGATGAAGTGAAAATCAGGATGAAGTTTCATTGGAAAAATTTCTTAAAAATTCAAGACAAAAACCTCCAAATGAAAAAGTTCGCTTTAGTAGATCATTTTTTTTTAGGATTAAAAACTTTTGATCTACTAAAGTTAACTTTAATAGTTAATTACACTAAGAATTTCGCGAAGTACTTTAACTTTTTACTATTCTCTTAAATAATAAGCATTGCGTCTCCGTAAGAATAGAATTTATATTCATTCTTCACGGCTTCTTCATACGCTTGCATTAAGAAATCTTTTCCTGCAAATGCTGCAACCATCATCATTAATGTAGATTTTGGAGTATGAAAATTGGTAATCATCGCGTTTGCAACACCAAAATCATGTGGTGGGAAAATAAATTTATTCGTCCAACCGTGGTATGGTCCGATTTTTTTGTTGGAAGAAACCGATGTTTCAATCGCTCTCATCGTCGTGGTTCCAACTGCACAAACTCTTCGCTGTTCAGTTACCGCTTTGTTGATAATGTCTGCGTTTTTTTGCGTGATAATCGCTTCTTCCGACTCCATTTTATGTTTAGAAAGATCTTCTACTTCGATAGGATTAAAAGTTCCTAAACCAACATGAAGGGTAATTTCAGCAAAATCAATTCCTTTGATTTCTAATTTCTTCATCAAATGTTTAGAGAAATGTAAACCTGCAGTTGGAGCTGCAACAGCACCTTCATGTTTTGCATAAATCGTTTGATAACGTTCTGCATCTTCTGGTTCAACCTCTCTTTTGATGTATTTAGGAAGTGGAGTTTGCCCTAGTTCTTTCAGTTTCGCACGGAATTCTTCGTAAGAACCATCGTACAAAAATCGAAGTGTTCTTCCTCTTGAAGTGGTATTGTCGATTACTTCCGCAACCAAACCTTCATCTTCGGTAAAGAATAGCTTATTTCCAATTCTTATTTTTCTTGCTGGATCTACCAAAACGTCCCAAACACGGGTTTCTTTATCTAATTCTCTCAAAAGAAAAACTTCGATTTTCGCACCTGTTTTTTCTTTATTACCAAATAATCGTGCAGGGAAAACTTTGGTATCGTTAAAAATAAAGAGATCATGCTCATTGAAATAATCAACAACATCTTTGAATTTTTTATGCTCTATTGTTTGGGTTGCTCGGTTTAGAACCATCAACTTTGCTTCGTCTCTGTGTTCACTTGGATGTTCAGCTAAAAGTTCATCCGGCAAGTGGAAATTAAAATCTGATGTTTTCATTTTTTTAAATTACGGTTTAAAAATTAAGACCGAAAACGAATGATTTTCGGCGTGCAAATATACAACATAGAAATGCCTTTGTCAATAGCAAATATTTTCAAGCCATTTTACATGCGATCCAAAGTGGAACGATAAATGCTTTTGTTTAAAAAAATAAAACGTAAAATATGAAAAAGCTACCCGTAATTGCCGGAATACTAATGCTGCTTTTTGTATCAAGCTGTCGCGATATAGTAAATTCTGTATTAGATGCGCTTCCTCCCTTTGATGTGCCCTTCAATACCACACTCGATGTACCTTTTGCAAGTGTGAGTACAACTGGTTACACCAAAACTCCGGATTTGCCTATGAATATTGACTTAGATGCGAAGATCAAAGAAAATAATCCTAATTTTTCTATTAATAATCTCAAATCGGTTAAACTCAATTCTTTGACATTAAACTATGTAAGTTCGCAGTTGGGAAACAAATTAGATATCATTAAAAACGCAAGAATTTACGTAAAAGCACCCAATCAAACAGACCGATTGATTGCGACAGCGTATAACAATACGAATCCAAATACTATTACTTTTTCAATACCAGATGAAGAGATTTTAGAATATTTCCGCACCACGCAAAACTATTTGGTTTTAGAAATTCAGGCGAATAATGTGACTGTAGATCAGATAAAAATGAATGTAGTTTCTGGCTTTAAAATTAAAGTTCAATTGTAACAAAAGAGAAAAAATACGCTAAAATTGAATCACTTTAAAAGAGGTAACTCCATTTTTAAAGGAATTATCAATAATTAATTTTTCCGGAAGTTTAAGCTCTAAATCAATGTTTTTGTATTCTTCCAAGTTGATTTCACAAGTGAAATCTTTGTGTTTTTCTACCACCTTTTTTACCATGTAATTTCCCCGAAAACTATTTTCTTCGGAAGTATGAAGATACCTCAGAATGCTTTTTTTATACATTGCAAAAAGATTTTTGTTGGCTGGTAAAAGCGTTAAATTTTGCTCAAAAATGGGTTTTTTG
Source organism: Kaistella chaponensis (assembly GCF_900156725.1). Lineage (GTDB taxonomy): Bacteria > Bacteroidota > Bacteroidia > Flavobacteriales > Weeksellaceae > Kaistella > Kaistella chaponensis. The sequence continues at coordinate 132,497 of NZ_FTOI01000003.1, read as the reverse complement.
GATTTTTTGTATTTAAATACCTTTAGAATAACCTCTTTTGGAGCCGTTTCTGAAACGGGTGAAAACTCGAAATAATAATTTTCAGAAGAATTCTCTGGAATATAGTTGCGAGAATATTCATACGAGAATTGGAACTGAACTTCACCTTTTACATTAGATTCAAGAACTTTAAAACAGTGAACCAATTTCTTTTTTTCATCTGTAAGAAATGCAGCAAATTTTTTCTCACTTTTACTCAATTTTAAATAATAAGAAAAGTCATCGGAATTGAAATAGCTCACCGTGTCAAAATCGGCACCGTTTTTCGAATTGTGCGTGTTGTATTTTGTTAAAAAATCGAAATTATAAATCTGACTGTTTGCAAACGCTGAAACTGCGATAAAAAAATATAGAAAATTTAATCATAGTTGAGACTTTAAAATAGACCATTCCATTAATTTATTTTCGTAAGAAATGGTATAAGCGGGACTGGTTGAAGGTAATGCAAATCTTGGGATCTTGTGATCTTTGTTCAATATTTTCTGCAGGTTTTTAAAGGATTTCTGCCCATTGCAGAAAATGGTTTTAATGTTTGGAAAATCGGTTAAAAGTTTTTGAATATCGTTGCTCTCTTCATTGATAATTTTAGAATCTAAACTCCCATTTCTTTCGCAACTATCAATAACGTCCCAAAGTGCAAGATGGTTTTTCTCTAAAAATTTTAATTTTTCAGAATAATCGGTTGAAAAATCCTCCTGAAACAAATCAAACAATATTCGCCAGAATTTATTTTGTGGATTCGCATAGTACTCCTGCTTTTCTAAAGATTTAACTCCCGGAACTGAACCCAGAATTAAAACTTTGGAATCTTCCCAAATTAGAGGCGAAAAAGAAGATATTCGAACATTCATCTTTACAAAACGCTTTGTTAATCGTACCTTATAAAATGGCTACTTCTTTGGCGGATATTCAGAATCGATATTTTTTATAATTTCCTCCATTTGAGCGATACAAGCTTCATAATTGGAAATAATTTGATTTACTGCGGACAAATAAATTTGACTCCGCGTTTTTATAGGATCCGAAGCCATCACCTTGGTTAAATTTCCGTTCGGGTAATCTGTAGTGTGGTCGGTAATGTAATCAGCAAATTTTAGTTTCTGCATTTTGTAGAAATCCGTAGAAATACTTAATCTCGGGATTTTCTCTTCATACAAATCTAAAATACTGTTTTGAAGAGCATCATTTTCGATAAAACCTATTTTTCCGGACGATTTAAATCCTTCATAACGGCCGGTGTTTCCGCCATAACCAGTAAAATTATAGAAGTACGGCGCGTAATGTTGCAGGCTGTCGTTACTAGCAAGCTGACCTTTTGTAAGACTCCCCAAATACCGAAATGCTTTTTTCTGATTTTTGTATGCTTTTATATCTGCACTCATTTCCGCTCTGTCCTTTGCTAAATCGATACGAACTCCTTTCAAGAAAGATTCAACCTCATGTTGCTCATGCCGCGTTTCGCTCCAGCTGTGAAAAGCAATAGAAAGGGAAACAGCAAAAATAATAACAGCTATTTCCAAGGCCATTTCTTTTACTTTATGCCAAAAACTAATTTCTTTATTTTTTGCGGATTCAATAATTTTTTTAGTTGATTTTGCTACTTCTAACTCGGCCATGGTGATGATTTTAAAACAAATTTAAACTTTTTAACAGAAATTTAGACACGAAAAAAAATGATTTCCAAAATTAATCGGAAATCATTTTTTTCTTTTTATTGAAAATACTTTACAATAATTTATCTTTTAGCTCAACTTTATTTTTCAAAAGTCATTATCGCTTCTTCTTGATTAATGAAATTTGTCATTTCAAATTTATTACTATTGATTATTTTGAAATAGTATTCGAAATGCTTGTTTGGAATCGAAAGATCATCATCTAAAATAATTGTATTCGTATTTGAATTAATTTGAAACACAAATTGAGTTCCAAATCCGCTGGATTTAGGGTACAATACCACTTTATTACCATCAATAAAATCTACTCTTGCTCTTCCATTTACCGGTGAAATTTCATGAAATTGTCCGGAAACTGGAGGAACAAAATCGCCAGCTTCATCTCCTCTTGAACTGCATGAAAATACAAAACCCAAAATTAAAAGAAATGATATTATTTTTAAATTTTTCAACATCAGATTGTAATTATAATGTTTCCTTCAACCATTCAAAAAATTCTCTTTGCCAAACCAAACCGTTTTGTGGGTGCAAAACCCAGTGATTTTCGTTGGGGAAATAAAGAAATTTTGTTTTCAAACCTTGCAGTTTTGCTGCCTGAAATGCTTCCTGACCTTGCTCATAAGGAACTCTGTAATCAATTCCACCTTGGATGACCATCATGGGTTTATTCCATTTATTCACATAATTTGATGGATTAAATTCGGTGTACGATTTCGGCGTTGGATTGTCATAAGGAGAACCACCCAAATCCCATTTCGCAAACCATAATTCTTCAGTAGTCAAAAACCAAGATTTCATATCGAAAAGTCCATCATGCGCGATAAATGTTTTAAAACGGTTTTCATGAATTCCTGCCAACATAAATACGCTATAACCACCGTAACTAGCGCCAACTGCGCCCATTCGGTCGCTATCAACATAAGGCAAAGTTTTTGCAAAATCTGCAGCAGCTAAATAATCACGCATAGGTTGACCGCCCCAATCGTTAGAAATTTCTTCGTTCCATTTTGTTCCCCATCCCGGCATTCCGCGACGGTTTGGAGCGACAACGATATAATCATTTGCAGCCATCAAAGCGAAGTTCCATCTTACACTAAAAAATTGTGTTAATGCTGATTGTGGACCACCTTGACAATACAATAAAGTTGGATATTTTTTAGCTGGATCAAAATTCGGCGGATAAATGAACCACACTCCCATTTCTTTTCCATCTGTGGTTTTCACCATTTTCAGTTCTGTTTTCGAAGGGGTGATTTTGGCGTAAGTATCTTTATTAACTTCTGTTAACTGCTTCATTGCACCGTTTTTTACATCAACAGAAAACAAATCTGCATTGTGATTCATGTCGGTTCTGGAAACTAAAAGGGAATTGCTATTTTCTGCATAAATATCTGAAACATCAAAATCACCTTTTGTAACCTGTTGAATTTTTGAAGTTTTAGGATTCAAAGAGAAAAGTTGCATTGTTCCTTTCCACGCAGTTGTGAAATAAATGTTTTTAGAATCTTGCGACCAGAAAACAGAACCTACCACACTTTCGTCCCAAGCTTTGGTCAAATTAGTGGTGATTCCCGATTTTAAATCTAAAATTTTCACATCGTTTTTATCGGCTTCGAAACCGTTTCTTTCCATCGATTGCCAGGATAAATATTTGCCATCTGGGGAAAATTTCGGATTCACATCGTAGCCTTTATTGCTTTCTGTGAGATTTTTTACCGTTCCAGATTTCAAATCATAAGCAAAAATATCGGTATTCGTAGATTGCGCATATTCTGCTCCGCTCAAAGGTTTTGTAACATACAAAAGTTGCGTAGAATCTGGGTTCCAAAGAAAGTCTTCGCTTCCACCAGAAGGTCTTTGCGGCGAATCCCAAGGTTTTCCTTCTAGTAAATCTTTGGCTTTGTCGGCAGTTTCAGAAACATTTACAACAAAAACGTGGTTGTATTTTCCTTCATTAAAACGATCCCAATGACGGTGATTCAAATCGTTATAAATATGTGCAGTAGATTTTGGAACGTCGGAATATTTCTCTTTTCCCATCAGTTTTTCAACCAAAACTTCTTTACTAAAAGCGATTTTTTTACCATCCGGAGAAATGATTACGTTATCAACTTCACCTAAAGTATAAAAATCAGTCCAGGTTTTTCCGGCATCTTTTGATACGTAAATTTTGTCGCCTTCTTGTGCGTAAATCCCGTTTTTATCCCATTGAATTAATGATTTCTTGCCGAGATCCAAACTTGTTGCGTTCCCATTTTTAACAGAAAAGAAATAATTTTTCTTGTTGTTTTTTTCGGTTTTCAAATCGGTTTTGCCCAAACTGTAAATAAGGGAACTCTGATCTGGTGAAACTGCGGAAACCCCTATTTTGTTGAGTGTCCAAAGTGTTTCGGGTGTCATCACATTTTGTGCATTCATAAGAAAAGGAGCCGCAACTGCGATTAAAGTATGTTTTATTTTCATTAAAATTTAATTTAAAATTAAGTGCAATACAAATATAGAAATTTAAAGAAAGACTTCTTTAACTAGAGAATTGCTTCTTTGCGAAATGGTGTTAAAAAATCATCAGGATTTTCGGGCGAAATCATATAAATTTTTCCAGATTTCATGGTAATTTTCACTTTCTTTTTGATGTTGGTAACGTACCAAACATCATTGCCATTAAAATATCCAAAATACCCAAACAAACCGCCGACTCCAAAAGTTCTAAAGTTGAAACCGATCTTTTCGAATCGTTCAATTTTTTCGATATTTTCAACGGGGATTTTAATATTGACAAACATATTTTTAATGCAAATCATTTTTTCATCAACCGAAATTTTAGGAATCAGCAAATAAGCGGAAACCAATGCAGCAACTAAAATTACAAGGGTGATCCATAAAAAATGCTGTTCAGGTTTTCGAAAAAATAGAAGCATGAAAATTGCTCCCACACCAATTCCCCCAAAAATAAAAGTGAAAATTTTGGTAGAAGAATCCATTTTTGCGGTTTGAAATTCTTTCATTTTACAAATTTTTAAAGCGTATTTGTATGACCATTTGGCGTACCATCGAGAAAAATCCAACTTCAGAAATTCTAAAATTGGATTTTTTTGTTTATTTATTTTACGTAAATCTCGTCTTTTTAATCTTTGGAAGTAAAAATTCCGCTGAGTAAAGAAGTAATTATTGACAACAAAATACTGAAAATAAAGGCTGTTAAAAATCCGTCGATCGACATTCCAGAGACAAACTTTGCTGCGAGTAAAATAACCAAAGCATTGATCACCAAAGAGAAAAGTCCCAAAGTAATGATCGTAAGTGGCAATCCCAAGATTTTCAAAATCGGTGTTACAATCAGATTTAAAACTCCCAAAACAATGGCAAAAATAATAGCTCCACTGAAACCATCAAAATGAATTCCTGACAGAATATAAGTTAAGGCATAAGCAACAATTGCAGTAATTAATAGGTTTAATAAAATTCTCATAATTATAATTTTTTAAATGTTCCAGGATTTACTCTTTTAAAATTCAGGCTTTTACCGATCCATTTCACTTTCCAATACCCGCGAACTTTCAAGGTTCCGTCTTTATTTAAAGTGACTGATGAATCCCAATATCTGCCAGAAGAACCGTCATAAATGGTTCCGTTTTCCCAAGATGAAGTTGCAGGATTGAAGGTGAGACCTTCTAAAATTTCCATTCCGATTACTTTTCTTTTCCGAAGTTCAGGATCTACATTTTGCGTATCGAGCCGCGAATTCATTGGTTTTCCGCTTCCAAGTCTTTCATCAAACCATACCACTTTTGCCCTAAATTCGTTATTGGAACGATAAACCTTTACCGATGCGGTGTTTTCAACAGTCATCCACGTTCCTAAAATATCGTCCGCTCTCACTTGTGCATCGAACCAAAAAATAAAAAAATAAAAAATAAGAATGAAGGTTTTTCTTAACATAGAACTGACAATACAATACTGTTGCCAATGTTTTGATATTTTCAATGTTTTTCTTTTAAAATTAATGATCTTTTTTACTTTGTAATTTTGGGCTTTTTAAGCTCTTTCATATTTGCGAAAATCCAGTCTTCGATTTGGATAATAAAATGATTTCGACGCAAAACCATTTTGCAAAGAAAGATAACGCCCAAAAAAATGATGCTCAAAAATAAGGAAAAAAGTCCAAAGCTAACCGCTATTTTCCAGCGTTGTTCCTCATTCAGACCAAAATTTAACTGTCGCGAAACCCAATCTAGGAAGATTTTGTAGTGAAGATAACTTTCTAGAAACAACCCAATCGATAAAACAAAAAGCCCAACCATTAAAAGCCAGGAGATTATAAAAAGGGTGGAAACCAAAAATGTACTTCCCGAAACGGAAGGTTGCGTATCTATTATTTTCTGTAAATTCTTTTCATTCATTTTTCTTTCTCTCTTTTTTAATTTTTAATTTCAATCAAACCGCATAATGATCGCTCGATTTTTACTAACCCAAACTTCATAATCAGCTGCAGCCTTTTTTTAAGCAACGGCAAAACTTCCTTCGAAAGTATAAAAATATCCATTCTCAACGGTCTATTTCGTTCGTGCGCTTTTCAAAAATAGTCAAAAAAAGTATAGCGTGTTTTATTTGAAAAAAAAATCTGCCGTTAATCGGTAAAACGCTGACTGTTAAAATTTGTACAATCTTTTCGAACTTCAAGTAAAAAAGGACCCAATCCTTTTATTTTTTCTGTTTGTAAAATACTTAAATTAATTTGGTAACATATTTGATAGAAAATCTCCATGAAAACTCAAAACTACGCTAATCACCGAAAATTTTATCCACTGCATCATTTTATTTATTTACCACTTCTGATGATATTAGAAGTTCTGGGAATTAGAAAAATTTTTACAGATGAGAGCAATCAATTGACTTGGATTTTATTTTCTGTTGTCATTGCACTTCTTTTATTTTTGGCCATAATGTTGCGTCAACATTATGCTTTAGGAAATCAAAACCGAATTATCCGTTTAGAATTCAAACAAAGATATTTTGAACTCTTCGGTAAAAGTTCAGACCAAATCGTAGAACAATTAAATTTTGGTCAGATTGCTGCATTGCGTTTTGCGTATGATGATGAATTTAAAATGTTATTAGAAAAAGCGCTTTCTCATCAAATTTCTGGGGATGAAATTAAAAAATCTATTACAAAATGGAAACCAGATTTCAACAGAGTTTAAAAAGTGAAACAGAAAAAAATATAGATCAACCTTAAAATTTACCACGATGAAAAAGTTTACCTTACTCAGTTTAGCCGTATTTGCAATGATGTCATTAACAAGTTGCGAAGCAATCGGAACAATTTTTAAAGCAGGAATGTGGTGGGCTTTTTTCCTCATTGCAGCAGTAATTGGTTTAATATTATGGCTTTTTACGCGCGGAAAAAATTAGTGATATCCTTTGAAAATCTCCTTTAAACCGAGGTTTTTAGTATTTGAAAAGATGATAAAGAAAGAACCAGCGTTGATCAAAAAATGTCTTGTTCTTTTTTTTTTATCCAAATTCATTTTAAAAATATTCTACGATTTTTTTTGACTCAATCTTATTCCCTCAAACCTAAATTATCTATGAAAAATCCTGAAACCAATCTCATCGCCTCCTTGACTCCTTCAAAAATTTTGAAAATAATGAAGGATCCTGTGAAATCTGCAAAAGCTGTTCGTCTGGTTTATACTTCTGACCAAGAATTTGATGGCATTGCGCGGAAAAAATCCGGAAAAAAATATGTGTATTATATAGGAGATGAAAAAATTAAAGATCAAGACGAAATTCAGCGCATTGACAAATTGGCAATTCCGCCCGCTTGGGAAAATGTCTGGATTTGTTCTTTAGAAAATGGTCATCTTCAGGCAACTGGTATCGATGCGAAAAATAGAAAACAATACCGCTATCACAGTCTTTGGAATGCTTTGCGAAACCACACCAAATTTTATAGGATGCTGCAATTCGGCTATGCTTTACCACAAATTCGTTTGCAGCTGGAAAAAGATCTATCGCTCAAGACCCTCGAAAAAAGAAAAGTTCTTGCGGTAGTGGTGAGTTTGATGGAGAGAACCAACATCAGAATTGGAAATAATGTGTATGAAAAATTATACGGATCATTTGGTTTAACCACGCTTAAAGACAGACACGTCGATATTAAAGGTCAGAAAATACATTTCTCCTTCAAGGGAAAAAAAGGCATTTATCACGATATCGATTTGAAAAATAACAAACTTGCAAAAGCTGTTCAGAACTGTAAAGATATTCCGGGGAAAGAACTATTTCAGTTTTATGATGAAGAGGGAAAAAGACATGCAATCGAATCGGGAATGGTGAATGAATATATTAAGGAGATCAGCGGTGAAGATTTTACGGCAAAAGATTTCAGAACTTGGTCGGGAACTGTAAATGCACTGATTGCTTTTAAAGAAATTGGCGAGGCAGAAAGCAGCAAAGAATATAAAACAAAAGTAAAAGAAGCTTTAGAAATGGTGGCATCTCATCTGGGAAATACCGGAAATGTTTGTCGAAAATATTATGTGCATCCTTTAGTCATCAATCTTTACGAAAATAACTCCATCAAAAAATACATGGATGAATTGGATGAAATTGAAATTGATGACGGAAAATCGGGCCTCACCAAAGAGGAAAATATCGTGATGAAAATATTAGAAAATGAAAAAGTGAGTTAAAACCTCAATCAACGAATGTTTACAGTTGGTTTTTGGTAGGTATTTTTACCTTTTAAAATAATAAGGTATACAATCAATAACATTAATAGTATAAATCTATACTATTAATTACCTAATAGAACAAAATAGTTCTATATTTGATTTGTAATTAAAAATAGGTCTATTATGAAAAATTTAATCAAAACTTTCACGGTTCTATTCTGCGCAAGTATCCTATCGTATTCTTGTGCGAGTAAAGAAGATGAGACCACAATGGAAACTCCAAAATCAATTTACGAATTGGCAGCAGCAGATTCAGATTTATCAAGTTTGAAAGCCGCAGTAGACAAAGCTGGTCTTTCTGCAACTTTGAGTGGTTCCGGAACTTTCACCGTTTTTGCTCCATCTAATGCAGCATTTTCCCAATTTTTAACTGCGAACGGATTTGCAAGTCTTAATGACGTTCCCAATGCAGTATTGAAAGAAGTATTGCTCAACCATGTTTTAGGTTCTAAAGTAATGGCTTCGCAAGTTACAACTGCTTATGTATCTACACTTGCGAAAGGAAGTGCATCTGCAACCAGAAATTTGAGCATGTTTATCAACACTGCTTCTGGAGTAAAAATCAATGGCGTTGCAAATGTTACCAAAACAGATATTGGTGCAACAAACGGCGTAATTCACAAAGTTGATGTCGTAATCGGATTGCCAACAATTGTTACTCATGCTGCAGCAAATCCTAATTTCACAAGTTTAGTTGCCGCTTTAACCAGAGCTGATCAACCCAATTTCGTTTCTATTTTAGGCGGAACGGCGAGTTCACCATTTACTGTTTTCGCGCCAACAAATACGGCATTCACGAATTTATTAACAGAATTAAATTTACCCAACTTAGCTGCAATTCCTGGAGCAACTTTAACAGAAGTTCTTAAATACCACGTAGTTGCTGGTGCAAATGTCGCATCAACTGGAATTACAGATAATATGGTCGTAACAACTTTCCAAGGCGGAACATTCAAATTAACGACTACAGGTGGTGTAAAAATCATCGACCAAAAAGCGAGAACATCGAATGTTATTGCGACTGATGTTCAGTGCTCCAATGGAATTATTCACGTCATCGATAAAGTCTTATTACCATAGTTTTTATAGTTTTTAATAGTTGAGAATACATCTTTTTTTTAAAAGGTGTATTCTTTTTTAAGTCTCTCCTCCTAAAATGAGTATCTGACTTAGATTTTTACTTCAGTTTTGAGCATTTTGCTTATAAAACGGTACTTTTGCAGCGGTTTATTTCACCATTTTCAGAGTGCTTCAATCGAACAATATCTTCCTTATATCTAAAATTTTTGCTTCTTCATCTAAAAAACAATTATGAGACATTTATTTACATTTTTTCTTCTCCTTTCTTCGTTTTTTTTAAAATCACAAGTAGGATCGATCAACATTTCAGTCGTCGATGAGTTCAGCAAAAAACCTGTTGAAGCTACGGTAAAAATTCAAAACGGAGCAGAAAGTATTACCGGAAATGGCAGTATTCAGCTCGGTAATCTACCATCAGGATCTTATACTTTTGAAATTACTGCAGAAAATTATGATATTTCTTATCTGTATGATATCGATATTATTCCCAATCAAAATCTTACGTTTTCGGTAGGTTTAAGCAGGTCTGCAATTAAAACGATTCAGGAAGTTCTAATTAAAAAAAAGGCCTATAAAACAACCGCTGAAAGTCCGGTTTCTCTGCGAAATATTACAAGCGAAGAAATTCAAAAAAATGCAGGCTCCAATCGAGATATATCCCGTGCAATTTTAAGTTTTCCCGGCGTTGGAAGTACTGCAACGTTCCGAAATGACCTTTTTATCAGAGGTGGAAGTTCGGCCGAAAATAAATTTTACATCGACGGAATCGAAGTTCCCATCATCAATCACTTCCAAACTCAGGGAGCTTCTGGTGGTCCGCGTGGAATTATAACCGTCGATTTTATTAAAGATGTTGATTTTTACAGCGGAGCTTTTCCAGCCAAAAGAAATGGTGCATTATCTTCTTTGTTTGAATTTAATTTAAAGGAAGCCCGAAAAGATAAACTAGGTTACAAAGCCATTGTTGGTTTAGATGATTTGCAATTGATGATCGATGGTCCGCTATCAAAAGACCAATCATGGAGCGGTTTATTTTCTGTACGGAAATCCAATCTCCAACTTCTTTTCAAGGCGATTGGTTTGCCATTTTTGCCAAGTTATTATGATGCCACTTTCAAAGTTTCAAAGAAATTTAAAAGTGGCGATGAACTCTATTTTGTGGGACTTGGAGCTATTGATAAATTTGAATTCAATACCGACGCCAAAAATACACTTGCCAATTTAACTTTAATCGATCGTTTGCCGGTTGCGCCGCAATGGAATTACACTTTCGGTGCAGGTTACCGACATTTGGTGGATAACGGAAACTGGCTTTTTACTGTAAGTCGAAATTTGTTAGACAATCAAGCAACCAAATATTATAGAAATATTGAAACTCCCGGAAATTTGCTCTTCGATTACAATTCTCAGGAAGGTGAAAACAAAATAAGAATTGATCGAAATTTCATGCTCGGAGATTTTGTTTTCAGCGCCGGAACCAACTTTAATGATGCGAAATACACCAATAATTCTACCATAAAAGCGGTGAATCAATCCGGAATTAGTTTCGATGAAGTGAATTCGGATTTAAAAGTTCTTCAATATGGATTTTACGTGCAAAGTGCAAAAAAATTATTTGATAATAAGCTGCAAGTTTCTTTGGGAACCCGCTTCGATGCGAGTAATTATTCGGAACAGACCAATAATCCATTCGAGCAATTTTCTCCAAGATTTTCTTTGAATTATAAATTTACTGATCGATGGGCTTTTAATTTCAACACCGGTATTTATCATCAACTTCCCGCTTATACAGCTTTGGGTTTAAAGTTAAATGATAATTTGGTCAATCAAAAAACATTAAAATACATTCAAAACATCCATTACGTCGCAGGTTTAGAATACAATGGGAAAGATAATCTTCGTTTGACGATGGAAGGATATTTCAAAAAATATAAAAATTATCCGTTCTCTTTGCGTAACCAAATTTCTCTTGCCAATATCGGTGCAGATTTCGGAGTTGTCGGAAGCGAACCTTTAGATTCCCGCGGATTTGGCGAAACATACGGAATTGAATTTTTAGCACAAAAAAGAACCTTAAATAACTTCTACGGAATTCTTGCGTACACTTTTGGCTATTCCAAATTCAGTGATGGTGCTGGAAATTTATTGCCTTCAAGTTGGGATTCCAGACATATTGTTTCGGTAAGTGCCGGAAAAGTTTTACCAAGAAACTGGAATTTAAGTGCAAGATTTAGAATGCAGTCTGGTTTGCCGGAAACACCGTACGATTTGGTGAGAAGTTCTTCCGTTCCGATTTGGAATATTAATAATGGACCGCTCCAGGATTTTACAAAATTAAATTCACAGCGTGGAAATGTGGCGCATCAACTCGATTTGCGTACCGAGAAAAAATGGGTGTTCAAGAAATGGCAATTTACCGCCTATCTCGATATCATCAATGTTTACGGCTCAAAAACAGCGAGCAATTTACCGGTTGTGAATTTGCAAAGAGATGACAACGGAAACGGAGTCATTCAAAATCCAAATGCACCTTCTTCTGATCAAAATTACATCCTCGAAGTTGGTCAACAGGATAAAAACATGCCTATTCCCTACTTCGGATTTATTTTTGAATTTTAATATTCCCGAAAATCCAGTTATCAAAAAACACCCGAAGCATTTTGCAACGGGTGTTTTTTTTATGAAATTTAAAATTAATCCTGTTTTACCCAGATTAAATTTTCTGTTTTGTAACCTAAAGCTTTTGCCTTTTCTAGAAATCTTTGTTTGAAAGTTTCTGGTATTGTTTTTTCTCTGGAAAGAATCCAAAGGTAATCCAGATTATTTCCTGCAACCAAAGCATATTTGTAATCATCATCGAGGTCTATTACATTGTAACCTGCCCAAATTGGTTTAAAAAAAGAAACTTTCAATCGCGCTTCAGTTGGGCTATTTACAAATTTTGCTTCACCGACGGATTCTTTCCATTCCTTTTTTACATAATTGTAACCTCTATTCTTTACATTAATATTTCCGTTGGAGTTTTTAGAATATTCTGCGGTTGTATGATCCATGTCTTTTTCGAAACGGAAATCAAACCTTGCAATTTCATACCATTTTCCTAAATATTTATCCGCTTTAAAATCCTGAACTGCAGTCGCTCCTTTGGGAATTGCGACAGAACACGAACTTAGAAATAATGCACCAATAATTCCAACGGTCAACGGAATTGCTATTTTTTTTAAACTTTTCATTATATAATCATTTAACCTTTACACCTCAAAAATAGTGCCTTCGGTGAAAATAATATTTTTAAATTTTCCTTGTAAAGTTTTCGTGTCTAAACCTGTAAAAAGGCTGAACGCCGGAAGAACAATTTGTTGCTCGGAAACTGCAAAACAGGGCAATCGGAGTCTTTCATTCTTTGTTTTTAAAACAAATCCTGGATGAATATGTCCGGAAATATAAAACCGATCCTCCATTTTTTCCGGATGATGAATGAAAGTGAAAGGTTCGATGAACAGGAATTCCTCTTCACACTCAATTCCGAGATCTTCATAAATTTCACGTTTCAAACGGTCGTGATTTCCCCTGATCAAAATAAACTGTTGCGTGAATTGTTTTCGCCAATATTTAAAAAGATCTAAATCAGAATTATAACCGGCGTGAAATAAATCGCCAACAATGATGATTTTCTGTGCCTGAAAATGGATCATTAAATCTTCTAGCCTTTTGAGATCAGCAATTAAAACTTCGGAAGGAATTGCAATTCCATGTTTTCTGAAATGAGCAGATTTCCCGACATGCAGATCACTTAAAATTAAAATCTTCTCTGCATCCCAAAACAAAGCACGTTGATTGGTGAAAGTTAAAAGGGTATTTTGAATTTTCTTCTGTAAAACTTCGAGCATTGATTGGTTTAAATTTTATTGAATTCTAAGACAGAAATTACTTTCCTCGCGCCATTTGGATCACTGTTTTTCCTTTCTTCATCGCTTCAGCTTGCATCCTTTTGATTCTTTCACCCAGATCTTCACTGCTCAAAGACTGCCGCAAACTATCAACTTTAATGGGGAAACTTAAAGGCGTAAATGAGTTTGCAAATTTGAGAATTATTTTAGAATTTTCAATCCTGTTGAACGCTTCAACCAATCTTGCTTCATCGATTTGCTGATTGAAAACTTCGGTATATGCTTGTTTTAATAAGATATTTTGGGAATCGTAATCTTCCAAAACATTAAAAATTAAACCTGCAGAAGATTGTAAACTTTTATTATTTTTATGCTGTCCCGGATAAGTTTGGATCACCAAACCCGAAATCACGGCAATATCCCGAAATTTCCTTCTTGCCATTTCTGTCGCATTAATGCTGCTTAAAACATCTTTAATTAAATTTTCTTTACTTAAAATCTGCTTTAAATTTTCTTCGGTCAACGGAATTTCCTGGGAACTCAACAATTCAAAACCGTAATCATTCATCGCCATCGAAAATGAAATCGGGGTGACTTTCGAAATCCGAAACGCGATTAATGCAGACATGACTTCATGAATCAAGCGACCTTCAAACGGATACATGAAGAGATGATAACCATCGCGGGTTTTGATGATTTCCACCAAAAATTCATCTTCTTTGGGAATATGAGAAATCCCTTCCTGACTTGCCAAAAGTGGATGCAGAAATTTCAACTCTTTCTCTGAAGATTTCGCATCCAAAGATTCTGAAAGTTTCATTCGAAGAAATTGTCCGAGGTAAGAACTCAAAGGCAATCTTCCGCCCAAATAACTCGGAACCATGGCTTTTCCTTTGGCGCTTCGGACATAAACCGTCATTTCTTTGATGTGGGCAACTTCCAAAACTCTTCCCGCGAGAATAAACTTATCTTCTTTTTTCATGCGGGTGATAAAATATTCTTCGATCATTCCGACATAACTTCCACCCAAAACTTTAACTTTTAACATCGCATCACTTACGATTACACCAATATTCATGCGGTGAAGCATGGCAATTCTGCGACTTGTAACTTTATAAATTCCCTCTTCAATGACGACTTTATGAAACTCTTCATAGTTTTTAAAAGCGCCGCCTCCAATGGTGATAAACTGTAAAATCGACGTCCATTCTTCCGCCGTGATTTCCTGGAAAGCATACGTGTTTTTGATTTGTTCGAAAGTTTCTTCCGCTTTAAAACCTTCACCAACCGCCAAAGTAATGAGATATTGCACCAAAACATCGAAAGTCATAACCATCGGAACACGAGGTTCAATAATTTTCTGTTTCACGGCTTCCTTTAAAGCTGCAACTTCAATGAGTTCTAAAGAATGAGTCGGAACAAAATAAATTTTAGAAGTTTCAAAAGGTGAATGACCACTTCTTCCGGCGCGTTGTAAAAACCGTGCAACTCCTTTCGCAGAACCAATTTGAATCACGGTATCAACAGGTTTGAAATCGACTCCTAAATCCAGAGAAGAAGTTGAAACAACCGCTTTCAGATAACCCGAACTTAGATTTTCTTCAATCCAAATTCGCAGATCTTTATCAATCGAACTGTGGTGAATCGCAATTTGTCCGGCAAAATCAGGATGTTGCTGCAACAAAATTTGATACCACATTTCCGCCTGACTTCGGGTATTGGTAAAAACCAAAGTCGTCTTGCTTTCCAAAATGATGGGAATGACTTTGTTTGCGAGTTTATTTCCTAAATGTCCTGCCCAAGGTAAAATTTCCACTTCATCCGGAAGAACCGCGATGATATCGATCTTCTTTTTTTCCTTCGCGACTACCTTCATTTTCTTCGTTTTGTATGGAAGCAAAACTTCCAAAGCTTCATCTAAATTCCCGATGGTTGCAGTGATTCCCCAAATGCGAATTTTCTTTTGATAGGAAGTTAAGCGCGACAAAGCCAATTCGGTAAGGACGCCGCGTTTTCCACCAAGTAATTCATGCCATTCATCGACAGCGATGCATTTTAAATGTTTGAAAAAGCGCTGATTATTTTTTTGGGCCAAAAGCAAATGCAAACTTTCTGGGGTTACCAAAAGAATGTCGGGCATTTTTTTTGTCTGAGAAGTTCTTTCTGAAATCGGCGTGTCTCCATTTCGAACTCCGACCGACCAATCGAGACCAATTTCATCGATGGATTCTTTCATGGCTTTTGCGATATCTTTTGCTAAAGCTCGAAGCGGTGTGATCCAAAGTAATTTTAAACCATCTCCGTATTTTTCTGGAAAGTTCAGAAAATCGATGATGACCGCGAGAAAAACGGAATATGTTTTTCCAAAACCAGTGGGTGCGACGACCATTCCGCTGTAGTTTTTGTAGAATTTTTCCCAAGTTTCCAGCTGAAAAGTGAAGGGTGCGAAATCTTTCTGCGCCATCCAATTTTTGATGATTTTAAGACCTTCTGTATTTTGAAAATTATCCAATTTTATTTTAAGTATTGAAGATTTTTATGGTGTTTTTCAGACAATAGCGAAAAGTTTTTATGCAAATGATGCAAATATTTTTATGGTTACCGGCTTTATATGAATGAATTATTATAAGTACAAATACTTGAAATTTAGATAATTAAGTAATCAATTTTTTTACTTCTTCAATATCATCGATGTCTTTTACTGTTTTATCCCGTCTCCATCTTACAATCCGTGGAAAACGTAAAGCTACTCCACTTTTGTGGCGATTGCTGAAACCGATTCCTTCAAAAGCGATTTCAAACACGAGTTCTGCTTTTACGGTACGAACTGGTCCGAATTTTTCTAAAGAATTCTTCGTTACAAAACGGCTGACTTCCATGATTTCTTTGTCTGTTAAGCCAGAATACGCCTTTGCAATAGTGACTAATTGATCTTCTTTTTTCACGGCAAAAGTGTAATCGGTGTAGAATCCACTTCTTCTTCCGCTTCCTTTTTGGGCATAAATTAAAACTGCATCAATCGTTAAAGCATCCACTTTCCATTTCCACCAATCTCCTTTTTTTCGTCCGGAATGATACAGCGAATTTTTCTGTTTTAGCATTAAACCTTCACTGTTATTATGGCGGGATTTCAAGCGGATTTCAGCTAATTCTTCCCAGGATTTTGCAATGATGATTTCTGGCAATTTGAAATTTTGAACTTCCGTATTTTCTAAAACTTCTTCTAATTTCAACCGTCTTTCTATCAAAGGTTTACCTCGAAAATCTTCGCCTTCAAATTCTAACAGATCATAAAAGAAAGCTTGGATGGGAATATCTTTCATCATTTTTGCAGAGATTGTTTTTCGGTTCAGGCGTTTCTGCAATTCATTAAAATTCAAAACTTCCTCCTCTTTTACCGCTAAAATCTCTCCATCCAAAACGAAATTTCCTTCCATTTTTTCTAAAGCAGAAACCAATTCAGGAAACTGCGTATTCACCAATTCTTCACCACGCGACCAAATAAAAACTTCATTATTCCGGCGAATAAACTGTCCGCGAATTCCATCCCACTTATACTCAGCTTGCCATTCTTCTAAATCGCCCAATTCTTCCGGCGTTTTTTCTAAAGGATAAGCGAGGCAAAAAGGATAAGGTTTTGAATTGTCGGGGTTGATATTTGTTCCTTGAATTAATTCCTGAAAATCAGCATTTTCAAGACTCCATTTTCCCATAATGGAATGCATAAGCTGACTGGTTTCAATACCTGAATATTTGGATAAAGCATTGATTAATAATTTCTTGGAAACTCCTATTCGGAAACTTCCACCAATGAGTTTATTGAAAATAAATCGTTCGGTGTAATCGAGACCATTCCAGCTTTCCAAAACATATTTTTTCTTTTCTTCGTCTGATTTTTCTTTCAAATTAATGAGTTCGAACATCCATTGGCTCAATGATTTTTCAACCGTATTTTCGGGTCTCGGTAAAATGAGAGAAAGTGTTTCACCGATATCACCTACAGAACTGTAACTTTCTAAAAAAAGCCATTCCGGTAAACCCGTGATTTCTAAAGCCCAAATTCTTAAAAAATTAGTATTAATGGGTCTTTTCGGACGTTTTCCTGTAAATAAAGCCAGAAACCACAACTTATCCTGATCATCCGCAGTTTCGAGGTAATGAACCATTGCATCAACTTTAGCAGTTGTTTTGTTGCTGGTTTCAAGGGAGGCGATTAATGCTGCGAAATGTTTCATTTTTTCTTAGTTGAAAGAGATGTTTGAAAGTTAAAAATTGAACGTTATCATTTGAGTATTGATTGCCGATTGATGTTGTTTTTCTTAATGATTTTGAAAAAAAATATCTTTAAAGAGCTTGATAATTTCAAACTACCAAATTATCAAATCATTTCATTATCCCATCAACTCATCCTCTTCTTTTTCCTCTTCATCGGAGCCGAACTTCGTGGTTACTTCATCGGCTTTGATGCCGATTTCATTTAAATATTTTGAAAATACGGCAATTTGTCCATGTGTGACGTGAACTTGTTCCGCTCCTGTCGCTTTTACGGTTTCTAAAAGTCCGTTCCAATCGGCATGATCTGAGATTGCAAACCCTGCATCTGCAGAACGCCATCTTCTGGAACCGCGAACCTGCATCCAACCGGAACAGATTCCTGTCGCACGATTTGGGATTTTGCGGATCATATTGCTGTCTAATAAAGCGGGCGGAACGATGACAATTTCTTGATTGAGCTTTTTAATATCTTCTGTAAAATTCACAATTTCGTAATCCGGTAATTGAACTCCCACACTTTCGATGGCTTCATTTAACCTTCCAATGGAACTATGGACAAATATTTTTCCATAACCTTCTACCGACTTCATAATTCTCTGGGCTTTTCCTAAAGAATACCCAATGAAAACCGAAGTTTTTCCCTGTTCGCGATTGCTTTCTACCCATTTTCCAAGCTGTTCCGAATATTGTTGTGGAGTCAACCAATTATAAATCGGCAAACCGAAAGTGCTTTCTGTAATAAATTCATTGCATTTTACCAATTCAAAAGGCGTCGAAATTCCGTCATCCTGAACTTTGTAATCCCCCGAAAAAACGGTTACAAAACCTTTATATTCCAAACGAATTTGGCAAGAACCTACGATATGACCGGCTGGATGAAAGCTAAGTTTTACCCCATTAATCATGATGGGTTCGTTGTAGCCGAGACTTTGCACCTCAATATCGGGTCCAATTCGAATCTGCAAAATGGGTTTTGTAAAGTGATGACACAGGTATTTCTTCATTCCCCACTTTGCGTGATCACCGTGACCGTGGGAAATTACCGCCAAATCGACGGGTCTCCACGGATCCAGATAGAATTTTCCGGGGATGCAATAAATGCCTTTGTTCGTGAATTTAATGAGTTTCAAAATAGATTAATTTTATCGTCCAAACTTGAAATATTCGGTGAGCGGATGGTTATTATTTTTCATAAAAGCAGATGCCATTTCCATACCCGTTACGGAAAAAGTGATTCCATTTCCGCCAAAACCTAAGACGAAATAGGAATTCGGAAAATCCTTGTGTTCGCCGATATAAGGAAGTCCGTCTTTGGTTTCCCCAAAAGTTCCTGCCCAAGTAAAATCAGTGTAAAAATGATAATTGGGCAACAAATCTTTTAAATCTCTTAAAATCTCCTTTTCCTTTTTATCGATCATGGCATCGCGTTTTTCAGGATCGCGGAAATTTTCGTCGCCACCACCAATTAAAACCCGACCATCACTCGTTGTTCGCATGTACAAATAGGGATCAGAAGTATTCCAAAATAAGGTATTATTTAATTTTTCACTTCCTTTTTCATCGATTTCAGAAACCATGGCAAAAGTGCTTTTCAAATCTACGAACTTCTCTTTTATCAAATGGGCACTTTCGTAACCAATGGCATAAATGATTTTTTGGGCTTTAATTTTCTGCCCTGTTTTTGTTGTGACCAAATTAAAGCCTTTTTTAACTTCTACCGAATCCATCTCTGTTTTATCATAAACACGCAATCCTTTTTTGGAATTAAATGCTAAAAGTTCATGCGCCAAATGGAAAGCATCAACATTTGCTCCTTGCGAAGAAAGAATTCCGCCAAAAGTATTTTCGAATTCATACCGTTCTAAGATTTCTTCTTTTTCAATCCATTTTATGTTGAAACCCGCATTTTTTCGAGCTTCAAATTCTTTTTTCAACCAGGAAACATCTTTCTTTTTGGAGGCGTAATACAGAGATTCTTTTCTTTCGAAACCCGCTTCAGAATTCAATTCCTGAGTTATTTTATCTAAATCATCGATGGATTTGGAACATGCTTTATAGGCTTTTACCGCTCCTTCTTCGCCAATCTGATCGATCAGTTCATACAGAGGAACATCAATTTCATATTGTAGCATGGAAGTCGTGGCGGAAGTACTGCCGTTGCCAATTTCCCGACGATCGATTAGAACAGTTTCATACCCATCTTTAACCATTTGATGAGCAATTAAACTTCCTGTAATTCCGCCACCAATGACCAAAACTTCACATTCTATCGTTTCTTTTAAAGAAGGATAAGAGTGTAAAATTCCGTTTTTTACAAGCCAAAATGGCTCATTCGATTTTAAGTCCATACTATTAATTTCTAAAGGTTAAATGTTTTATAAAAGTCTTTAAAGGTCATTTATCAATTGATACAAAAGCACCTTTAATATTTCTCTGTAAGGTATTTCCAGTATCTTTTGGGCAAAGATTTTACATGCAATTTGACGTTTTTTCTTTCGGGAATATTGGTTTTAAAGAAATAGCGTTGCCACAATTTCTGGTATTTCAATTCATCCTCATGCAAAAGATTCTGGGTTTTTATGAACTTGTTTTGATCCCATTCATTAGGATAAAAAAAGTCTGCATTTTCTCTATCAGAAAATATACCATAATGTCTTTTCAAATCGAAAATCATCCATTTCTGGTCTTGATATCGGGCTTTAAAGTGTTTGAAAATAAGAGGAAGTACATTGAAATCGGGCTCTACTTTGGCGAAATAGAAATCATCCTGCAATTTTTCAAAACGCACAAAAGCATTCATGCGGTGAACTTCCCTACTCACCGATTTGCAAACTTTCGCAATCTGCATCATGTCTGACTGAGCAAAATCATTTAAAACATTTTGATTGGGACGCGAAAGGGAGTATTTCACGGCACTTACAATTAAGTTTTCCAACTGCGCATCTTCGGAAAGAAATACCATTAACAATTGTGAAACACCACTTTTTCCTAAATTTTGTTCTAACTTTTTTAAAACCCTCTCCGACTTTTCCACTTGGGTTTGAACCGCATGAACAGTGGCAAAAATGTTTTCTACCTTATAATTTTCCTGGCTATAAATTTCCGCATCTCGAAATTGGTATTCAAAAATCTCAAATATTGCAGTCATTAAACCTTCGAAACTGCCGTCATAAAGTAAAGTCGTCATTAAAATAAAGTCAGTTGTTCGGAAAAAGGAGACGTAAATTTAGATTTCGTGGAGTCCAATATAATTTTTCTAAAATTTTGGTGATCGATGAGATGAGTAAAGACATTATGCGACTCAAATTCCACAAAAAATTTAGCTCGATTCAGGGCGACTCCCATCTTTTTCAAATGGTCTAAATTGAGTTTTTGAAATTTTCTTGCCATCAAAATCTTGCGCACCGACTTGGTTCCAACACCGGGAATTCGGAGCAACATCTCTTTCGATGCCGTATTGATATTGACCGGAAACTGCTCTAAATTTCGCAAAGACCACGCTAATTTGGGATCCATTTCTAAATCGAGAAAAGGGTTGCTGCGATCTAAAATTTCATCGGCTTTAAAACCATAAAAACGCATAAGCCAATCTGCTTGATACAAACGATTTTCCCTTACCATAGGAACTTGGGAATGAATTGAAGGCAATCGCGCATCTTCCAACATCGGAACGTAACCGGAATAATAAACGCGTTTCATATTATAGTTCTGATAAAAATGATCGGCTACTTTGATGATTTTGAAATCGGTTTCATCAGTTGCACCCACAATCATTTGCGTGGATTGTCCAGCTGGAGCAAACTTCGGAACCTTTTTAAAAATTTTGCGCTCTTCCTTATATAACACCAATTCATTCTTTACCAAAGCCATTGGTTTTAACATTTCTGAATGCGATTTCTCTGGCGCGAGAAGTTTCAACCCTTTTTCAGTGGGAATTTCTAAATTAACGGAGAGTCGATCTGCATACAAGCCAGCTTCGCGCATAATTTCATCACTTGCACCAGGAATTGACTTTAAATGAATATAACCATTAAATTGATGTTCGGTCCGTAATTTTTTGGCGACCCGAACCAAACGTTCCATCGTCGTATCGGAATCGGTGAAAATACCGGAACTTAGAAACAAACCTTCAATAAAGTTTCTGCGGTAAAAATTAATGGTCAGATCCACCACTTCTTCTACCGTAAAAGCAGCCCGTTTAATCTCATTGGATTTTCTAGACACGCAATAAGCGCAATCGTAGATACAATGGTTCGTCAAAAGGATTTTTAATAAAGAAACACAGCGACCATCTTCCGTATAAGAATGGCAAATCCCAGAAGCGTGA
Organism: Kaistella chaponensis; assembly: GCF_900156725.1. Lineage (GTDB taxonomy): Bacteria > Bacteroidota > Bacteroidia > Flavobacteriales > Weeksellaceae > Kaistella > Kaistella chaponensis. The sequence continues at coordinate 110,476 of NZ_FTOI01000003.1, read as the reverse complement.
CTGTTTCCCAAACCTCCATTTTTATTCTTGCGGTTTCCTCCACTCGACGAACACGAAACATCATATTTCGCAGCATCTGCAAGGATTTCTAATTTTTCCTGAATTCGGTCGATGTTCATATTATGTTAAAAAGCAACGATCAAAAATAGAGATAATTGATATCAAAACACCTCGACCGTTGCTCTTTTTTGTAGCAATTTTTAGGCGAAAAGCCTTTTCAATTCGTTAAACTTTTAAACCACCTTCAACGCCGCCATCTTCCATTTTTGTTCCAGTTACGGCTGCAAAAGCCATTTTTGCCATGGCGAAAACTTTGTTGTCTTTGGTTTCATAATAGTAACCATCATCTGGTTTTACTCCGATTACGGTGATTCTCGGATCGTCTTTTCCGTCAAACCAAGCATCAGCAAAATGGCTGTAATATTTTTCTATTAAGGCGCGGTCTTTCGAAACTTCTCCTTTCCCTTGAATGAAAACATATTCATAAGAAGAATTGTTCAAAAAGTACAAGTGAACGGAAGGATCTTTTGCCAAATTTTGATTGTGCGTGCTTTCCGAAGAACTGATAAACCATAAAGTTCCTTCTTCATCGACTTCCTGCAAAGACATTGGAATGCTGTGAGGATTTTTGCCGATATCCGTCACGAAGAAACATACTCCAGCTTTTTCTGTGAGTTTTTTGATGGTTTCAATGGCTTCTTGTCCGTTTAGATCCTGATGTGGAGATTGTGCTTGTCCCATAATAATAATTTTTAATAAATGTTAATTTGAATTTTTTTTAATAAGAAATCACTGTTGAAAATCCTTTATTTTTCAATCAATCATAATTCTTACGAATCAAACTATAGTCCAAAAACATACCAAATATTAAATTTTAAGGAACTTTAATACTTTCGAATCAATGGAAAATTATTTTTTATGAAATAGAAATTTACTTTTTTAAATGTACGTATCGATTTTAGGAAAAAAAAATAGAATTGATTTTAATACTTCTGATGATCTTATGAAAAATACCTTTTACAAAATGAATCTTTAGAATTAATTTCGGTCGGAATTGTCTTAAAATTATGAATTTATTTGGATTCTATTCATATATGTTGTACCTTATCACACAATTTAAAAACCAACAATTTATATGGCGGATTCTTTCTCCAAAAAAGAAAACTTTAAGAAAAAACTTCAAAAACAAAAAGAGAAGACAGCTCGACGTGAAGAACGTAAAGAAAGCAATGACAAAGGAAAAACTCTGGATGACATGATCATGTATGTTGACCATAATGGTCAATTAACAAGTACACCACCGGACAAAAATGACCGAATTGACATTGACATTAATAGTATTCAATTGGGTGCAACTCCGATTGAAGCTGAGGAAGTTGTAAAATCTGGCATTGTCACTTTTGTAAGTGAAAAAGGCTATGGTTTTATCACCCAGGATCGATCAAGTGAAAACATCTTCTTTCACAGTAACAACTGCGTAGAACCGGTAAAAAAAGGCCACAAAGTCTCCTTTGAGATTGAAAGGTCTCCAAAAGGTTTGGTTGCAGTGGATATCAAGGTAATCAGGTAAAATAAAAAAAATCGAATCCGTCTCATAACAGAGACGGATTTTTTTTTGAAAATATATTTCCTAGACTCTTGCCTTTATTCGCACTTTATTCCAAACCTGTAATAGGTTCAATTCCCACATCTGAAGGCAAAACACGTTTTGTTTTTACTAATTTTTCCAGGTTGAAAGTTATTTCATTTTGTACAAAAACCGTGGCAAAATGGGATTCATGAGAAGTTTAATCGCCACTTAAACTATTTAGTTGACCAATGGTGGGTTTCTTCGTCGATCTGTTCTTTCGAAAACCCTTCTAAAATCACTTCAACAAAATTTTAAAACGCATTAGATTTAAAATTTTTTGTATTGAAATTCAAACACTTAACCAAAGTTGAAGATTATCACTACAAAAATAGTTGTAGAATTGAAATAATATTCTACATTTGTATCACTAAACAAATAGTGATATGCAGATTTCTCCATTAACAAAAGCTGAAGAACAGGTGATGCAATATCTTTGGGACTTGAAAAAAGCCTTCCTGAAAGATATTCTGGAACTTTTCCCAGAACCAAAACCCCATACCAACACCGTTTCTACCATTTTAAAAGTTTTGAAAGATAAAGACTTTGTCGATTATGAAGTTTTTGGGCGTCAACATCAATATTTCCCTTTAATTTCAAAGGAAAAATACAGCGGGAAATCTATGAAAAGTCTCGTAACCAATTACTTTGAAGGTTCTTACACGAATGCGGTTTCGTTTTTAGTGGAAAAAAATGAAATGAGCGTAGAAGATCTGGAAATGCTTCTCAATGAACTAAAAAATAAAGACTGATGGAAATCCTACTCTATTTCGGAAAAGTTATTTTCACTTCGGGTGTAATGTTTCTGTACTATCAATTGTTTTTAAAAGACAAGACGTTTCATCATTACAATCGGTTTTATTTATTGGCTTCGATGATCGTGAGTTTATTATTGCCTTTACTGAAAGTGAGTTATTTCACACTTGAAGTAAATAGTAATATCTATTTGTTAATTAGCAAGTTAAACAATATACAATCAGATAAAAATACAGAAAATGATTTCATTTATATTTCAGTTATTGCTTTCGCTTTTGGATTGGTTGCTGTCTTTTTTCTAACGAAATTTATTTTCGGCTTGGTTAAAATTCAGCTGTTAAAAAAGAAGTTTCTAAAGGAGAATTTCGAAGGAATCAGCTTTTATCAAACCAATTTACACGACGCTCCATTTTCGTTTTTCAAGAATTTATTTTGGAAAGATACAATCTTGATTCATTCCGATCTGGGTCGTCAGATTTTGAAACACGAAATGGTACATATTGAGCAAAAACATTCTTGGGACAAGATCTTTTTAGAAATCATCACCTCTTTGTTTTGGTTCAATCCGTTTTTCTATCTCATCAAAAAAGAAATTAATTTAATTCACGAATATTTGGCTGATCATAAAGCCTTAAAAAACTCGGACACGAAAGCATTTGCGCAGATGCTTTTGGCAAGTCACTTTTCCGGAAAACAGTTACCTGCAGCGAGTCCATTTCTCAGTTCTAACCTCAAAAAAAGATTAACAATGCTTAAAAAATCAAAAACAAAATTCAGTTATGCGCGCAGAATTTTCGCGTTGCCGCTTTTATTCGCAATTGCCTTTATTTATATGGTCAATGCGAAAAACAAAGAGATTAAAAGTACCAATTTCGAAATAGAAAAATTAGTATCATCGATTGAAAAAGATACCATTGCACCTAAAAATTCAGCTCTCGGAACTGATGGAACGCAACTTAAAAAAGAACATCCCGAATTGTTTTTCGATCATGATTCTTTGAACGAAAAACCTTTAGCAGAAATTCAAAATCAAATTTCTGAAAAGCAAAAGAAAATTGAGCCTTATCAAAAATTAATGCTTTCTAAAAGTGAAGAAGGACAAAAAATCAGTAAAGCGCTGAAAAAAAAGTCGGAAGAATTGCTAAAATTAGCTGCTAAAAAAGATTTCGATCATCCAAAATTTAAATTGCTGGAAAAAGAATTGGAGCAACTTGGAGCGAAGTTAAATGCTGTTTTTGATACCGATGATTTTAAAAATAATCAACAAATATTGGACACCAATTTTAAAGATTTAGACCAACTATATGCAAAGCTTGATCAGTATTATCATTCAGACGAATTTACTTCGAAAATAAAAGTTGCAGAAATTGCAGCTGCAGAAGCAGAAAAAAAAATAAATTCTCCCGAGTTCAAAAAAATGATTAGAGATGCCGAAGAACAAGGAAAAAAAGCCGAAAAATTGGTGAATTCTAGGAAATTTAAAAAACAAATAAAAGAGGCCGAGAAAAAAGCCGAAGAAGCTGAAAAGTTGATCAATTCGCCAGAATTTAAAAAGAAAATATTAGAAGCCGAAGAAAGCGCTAAAAATGGAAAAGACTACAGTTCTGTTATTTTTGTAGATCCCAACAAAACATTGGCGAACAATGCTTCTATTAAATATTACTTAAACGGGAATCCTTTAAGTCCAGAAAACGCAAAGAACATTGCTCCAGGTGAAATTGCGACGATGCATATTTACAAGAAGGGTTTTCAAGGTAATAAAACAGAAGAGATTCATATCACCACGAAATAATAATCAAAATAAAAATTGCCAAGGCTGAAAAATCTTGGCATTTTTTTATCTTTAATAAAAAATCAATGAAAAACTTTACCGTACTTTTTTTATTCGCTTTTGGTATTTTTAATGCTCAAAACCAGCGATTCAGCTATGAATATCAATTCGTAAAAGACACTTTAAACAAAACGGAAATCACAAAGGAATTAATGAGTCTTGATATAGGAAAAGAAGGTTCTAATTTTTACAGTCGCGATGTTTATGTTTCAGATTCTACAATGAATGCCTACTTTGAAAAACAAATTCAAACCACAGGATCGATGAATGTAGACACCAAAATAATGTCTCAACGGAAAGGAAGCATGAGATATAACATCTTTAAAAGCTATCCTGAGTTTAAAATTTCTACCAAAACCAGAATGGGAATGGATGCTTATAAAGTTGCCGAGGATCGAAAATTGGCTTGGAACATCCTGAAAGAAAAACAGAAAATCGGGGAATTCAATACCCAAAAAGCAACTACTGAATTTGCCGGAAGAAAATGGATCGCGTGGTTTTCTACCGAATTGCCTTTTCAAGACGGACCGTATAAATTTTATGGATTGCCTGGTTTAATCGTAAAATTGGAAGACGCTGCGAAAACACATCAATTTGAATTGGTGGGTGTTTCTAAATATACAAGTCCGACGGAGAAAGTTTCACCATTTAGTCAACCAAATAAAGAGATTGAAATCAACCAAAAGCAATACAAAAAAATGTATTTGGAAGAGCGAAATGATCCTGCAAAAACAATTAAACAAGCCTTAGCAAACGGTGGTATTCTTCAATTTAGAGATCAAAATGGAACTGAAATTTCGCCTGTCGAAATGATTAAAAACAAGGAAAAAAATGCAAAAGCAAATAATGCAAAAGATAATAATCCCCTCGAACTGGATCTTCTAAAATGATGCGTTAAAATCCCTGACAATTTTCATATTTCTTTTGTTTGAATTATTCCCTAACTTTATTCTATTAAAAATTCAAAAAAATTATCGTCATGGAAAATCACAACCTTACCCACGAATTCCCAGAACTGGAAGAAAAAATCAATGATTTTAAACTGAATGATGAAGTCTTCAAAAAAATGTATGTGAATTATGAAGAAGTAAACGCACTCATTCAGCATTACGAAGATGGGGAACAAAACCACACAACAGACGAACATTTAACTGATTTACGTAAAAAAAGAGTTCATTTAAAAGATGATTTGTATTCCTATTTAAAGGAGTGATAAATTATTTCATAAAAATTTGATTGTTTGAGCGGCTGAAAAGTCGCTTTTTTTTGTGAAAAGTTCTTAAAACAGGTCCTAATATTAATTTGAGGTCCTTCCAATATTAAACTTTCTGTAATTTTTAGCATAAAATTTTATTAAATTCTAATACTTAAGTTCGTTTTTCGCTAAAAAAGCTTACTTTTGCACCGTCAAAAAACGATTATGCAAAACATTAGAAATATCGCAATCATTGCGCACGTTGACCACGGTAAAACAACTTTGGTTGATAAAATCATTCACGCTACCAGTGTTTTCCGGGAGAACCAGGAATCTGGAGATCTTATTATGGATAATAACGATTTGGAACGTGAGAGAGGAATTACCATTTTATCGAAAAACATTTCGGTAACTTATAAAGACACCAAAATTAATGTAATTGATACTCCTGGTCACGCCGATTTCGGTGGTGAGGTAGAAAGAGTTTTGAAAATGGCAGATGGTGTTTTACTTCTTGTTGATGCTTTCGAAGGACCGATGCCACAAACACGTTTCGTACTTCAAAAAGCTTTGGAATTAGGATTAAGACCGGTTGTAGTGATCAATAAAGTTGATAAACCAAACTGTCGTCCGGATGAAGTTCATGACAAGGTTTTCGATTTATTCTTCAACTTAGATGCTACAGAAGAGCAATTGGATTTCCCAACGTTCTACGGTTCGTCTAAACAAGGATGGTTCAATACCTCATTAGAAGAAACAGATAATATTTTCCCATTATTAGATGGTATTTTGGAACACGTTCCAGCTCCGGAAGCGAAAGAAGGTCCACTTAGAATGCAGATTGTATCTTTGGATTTCTCTTCTTTCTTAGGAAGAATCGCGATCGGAAAAATCATGCAAGGTTCTGTAAAAGAATCAGAATGGATTGGTTTGGCGCAGGAAGATGGCAAAATCATCAAAGGAAAAGTAAAAGAATTATACGTTTTTGAAGGTCTTGGAAAAAAGAAAGTTACAGAAGTAAAAGCAGGAGATATCTGTGCGATCGTAGGATTTGATAAATTCCAGATTGGGGATTCATTCGTAGATCTAGAAAATCCAGATCCATTGCCAAGAACAGCGATTGATGAGCCTACTTTGAACATGACGTTCTCTATCAACAACTCTCCTTTCTTCGGAAAAGATGGTAAATATGTAACTTCTAATCACCTAAAAGAAAGGTTAACCAAAGAGCTTGAGAAAAATTTAGCATTAAGAGTTGAACCAACTGAAGATGCCAATACTTTCTTGGTATTCGGTAGAGGTATTCTTCACCTTTCTGTTTTGATTGAAACAATGAGACGTGAAGGTTATGAGATGACGATCGGGCAACCACAGGTTATTCTGAGAGAAATCGATGGCGTAAAATGTGAGCCTTATGAATCAATGGTAGTTGATGTACCAGAAGAATTTGCTTCTAAAGTAATCGATCTTGCTACGCAAAGAAAAGGTGATCTCCATATCATGGAAACCAAAGGTGAAATGCAGCACATGGAATTCGAAATTCCTTCTAGAGGTTTGATCGGATTGCGTTCTCAAATGTTGACTGCAACGGCAGGTGAAGCAATTATGGCGCACCGTTTTGTAGATTACAAACCTTACAAAGGGTCTATTCCAGGACGTTTGGTTGGTGTTCTAATCAGTAAAACTCAAGGTCCTGCTACTGAATATTCCATCGCGAAATTACAGGATAGAGGTAAGTTTTTCGTTGATCCGGGTGAAGAAATTTACGAAGGAATGATCATCGGGGAACAAAACAAACCTGGAGATATGGTAGTAAACATTGTAGAAGCAAAACAGCTGAACAATATGCGTGCTTCTGGAAAAGATAAAGACGGAAGTATTGCTCCGAAAATTCTTTTCTCTTTAGAAGAGTGCATGGAATACATCCAAGGTGATGAAGCAATTGAGGTTACTCCAAACTTCATCAGAATGCGTAAAAAAATTCTTTCAGAAAACGAAAGAAAACGTATTGAAAGAGGCGCGAAAGGGTAATCTTAAATAAGAATTTTGACTTCGGTCAATTGCAGATAAGAGTTCCAAATTAATTTTTGGAACTTTTTTTTATTGGTAATGGATGAAATTATTAGCCTTAAATTTTTGAGTGCAAAATCAATGGTCTTTACATTTATACTAATGCTTACAATCTTTACTTTATAGCTCACCACCTTTAATTTAATAAATTTAACTTTATAATTAAAGCTCAAAATTTTTGATTTAATGGTTTCGACTATCAATTCAATGCTTTCAAGTATCAATTCAGTGCTTTTGACTATCAATTTAATGGTAGTAATGTTTGATTTAATAATCTCGACTATCAATCTAATGCTTTTGACCTCTAAGTTAATGGTCATAACCTTTGATTTAATACAGTAGATTGTCAATTTAATTCTTATTCATTTTAATTTAATTCAAAATAGTTTCCATTTCAATCAGCTTTGCTCATTAATTGGTAATTAGTCTTCAACAAAAAAACCCTCTATCATTGATAAAAGGTTTTCGATGTTGATTATTAAAAAATAGATTAACTTTCGCTGTCACTATTATTAATTGCTTTATTTCCCATATTTTTTTTTACAAAAAACTGTTTCAATTCTGCTCTTTTTACTTCAAAACCGGAGGTATTTGATGATGCTTTATATCTCGTGTAAGAATAATCTTTCAACGCGTTTTTGTAGCTATCATAATCGTGAAGCGTTTTTGCATTTTTACAGGTAATGTACATGGACATAATCCGATCAATGATACCCTCCAGAAAAACCCGTCTGTCATAATCCTTTTGAAACTCTTCCCAATCGATATCTGGATTAGAGAGATTTTCTTCATACCTTCTAAAATCCCAAACTTTATTAATTAATAATTTGTTTTTTTCATTTACTCTTCCATAAATCTTCCGTTCTTCGGCAGTTAAGTTGACGGTAATTTTCCGGATTGCATTCTCTAAAACGATCAATGCATTTCTGATTTCAGTTTTTTCTTCCTCGGTGAGGTGGCTGTTGTTTAGATTGTTAATTAACATGATGTTGTGTTTTTATTATAATAAAATTACATCTTTTTAGGTTTAATATTTAATGAAATTGAACAAATGTGCAGGGTGAAAACACCTTTTTTTTTATTTTTAAAGTGGTAAAGTCCATTTTTTTCTAATCATATTAATAGTATTTTTGTCAGCATGAATATTCTTAAACTTAAATATCCCTTCTTCATCGCGACAGCAATTTTCATTAATTCCTGCACCTCTCAAAAATCTTCTCATACCGGTGGTAAAAAACCCGTAATCTCTACAAAACCTACCGTTCCGGTGGTTACTCCACCTAAAAGTGAAAATGTAAAACTCAATCTTCCCGAAGTCAACCGCGAATTTCGTGCAGCCTGGATTGCAACCGTGGCGAATATCAATTGGCCCTCAAAAAATACGCTTTCTACGCAGCAGCAAAAAGACGAAGCCCTCAAGATTTTAGATTTACTGAAAGATGCAAATTTTAATGCAGTGATTTTTCAGGCAAGACCATCGTCCGATGCATTGTACAAAAGCAGTTTGGAGCCTTGGTCTTATTTCCTTACAGGAGAAATCGGTAAAGCTCCTGCTCCATTTTATGATCCTTTAGAGTTCTGGATCGCCGAAGCGCACAAACGTGGGATGGAACTGCACGTTTGGCTGAATCCTTATCGCGCTCAACACACCACAGGAGGTCCGATCACCAGCGAATCTATCGTGAAAAAAATGCCGGAACAGATCATTAAGTTGAAAAATGGAATGTATTGGATGGATCCTTCAGACGAAAAAACGCAAAATCACGTTTCCAAAGTCATCAAAGATTTGGTGAAAAGATATGATATTGATGCGATTCACATTGACGATTATTTTTATCCTTACAAAGAATACAATGGTGGAAAGGATTTTCCGGATAACAGAACCTGGAGTGCTTACCAAAATGCGGGTGGAAATTTATCTCGCGCAGATTGGCGACGAGCCAATGTCAATAAATTCATCAAAAGAATTCATGACGAAATTAAAGCCGAGAAAAGCGATGTTCAGTTTGGAATCAGCCCTTTCGGGATTTGGAAACCAGGATATCCGGAAGGGATCAAAGGATCGTCGCAATATGATGAGTTGTTTGCTGATGCAAAATTATGGCTGAATCAAGGTTGGTTAGATTATTTTTCGCCCCAACTCTACTGGAAAAATGATGGGCCTCAAAGTTTCACTTCTTTACTTAAATGGTGGGAAAGTGAAAATACGAAAAAGCGACATCTTTATCCTGGATTAAATACTGTTGGATTGCGCGATGTTTCGGATCGGCCCACAGAAATTGTAAATCAAATAAATGCTACCCGAAATATTCTAAAAAACTCCGCCGGAACGGTTCATTACAGTGTCGATGGGTTGTCTAAAAACGCGGCAATGTACAATGCCGTGAAAAATGCTTACCCAACAAAAGCATTGGTCCCAAAAACGCCATGGATCAAAAAAGCGCCTCTTGAAAAACCCATTTTATCAGTTGATAATGGCAAAAATGCATTAAATGTGAAATGGAATTCGAATGATAGCCAAAGTGTTTTCCAGTGGATTTTGTATACAAAGTACAATGATACATGGGAAACTGAAATCTTGGAAAAGAATTTGACCTCCAGAAATTTACCTTTCATTAAAAATGGTAAAAAACTAAATACTGTTGCAATAAAATCAGTAGATCGCTTAGGAAATGAAAGCGATTATGAAGCAAAGAAATTATAGTAAAAACTTTTTCAAAAAGGAAATCAACCTAAAAAAAGGAGCAAAATAAGAGTATTTCAAAGGACCCTCTTAAAGTATTGTCATAAAAAAATCCCAACTTTTCAGTTGGGATTTATAATGATTGATCAGGAGTTTAGAAACTTAAAACTCTTACGTCAATTCTTCTATTTTTTGCTTTGCATTCATCGGTATCATTATTCTCGCAAACCGGGAATTGTGAGCCGTATCCTTCTGCTTCTACGCGATCTCCAGAAATTCCCATCTCGAGTAATTTCAGTTTTGCCGTTTTGGCCCGAAGACTAGAAAGTTTCAAATTGGTATCTTCATTTCCTGTGTTATCGGTGTAACCTCCTAATTTCACTTTCAAAGTTGGATAAGCATTCAGGATTTCTGCCAAATTATTCAATTGAACTTCAGATTCTGGTTTCAAATTGCTGCTTCCACTTTGAAAAAATAAATTTTCAATCGTGTACCATTTATCTTTACTCAATACCGCTTGATCTTCTAATTTTACGCCGTTGTACAAAGCATATAAACTGCTGTTCTCTCCTATTGAAAGGGTTTTGTTGGATAATTTTATTTCTTGAATATTTCCTGTATCATACACATAATCTCCATCTGCATTCAATTTTCCATTTGCGGGTTGCACTGCAATTGGAGCTGCTTCATTTACACCGTGAACAGTAGCTGTTGCTGCTGTAATTCCTGCTAATCGGTTAAGATTTTCTAATTTTTCTTTTCTGTTTTCCTGAATTTTATCTTTATGCAGAACAGCTAAAGTTGGTGCGATAACCAAGGAAACGATCGACATTAATTTAATCAAAATATTCATCGATGGTCCTGAAGTATCTTTGAATGGATCACCTACTGTATCTCCGGTAACAGAAGCTTTGTGAGGTTCAGAACCTTTGTAATACATTTTCCCGTTGATATCTACACCTTGCTCGAAAGATTTTTTTGCATTATCCCAAGCTCCACCTGCATTATTTTGGAACATTCCCATCAAAACTCCAGAAACGGTCGCTCCAGCTAAAAATCCACCCAAAACTTCCGGACCGAAAATAAAGCCCATTAATAAAGGAGAAACAAGAGCAATCGCACCAGGAAGCATCATTTTTTTGATGGAAGCATCCGTAGAAATCGCTACACATTTTTCGTATTCAGGTTTTGCGGTTCCTTCCAAAATTCCCGGGATTTCACGGAATTGACGACGAACTTCTTCTACCATTGCCATCGCCGCAGTTCCTACTGCTTTAATTGCTAAAGAGGAGAAAATAAATGGAATCATTCCGCCAACAAATAAACCTGCCAAAACATCGGCACGATAAATATCAATTCCATCAATTCCTGCAATTCCCACAAAAGCGGCAAATAAAGCTAAAGCAGTTAAAGCTGCAGAAGCGATTGCGAAACCTTTTCCGGTAGCTGCAGTGGTATTTCCAACCGCATCTAAAATATCTGTTTTCTCGCGAACTTCTTTTGGCAATTCACTCATTTCAGCAATTCCACCTGCATTATCTGCGATCGGTCCGAAAGCATCGATTGCTAATTGCATTGCTGTTGTAGCCATCATTCCGGCTGCAGCAATTGCTACACCATAAAGTCCTGCACACAGGTAAGATCCGTAGATTCCGCCTGCTAAAACCAAGATTGGTAAAAAGGTAGATTCCATCCCAACAGAAAGTCCACCGATAATATTGGTTGCGTGACCTGTTGAAGATTGTTTTACAATACTTTTAACCGGACCTTTTCCCATTGCAGTATAATATTCGGTAATGATACTCATTAAAGTTCCTACCACTAAACCCACGATAATCGCGCCGAAAACTCCCATCTTGGTGAACTCGTGACCTCTTAAAGTCATTGTTTCAGGCATTAAATAATTCACAAGGAAATAAGAAGAAATGGCGGTAAGAACAATACTTCCCCAGTTTCCTAAATTTAAAGCGTTCTGAACAGGTGCTGTATCTAATTCAACAGTTTCTGCAACTTTCACGAATAGGGTTCCGATGATCGAATAAATAATTCCTGTACCCGCAATCAACATTGGTAAAAGAATTGGCGCAAAGCCTCCAAAGAGATCTTTTGAAATCGTTTCGTTACCCAAAACCATGGTCGCTAAAACAGTCGCTACATAAGAACCGAATAAATCGGCACCCATTCCGGCAACATCACCTACATTATCACCTACATTGTCGGCAATTGTCGCAGGATTTCTTGGATCATCTTCCGGTATTCCTGCTTCTACTTTTCCAACCAAATCAGCACCTACATCGGCTGCTTTGGTATAAATACCACCACCTACTCTGGCGAAAAGTGCGATCGATTCTGCTCCTAATGAAAAGCCGGTCAGAATTTCAATTGCTCTTTCCATTTCGTGAGAATTGGCAATGGCGTCTGGAGCGAAAATTTGCTTAATCACCAAATACAAAGCTCCTAAACCTAAAACAGCTAACCCAGCAACACCCATTCCCATTACAGAACCTCCTGTGAAAGAAACCTTCAAGGCTTTTGCTAGAGAAGTTTTTGCCGCTTCAGCGGTTCTAACATTTGATTTGGTGGCAATTTTCATCCCAATAAATCCAGCCGAAGCAGAAAGTATGGCACCCAAAATAAATGAAATTCCCAAACTCCAGTGAGAATTTGAACTTGAAGCGCCCATTAAACCAAGTAAAACGGCCACAATAATTACGAAATAACCCATCACTTTGTACTCTGCTTTCAAAAAAGCCATTGCACCATCCGCAATGTAACCCGCAATTTCCTGCATTCGAGTACTGCCCGCATTTTGTTTGGTTACCCAGGAACTCTGAATAAAAGTGTAGATTAAGGCAATAATACCAAATATTGGTACTAAATAAAATAAATCCATAGATTATAATTTAAATGTTAATTATTTGTTAAACTGATTCTCGAAAATACAATTTTTATTTTAAAATGCGGATTTTTTTCTTTCTAAAAACAAAAAAAGACAGATTCGAAAATCTGTCTTTTTGTACCTATTTATTTTTTTAACTAGCCGCCAAATTTATTGGCGTAGTCTTGTTCCGAAGCTTGGATTACTTTTTTGGCATGTTCTGCTCCGTAAACTTCCTGGATTCTACATTTTGCAGGTTCATCCGGTAGATTCTTATAGGTTAAGAAATAATGCATCAATCTTTTTACTTCCGCTTGTGGTAAATCTTTGATATCACGGAAATGACCGAATGCATGGTCACCTTTCATTACTGCCACAATTTTATCATCAGCTTCACCTTTATCAATCATTTTGAAACCGCCGATTGGGATTGCTTCCAACAACAAACCACCTGCGTGAATGTTATGAGAACTCAAAACACAAATATCAAGTGGATCTAAATCACCTGTGTTTACATCTGTTGCGCCGCTTTCGATTGCAAGTTTTAAAACTTCGTCATGACAATAGGTTCTTGGAATAAAACCATATAATGCAGGAATGATGTTTGAAAATTGTTGAGGTCGATCGACCTTTAAGTAGCCACTTTCTTTGTCTACTTCATATTTTATGGTATCACTTGGAACAATTTCTACAAATACATTTACAATATCTGGTGCCTCGCTACCAACGGAAATTCCGTGCCAAGGATGTGCTTTAAAATTTGGTATCATTATTATTTTTAATTTACAATTAAGTTTTCTTTTCTCAAATCTTCGATCGTCTGCGATATAAAATCTGCTTCATTCATATAATTCATTAAAAAAACAGTTTTGAAATCGTCTAATGTCGAATTATCGCTTAGGTTTTCGTACGTTTTATGCAATAAGTGCAGCGTGTTATTTTTACAGTTAACCACATTTTTCCACAAATTTTTGGTGAGGTAAAGCTGCTGCGAAGCGTTGTAATCAAACTCTTCGTTAATGGTTTTTTCTACCAAAAAGATAAATTCGTGCGGCGCTAGATTTCGGTCAAATTTCGTCACTAAATTAGAAGGTTTTAATCGCTCCAAAAATAACGTTATTCTCTCGTAGGCATGAACCCTTTGCTCCGAATTTCCTTTTACAGTAAGTAATTTAATCTCCTGATTTTTCAATTTAATGTAGCTAAAAACAAATTGTCTGATAAAAATCAGAAAAGGTACAGCAAGTAACAACGCAAATGCGTAAGGAAAATAAGGGGAGTCAATCATATCAAATATTGAGGTTGCAAAATTACTAATAATTTGCTACTTTTTATAAATCTTTTTCAACAAATCTTTTTTAGAATTTACAAGAATGGGATATTCTTGTAAAATAGCACCAAAACTCTTGAAAAAAACCTCAATTCCGCGGATGCTTCCTCCCATAAAATCAAATGATTTTTCGTGAATATTTTCTTTCAAAATTCGGTCAATCAGGAATGAGGCTCCGTTGTCAGATTTATATTGATCATCATTGATTAATCCTAAAAGTGAAAACCTATTTTCATCATCAATAATAATGGCCATATTCGTGAGTTCATTTTCTTTATAAGAACCAAAAAGTCTCAATTTATTTTCACTTTCTAAAAAATTCATGTACCTGAAAAACTGGTTTACATCTCCTTTTTTATCTAATCCTTTGAAATTACTCTTAATAAAGTCTAAAAAATCGGTAGATTTCAATTCTTTAAAAGTCAAATACTGCGCGGTTTTAACTGTAGATTTTCGTCCTTTAAAGTAATTTTTTCTTAAAAGTTGATATTCGGTCTCTTCGATAAAATAATTTTTTTTCTTGCTTAAATTTTGGGTGACCAAATTGTGAAAATTAAAAGCATACGAATAGACCCTGTAGTTTTTCTGTAAAAATTCTAAAAATAAAATTTCTATTTCTTCATTATGTTCAGGTCCAAAAATCCCAAGTTGTTGGCAAAAAAGCGGCATAATCACAATACGGAAACCTATTTTTTTCTTAATTGGAATCGGCATCACAAAT
This sequence comes from Kaistella chaponensis, assembly GCF_900156725.1. GTDB lineage: Bacteria > Bacteroidota > Bacteroidia > Flavobacteriales > Weeksellaceae > Kaistella > Kaistella chaponensis. The sequence continues at coordinate 95,385 of NZ_FTOI01000003.1, read as the reverse complement.
TCGTAATTACCATACACCAGAAGTTCCCACGACTCACTAAGTAAATCGAGAACTTCTTTTTTTGCATATCGGTTTTTTTGTAAAGATTGATCTAAACACTTGCTATAGAGGGAAAAATCTATTTCTTTATAATTCAGTTTTTTGATCATAATAAATTTTCGTCGGCAAAACTTAAATAAGAATTCTGGGTAATTATTAAATGATCAAGCATTTGAATATTCAAAATTTTTCCGGCTTCACTGATTTGTTTTGTGATTTTCAAGTCTTCCTGACTTGGTTTTAGGTTTCCTGAGGGATGATTGTGTGCTATGACAACTCCCGTTGCCAAATTTTCGAGAGCAGTTTTGAATAAAATTCTAACATCGACCACAGATTGGTTGATTCCACCTGCAGAAAGTCTCGATTTTCCAACAATTCGGTTGCTTTGATTTAAGAACACAGCCCAGAATTCTTCGGTTTGCAAGTCTCCCAAAAAAGGATGCAATACTTTGAAAAGATCTGAACTCGAACTAATTTGAATTTTTTCGGGAACTTCCTGGGAAGCTTTTCTTCTGCCGATTTCTAGTGCAGTGGCGATGGATATTGCTTTCGCTTCACCAATTCCTTTAAACTTCATTAAATCTGAAATTTGCAATAGCGACAAATTATGCCAATTATTTTGCACGGAATCTAAAATTTTCCGACCTAATTCTACCGCCGACTCTTCTCGGTTTCCGCTCCCCATGATGATCGCCAATAACTCTGCATCAGAAAGTGAATTTTTACCTTTAAGCAAAAATTTTTCCCGTGGTCTGTCGTCTTCGGCAAGGAATTTTATAGACATTGTTTTCGAAAAATAAATTAAATTTTTGAGCTTATCAATATTAAATTTCTAAATTTCACTCTATCATTAATTTGAAGAGGCTCATTCCTCTATGTCACTATTTAATTTTGGTTCTTAAATAATCAAACCATCTTTCATTACTAATTTGCGGTCGGTCGTATCAGCAAGATGCGTATTATGCGTCACAATTACAAAAGTTTGATTGTATTTGGATCTCAAGTCAAAAAAAAGTTGGTGTAAATCATCTGCATTTTTAGAGTCTAAATTCCCCGTTGGTTCGTCCGCAAATATAATTTTGGGCGAGTTGATGAGTGCTCTTGCAACGGCGGCTCTTTGCGCTTCACCACCCGACATTTCGCTTGGTTTGTGATGAAGACGGTGTGCAATATTGAGATCTTCAAATAAAGAATAGGCTTTTTCTAAAGATTCGTTTTCGTTTTTACCGGAAATTCTTGTCGGCAACAAAACATTTTCTAGTGCAGTAAATTCAGGTAAAAGCTGATGAAACTGAAAGACAAAACCTATATTTTCGTTGCGGAATTTTGAGAGTTGACGGTCATTCATATTGATGAAAGATTGACCTGCCAAAGTAATCTCTGTCTGAAAATTTTTCGGATTTGTAGGAGTATCTAAAGTTCCGAGGATCTGCAAAAGGGTTGATTTTCCTGCGCCGGATTCACCGACAATAGAAATAACTTCACCTTCTTTTATATGGATGTCAACGCCCTTTAAAACTTCTAAATCTCCGTAAGATTTATGAATATTACTTGCTCTAATCATGGTTTCAAAATTAGGGAAAATGATTGTAATCTCCACTTTATTTCGCAGGTTTTTGCGCAATGTAAAAGTGCACGACGGATCACTTCTGTAAATCATCCGACGAGAAAAAGGCATGCTGAAAAGTACTGCATAAAAAAATCCTTTCAAAATAAATTGAAAGGATCTGAAATTATTGAAATCAAAAACTTAGAGCAACAACGATAATGGCTGTTCCAAATAGGTTCTTAAAGTTTGTAAAAATTGTGCTCCAGTTGCGCCATCAACTACTCTATGGTCACATGCGAGCGAAAGTTTCATGGTATTACCGACCACAATTTGCCCATCTTTTACAATAGGTTTTTCGATGATTGCACCTACCGATAGAATCGCAGAATTGGGTTGATTGATGATGGACGTGAAAGTCTCGATACCGAACATTCCCAAATTGGAAACGGAGAAGGTAGAACCTTCCATTTCATTGGCTTTTAAACCTTTCGATTTTGCTCTTCCTGCCATATCTTTCACACCTGCAGAAATTTGGTTGTAATTCATTTGGTCTGCATTTTTCAATACTGGTACAACCAATCCATCGGGAATTGCTACTGCAACGCCAACGTTGATATTTCCGTGGTGAATAATTTTATCTGCATTCCAAGTTGAATTTACTTGCGGATGTTTTCTTAAAGCCATTGCCGTTGCTTTAATAACCATATCGTTGAAAGAAATTTTGGTATCCGGTAAAGAATTAATTTCCTTTCTCGCCTCAATCGCTTTATCCATGTTGATTTCAACAATGAGATAATAGTGAGGAGCTGTAAATTTACTTTCAGAAAGTCTTTTTGCGATGATATTTCTAACTTGAGAATTTGGTGTTTCAGAATCTTGTCCTTGCACGAAATTCATCGCAACTGGAGCTGGAGCTGCCGCAACAGTACTCGATTTAGGTTCGTTCGTTACACTTTCATTTAAAGCTGGCGTGAATCCTTCGATATCTTTTTTCACGATTCGGCCATTTTCGCCACTCCCTTTTAAAACATTTACGTCAATCCCTTTATCTTCTGCCATTTTTTTGGCTAAAGGGGAAATTGCAACTCTTTCAGAACTGCTTGCAGAAACGGCTGTATTTTCGTTTTGATCAGCTTTTGGAGCTTCTGTGTTTGAAGATTTCTGTTCAGAGATCTCCGTTTTCGGAGTAGAATCTTTTTTTCCACCGCCAGAAATAATTCCAGAAATGTTTGTTCCTTCAGGACCAATAATTGCAAGAACAGAATCAACTGGATTTGCACCACCTTCTTCAGTTCCCACATATAACAAAGTTCCGTTGAATTCAGATTCGAAATCCTGAACGGCTTTATCGGTTTCAATTTCAGCAAGGATATCACCTTCTTTCACCGCATCGCCTACTTTTTTGTGCCACTTTGCCACTTTTCCTTCCGTCATGGTGTCTGAAAGTCGGGGCATTGTGATCACTTCAACTCCTGCAGGAATTTCTGCAGTTGAAGTTTCTGTATTATTTTCTTGAGTTATTGGAGCTGATTTTTCCTCAGAAGGTTCTTCAGATTTTTTTTCGGCATTATTTCCACCTATTAAAGTAGAAATATCTTCACCAGCTGCACCAATAATAGCCAAAACTGAATCTACAGGAGACGATCCTCCTTCTTCTGTTCCAATGTATAAAAGCGTTCCGTTAATTTCTGATTCAAAATCCTGCACCGCTTTATCGGTTTCGATTTCTGCTAAAATATCACCTTCTTTTACGGAATCGCCCACTTTTTTGTGCCATTTCGCCACTTTTCCGTCTGTCATCGTATCAGACAGTCGGGGCATGGTTATTACTTCTGCCATAATTTTTTTTTAATTTGATAATGAGTTATTTCGAAAATTTGATAATAAAATGGAAAATGTTAATTGATTGATTAACACGTTGCCACATTTTCTCATTATTAGTTATTTTCTAATTTATTTAAAAAAGGATAATCTTCCTGTGCATACACATATTCGTACAATTTATCTGCAGATGGATAAGGAGATTGCTCCATAAATTCCACACATTCGTCAACAAATTCCCGAGATTTCTCATCAACTGAAGCTAATTCTTCTTCTGTTGCCCATTTATTTTCTAAGATTCTGTGTTTTACAATTTCAATTGGATCATCTTTTTTGCGTTCAGCAACTTCATCTTTAGTTCGATAAGCTTCTGCATCAGACATTGAGTGACCTCTGTATCGGTAAGTTCTTGCCTCTATAAAAGTTGGTCCGTCTCCTCTTCTCGCTCTTTCAATGGCTTCGTAAGCTGCTTCTGCAACTTTTACAGGATCCATTGCATCTACAGGAAGACAAGGCATTTCGTACCCTAAACCTAATTTGTAGATATCTTCGTGATTGGCAGTTCTTCCTACAGAAGTTCCCATCGCATATCCATTATTTTCAACCACAAAAACCACTGGTAATTTCCAATTCATTGCCATGTTGAAAGTCTCGTGTAGCGAACCTTGTCGAGCAGCACCGTCGCCGAAGAAGCAGATATTTACACCGCCAGTTTCAAAATATTTATCGGCAAACGCGATTCCAGCACCCAAAGGAATTTGGCCTCCAACAATTCCGTGTCCTCCGTAAAATCTTTTTTCTTTGCTGAAAATGTGCATAGAACCACCCATTCCGCCAGAAGTTCCGGTTGCTTTACCACATAATTCTGCCATTACTCTTTTCGGATCAACTCCCATCGCCATCGCATGTACGTGACATCTGTAGGCGGTGATCATGCTGTCTTTGGATAAATCCATCGCATGTACAAAACCAGCTGGAATTGCTTCCTGTCCATTGTATAAGTGTAAAAATCCTCTGATTTTCTGTTTTAAATAAAGAGATCGGCATTTATCTTCAAACCTTCTCCACATTGTCATTTCTTCATACCATTTTAGGTACACTTCTTTCGAAAATTCTTTCATGAGTGAGCTGTTGCTTTTTTAGACACATCAAACCATTTGGTTTTTTGTCTGTTGGAAATATTCAGCAAAAATAATAAAAATCTTTGTCTTTATTGGTAGCATATCAAAACAATGTTGAGTTTCTAACCAATAAAAAATACTACTTTTGAAAGCACAATTATATTTATGCGCAATCTTCCTGATCTATTGATTAAAAAAGTATCTAAAATCATCACCAATTTTTTTAATCCGATAACTTCACTTTTTATCTACTTTATCTATCGCAATTTGCAATTGCATTCTTTCCAGGAAACGGTTAGTCTTTTTTTACCCTTATTTCTCTGCATCTCACTTCCTATTTATCTATGGATTTTCTGGAATGTAAAAAAAGGAAACTATACCAATATGGACGTTTCTAACCGCAATCAGAGAAAAAGTCTCTATTTTGTAGTCGGCGGTACTTTGTTAGCCTATTTACTTTATGATTATTGGCGCAACCATACTATCGATCTTGTTCTTCTATTTGTTCTTTTTTTACTTCTCGCCATGCAGGTCAGCAATTATATCATTAAAAGTTCCATGCACACAGCATTTAACATTTTTGCAGCTGCATTATTTTTCGCTATAAGTCCGATGATGGGATTAATTTGGTTTGGAATTGCGATAATAGTGGGAATTACAAGAATAATCCTGAAAATGCATACCATAAAAGAAGTGTTTGCGGGTGCAGCAGTCTCTATTTTAGTTTCTTTTATTTATCTTTATGCCAATATCCAAATTCAGTCGTAAACTTATGAAAATAAATCACCTTACTCCGTCCGAAGAAATCTTAATGAGCATTTTATGGAAACTTGATTGTGCGTACATGAAAGATGTGATTGCGCATTACCCTGAACCGAAACCGCATCAAAATACCATTTCTACTTTCATTAAAATATTGGTAGAAAAGGAATTTCTGACCACCGAAAAAGAAGGCCGAATTTTTAAATATACCGTTGCAATTCCCTTTACAGACTACAAAAACTTTCTTCTCAGTAATTTTATAGAACGATATTTTGAAAATTCCGGAATTGAATTATTGAAATCTTTAAGAAAAGAAAACTGGGTTCATCCATTAGATATTAAGGAGGTTTTCGCAACCGAAACAGTCCTTCATTCTCACCTAGAATCTGATGAAAAAAATAGTGAAATCAGCGATTTTGTCGCAGAAATAACGGCTGATAAAAAATTGAAAACGAAAAAAAATAAGAAGAAAAAAAATAAAAAGACCAAAAACGATAAATAGTCAAGCTTCGGAATTTGAACTTTTTTTCTGAATCATATTTAAAATTAATAATAAAATTCTCTCCAAATGCTAAAAAAATTTAAAGATACATTCGGAAAAGCATCGCTTATTTTTCGCGAATATCCAATGGTTTTGCTCCTGGCATTTTTCGGAGCGTTATCGTTTATACTTACTTCTGATCGGCATCCACAAAGCAACGATTTTATTTTTCTTAAATTAGGATTGGTTTCGTGTTTGGGAATTTCTTTGTTGTACAGCTTGAAAACGCTTTCTCAAAGAATTGGAAAAAGTATTTTACTAGAAGCTTCAGGTACAGCATTTTTGGTTTTATTCTACTTTTTACTTCCGGCTCAAGAAAAAGATTTCACCGAGCAATATGCGTTTCTGCTCATTCCCACTTTTATTTTATCGCACTTATTGGTTTCTTTTATCGCATTTTTCGGGGTGAAACGCGAAATGTATTTCTGGCAGTTTAACAAAAATCTCTTTATCAATATCTTTTTAACCGCGATATTCACAGGAGTTTTGGTGGGCGGTGTAGAACTGGCTATTTTAGCGATTGACCAGCTTTTCGACTTCAATTTTGATGGGGAATATTATCGGAAAACATTCATTTTGCTCGCAATATTTGGCAGTTGCTTTATCTTTTTACTTTTTAACGAAAAAGGTCTGCAAGATTTGGAAAAAGACGGCTCCTATCCTCTTATCTTAAAATTTTTCACCCAATATATTCTCATTCCCTTATTATTTATATATGTGGTCATCTTGTATTTTTATGGCGGAAAAATCCTTATTAACTGGGAACTTCCGCGCGGTTGGGTTTCTTATTTGGTTTTGGCTTATTCTGTAGTTGGGATTTTAGGCTTATTATTGGTTCATCCTTTAAAGGACGCTTCTACGAAATCATGGGTACAAATGTTCTCCAAAATATTTTACTACACGCTTATCCCTTTAATTGCATTGCTTTTTACCGCGATTTTTACCAGAATTTTAGCGTACGGTTATACAGAACCACGGTATTTTGTCCTGTTATTGGCGGCTTGGCTTAGTTCCGTTGTTTTATACTTTGCATTTTCAAGAAAAACGACGATAAAATTTGTTCCCGTGAGTTTATTTGTCTTCGGATTATTTTCTCTGATTTTTCCTTATCTCAATACTTTTTCAGTCGCGATAAGAAGTCAGAAAAAGGAATTGAAAGAGGTCCTGGTTCAAAATAATTTATTAGAAAACGGAAATATTAATTTTGACAAAAAAGTTTCAGATACGGTTGTTGATGAACTTTCAGATAAATTCAAATATTTGGCGGAAAGAAAACAAGGTGATTTTTTAAAACATTTTTTAAAGAAAGAAGATGAAAAAATAGTAGTAAAAAATCTTGAAAAAGCTGACTTTTGGAAAATAAGTAACGAAATTAAATCTCGTTTTACCAAGATTGAAAATACGAAAAGCTCATTCGGGAAACGATTAGAATTAATCTCGAAAGCTAAATTTCAAAATATTGATAACTACGACTATTATATTTCAGTTGATCTTTTGCGCCAAGAGGAATTGGTGTTTAATAATGATAAATTCGAAATCATTGCTCCAAACAATACTAAAAATCTGCTCGTTTTTGCAATTAATAAAGAGCAATGGAATATCACTCCATTTCTAGAGAAAACGATCGCTGCGCATAAAGAAGAAAGCGGAATCATTCCAGTTTCGGAAATAACTGCAGAGAAAGATCTAGGAGCTTATCACGTAAAAATCGTCTTCAATAATTTGATTAGAGAAAATGTACAGGATTCCGTTTTTTATTACAACACCCCAATTTTACTGATAAAAAAGAAATAAAAAAAAGCGACTTAAAAAAGTCGCTTCAATTATTTAGGTAAGTTTCTACCAGTTAGATCCACCTCCACTTCGGCTTCCACCTCCGTATCCGCTTCCACCGCCTCCACGATTTCCACCTCCGTAACCACCACCGCCTGAACGGTTGTTGTCGAAACTTCTTCTTGGTTTGTCTTCTCTTGGTTTAGCTTCAGAAATGTTAAGTTCTTTACCGTCCAATTCTTTTCCGTTTAGAGCTTCGATAGCATTCTTGCCATCTTCGTCGCTCATTTCTACAAAACCGAAACCTCTAGATCTCCCAGTTTCTCTGTCTGTAATAATTTTGGCAGACGATACGTCACCAAATTCTGAAAATAAATCTTGCAACGATTGTTCTTGAGTTGCATAGTTAATGTTTGAAACAAAAATGTTCATCATAAAAAAAATTAAAAAATTAATACTTGCTTGTAAATTATAAATGAAACTCAACTAAGGATGAACATAGATTGACTTCGGTTATAAAAACGGTTGCAAGATACAACATAATATTAATAACACCACTATTTTTTTTAATGTTTAATCAACTTCTATATTTGTCTTCGCTTCCAGCAGTTTAAACCAATCCTCGCGTTCCAAATCGATGCTTAAACTATTTTTGAATTTTACCAAATTCTCTGCACGCGAAGTCCCAATAATAGGATAAATTTGAGCTGGATGTTTTAAAATGAAGGCAAGTAAAATCTGATTTTCTTCAACATTGTATTTTTCACAAAGAACAGTAAGTACTTTTTTTATTCGTTTATTTTCTTCTGTATTTTCCGAAAAATAATTCCCTAAAACGGAATAAGCCATCGGTTTTAATTGTTTCATGATCATTTGATCTAATGTTCCATCGTAAAAAGCTTTAGGTTCATTTAAAGAGACTTCTACCTGATTTGTGATCAAGGGAAAGGCATTATTAATGAGGTCAAATTGAGAGGGCGAAAAGTTGGAAACTCCAAAATGGCGGACTTTATGCTGCGTTTTTAAAATACTGAAACTTTCTGCAATTTCCTCAGGATTCATCAAAGGTGAAGGACGATGAAGTAACAACAAATCCAAATAATCTGTTTTTAGATTGGCTAAACTCTGATCAACGGATTTCAGAAGATGTTCCTTCGAATAATTATATGATTTCACCGAGAAATTTCTGTTGTCGCACGGCATTTCAATTCCACATTTGGAAATAAATTGAACCTCTTCACGCTTTAAATTCATTTCGGAAAATGCATTTCCAAATAATTTTTCAGTCGTATAATTGCCATAAATATCGGCGTGATCAAATGTGGAAAGCTTTTGCTCTAAAGAAGACTGAATTAAATTCTGCACTTCTTTTTTAGAATGATTGGCTCCCCAAATTCCCCACCGCATGGTTCCTATAATGATTGGCGAAAAATCCATAATATGTTATTTTTGTCAAAATTATAAAAATACTGTTCAAATTTTAACATTTGTATCTCATATCTTTAGCATAACATTTTTAACTTTGAGAATAATTATAATTGTTATGAAGAAACTTTCTATTTTATTTTTATCCTTAATTTCATTCTCTCTTTTTTCACAGTTTGTGAGTCCCGGAACCGGAATTACCTATAATTTAGCATCGCTTTCAACCGCTGCTCCAACTGTAGTTGTAAACAATGGGACAGATTACCAAATGACTGCAAATGTGACTATTTCTGTGGGAGACAAACTTTTGTTGGATGAAAATACCACTTTAAAAATAGACGGTGGAGTACAATTAACGATTGCTGGAACGTATGATACCACTGCAACCAATTTTCTAATTACCGCCACAACTCCTGCAACCATTTTTAAAGGAATTCGCTTTGAAGACGGTTCCTTTGCAACTTTTAAAAATACCATTTTGGAATATGGTGGTGGAATTCAGGTGTTAACGGGAAATTTTCTAATGGATAATTGTACCGTGAGATATTTTAAATCGGGATTGGTTACAGGAGCTGCCGTTAATTTCTCTAAAGGAAATCCGGTGGTAAAAAATTCTACTTTTTTGAGTAACGATTTACCGGCAGTTGCATCAGGAGCAAATCAATCTGTTGCTTTGGAATTTAGCAATAATAATCTTTCGGGAAATACGAAATTAAATTCTAACCGTCCGCAAATTAACATGGGACCAAGTGGGATCGGAATTACGAAAATATTGAACAATACCATCATTGGTGACCGAACATTAACCAAAGTAGGAGGAATTTCGGTTTCTTCACTTTTAGGTGTTGAAAATCACGTACTAATCGATGGAAACACCGTGACAGACAACCGTTACGGAATTACCTGCGCAGGAAACGCTTCTTCGGGAACGATTTCTAATAATATTTTAACCAATAACAATACTGAAAATATTCCTGCAAGTGGTGGAAGCGGAATCTCATTGAGCGGAAGCGGCGCTGTAGGTTTAGGATTTAAAATTGAAAAAAATCAAATTCGTGGACATCTTTGGGGAATCACTTTGATTACGACTGCAAGTGCAGATTTAGGTGGTGGAAGTTTGGGAAGCGTTGGTCAAAACATTTTTAAAAACAACGGAAATGGTGGACAATTATATGCTCTTTTCAACAATACTCCAAATGCAGTGAGTGCCACAAATAATTGCTGGAGAGAAGGCGAACTTTCAGATGACACAATGGTAGAAAATGTGATCTCTCATAAAGTAGATGATGCTGCTTTGGGATTGGTTAATTTCAAACCTTATTTATGCGCAGCTCCTTTGGCTACGAATAATGCTTCGACGCTTCTAAATAAGATCTATCCAAATCCAAGTCATGGCACTTTTTCCTTTGTAGCTGAAAATTCTGGAAATATTACGGTTTCCGATATATCTGGGAAACTCGTTTATTCTGGAAATGTAGCGAAAGGAAGTAATGTAATTTCCTTAAAAGCGACTTCGGGAGTTTACTTTTTAGTTTATCAAAATGAAAATTATAAACAATCAACAAAATTAATTATTAAATAATTGAAACTCTTATAATTAATTTGAACTCATTCTGTGCCACTGCAGGATGAGTTTTTTTTTGGTCTCATTTTTATTTTTTACCGAAAATTTAATTGGGTGCGGAAAATGCGACCCGGCTTGAATGAAGCTCTTTTTATGGAACGAAGTGGAAGAAAAAAGCGGGAATGGAAGCCGGTCCCGATAACGATCGGGATGTCGCCCAAATACAGTTTATTTAAAAATGAATAAACTTTTGTAACCTTTTGATGATTCCTGTCGTATAATATAATGCAGTCCTTAAAGTGGATTGGTTTATTACATGAGACAATTAAAAATTACAAAACAGGTTACCAACAGAGAAACCGCATCACTGGATAAGTATTTACAAGAAATCGGAAAAGTAGATTTGATTACTGCCGACGAAGAGGTTGAATTGGCGCAAAAAATCCGTGCAGGAGACCGAGTTGCTCTTGAAAAATTGATTAAAGCCAACTTGCGTTTCGTGGTTTCTGTTTCTAAACAATACCAAAATCAAGGTCTTTCCCTACCCGATTTGATTAACGAAGGAAATCTTGGTTTGATGAAAGCAGCTAAAAGATATGATGAAACCAGAGGTTTTAAATTTATTTCTTATGCTGTTTGGTGGATTCGTCAGTCGATTTTGCAAGCTTTGGCAGAACAGTCGAGAATTGTAAGATTGCCATTAAATAAAATTGGATCAATCAATAAAATTAACAAAGCCTACGCACATTTGGAGCAGGAAAACGAAAGACCTCCTTCTCCTGAAGAGTTAGCGGAAGTTTTGGATATGAGCGAAGACGACATCAAGGAATCAATGAAAAACTCCGGAAGACACTTGTCGATGGATGCTCCGTTGGTTGAAGGTGAAGACTCCAATTTATATGACGTTTTGCGTTCCGGTGAATCACCAAGTCCAGATAAAGATTTGATGTTGGAATCCCTTCAAATTGAAATCGAAAGAGCGTTGCAAACATTGACTCCGCGTGAAGCTGATTTGGTTCGTTTGTATTTCGGTTTGAACGGCAAACATCCTATGACTTTGGAAGAAATCGGGGAAACTTTTGATCTAACAAGAGAAAGAGTTCGTCAGATCAAAGAGAAAGCGATCAAAAGATTGAAACACAATACCAGAAGTAAGATTTTGAAATCTTATTTGGGGAAATAATATTTCTGAGAAATATTTTATAAATTAGAGCAGGTTTTTTACAGCCTGCTTTTTTTTATTTAAATTGATGAAAGTTATCAAAATCTTCAAATTCGTTTCAAATTTAGAATATGTTCATTCCGTTTTGGAGGAGCAGAAAATAGCACATTCTATCGATTTAGAAAATGGTACTATTTCTTCAGATGAATATCAAGAATCAAAAATTTTGAAAATTATTGATGATTTAAATTTAGATGAAAAGGAGGTTGAAGTAGACGAGAATTTTCAGCAAGATTTTGATGATTGGCATAAAAACAGTTTAAATCCGGGTTATTTCATGGGAGGTCGAATTCCTTTCTTTTTCTGGAATAAAAAAAATTATCCTTTTTTATTATTTACCATTTTTTTCGTTCCAATTGTTACCTTTTTTATTGTGATTTTTCAAGATAGAATGTATTGGAATTTTGATTTATTCAGTGTTTCCATTTTTATATTTTATCTCTTTGTTGGAATTTCTATGCTTGTTCAGTGGCTGAATTACAGAAAAAACTTAAAGTAAACTAAGCTCTAAAAATTACGAAATCTCAAAATTCTTCCTTGCCAATTCCTTTCGAACTCTGCTCAAACTTTCGGGGGTGATTCCCAGATAAGAAGCAACCATCCATTGTGGAACACGCAACAAAATATCCGGATACATTTTGATGAAATTCATATACCTTTCTTCCGCGGTATCTGCTAAAAGAGAGTTCACGCGATTTTGCAAATTTCGAATGTGTTTTTGCAACAGCAAGTCATTTCTTTCTGCAATATGCGGATAATTTTCTATCATTTTGGTGAAAAAATCATTGCCCAAAATAAAGACTTCTGTATCTTCAATTGCTTCAATATAAAATTTAGATTTTTCATTGAAATTCAGGGAACTTCGGTCAGAAATCAACCAGTTTTCTGGTGCAAATTGAATAACGTGCTCTTTGCCGTTTTTATCGAGAGAAAACATTCGAAGCAAGCCTTTTTCTACAAAAAAAGTGTCTAAACAGATTTCACCTTCTCTTAACACAAATTCATTTTTTGCCACTTTTTTAGAAACATAAAAACCACTGCAGGTGGTAATGGCATCCTTTGGTATTTCTAAAATTTCCGATAAATAAGTTTCAATATTGTCCATAAAAAATATTAAAGTAATGAAACAGAAATATCGCTATGAGAAGCATTTTTGGTGGCTTTACCGTTTTCCAAAACAATTAATTGCGGACTTTGATGCGTTACTTCAAGCTGTTCCGCAATTTTATTTGAAATATTTCGGTGCGCAAGCAAATCCAGGAAATAATATGATACCTCTTTATCAGTATTTGCTACTTCTTTTTCGAAGTTTTTCAAAACAGTTTTACTAATAAAACAACTCGTAGAATGTTTAAAAATCGCTACTTTCTTCGTTGCAGACTCTTCTATTGCTTTATTCAAATCCTCTTCGGAGGTGATATTTTTCCAAAAAGTTTCTGAAGAATTTTCCTTTTCTGGACTGCCAAATAATTTATTTAAAAAACTCATATTCTATTCTATTTAATGATGATTGCTTCTAAAAATTTCGGTTTTAGGTCATCTTATTTGTTGATCTATCGCATTTAAATGATCTAATTTTCCCTTAAGAAAATTTTACCAACCTTTTTCAATTTTCAAATTTATGATGTGTGCAAAATGATGATCACAATGCCACGAATAAAACCCTATACTTTCTCTAAGTGTAATATTTTTATTTTGCTCTGGATGGTGAAAAGTACTCTGCAACTCCTTGTTGGTGAGACATTTCATTTCATATACCCATCTTTTGTGCAATCCTTTCAAAATTTGAAGCGCGGGTTTAATTTCAATATTGAAACTGTCTTGCAATTCTGCCCATTTTGCTTCATCGTAAGGTTTTATAGTTGGATTTTCTTCTGTTAAAGCCAATTTAAAACGAATAAAACTGTTCATGTGACTGTCTGCAAGATGATTGATGAGTTGCCGAACTTTCCAACCGCCTTCTCTGTATTGCGTATCCAACTGCTCATCGGTCCAGTTTTCTACCAGATGTTTGAGTTTGCTTGGAAACTCTTTTATGGTTCTGATAAACTGATCTAATTCTGGGTCAGAAATTTTTTCTGGACACTGAAATTGACCAATAGGATATTTTTTTTGTTCTAATTTGTCCATGATATTTTAATATTTTGACGATTTGACTGAATATTCATTTTGGCTAAAATTTTGCGTTTTCAGTTTCGTAAATTTACAACATAAAACCGCAATTTGCTTTTGTGTTTTTCTTAAAGTTAATATAAAATTTATAATCATTAAATATGAAAAAAGCCCTAATTATAGTCGATGTTCAAAATGATTTTTGCGAAGGTGGCGCACTTGCAGTTCCTGGAGCCAACGAAATTATTTCTTACGTTAATCTTCTTATGGAGGAAAATGAGTATGATAAAATAGTTCTCACCCAAGATTGGCATCCAGCAAATCACAAAAGTTTTGCTTCTACCAACGGAAAAAAGGTAGGCGACACCATTATTTTAAACGGAATTCCGCAATTTATGTGGCCCGATCATTGTGTGCAAGGAACTTCTGGCGCAGAATTTCACAAAGATTTGAACCGCGAAAAAGTAGATCACATTATTCAAAAAGGTAAAAATATAGATTTCGACAGCTACAGCGGCTTTCAGGATAATAATCATTTTACAAAAACCGGATTAGATGATTATTTAAAGTACCACGATATTCAATTGCTCGAAGTTGTCGGTTTAGCGCTCGATTATTGTGTGAAATTTACATGTTTAGATGCAGCACAATTGGGTTATGTCACCTGTTTGCATTTTAATGGAACGCGCGCTGTAAACGTAAAACCAGAAAATGGAAAAGATGCGATCTATGAAATGTTGCAAAATTCGGTAACTATTTTAGGTTAAAATAGTACATTTCAAGTTTAATGAACGCTGCAATTTATTGTGGCGTTTTTTTAGATTTTTACTTGGATAATTTTTCTATTTTTATAAAAATTTTACATTGAGGAAAATTGTTCTGTTCATCTTACTCGCTTTCTTTAGTTCCTGCATTTCAGTTAAAAAATGGAATGAAAAACTTGAAATTCCCATTGCACCAGAAAAACTAAAAAAAGACGTCGATTTTGCCTATGAAAAACTACAAAAACTTCACCCCAATTTATATTGGTATATCTCCAAAAAAGAGCTGGATTATAAATTCGATAGTTTAAAAACAACCCTTAATGAACCTTTAAAACCGAACGCGTTTTACCAGAAATTGGCGCCCATTATTTCTGATATCAAAGAAGGGCATTTGCGATTAATGCCTTTAACAAAGCGTTTAACAAAAAAAGAAATCAAAAATCTGGAATATCAGAAAGGATTATTGAGTCGGTATAATTTTATAATTGAGGGTGACCAAATTTTTGTAAAAGACAATCCTGATAAAATTCCCAATATGAATGTGGGAACGGAAATTCTTAAAATTAAAGATATTCAGGCTAAAGATTTACTCAAAAAATACCGACCGTTTATAAACAGCGATGGTGAAAATGAAACCTTCCAAAAATATATTTTGGCGTTAAGATGGCCTTCTTATTTCACCGCTGAATATGGAATTTTAGACAGCGTACAATTAGAAACCAAATACCAAAACGAGGTCAAAAATCTCTATTTGAAAAGAGAAAAAATCACGAAAGAAGAAAAGCAAAAAGAAGAAACTGCGACGAAAAAAGTGACAAAAACACAGAAGGGAAAAACCAACGATTATAATGTGGTGACCAAATCTTATAATCGTGATCTGCAGTTCCCAACCAAAGACAGCACCGTTGCGTACATGAAAATCAAAACCTTTTCCGGGACTTATTCTAAAAAATTCTACAAAGAAAGCTTCTCAACACTCAAAAACTTACCTGCGAAATATTTGATTTTAGATGTTCGGAATAATTTGGGTGGCTCGTTATATGAGATCAATAATCTCTATTCGTATTTGGTTTCAGAAAATTTTCAGTTTATCGATGACATCGAAGTGACCTCCAGAAATGCGATGTTTCATGCGGATTATTTTAAGGGAATGTCGCCATTTTTTACGCCATTTGCAGCGATAGCTTATCCTTTTTATTGGGTTGGAACTGCACTTTCCGTAAAAAAAACAGATGAACGGTTTTTATTAAAGAACAATGGAATATTCGCTTTGAAAAAACCAAAAAAGGATCATTTTAAAGGAAAAATTTATGTACTCATCAATGGAAGCAGTTTTTCTGCCGCTTCTATTTTACCCTCCAAGTTAAAAGGCGAAAACCGCGCATTTTTGGTAGGTGAAGAAACAGGTGGCGCAAATGACGGAACCGTTGCTGGAAGATTTTCTACAGAAAAATTACCCCATTCAAAACTTCAGTTACCGATTGGTTTAATGCTCATCAAACCTCATATAAATTTTACCAATACTAAAAAGGGCGTTACTCCAAATGTAGAAATCATCCCTACTTTGCAGGAAGTTTTGCAGAAAAAAGACGTTCAACTGGATTGGGTGATGCAAGACATTGAAAAGGAAAAGCTCCTGAAGTAAATGGACCAACTTTACCGTTTCTTTAACTTTTGATGGCGTAAAAATTGTTTTAAAGATGGCAGAACATTAATTTAAAAAAGAAGTTATGCCTTACATTACCAAACAAGACCAAAAAAATTATGAGTTATACTATGAAGATTTCGGATCTGGCCAACCAATTATTTTAATTCACGGTTGGCCTTTAAGTGGAAAATCCTGGGAAAATCAAGTTCCTTTGCTTGTAAATTTAGGATATCGGGTGATTTCTTACGACAGAAAAGGGTTCGGAAAATCGTTCGTTTCTGCAGACGGTTATGATTATGACGGACTTACCGCAGATTTACATGAATTAATTACTCAATTGGAACTGAAAAATGTGATCCTGTTCGGATTCTCGATGGGAGGCGGAGAAGTGGTTCGTTATCTTACCAATTACGGTGCAGAAAATGTAGATAAAATTGCTTTAATCTCTTCTATTATTCCGATTGTGAAGCAAACCGACGATAATCCAAACGGAGTTCCAGCGAAGGATTTAAGTGATATTATGGATGCTTTAAAAACAGACCGCGTAAAATTCCTGGAAGGTTTTCATAAAAATTTCTACAATTACAGCTTGCTTTCTAAAACAGTGAGCGAACAGCAATTGCATTACGATTGGAGCATCGCGTCTCACGCAAATCCTATTGCTACCATAAGTGCTGCCGAAAGTTGGGCAGGAACAGATTTTCGTCCGGAACTTAAAAATGTGACGGTTAAAACCTTGATCGTACATGGCGATGCAGATCAGATTGTTCCGATCGAAACCTCAGGAAAACAAGCTGCAGCAGGAATTGCAGACAATGAATTTGTAATTATTCCCGGAGCTCCACACGGCTTAAATAATACACATACCGAAATTTTAAATGATATTTTGACTAAATTTTTAAAATAAAATTGAATAGATTCAAAACTTAAAATCAGCAGCAAAATGCTTGTTGCTGATTTTTTATGACATTGATTTTATGAGTGAACTCTTTATCACAGATTTTTAGTTGTGAAAATTGAATAGTTTTGTTGGCAATATTAAATCAAAAAGCGTTTCCATATTACAAAAAAACCTGCGGTGATGCAGGTTAATTTTCTTCTTATTTCTCTGAGATTTCTTTTATTTTTTCTAAAGCTTTTGGGAAAATATTGGTGAAGTAAATCAAATATTCTTCCGGAGCATTCATGGTCGCTGAAAGCGTAATTTTTCCATTTTCTTCTTTTAGATCATATCTTTCGGAGGCTTCTTCACCGTAGGTTTCTGCTTGTTTTACACCGTTTTGAATTTCGCCTAAATGTTTAAAATACATTTTCTCGAAAGGAATCATTTTTTCAATAATTCCGAACATTCCGTTTTCGCCGGGCGACAAAAAGCGGATTTCACTTCCCTCTTTCCAGTCACTTTCTGCGTAAGATCCTTCCATAAAAACGGAAGTCCAGTTCTTGTAATTTTCTTCTTGCCAAAGCGCATCCCAAACTTTTTCTTTGGTTGCCATAATCTCAGTTGATAATTCCAGCTTTTTCATAAGTTCATTTTTAATTAATCTTTAACAACAAATTCGGATCCGGACAGTTTTCTTTATAGAAATCGACTTCTTTAAAACTGCAAACTCCGGGATAATCGCCTTTTTTATTTTCGAGATTTTTAATGATTTGAAAATGCAGATGCGGTGCGTAATCTCCGTTAATTGGCGGTTTTCCGAGTTCAGCGATCTTCTCCCCTTTTTTCACGAGTTGACCTTCCGTTTTTCCCTCTAAACTTTCCAGACTTAAATGTCCGTACAAGGTATAAAAAGTGCAATCTTCGATTTCATGTTCCAAAATAATAGTGGGACCATAATCTCCCAATCCAAGATTATGTTGAAAACTGTGAATTTTTCCGTCTAGTGCGCTTAATACGGAAGTTCCGGCTTTAATCCAAAGATCCAAACCGATATGGATATTGCGCTCTTCCGTATTTTCATCATTAAAGGTTTCACTTCTTTTATAGAGATTTCGGTGTTCCAGATAACCACCAAAAGCGACTTTCGCCTTATTTTGAGACAAATGATTTTTTACAAAATCCTCGAACTTATCTGCATCGGTGAGATCCAGATCAAGTTCATCCGTATGTTTTGCCGAAAGATCAAGGGGAACGTAATTTTTGTAATCGATCGTGGAATCAATCACTTTTATGTCAATTTGTTTTTTCAAGACATTTTCAAATATTGGCATCATTGATTTTAAATTTATTAAAAATTGATTTGACAATTTAGGGATAAATATTTTTTGAAATTGAAAAAAGTTAGATCACTTTGTGTAGACGAAGTGGTTTGATATTAAGGTTAAGATTACGGTAAAAAAATGTCACCCTTTCAGGGTTTTTAAAATTTAGGGGTTCATATTTTACAATCATGTCACCACTTCGTGGTGAAACTAAATTTGAGAGGGCTGAAATAAAACCTTGTCATAGTTCAGAGCTTTTACAAGATTGCAATAAAGCAAATGCTCATCTATAAAAGTCCGAAGGACTGAAATGATTATAACAACCAACAAAACAATGAACAAAACCGAAAATCGGTGAAATTATTAACCCAAAATTTGATTGAAAAACCTTGACGAGGTTGCATTAAAACAAACCTTCATCCGCAAAAATCAACAAATTCATTTTAAAAATTTAGTTCTCCTCCGCACGGGAATTCCCCTCCGCTGGAGGGGAATTCCGGATTTTAAAACACTCCCACATAAACCAAATTTGGCAACGTCACTTTCAGATTCGGTTCAGCTTTCATGGCTCTTTTACCGGCGAAAACTGCACCTTCATTTCTTGCCCAAGATCTCCGGGAAATTCGGTTATTCACATCCCAGAAAAGGATTGATTTTAAAAGTCTGTATACATCATCACTTCCATCGAGCAACATCCCAAAACCACCGTTGATCGCTTCAACCCAACCAACTCCACCTCCATTGTGAATTAAAATCAAGGTTACCTCACGGAAACTTTCACCAATCAAATTTTGGATTGCCATTTCTGCGGTAAATCTAGAGCCGTCAAAAATATTAGAAGTCTCTCTATCGGCCAATCGGTAATGCAGGAAATTAAAAAATTAAATTAATTTCATCTATTTTTAACCAGTAACCATCCTTTAAGTATAACAAAATTAGGAATTTCAATAAGATACCAGTAGGTTCCAGAAGATAATTTTTGATAAGGATTGATTTCATTCATCGCAAGATTTTTCCCATCATTAATGGTTAATTCTTTTACTAAAGTTCCATGTTGATTAAATAGTTTCACTTTGATGGTTCCTGAATAAAAGTTTAATGTACTTAAATTCCAAAAATCATTTATTCCATCACCATTTGGAGTTATCACATTCGGAATTAAGGGGATATGAACCGTTTTCGACGCAACACAATTTGCTTTGCTCTTTTCCCTTACAAAAATAGTGTATGTATTGCCCTTTGAATAAGGGAACTGATTTTCATTCTGCCAATTAATACCATCTAAAGAATATTCATATGGAGCATTTCCTGAAGTTACATGCACGATCATGTAATTGGGAATTATCTCAATAGTAAATTCCGGCAAAACTCCTTCTTTCACCAAAACACATTGCACAAAAGAACAACCATCAGTTGAGGTAATTTTAACGCAATATTCACCAGGTGAACTAACCGTTATTTTCTGAGATTTTTCATTTGTAGGTGACCATTCATAACCGGAAAATCCTTCTCCTGCATCCAATTCTAATGTTGTTCCTTTACAAATATAATAAGGACCTTCACCCAAAGTATCTGAATATGGATTTTCTTTCACATTCAAATTCAATGTTGCATATACGGTACATTTGTTGGGAACAGAAATTCTGGCAAAAATTATATCATGATACGGAACTTCATTGGGATAAGAATTTGTATTAATAATTGGGTTCTGATTCTGTTCTGCATCTTGCAAAGTTTCAAAAAAACTTACCGTTGCATTAGTTTCTGTAGTTAATGATGCTTTTGTTGATAATAAATTAAAACTTCCAATTCCTGTTCCAGTGATGTTACAACTTACTACATCCAAATTTTGAGTGTATTGTGGCTTTGATAATATAGATACTTGTTGTGAATAGGTATTTGGAGCAATGCAGTCTGCTAAAGATCCAGGAAAATGATATGTAATTGTATAAACACCATTTTGACTATTGGCAACATTTATCATTCCAGTTGTTGTATCCATAGATAAATTTGTGCTCGATGAAGAGAATGTTCCCCCAATTTGAAAGCCAGAAGGTAAATTAGGCAAAACAGACTTAACATCATTACAAATTGTACTTGGAAAACTAAAATTAATTACAGGATTTGTGTAGGGCTTAATTTCAATAAAAGCACCATAATCGACAGTTCCGCATGTTGGATTTACATAAATTTTATAATTGATAATATAATTTCCTGGCGATGACTGAGACAAATTAATCACTCCAGTTATCGGATTTATTACTAACCCAGAAGTTGATGAAAAAGTACCGCCTGCCGAAAAATTTACTGATAATTGCGGTGATAAAAAATTATATTTTTTTATACAAACAGGAGATTCATAACTAAAGTTAAGATTTGTATTTGAAGGTAATGTATTAACTAATTGTACATCATCAACAACAGTACAAATACCGTTAGTAACTGTCCAGCGTAATGTGGCTGTCTGAGAATTTAAAACAAAAATTTGTTTTGGATCCGATGAAATAGTAGGCGAAACATTACCATTTATAATTTTCCAAAATCCATTTTCTCCGGTTGCGGGTACATTGGCATTCATTTGAAATATATTTGAACATTTCGTTTGATCTAGACCTGCATTGACAATAGGTTTCGGAACTACTTCTACCAAAACATCTTTTGTTTTAGAACATGCACCGGTAGAAGACACTTTATACATCGTTGTTACAGTGGGTGAAGCTACAACATGACTTCCAAATGAAGTATTTAATCCTGTAGATGGGCTCCATACGAATGGACCGCAACCTTGTATTACACTTAAATCAACAGAATCTCCTGCACAAATTTTTGCAGATGGAGGATCTACAACAATTTCTTTTACATTAATTCCTGCTGTTTGTTCAATCGCATAATCAAAATAGCATTTGTTATTTATTCCTTCAAGTTTTATGGTATACAATTCACATTCATCCAAGATATCATTTAGCTTCAATTCATAATAATTGGGATCTGGTATAGTATCTAAATTATAGGGTAAAACAAATGTTATCAATGGTTGCGCTCCCGCACTGATACAATCTGAACGATAAAAACTAACATTAAGTTCAATAGGTAAAGCTCCACCTAAGTTTCTATCTGGTCCTCCATTTTTTATCCACACTCTAAAAGCAGCACTTTTTCCTGATGCTTTGAATTTTAAATAACCTTTCTGAGGATTAACAACAGGCATTCCGTATGCATTATTATAAACTCCACAAAATGATTTACCGTAATCACAAAAAGCTTCGGTTGTGCATGTTGTCGGGATATTACTACTACAATTTGGATAGGGTGGATCGGGAGGAGTGATGACAGGATTGTTTCCAAATGTTATAGTCCAATTTGTCAAATTCCCAGATAATGATGTTGAATTATTGTAAATTATTAAAGACCATTTTCCATCTCCAGATTGATTATTATTTAAAATTCCCAATGATCTTTCCGCTAAAAAATTCCCTGTAAATGGAGCTTCTCCTAGTGCAATACTTTTTGTTGATACCCCATCAAAACATGTTCCTATATAATCCGAACCTTTTCCCCCATTATTTTCACTTAGAATAATAATTGAACCGAAAGGCGAACGTAAGGCTAATTTTAAATTCTCATCATGTGGAAAATTTATATTAACACAAATTTTTTCTAAGCCGTGGCTGGAATTTAAAACTCCAATTCCGTTAACATTAATATCAAAAACCGTGTAATCATTTTTGGGAATATTTCCACCTACTCCACTGAATGTCTGTGCTGTACAAAAATTAAAAACAACTGTTAATAATACTATAATATATTTTTTATAAAACATGTGAAACAGATCTATAGATCTTCAATTTATTTATTAAACTTTCTGCAATTAATTTTATAAAATCCAGCGCATCGGGAAACGTGTCTGCAATATAAGGAATATATTCTTCTGGCTTATTCATGTTTGCAATACGTTCAGTTTTGCCTTTTTTCAGAAAAATCGTATAGTCCAATAGCATCTTCACCATAAATTGCTTCTTGTTTTTCACCATGTTTTACTTCACCTTTATGCAAAAAATACATTTTTTGTTGGAACTAATTTTTCACTAGTTTCGATCATTCGGTTGTTATTGGGAGAAAGAAAATGAACTTCACAACCTCCTAGCAAATCCTATTAGTAATAAGAACCTTCGCCGAAAGCGGAAGTCCATTTTATGACGTTTTCGTCTTGCCAAAGTGCATCCTAAACTTTTTATTTAAAAGCATTAATTTCTAAAGTAAATTATAGTTTTTCATTTTTTGAAGTTATTTTGAGGTGATTATAGTTGCTCCTTATTACGTTTTTAATGCTTAAATTGAAATTGCTACTTTTTGTTTCAATACACTAACTTCACTAATTCTGTTTTTAGTATTAATTATTTAAATAAATCGTTCAGACAAATAAAAAAATTTGGAATCTATCTATTACCAATATTTTGGAAAAACAATACAGTTGTAATTCATTAAAAACACCTCTGTTTTAATTAAATGCAAAAAATATTTGATTATAAACAAGCGTGTTATAAATGAATCTAAGTTCTAGTTCACCACAAATAGGATTGTATGTAATCAAAGTAAAAAAAATTGGATGTATTAAAAAAACTTCCATACAGCCATTCAGTATTTGGAAAAAATGAAAATGTTACTTGATGATGAGTCTTAAGATAATAATTTAAAACAAACCCTCATCCACAAAATTTGGCAGTGTCACTTTCAAATTTGGTTCAGCTTCCATCGCTCGTTTAATGGCGAAAACGGCACCTTCATTTCTTGCCCAGCTTCTTCTAGAAATTCCGTTGTTCACATCCCAAAAAAGCATGGATTTTAAACGTCTATCCGCATCATCACTTCCATCGAGCAACATCCCGAAACCTCCATTGATCACTTCTCCCCAACCAACTCCACCTCCGTTGTGAATTGAAACCCATGTTGCGCCACGGAAACTGTCACCAATCACATTGTGAATTGCCATATCTGCCGTAAATCTGGACCCGTCATAAATATTAGAAGTTTCACGATAAGGAGAATCTGTCCCCGAAACATCGTGATGATCACGACCTAAAACCACCGCTCCAATTGCTCCGGTTTTGATGGCTTTGTTGAAAGCTTCAGCGATTTTCATTCGTCCTTCTGCATCGGCGTATAAAATTCTTGCCTGCGAACCGACCACCAAATTATTTTCCTGCGCACCTTTAATCCAAGTGATATTATCCTGCATTTGCTGTTGGATTTCTGGAGGAGATGTTTTAATCATTTCTTCTAAAATTTCGCACGCAATTTCATCAGTTTTCTGTAAATCTTCCGGATTTCCGCTTGCACAAACCCAGCGAAACGGCCCAAAACCATAATCAAAACACATCGGTCCCATAATATCCTGCACGTAACTCGGATATTTAAATTCCCGACCAATTGTAGGATTTTCGGACATTACATCGGCTCCAGCTCTACTCGATTCCAGTAAAAATGCATTTCCGTAATCGAAAAAATAGGTTCCTTTTTGGGTATGTTTGTTAATCGCAGCAGCATGTCTTCGTAAAGTTTCCTGAACTTTCTCTTTGAATAATTCCGGATTTTCAGCCATCATTTGATTGGATTCTTCAAAAGAAATTCCGACCGGATAATATCCTCCTGCCCATGGATTGTGAAGCGAAGTCTGATCCGAACCGATATCAATTCTGAGATTTTCTTCGTCAAATTTTTCCCAGATATCCACGATGTTCCCGAGGTAAGCCAAAGAAACAGTTTCTTTATTTTCCTGCGCTTTTTTCACTCTGGAAACCAATTCATCTAAATTTTCATGGATTTCATTCACCCATTTTTGTTCGTGACGGATTTTGGTGATTTTAGGATTCACTTCTGCACAAATCGTGATGCAACCTGCAATATTTCCGGCTTTTGGTTGCGCTCCAGACATTCCACCTAAACCTGAAGTGACGAAAATTCCGCCTTTCGGTTCTTTATTAATTTTTCTGAAAGCATTCAAAACAGTAATCGTTGTACCATGAACAATTCCTTGTGGACCGATGTACATGTAACTTCCCGCAGTCATTTGTCCATATTGGGAAACGCCTAAAGCATTCATTTTCTCCCAATCATCGGGTTTTGAGTAATTGGGAATAACCATTCCGTTCGTTACCACCACTCTTGGTGCATCTTTATGCGAAGGAAATAATCCCATCGGATGACCGGAATACATCGTTAAAGTCTGTTCATCCGTCATTTCCGACAGATATTTCATTGTCAACAGATATTGCGCCCAATTGCTGAAAACCGCACCGTTTCCACCGTAAGTTATGAGTTCATGCGGATGTTGCGCGACTGCATAATCCAGATTGTTTTGAATCATGAGCATAATTGCTTTTGCCTGCTCCGATTTTCCAGGATATTCGGAAATTGGTCTGGCTTTCATCTCGTAATCCGGACGAAAACGATACATGTAAATTCTTCCGTATTTTTCTAATTCTTCTCTAAATTCAGGCAACAGTTCTGCATGAAATTTCGGATCGAAATAGCGTAAAGCATTCTTTAAAGCTAAAATTTTTTCTTCATCGGTCAAGATTTCCTTCCGCTTCGGAGCGTGATTGATGGTGGAATCGTATGATTTTGGTTGAGGCAATTCAAACGGAATTCCCTGTTGTATTTGGTCTTTGAAAGTGGTTGTAGTAGTCTGCATTTTCAATTCATGAATTTTCTCAAAAATAAGATTATTAAATGAATATTGAAAATGAGCACAAAAAAAACCTTACTGAATTGAGTAAGGTAAATTGTTTTTTAAATATCGTCGTCATTCTCCTCGAGATCGTCTTTAATAATATCTTCGGTATGAAGGCTTTCATCTTCGGTGGGAATCTGACTGTTAATTTGCTCAAAATTATCATCATCTTCTGAACCTGGAATATCCAATCCGTAAGGCATTCCGTCATTTTGATTTTCATTCGTGATGGGATTTCCGTCGCCGTCCAAAGGAATTTGCTCCCCTTTAGCAAAAATATCTTCGTTTGGACTGTAATCCATTTCTTCTAATTTTCTTTCCTGTTCCTGATCTTTATCTTCTGTACTCATAATCGTTGGTATTTTTTGTTAATATATAAAGTATCTTCAAAAACAGTTCCAACCCTCCTCAAATAATTCCTAATAAAATAAAAAATTTATCTTTGCACCGAAGATTTCAATCATCAAGGTGAATCGTGTGAAAATCACGAACTGTCGCGCAACTGTAAATCCGGCGAGGATAAGTCAGATCCCTTTTTTGAAATTAAAAAATGCTTTCGCGATTTGAAGCAGAAATTCCACTTTTTAAAAGTCCTGTTTTTCTGTTCAACTCATTTATCAATCTGTAAAATTAAAAGAAATGAATTATCAGGAAAAAATCAAAAATTCCGAAACCCACGTTTTCAAAGTAGTTTTCCCCAATATTACCAATCATCACAATACCATGTTTGGAGGAACGGTGATGGAAATGATGGATGAAGTTGCATTTATGACGGCAACAAGATTTGCCAGAAAATCATTCGTAACGGTGAGTTGCGACCGAATTGATTTCAAAAAACCCATTCCTGCAGATACTTTGGTGGAATTAATTGGCAAAGTAAAATATGTAGGAAACTCCAGTGTAAAGGTAAATGTGGAAGTTTTTGTAGAAGAAATGTATGAAGAAAAACGGGAAAAAGCAGTTGCCGGAGATTTTACTTTGGTCGCAATCGGGTCCGATAAAAAACCGCTAAAAATTTTTGAAGATCATCCTTCGTCTTAACTGAATTAAAAAAATCCGCGCTGCAGCGGATTTTAAATTTTATATGATATTTTAGAAATCATCATCTAACTGTTGATTTTTATTCTTTTCAAAAGCGTCATCGTACGCTTTTTTTTGATTTTTCCAAGCTTTCGGCGGAATTGCATTTGCGGCGGTTTTGATGATATTGCCTTCATCGTCATGTTGAACTCCTTGTTCCGGTGTAGGAAGTGTGGATGTTTTTATTTCTGTATTTTTTTGTTCAACTTCAGAAGCATTATTGTCGGTCAAATTATTGTCGTGCGTATTTTCCATGATCTTTTATATTTTTACAAATTACGATATTCAATAATTATTCCTAAAGGTTTTTCAAATCGAAAATAGTTCTCCTCTATCAATCGCGTGCGCTGGTTTCAATCTATTGAAGAACTGCAACGAATGTTTACATTTTTTAGTAAAAATAGAGATTGAAATTCTACACTCCTGCGAACAAAATCTTAATTTTTATTATTAAATTTGCCCTCATTGACATTATGGAAAAAAATATTAAAAAAGTACCACAGCAAACGGCTGAGCAAAGTAAAATACTCTCTAAACCCCGCATATTTTTTGGAGTTTTATTTATCGTCACCTCCATTATTTTGGCCTTCTCTTTTATCTCTTATCTTTTAAATTGGAAAAGTGATCAAAGTCAAGCTGGAACAATGTTGGATAAAACCGTGAAATCTTCGAATATATTTGGGAAAATAGGAGATTGGTTGGGTAATCTTTTTATTTTTGAAAGTCTGGGAATTGCTGCTTTTGTCGTGGCGTTTCTGTTTTTTGTTTTCGGAATGATGATCCTTAAAAAGAATTATTTTAAACCTTGGAAAACTTTCGGACATTCCCTATTTTTAATTTGTTGGGTGCCGATTTTCATGGGTGCAATTACCAATGGACAAGGAGTTTTGAGCGGTGTTTACGGTTTTCAAATTATGGATTTCCTCAATTCAGTAATTGGTACAGTTGGATTATGGCTGATTCTTTTGGTAAGTATTTCGTTGTATTTTATTCTCGAATTTAACTTAAATCCAAGCAACGTAAAATCAAAATTGAATGATCTCAACGATCAAACTTTAGGACGAGTAAAAGCGATGATGCCGAATTCTTCTGAAAATTTTGAAGCAGATGAAGAATTACAAAACGAGCAAGATTTATCCATTAAAAGCGAAGATTCTACCATCAACAAAGTTCCTGATTTTACTCCGGAAATTGAGATCGAACCCATTGTTACGCCAAACAAAACTTCTTTTGAAGAATTGCCCAATATAAATGTAACGGAAAGTACAGGAAGTTCTATTGATTTAAATCCAGTTTCTAAGCCAATCGATATCGTTTCTCCGAAAACAGATCACATCGATTTTAAAGTTGAAGTGGCAAAAACGATTGATATTGTAGACGAATCGGATAAAAAGTCACAAGAATTAGTTGACAAACACGGATTGTACGATCATAAATTAGATTTGGCGAATTTTCAAATGCCAACAATTGATTTATTGCGAGATTATGGAAACGAAGAAATCGCCATTAATAGAGAAGAATTAGAAGAAAATAAAAATAAAATTGTTGGACTTCTCAAAAACTTTAATGTAGGAATTGCAGAAATTAAAGCGACAGTTGGACCAACTGTTACGTTATATGAAATCGTTCCGGAAGCTGGAATTCGGGTTGCTTCAATTAAAAAATTACAGGATGATATCGCGCTGAATCTTTCGGCATTAGGAATTCGAATTATTGCACCAATGCCTGGAAAAGGAACGATTGGGATAGAAGTTCCAAGGAAAAATCCAGCGATGGTTTCTATGCGAAGTGTGATTGCTTCACAGAAATTTCAAAATACAGATATGGATTTGCCCGTGGTTTTTGGTAAAACCATTTCCAACGAGATTTTTATGGCAGATTTAACAAAAATGCCGCATTTATTAATGGCAGGAGCAACCGGACAAGGAAAATCGGTCGGAATTAATGCCATCTTGACTTCCTTACTTTACAAAAAACATCCGAGTGAATTGAAATTTGTGATGGTAGATCCTAAAAAAGTAGAGCTTTCCCTTTATTCAAAAATTGAAAGACATTATTTGGCAAAACTTCCAGATGGTGATGATGCGATTATTACAGATACCCACAAAGTAATTAACACTTTGAATTCCCTATGTGTGGAAATGGATCAGCGTTATGATTTGCTTAAAAATGCTTTTTGTAAAAACATTAAGGAATACAATAAAAAATTTACGGAGCGAAAACTGAATCCTGAAAATGGACATCGTTATTTGCCATACATCGTTTTGGTCGTCGATGAATTCGCTGATTTAATAATGACTGCTGGAAAAGAAGTTGAAATTCCTATTGCGAGATTAGCACAATTGGCAAGAGCCGTCGGAATTCACTTAATTGTAGCAACACAAAGACCTTCAGTAAACGTAATTACGGGAATGATCAAAGCGAATTTCCCAGCGAGAGCGGCTTTCCGTGTAATTTCTAGCGTAGATTCCAGAACGATTTTAGATTCTCCGGGAGCAGATCAATTGATTGGTAAAGGAGACATGCTTTATTTCAATGGAAATGAAATTATGCGATTGCAATGTGCTTTTGTAGATACGCCAGAAGTTGAAAAAATTGCAGAATTTATCGGGGAACAAAAAGGATATGCAAGTGCATTTATGTTACCGGAATATTCTTCGGAAGAAACGACTTCGACCGTGGGAGCTTTTGATCCGAACGAAAAAGATGTTCTTTTCGAAGATGCCGCAAGAATTATTGTTTCTACGCAGCAAGGCTCCACTTCAATGCTTCAAAGACAACTTAAATTGGGTTACAACAGAGCCGGAAGAATCATGGATCAATTGGAAGCAAGTGGAATTGTTGGTGGGTTTAATGGAGCAAAAGCAAGAGAAGTACAAATCTCTGATTTAAATTCTTTGGAACAGTTTTTGGAAGAGTTGCGAAAGTAATTTTAAACTTTAAACATGAGTTTAATTTTATAGTAAAATTTTAATCAAAAGAAAAGAAGAATGAAAAATACATGGAGTAAAATTTCTCTTGGGATATTAATTGTAGCAGCAAGCGCGAGTTTTTCTGCGCAGAAAATTGATGCCAAAGCAAAAACGATTTTAGACGCGATCTCTACTCAGTATAAATCTAAAAACAATGTGTATTTTAAATTTGTGTACGGAACAGGAAACAGTAAAAAAATTACGCGCACCGAACCTGGAATTTTCTATTCTGCAAAAGACAAGTACAAATTGAAAATCATGGGAACTGAACAGATTTTTGATGGCAAAAAATTGTATAATATTTCCGCAGAAGATCAAGAAGTTACCGTAGCGAAACCAACAGGAAACGAACAGATGTTCTCGCCTTTAAATTATATTGAAGAATATAAAAAAGGATACAACGTGAAATATATGGGGAAATTAATGGTGAACGGTGTGAATTCTGATTTCATTAAACTGACTCCAACTTCAAAAAACGGCATCCAAGAAGTCAATCTTTTTGTGAATGCTGCGAAAAAACAAATTGTAAAAGTGGAGCAATTTTCTACCGATAAATCTGTTTCTGTAATTGCGATCAGCGATTATAAAGAAAATCAAAACTTAAGCAGTGCCCTATTTAATTTTGACAAAGATCAATATAAAAATTACCTTGTCACTGAACTGTAAAATATTTTAAATTCAAAAAAAGTCACAAAGGAAAATTCTTTTGTGACTTTTTTGGTAAATTTGAACCATGATAAAAAAAATCGACGGTTACGTCATTAAAACTTTTTTCGGCCCGTTTATTTTTATTTTCAGTGTGTTGTTTTTCATATTTGTGGTCAACATTATCTGGATTAGATTGGCGCAGTTTACAGGCAAAGGACTGAGTTATTGGGAAATCCTGAAACTCCTCTCCTACCTTTCTGCGATTGTGGTGCAGCTTGTTTTGCCATTGACAATTCTGCTTTCAGCCATCATGACTTTTGGGGATTTTGGGGAGCGCTATGAACTTGCGGCAATGAAAGCGGCCGGAATTTCGTTGACCAGAATTATGTTGCCTTTATTTTTTGTCACCTTTATTTTTTCGCTATTTCTTTTTTTCTTTTCTAATAATGTCATACCCGATTTTCAGCGGAAAGCGAAGAATATGCTCTATAACATTGCTGCGACCAAACCTGCACTCAATTTTACTCCGGGACAGTTCATTCAGCAAATCCCAGGATACAGTGTGAAATTTGATAAAATTCTTGGCGAAAACGGCGAGAATATCGAAGGGGTTTTCATTCACAAAATGGCAAATTCTTACGAGAATCAACAATCAATCGTTGCCGAAAAAGGTAAATTTGTACCTGCAGCTAACCGGAATTATTTAAAACTTGTACTTTTCAACGGGCATATCTTCGAAGATAATATTGAAAACGTAGATTACGCACAGCGTTTGAAGCAACCAGATCAGGCGATTAAATTTGATACCATGGTTTCGCATTTTAATATTTCTGAAATCATTAATAAAGCTTTGGAAGCAGAAAAAATCACCGATGATTACACGTTTCAGAATTTTATTGAATTGAATACAACCATTGAGAAAGCAAAGACACAGAACAGCGATATTCTGAATAATATCAATTCAGAATTGGTGAATCAGACCAATGGATTTATAAGTTATATCGGTAAAACAAATACAAAAGAGACGCCGACTTCTGTTCCGAAATTTGAAACTTTAAAACCGCAGAAAAAACAGGAGGTTCTTTTCGGAGCCTATAGTAAAATTGAAAGTGTAAAGCAGCTCAATAGTACTAAAACAGAGCAAATTCAGGATCTTCATGCGTATTATTCCCGAATTATTATTTATCAACAGCGAATTTTTGCGTATTCGATGACGTGCTTAATTTTCTTTTTGATTGGGTCGAGTTTAGGGTCGATCATCAGAAAAGGAGGATTAGGATTGCCGGTAGTTATTGCAATCGTCGTTTTCATTATCTTTTACGTGATCAACTTATCTGTAGAAAATATGGCGTGGGCGGGAAAAATGGACCCTTATCTTGCTTCTTGGCTACCCAATATGATCCTATTCCCATTTGGCGCTTGGTTGACTTACAAAGCATTAACAGACTCACAACTCTTTGATGTGGAGAAATATAAAGCCATCTTTAAACCGCTGATCAATAGGTTTTCAAAAAATAAGGAACACGCGAGATATCGATAACAGTGTACCCGAAAATTCAAATTGTATTCTGATGCAATTTTGGCCTAGAAAAATATCATGAAAAAAGCAAAATAGTTGGTCTATTTTGCTTTTTTTTTGGTGTAAAAACCTTCGAATAGGTTTGTAACGAAACCTTACAATTTACATTTAAATAAAGAGTTAGACTTATTTCAGATATTTCGTAATGGATTCACTTGTTGGTTTTGTGGTACTGATAAAACTATCAATTAATTTCCCATTTTCATCGACCAAAAATTTAGTAAAATTCCATAGAATATTGGTGTTTTTCACGCCATTGAGATCTTTTTCTGTTAGATATTTAAAAATCGGAGCGATATCATCTCCTTTAACAGAAACTTTTGCCGCCATCGGAAAAGTCACGCCAAAATTCTTCTGACAGAATGCACCAATCTCCGCATTGCTTCCCGGTTCTTGCGCACCAAAGTTATTGGCAGGAAATCCTACAACGACTAATTGATCTTTGTACTGTTCTGCAACCTT
This sequence comes from Kaistella chaponensis, assembly GCF_900156725.1. Classification (GTDB taxonomy): domain Bacteria; phylum Bacteroidota; class Bacteroidia; order Flavobacteriales; family Weeksellaceae; genus Kaistella; species Kaistella chaponensis. Next base: position 63,368 of record NZ_FTOI01000003.1, on the reverse strand, counting down.
TTCCAAATCAGCATATTGAGGAGTAAATCCACATTCTGATGCTGTGTTCACAATCAAAACTTTCTTTCCCTTGAAGTCGGCAAAATTAATTTCTTTACCATCAAGACTTTCCACTTTGTAGTCGTATAAGTTTTTCATTTCATTTGATTTATCTTTCGATATTTCTTGTTTATGGTTGGTGCAGCTTTGTAAAAAAGCGCCTATTGACAATAGGACAATAAATAATTTTTTCATTTACAGGAATTTAAAGATGATTATCTTTTTTTAATTTTAAAGAATGGCATAAAGAAAAATTTCAGTTCATCATGAAAAAGTTCTCCATTAAAAATCTGAGGATATCTTCCAAAGAAAACATCGCTGTACGAAATTTACAACAAAATTTGAACCAATAACCTATTTTCCGGCATCGGTCATTTAAAATTTAAAAGTATTGGCTGGAAAAACTTTATTGGTTTCTATTTTATTGATGATCATCACGTAGTCACTTTCTTTTTTCTGGGAAGATGATTCCAATCTGAAAGGCATCAAAAGATTTCCCACCTTTCGGTAATCGTTATAGATCAAAGTTTCGTCTGGTTTTACTTCTTTTAAAAGCATATAATTTTTCGTATCAAAAAAGTAGATGGTTTTATTTACATTTTTGGTCAACTCCACTTTATGACAGTACACTTCTCCTATTTTCTCTTTACCAAGATATTGTGCGTTAAAACCTTTATTTTCCCAATCTATAAAGTCGTTATCAAAACTTTCTGGGATGTAATTGGGATATACCTGAATTTTATTGGTGGCGTAATTCATCGCATATCCTTTTTTACCATCATACCCTTCAACTTGCGTTTCCTTTTTATTAATGGTAATCACTGTTTTGGTAAGATTCGGTCTTAGTTGATAAATTTTTATGGGATAATCATCATTGATTCCCAAAGTTACCTTTCCTTGTAAAATGACGGAGTTTAAAAGTTTCCAGTTGGTTAAACCACCCGATAATTCTATGTTTTTGTCTATAATTTCCTTTGCAGTTTGTGCATTAATCATGCAGCTCATCAACAATACAAATCCTAAAAATATCTTTCTCATTAAGGCAATCTATTTATTTTTCAAATATATACTTTTATTTTTTGTCAATTTAAAAATCGACTGTCAGAAACGTACATTAAATTTCTACTCTCTTTTTGTGATCCTGAAGATTCTGTTGATCCATTTTGAGCAAAAGATAATGATTCAAAAAAAATTACGTGAACTTTGGTGACGAATCTTGTTTCTTTAATATTTCCCGTGCTTTCTCCAAATCTTCGGGAACATCAATTCCGACACCTACAAAATCGGTTTCAATCATCTTAATTTTCATTCCATATTCCAAATAACGAATGCATTCTATTTTTTCCGCAATTTCCAACGGACTCATTGGTAAGTTTGCAAAATTCAGCAAGGCATTTTTTCTAAATGCATAAACGCCAATATGTTTAAAATACTCTGCTTTTATGGCAGTTTCCCGCGGATAAGGAATGACGGATCGGCTGAAATAGAGTGCAAAACCTTCACGATCAGTGATGACTTTCACATTGTTCGAATTTTCAATTTCTTCCTGATCTTTCAATTTGATTTTTAGAGAAGCCAACGAAATTTTTTCTTCCACATCGTTTTTAAAAACTTCTATCAGTTGTTTTAAAGGTTCTGTTTTCAGAAATGGTTCATCACCTTGTACATTGATGACAATATCGCAGTCGATGGTTGAAACTGCTTCTGCGATGCGGTCACTTCCCGTTTCATGTTGAGAAGTCATCATCGCATTTCCGCCTATACTTCTAACTTCATTAAAAATAATTTCGGAATCTGTAGCCACGAAAACTTCATCAAAAAGTTTGGTTTCAACTACATTTTCATAAGTTGTTGCAATTACTGTTTTCTCTCCCAAAAGTTGCATCAATTTTCCGGGGAATCGGCTAGCTTCGTATCTTGCAGGAATTACAGCGATAATTTTCATAAAATTACTTTAGAAATTTGATAATGATTGTTGGAATACCTGAAAACATTACTTTAATTGAGCCAAAGCTGCTTCTAATCTGGGCAACATTTTTTCTATTTCATTGAGTGACAATCCACCTGCAGAAGCTCTGAACCAAGGCATTTCTGAAGCGTTTCCAAATGCTGAAAAAGGAACCAAAGCAACTCCCGCTTCATTAATAAGATAGAAAACCAAATCTGAGGAATCTTTGATCACCGTTCCGTCTGGTTTCGTTTTTCCCAAATAATTCAGCTCGATTGTCAAATATAATGCGCCCATCGGTTTGATGCTTTCTACCGCAAAACCTCGGGATTTCAGATCTTGAATTCCGTGATGAAGAGCGTGTAAACTTGCGGCAATTTTTCCCTTAAAATCATTAACAAAAGCATCCACATTTTCGGTTTCTCCCAAAAATACAGAAACTGCTTCCTGCTCCGGTTTTGGTGCCCAAGCTCCGATATGACCGAGCAAAGCTTTCATTTTATCCATAATTTCTATTGGACCAAAACTCCAACCAACCCTAATTCCTGTTGCAGCAAAACATTTAGAACTTCCATCGATAAAAATGGTGTATTTTTCAAGCTCTGGAAAAAGCGAAACAGGATTGAAATGCTCTTCCTCAAAAGTCAGCATCGCATAAATCTGATCATACATCAAATAAAGGGGCTTTTCATTTTCACCTCTTTTTTTATTTTCTTCCAACACCAATTCACAGATTTCCGAAAGCTGTTCTTTGGTAAACATCGTTCCAGTCGGGTTTAACGGCGAACATAATGCTAACAAAACAGCACCTTGCAAATGAGGTTTCAAATCTTCTGCGGTGGGTAAAAAATTATTTTCCTGCAAAGTTTCTACTTCAACCTTATTCGCATTGCTCAAATATGCGTAGTGATTATTGTTCCATGACGGAATGGGATAAACGACTTTATCACGATCATCAACAATCGTTTTGAAAGCAGCATAAATTAAAGGTCTGGAACCGCCTGCAACTAAAATTTGGTTTTCATGATAATCGAGATTCCATCTTTTTTTAACATCTTTTGAAATTGATTTTCGTAAAGATAATAATCCGTTTGCGGGTGGATAATTGGTTAAATTATTTTGATAGGCTTTGTTGATTTCTTCTTTTAGTCTCGCCGGAATCGGATAAATATCAGCGTTTAAATCTCCAATGGTAAGATTCGCGATTTCTGCACCTTGTGCTTTTAAATCATTTACCTGATTTCCTATCTTAATAATTTCGGAACCAATTAAGTTTGCGGCAAGTTTTGATACTTTCATAGATAAATTTTAGTAAAATAAATATTGGATTGAATCCATCCTTTTATGCTTTTCAAATGTACAAATTTTAAATAATTTTTCGAAGCGAAAATACGATTTGGACTGTGAAAAAAGTCATTTTCACTCTTAAAAAATAGTTAAAGTCACCATTCTTTTATTGAATTTATTACGATCTATTTGTTTTTCATCATTTTTCTGATTTCCTCAAAGAAAAAGACAGAAAAACCCAATTCTCTGTCTTTTTTTACAATTTTGTCCTCTATTGATTAAAGTTTTAAATCTGCTTTAATTTTCTGGATTTTATTTTCTGCTTGAATTAACTTCGCGTTGAAATCTTCTTCCGAAGTAATGGAATCTTTCACCGAAACATAAAATTTAATTTTCGGCTCTGTTCCAGACGGACGAATACAAACTTTCGTTCCATCTTCTGTGTAATAACTTAAAACATTTGATTTTGGAATCTCATCCATGATCGATTTTTGATTGTCTATCAAGTTGAGAGAGGTTTGCTCCTGGAAGTCTTTAATTTCGGTTACTTTCGAACCTGCAAGTTCTTTCACCGGATTATTTCGAAAATCCATCATCATTTGGCTGATTTCTTCTGCTCCTGTTCTACCCTTTTTCACTACATTCACTAAACCTTCATAGTACATTCCCAAGTCTTCATAGATTTCAATCATGTACTGGTACATGGTTTTTCCTTCTGCTTTGCAAACTGCTGCAATTTCGCAAGCCAATAAAATGGAGCCACAAGAATCTTTATCTCGAACGAAATCTCCGGTCATAAAACCGAAACTTTCTTCGCCACCACAGATGAATTTTTCCTGACCTTCAAAATCGCGGATCATTTTACCAATCCATTTGAAACCGGTTAATCCAACTTTGCAATCCACACCAAATTTTTTCGCGAGATCATAGAAAATATCGGAAGTCACAATCGTAGAACCGATAAATTCTTTTCCGGTAATTTTTCCCGCTTTTTTCCACTGATCCAAAATATAGTAAGTCAAAATCGTGTTGCACTGATTTCCGTTTAAAAGCTGTAGTTCTCCTTCTAAATTTCGAACTGCAATTCCCAATCGATCGCCATCTGGATCGGTTCCGATAACGATATCACCGTTTGTAATTCGGGCCAAATCAAGTGCCATTTCCAAAGCAGCCGGTTCTTCAGGATTCGGGGATGCAACCGTAGGAAAATTTCCGCTTGGAATCATTTGCTCTCTTACCAAATCAACTTTTTTGAATCCCGCTTTTTCCAAAGCCTGTGGTACCGTAGTATAAGTTGTGCCGTGAATCGAGGTGAAAACAATATTCAGATTATCTCTGCCAATATTTTGATAAAGAGAATTTTTCATGCAGGCGTCGATATAAACTTGATCCTGCTCTTCTCCGATCCATTCGATTAAATCATCATTGCCGTTGAATTTAATCTGGTCAAATTTTACAGCATATACTTCTTTAATAATCGCACCATCTTGTGGAGGAACAATTTGTGCTCCATCATTCCAATAAACCTTGTAGCCATTGTATTCAGGTGGATTGTGAGAAGCCGTTAAAACAATTCCGGCATTGCATTTTTTATCACGAACGGTAAACGACAGTTCCGGAGTTGGGCGGTGTTGCTTGAACAATAAAACTTTAATTCCGTTTGCAGTCAAAACATCGGCACACATTTTTCCAAATTCTTTCGAATTATGCCGAACATCGTAAGCAATTGCGACTTTAATTTCCTGATTTTGGAACTGCTGATGAAGATAATTGGCTAAACCTTGCGTGGCTTGTCCAAGCGTGTATTTATTTAAACGATTGGTTCCAACCCCCATAATTCCGCGCATTCCGCCGGTTCCGAATTCCAATTCTTTATAAAAAGAATCTTCAAGTTCATCAGAATTTGTGTCGATCCAGTTTTGGATGGTGTTTTGTGTTTCCTGATCGAAAGAATCGGTCAACCAAAGTTTAGCTTTTTCTAAAGTAGTCATTGTAATTTTTTTAATGTCGTTTGACTTGGTTTATGTTTTTAGATTTTAAAATATTTGCATCATCAAATTTCATAAAACCTGTTAATTTCGTAGTCTTCAGTCTAATTTTTTATTTTCTACCGTTGTACCTTTTTCAATTTTAAAGGCGCGAATTGGATCGTTGTAATAAACAAATTTAGCCGAATTATTTATATTTCCTTTGATGGAATCTTTCACATTCACTTCCGCATAATTCCCGTTTTTGGAGTCAATCATCAAATCGCCAATTTGCCAGAAAGGTGCGATTAAACTGGCCGTATCAGCAATTTTAATGGTTGCTTTTTTTGTGGATCCAAGAAAATTTGCACGGCTTTTTCCTGTCATTTCCAAATCTGTTTTTCTGGAATTTACGGCTCCAATAAATTTAGCATTTTTTTTCAGATTCAACTTAAAATTATCGGTCTTAATTTCACTAGAAATATTCATTTCTACGCTGTCTGAAAGTGATAATTTTTCTAAATCGTATTTGGAATAAATGGTAATATTGTAAAAATCGATGCTATTTGTTGCGCTGCCTTCTTCAATGTTCAGGGTTTTATCTTTCACTGAAATTTTGAGATTATCCGCGATGTTTTTATAGGTTTCAACATTTACAAAACTGCTGTCACTTTTCACATAAAATGCACGAAATTTCCCTTGAAGATTGAGGTTGGTGAAATCTTCAACTTTGAGGTCTTTGCTTTCGATTTTACCTTTTGGGGAAATTTTACCGCAAGAAAAAAGCGTAAAAATGAGGATTAAATAAAATAAATTCTTCATTGGTTATTAATTCATTAAATCACTTCTTCCACGTGATAATTTTTGTGATCTCTATTGGTTCTGATAATCATTTCACCTAAAAATCCGGCGATAAATAGAAGTGTTCCTAAAACCATCATCGTCAAAGCGATAAAAAACCACGCGTTATTGGTTAGAAGATGACCGTAAATTCCGTGGGAAACATCGATTAATTTTGAAATTCCGAGCCAAAATGCAGAAAGAAATCCAACGATAAACATCAAAGTTCCAACGGCGCCGAAAAAATGCATGGGTCTTCCTCCAAAACGGCTTACAAACCAAAGCGTTATTAAATCTAAAAATCCACGCACAAAACGTTCTGTCCCAAATTTTGAAGTTCCATACGGTCGAGCTTGATGCTGCACTTCTTTTTCCGTAATTCTTCGGAAACCTGCATTTGCGGCTAAAACTGGAATATATCGGTGCATATCGCCATAAACATCGATGGATTTTACGACTTGTTTTTTATAGGCTTTTAGGCCACAATTGAAATCGTGAAGTTCTACACCAGACAATTTTCTTGCAGCAGCATTGAAGAGTTTGGAGGGAATATTTTTGGTCATTACATTATCGAAACGCTTCTTTTTCCACCCCGAAACGATATCATAATTTCCTAGTTTAACCATCTCATAAAGTTCAGGAATTTCTTCCGGAAAATCTTGTAAATCAGCGTCCATGGTAATGATGACATCGCCGATTGCTTTTTCGAAAGCTGCATGAAGTGCTTGTGATTTCCCATAATTTCTAGAAAATTTGATTCCGTGAATTTGCGGGAACTGCACTTTCAGATTTTCGATAATGCTCCAGGAAAGATCGGTGCTTCCGTCGTCGATGAACCAAATTTCATAGGAAAGATTTGCGGTCTTACAAACAGAATTAATTCTTGAAAAAAGTTCTTCAAGAGATTCTTCTTCATTTAAAAGAGGAATGATAATGGATAAATTCATTAAAGATTCAGAATTTGAAATTATTACCTCAAAATTAGAATATTATTTCGTGATTTTGAGATAGGATAAGTAATACTTTTTATTTAAATTATTGCTCGATACTGCTGCGGAAAAAACTCGCAAAAAATACAGATAAAATAACATAGAAAACCATGATGGCGCCGAAATAATAGGTAAACTGGCGGAACGAAAACATATCCTTGCCTTTGATCATCTCTGGAGAAAAACTTTGCAACCGGTTCTGATAATTTTTATCCAGTTCTTGTTTCTGCGCTGGATCTTTCATTCCAATTTTAGCTTTTTCGTACTCATTGTTGAGCTCGGTTTTTTGTCTTTCGATGTATTGATAATTCAAAAGATCTTTTGCATCGGTATCGGCAAAATTCAAAAACAAAAACATGGTAATCACAGATAAGATTCCGCCTACAAACATTGGTTTGAAAGATCGGCCGAAAATTTCTGTAAAACCCATCGCGATTCCGAGTTTTTTCACAGAATAGATTGAAAAATAGGCACCTGCAACATAAATGACAGGAAGAAGAAAAGCATTTAATAGCAATGAATTATTAAAATATTCGGTATTCATTCCAAAAAAATACATCCCAAAAAAAACCAGCATCGTAGCACCAAAAAGGATTAAACCTACTCTATAAACAGTATTTACCATAATTAAAACTTAAAATTTTTATATTTTATTAACCCCTTCAAAAACAATCATTAAGGGAATTACTATTGTTATTTTTATTGACTTACGCACACTTTTTTTAAAAAATTAGCAATACAGATTTTGAAATTTGAATTAAACGCTTATCTTTGCAACGGCAAGTCCTAAACAACCAGCTCCTGAGAATCCTCCAGGGTGGGAACGCAGCAAAGGTAATTGGTTGTAGCGGTGTGATTTAGGTAGCTTGCCATTTTTTGTGCCTTATTTTCAGATTTTATTGAGAGGTGTCGCACTTCGTTCCAAAATTCTTTTTCTCTACGATTCAACTTCTTTTTTTGATTTAAATTTCGAAAGTTTCTCCCAATTTGGGCAAAATCAATTCCACCTTTTTTTCATCGAACCGTGTTTTTGCTTCATCGTGATTTATTTTAATCGGTGGAAAAGTATCAAAATGACAACCGATCACTTTTTTTGTTTTCAATAATTCAGAAGCGGCAAAACTTGCTTTTCTGGCGCACATCGTATAATGAGAACCAATAGGAAGTATTGCTAAATCGATGTTTCCAAATAATTTCGGGAATAGTTCCATATCTGCCATGACTCCGGTATCACCTGCTAAATACACGTTTTTCCTTCAAATCTAAAAATATATCCGCAAGGTTCACCGCCATAAGTTCCATCGGGAAAACTGCTTGTATGACTTGCCGGAACCATAGAAATTTTCAGATCCAAAAATTTCGCGGAACCGCCAAAATTGATATCAATCGAATTCGGATGACCAAAATACCCGCAAATTTCCGGTTGTCCAATAATTTGTGCTTCGGGATGAAATTGCAAAACTTCTTTCACATCGGCTATATGATCGCCATGAGCGTGAGTAATCAATACATAATCAATCTTTTGTGCAGCGATATCAAATTCTGATTTTTCCTTTTGAAAATTATAAAACGGATCGCTTAAAATATTTTTTTCTTTATACGTGAACAAAAAACAGTTTTGTCCGAGGTATTGTATTTTCATTTTTTTAGAGTTTAAATTTAGTTTTCGCTTGTAATGGAAGTAAAGAGATTAATTACAAAACAAATTAGGATTGTACCAAAGCTATTCTAGAATAAATAAGTTTAGTCTGGTTCAATTTTTTTAAATCCTATACAAATTGATTAAAATGATCCATAATTTACAGTGAGAATTATTCGCAAAATTAAATCTGTATTTCCGCTAGAACTTCCATCAGTTTTATTGATATCGAAAAATTCAAAACAAAAAAGATAAGAGCATTTCTTTTATTGGCAAAATTTACTTTCCTATCTATTTAAAAATAATTCAACCCAAAAGCTACCAAAATCGCCATCATTAAAGTCATTATTCCTACTTGCTTTAAAAACGGATCCAACTCTTTCGGGTTTTTAACTTCCATAATTTTTCGTCTGATTCCCGTCATTGGAAACATGAGGATGAAAAAGATAAAGGCGTAATATTTTTTTTGGGTATGCAAACCATTCATCATCATGAAAACCAACATTAAAATTAAGGGCAACTGCAATAAGATCACTTCGTAAACCATTGCTTTTTTGAAACCCAATCGCAAAGCCAAGGTATTTTTTCCGCTTAATGCATCGCTTTCAATATCGCGCATATTGTTCAGATTCAAAACCGCTGCACTGAGCATTCCTACGGCAGTTGCGGGTAAAAGCATATCCAAATCGAAGTTTTTGGTAAACAGAAAATAACTGCCACAAACCGAGACCAATCCGAAGAAAATAAAGACGAAAATATCTCCCAATCCCATGTAACCATAGGGTTTTTTTCCAACCGTATAACCAATTGCTGCCAAAATACACGCAATTCCTAATCCTACAAAAATGTAAAATTCCTTCATTAAATGAACGGTAAAAAATGCGAAATACAACAGCGCAAAAGTTGCAATACATGAAAGAATTGCAAATAAAATAACGGCATTCTTCATTTGATTTGCGGTTATTTTTCCAGAAGCTACTGCTCTTTGTTCAGCTTCTCCGATCCTATTTTTGTCTGTTCCTTTGATGCCATCACCGTAGTCGTTTGCGAAATTTGACAAAATCTGGTACAATAAAGTCACCAAAATTGCCAAAGCAAAAATTTTCCAGTCCCAAGTTCCGCCTTGTTCGGTAATTCGCCATTTTGCAATGAAAGAACCCAAAATAATTCCGCTCATCGAAAGCGGCAAAGTGCGCAATCTTGCGGCTTTTATCCAATCTGTCATTTTAGTTATTAGTTGTGGGTTGTCGGTTGTTGGAAAATTATTTCAGAAAACTGATCACTATTAACCAAAAACCATCAATCAAATTATGAGATCCATTTATCGTCTCCGAAATCGGGTTTGCGTTTTTCTAAGAAGGCATTTCTACCCTCTTTTGCTTCTTCGGTCATATAAGCAAGTCGCGTAGCTTCCCCTGCAAAAACTTGTTGTCCCACCATTCCATCGTCGGTTAAATTCATGGCGAATTTCAACATTCTGATGGATAACGGAGATTTTCCAAGAATTTCTTGCGCCCATTCATAAGCTGTTTCTTCTAATTTTGCATGCGGAATTACTGCATTGACCATTCCCATTTCTTCTGCTTCTTTTGCGGAATAATTTCGACCTAAAAAGAAAATTTCTCTCGCTTTTTTCTGTCCGACCATTTTTGCCAAATAAGCAGAACCGTAACCACCATCAAAACTAGTCACATCGGCGTCGGTTTGTTTGAAAATTGCATGTTCTTCACTCGCCAAAGTCAAATCACAAACGACGTGCAACGAGTGACCTCCTCCTACTGCCCAACCGTTTACAACGGCTATAACGACTTTCGGCATAAATCTGATGAGTCGCTGAACTTCTAAAATATTTAAGCGATGTCTTCCATCTTCTCCCACGTAACCTTGTTCGCCACGAGCTTTTTGATCACCGCCACTGCAGAAAGCGTGACCACCGTCTTTCGGACTCGGTCCTTCTCCGGTTAATAAAACGACACCAACAGAAGAATCTTCTGAAACGTGATAAAAAGCGTCGTATAATTCTGAGGTGGTTTTCGGGCGAAACGCATTGCGAACTTCGGGTCTGTTGAAGGCGATCCTAGCGACTGCGCCACATTTTTGATAGGTAATATCGTCGTATTCTTTTACGGTTTTCCAGTCGATCATTTTGTCTAAAAATTTTGCGTAAAGATAGGGAAAATAAAAAGTGAAGTCAAAAGGAAAATGGCTCCTATTTTGGAATGTTGCAAGTTTTTCTGAAGACGAAGTTTTTCGATTAAGCAATTAATGTTTCGAGTTTTTCATTGCGATTTACTTTTGAAAAATTCGGGGGAAACAGGTGTATTTTGCGGTAAAAAATTTTGGGAAAATGCGCCTTATTTCCAAACTTGGGATTTTTCTGGACTGAGATATTGGGATCTGTTTTGGAAGGATTTTTCTTTGAATTGTTTGTTTTCTATGGAGATCAATCGGCCTGAAAACTTGGGTAAAAAAAAATTCCTGAAGTTTTAGCCCCGGTTGAACGGCCTGTTTGAGCTCTCCCGATGCATTTGATCGGGAAGCGAGTAGTGAAAACGGGACTGATCTTGGAGAAAGACGTAAATCTGGTTGCTCCTAAAAAAAATAAACCGGAATTATTCTATTTTATTCTTTCTATTGATGAAAAGATACACGGGTAATCCCAGTAAAATCAGGATAAATCCGGGCCAAGTATATTGAGGTTTAAAAAATATGAGCAATGCGCAAAATGCGGTTCCAATGATTAAATACAAGATTGGAGTAACTGGATAAAGCCAGGTTTTATAGGGCCTTTCGAGGTTTGGTTTTTTGATGCGTAAATAAATAACGCCAAAAACGGTGATCATATAAAAAAGCACAATCACAAAGGAAATCATATCGAGCAAATCTCCGTACTGTCCGCTTAATGCGAGAACTGAGGCCCAAATTCCCTGCATCCACAAGGATTTTCCGGGAACGTTGTTTTGATTATTTTCGATGGCTGATTTGAAGAACAAGCCATCTTTTGCCATGGTTTGAAAAACGCGTGCGCCAGCTAAAACCAATCCGTTAATGCAGCCAAAAGTAGAAACCATGACCAAAACTGCCATAATGATGGTTCCGATGCTTCCAAAAATAACTTCGGAGGCGGCAACTGCAGGACGATTTTTGTCTGCAAATGCAATTCCGTTTCGATCTAAAGCATGGAGATATACAAAATTTACGAGCATATATAAAACCATCACCACGATTGTTCCCAAAACCATTGATTTTACTACATTTTTCTTTGGATTTTCGATTTCTCCGGAAACAAAAGTTACATTTTCCCAAGCGACAGAACTGAACACTGAACCAACCATTGCCGCTGCAATTCCACCTAAAAGAGTCATTCCACCAATGGATTTCCAACCGGTTGGAACTAAGTCGTTGCCTACTTCTTGACCAAAATCCTGAAAAGCGTTCCAATTGAAACTCATGTTTCCGGACCATTGTGAATTTTTCACGAGGATAAACCCGAAAATAATAATTCCGAGTAAAGCCAAAATTTTGGAGGTCGTGAAAAGATCTTGCAGAATTTTTCCGTTCTTCAAACCTTTTGTATTGATGTATGTGAGTAAAATAATGATAAAAATTGCCAAAATTTGAATCCAGGTAATTTTGAAACCGCCGTTTTGAAATAGCGGTGCAGAATCATTGAGCGCAGGAACCAGATAAGCTGTAAATTTCCCGAACGCCATTGCAACTGCCGCAATTGTACCGGTTTGAATCACGGTAAATAAACCCCATCCGTAGAGAAAGCCGGTCATTTTCCCAAAAATTTCGGTGATGTACGTATATTGACCACCTGCTTTTGGAAACATGGAAGAAAGTTCGCCATAAGAAATTGCGGCGGCGATGGTCATAATTCCTGTAATGACCCAAACAACAATTAACCAATATCCTGATCCTAAATTCCGCATCATGTCGGAACTCACGATAAATATTCCGCTGCCAATCATTGAGCCCATTACGAGCATTGTTGCATCCCACAGTTTGAGTTTTTTATCCATACGTTTATCTCATTTCAGTTTTTGGCTAAGAAGATCTTCATCGAATTAGCGGTCGTTTAATTTTTTTAGTCTTGAAAAACGTAAATATATAAATTTTCTGCAATGAATTAAACATTTAGGTAAGACTTCTCTATCAATAGGACGGATAACTTCATTTTTACGAAGAAACTTCTCGATAAAATTTGTTAATTTTGTAAAAATTTACAACATGAAAAAAGTAGTCTTTTTATTAACGATCGCATTTTCTACCTTAACCTTCGCTCAGGAAGCAGAACAGAAAATGGGACCACCTTCAGGAAACGCTTCATTAGGTGATTTTTACGGTGCACAAGTTTCTGCAGCGATAGAAAAATCCGCAGTTTCGCCCGCTTTATTACAAAAGAAATTAAAAAAATCTAAAAAAGTAGCGAATGTTGCGATCAAAGGAAAAGTAACCGATGTATGCGATAAAAAAGGATGTTGGTTAACTGTAGAAACAGAAAACAATGACAAATTCTTAGTGAAAATGAAAGATTATGCGTTTTTCGTACCCACTGCATTGAAAGGTAAAAATGTAGTTCTAGAGGGAAGTGCGGAGAAAAAAATAATTTCTGTAGATGAGCAAAAACATTATGCAGAAGACGCCAAAAAACCTCAATCAGAAATTGATGCAATAACAAAACCGCAGGAGGAAATCAGATTTGTAGCCAGCGGAATTAAAGTGGTTAATTAATATTTTAACTTTTTAATCCATATAAAAGCGAAGTTTATTGACTTCGCTTTTTTTTTTATATAATTTCAAAATTGACTTCAGCGTCGAGCTTTGGGAATTTTTTTTCACAAACAAAAGTCTTTCCTGTGCAGTCGATTTCTTTCCAGCCTTTCTTTTTTCCGATATCACCAACTTCCACAACGATTGGAAGAAACGAAATCTCATCTTCACCATCCAAAATTTCTTCTTTATACTGCACTGCAATATCTAAAATACATTCAAAATCAGTATTCAATTTTACATTTCTGTAGATGACATCGAAATGAGTTTCTTTATTTTCAGGGATCTGTTTGTAAGTTTCCCAGTTTTCTGTGGATCCATTTAATTCTGAAATTGCTTGTAATCCCTCATATAAAGCAATCGTGTAATATTTCCGGGTTCCTTCTCTTTTGTAATCATTAGGAAAATGGCCGCCTTCGTACAAAATGGTTGGAATCCCCATTCTGGTAAAATTATCACCGGTAGAAGTGGGATAAAACTCATCAGAATATCTTGCAATCTGATTCGGAATTTCAGATTTCAAATTTTCATAAATTCTAGAAATTACAGCCATTGCCTTTTTACGGGTTTCTGTGATGGTTCTCTCGTGATCTGCAGCGGGAGATAAAAAGGAAAGCGTCGCGGGATTTTCGCCATCGGTTGTAAAAATAGTTCGCTGTTCATGAAGATTTAAAGCGTAATTGTAACTTCCAGTTTCTGCAATCTTCTTTAACACGCGAAACTCTTTACTAGAAAGCTTTAAGAAGTCTCTGTTCATATCAATATCCAACGCATTTCTTCGGGTCCATTTCTCCGAACCATCTGGATTAAGCATAAAAATAAAATCCAAACTTATTTTGGAAAAAAGCTGGTGCATCAATTCAGGTTGATGTTTAAATATCTCGAGTAAATCAAGCATTGCATGAGTTGCGTTCGACTCGTTACCATGCATTTGAGACCATGCTAAAACTTTGATTTTACCATTTCCCATTCTCAGATTAAAAATAGGTTTATCCAAAAACGATTGTCCGACCTTCTGAATATGATCGCTGTAATTCGTCTGTAGGTAAAAAAATAATTTTTCGGGGGAAATATAGCGATTTGGGAAATCAGGATTTTTTCGGTACACCAATCTTTGAGTCATTGTATAAAATTTTACATTTTTCAAATTTAATTTTTTTTAACCGAATTCTAAAATTTACTTTTGTAAATAAGTTAAACATCGCAAAATGCCAATTTGTCTGTTGATTAAATTGTGGATTGCTTTATTTATAATTATTTTAATTAATTAATTGTAAAACAGTATTTTATAATTTTTATATTAAGTTGTTATTTAATTGTACTTTAAGTATAAAACACTGTGGAAAAGTCCATTTGTAGGTAAAAACAATAAACATGTTTGTTTTGTAAATCCTATCGCCTTCATCATTTATATACAAATGTAAATTTCGTAAAATTGATATTTTCAGTATCTTCGCGGATATTTATATTATGACAAACGAAATTGTTTTTTTACTGGGATTTTTAGTCTTTATTGTCTTTATCCTTGCATTAGATTTAGGACTATTAAATAAGAAATCTGATGTTGTTTCGATGAAGCAAGCTGGATTAATGAGTATTTTCGTGGTTGCGCTATCGATGTGTTTCTATCTTTTACTCATTACTTACGGTCACCTACTCCATGGGATCAACAGTATGGAAAAACTGCAGCAGGTCATTTCTTCGCATCATCATCCGGTGAAAATAATTCCGGGCGATCTGGAAAGCAGTATTCAATTGTATAATCAGAACTTGGGATTAGAATATCTTACCGGCTATGTGATCGAATATGCACTTTCTGTGGATAATATATTTGTCATGGTATTGATATTCTCTGCTTTTGGCGTGGCACAGAAAAATTACCACCGCGTTCTTTTCTGGGGTATTTTGGGAGCGATTGTCATGCGCTTTATCTTCATCTTTGTGGGTGCAGCCTTGATTGCTAAGTTCGCGTGGATTATGTACGTTTTCGGAGCGTTTCTTGTGTTTACAGGAATTAAAATGTTCCTGGATAAAGATAACGATGAGAAGATCGATACCCAAAACCATCCTATTGTTAAGTTTGCGAATCGGTTTTTTAAGGTTCACAATCATTTTGTCGGAAACAAATTTTTTGTAACGATAGAAGGTGTCAAAAAAGTTACGCCCTTATTTTTAGTATTACTTATCATTGAAGCGACTGATTTAATCTTTGCGATTGATAGTATTCCCGCAATTTTTTCGGTGACCAAAGATGCTTATGTTGTCTTTTTTTCGAATATTTTTGCCATTATTGGTTTGCGATCTATGTTCTTTATTCTTGCGGGAATTATCGACAAATTCCGCTTCCTCAAAATTGGATTGGCAATTCTTTTAACATTCATAGGTTTAAAGATGTTGTTCCATCATTACCTTGAAGATTGGGGATTTTCTACCACTCATTCTTTAATCGTAATTGTTGTGATATTAGGTTCAAGCATTTTCTTCTCCTTAATTTTCCCAGAACGCAAAAAAGACCGAACACTAAAATTTGACCCCAATAATGATGATCATTTACGTCATTAATTAAATTTGTAAACCGATTAATTAGCTAGTAATTAATTATTTAAATCTTGCTTTTACTTTTGTAAAGAAAAAAACCTTTCATTGGTTTACTTTTGTATTTTATATTTGTAAAATATTTAATTACATTTGTAATCATGAATTTAAACGAACGAATTTCAAAAATTATCGAATATTCAGAATTGACTGCTTCTGAGTTTGCCGATGAAATTGAAGTGCAGCGCTCTAATATTTCCCATATCGCTTCTGGCAGAAATAAACCGTCGCTGGATTTTCTTATTAAGATCAAAAACCGTTTTCCCGAATTACAATGGGATTGGCTCATTACGGGATTGGGTGAAATGGTAAAAAAGAAAGATGAAGAAGAAATTGTGGAAAAACCTAAACCTTCTTCTCTCCCAGATTTATTTTCCTTAATTAATGATGAAAATTTTGGCATCACCGAATCTGAAGATACCATTGAAAACGAAAGTCTACGAGAATCTAAAATTCTTGAACAAAGTCCAAAGAAGAAAGAAATATTTGATTCTCATCGATTAGAACTTTCTGAACCCGAGATTCCGAAGCAACCGGTTGAAAATGAAGCTTTTAAAATAAAAAGAATTATTTGGTTTTATGAAAATGGAAAATTTGAAAGTTTTGAACCTTAAATTCTCAAAAATCTGAAAATTTATATTTAATCTTATAATTCATTTTTTTTGATTGGTTATTAAAACTTCTCCATTTCAGCACCTGCACTTTTTCTTATAAATTTTGTAGCTTTGATTATCATCAAAATTTTATTTTATGAAATTGGCCGAACTTGGAAAAGAACTACAAATATCGATCGAGAGTTTTATTAAACTTATGCGCGATTTTGATTTGGAACTTGCAGAATGCCTAAGTACCAATTTAGACATTAAAAAAGATTTTGAAAAGTTTGCAAGAGCGAACATTGAATTCCTAAAAAAATATGAAACGGATTCAGGTCAAAATATTTACCTAGAAAGTATCGCCGAAAATACCAATCAATCGAGTGACATTGCTCCTGAAACTAATGGACAACAAACACCTCACCTTTTTGACAATGGTCATTCTAAACTTCCCGTTTCAGGTTTCGGAATCGATCATATAATGCATGGAAATCAGCAATTTGAAGATGACAATTTTGGGGAGCAAGCAAGTTTCAGGCATAACAAGTTGATTGGTTACCATGATTTATTCTCTTACATTTCGCAAACTTTAGAACCATTTATTAATCAGTCACCTCTCACCGATTGGGGAATTCATAAAACGGCGGGAATTATTCTTTACGGTCCACCCGGAAGTGGAAAAATCTTTTGGGCAAATAAAATAGCCGAGATTACAAAGTACCGCTTCGAGCAAGTTAAAAGATATTATTACGGGACTTCTTTCATCGATGGAAAAAAGACAAGTTTCAATGATTTTTTACTTCAAATGATGAAAGATGACAAAGTCCTTCTTTTTATGGAAGATTTTGATAAAATGATGGCGCAACGAAATGAGCAGAACGCTGTATCTTCCGGCGATGAGGAAACCAAAGAAATTATTTTACATTATATCGGACATTTTGAAAATGAAAATTTGTTGATGGTCGGTTCGGCAAATTCATTACTAGAAATCGATAAAGAAATTCTTGCACCCGGAAGATTTGATGTGATGATTCCCGTATTTCCGCCAAATTCAGATGAAAGGTTAAAGATGATTTTGCACCATATTACAGATAATTTGGGGGAAGATTCCTTATTAATAAAAATTTTGTTGAAAAACGATGCGAATATTCTACCCTTTTGGAAAGACATTTCCGACCAAATGAAGGTTTTCTCCAATACCATGATCGTCGATTTTACCCAAAGCTTAAAAAAACGGATTAGAAATCAGTATTTAAAAAACAATTCCGATCAAATCAAAATCGACAGCAACCTGCTGAATGCTGCGCTAAGAGATGCTTCTGCAAAACTTACCGGTGAATATTTAGATCAAGTCAATCAATTCATCAGTGATATTTCGATTAATAATTATGATGATTTCACCCATAGAATTCAGGAATTGAAAAAAGAATTAGAATACTACAAGGTCATCGAATCTCCTCGATCGCCGATTGGTTTTCAGCATAATGAAGACCAACCGAAAGAGAATTAGCGGTTTGCAAATAGAAGATAATTACCTTAAAAGAGCCGCCAAATAATGACTTTTATTTTGATTTTCGGAATCTTCAGGAATGCTTTTTGGCTCCGAAAACCTCGATTGCGATTGCCTTCTTTCTCTCATTCATTATATGACAAGAAGAAGTTTTCAATTTTCCTTTTTCGAATTCAAGCAGCGCTTCACCAAATTTTTCTTTCACTTTTTGGGAATTCTTTTTCCCTATAATAAGGAGTGATTTTAGAACAATTCTTCTTGTTTAAAAAAGGAAAGAAAATTTTTATTTATTTTTCCTTGCCCCCATAAACTACAATTTTTTTGGTCTAATAAAATTACTATCTTTGAATTATTATCAAAATTATCCAATGAAAAAGTTTTTTTTATCAATTTCTATCTTGGTTTCTGCGCACTATTTTACACAGGAAATCACCTTAGATAAAATTTATTCCGGCTATTATCGCGGCAAAGGAATTTCAGGAATCGCCTCCCTAAAAAATGGCGAAAATTATGCGGTTATTGAAAAAGATGGAATTGCCAAATATTCCTACAAAACCACCATTAAAGAAGGAAATATTGTGAATGGAAATTTCCAGTCCTATATTTTCAATGATGATGAATCAAAAATTTTACTTTTAAAAGAAAGCACTCCTATTTATAGACATTCATTTTTAGGAAAATTTGATGTTAAAGATTTGAAATCTGGGAAAATTCTTTCTTTAAATAACGGAAATTTTGTTCTGGAACCTACTTTTTCTCCAGATGGAACCAAAATCGCTTTTATCGCCGAAAATAATATGTTTTATCAGGATTTGGCTTCTGGAAAAATCACGCAGATTACTACAGATGGTAAGAAAAACTCGATCTTAAATGGTCTTGCTGATTGGGTTTATGAAGAAGAATTCGGACACGCAAAATTGTATGACTGGACGAAAAATTCTGACGCAATTGTCTTTGTAAAATCCAATGAATCAGAGGTTCCTGAAATGTATATTCCCATTTATGGAAAACAGCTCTACCCTTCTGAAATGCGTTTCAAATATCCAAAAGCGGGTGAAAAAAACTCTGTAGTTTCCGCACATTTATATCGTTTAGATGCCAATAAAACGATGGCTTTAAACTTATCCGGCTTTAAAAATTATTACATTCCGGATGTTCATAAAACTGCAAAAGCGGACGAAATTATTCTAATCACTTCGGAACGAATTCAAAATTCTTCTGATATTTTAAAGGTCAATACGAAAACCGGAAATATCACCAAACTATTTACAGAAAGTGATGATCAATGGATTGATACAGATAATGTGACTTTAGAATTTCTGGATGATAATTCTTTTATTTGGGGTGCAGAACGGGATGGAAACAGACATCTTTATTGGTATGACCAAAATGGAAAACTAAAAAAGCAAATCACAAAAGGAAACTGGGAAGTAACTGATTATTATGGATTTAACCCAAAAACAAAAGAAGTTTTCGTACAGACTACAGAAAAAGGAAGCATCAACAAAGTCGTTTCCAAAATTAATATAGACTCGGGAAAATCAATCATCATTTCAAATTCCGAAGGCAATAACAGTGCAAATTTCAGCGGAAATTTCAATTATTTTATAGAAACTTCTTCATCTGCAGCCAAACCATATACTTTTACCTTAAAGGATAACAGCGGAAAAACTTTGAAAGAACTTCAAAATAACAATGATCTTTTAGCGAAACTAAAAGCAGATAATTTTGTCGAAAAAGAATTTTTCACCATTCCAAATGAAGTTGGTGATCAGATGAATGCGTGGATTATTAAGCCGAAAAATTTCGATAAAAATAAAAAATATCCCGTGTTTATGTACCAATATTCCGGTCCGGGTTCGCAACAGGTTTCCAATTCTTGGGATGGTGGAAACGCGATCTGGTTTGAAAGTCTGGTTCAAAAAGGATACCTTGTTGTGTGCGTTGACGGACGTGGAACTGGTTATAAAGGAACCAAATTTAAAAAGGCAACCTACATGAATTTAGGTAAATACGAAATTGAAGATCAGATTGCGGCGGCAAAATGGTTGGGAAAACAATCTTTCGTTGATGCCTCAAGAATCGGAATTTTCGGATGGAGTTTTGGTGGTTATATGTCGAGTTTGGCGTTAACAAAAGGAGCAGATGTTTTCAAAGCAGGAATTGCAGTTGCACCGGTTACCAATTGGAGATATTATGATTCGGTTTATACAGAAAGATTCATGAGAACACCGCAGGAAAATCCAAAAGGATACGACGAGAACTCTCCTACCGAATTTGCAAAATTAATGAAAGGTAAATTCTTATTAATTCACGGAACAGCCGATGATAACGTACATTTTCAAAACTCAATGGAGTTTTCTGAAGCTTTGATCCAAAACAAAAAACAGTTTGAATTTATGGCTTATCCGGATAAAAATCACGGTATTTACGGTGGTCAAACAAGACCGCAATTGTACGAAAAGATGACGAATTTTATTTTGGATAACTTATAAAATTTGAAGTGTAAAAAAAACGTAAAAAATCCATTCATAAATATTGAATGGATTTTTTTTACTTAATTAATAAGAATGCGAACTACTATTATTGATCAAGGTTACAAGAAAAATCTTGTCATTTATTTCTTGATAAATTAAAGAATTATTTTTATCAATTATACATTTTCTGAAGTTAAGAAGTTTTGATTTTGGACAAATTTCTTTATGGTTTGAAAGTCTTTCAAGCAGTTCATCAAAATTATTCTCAAATTTCTCAATTGATTTCGAAGTCCAGTTTACCAGAAGATAATCAATCACTTTAAAATAGCTTCCCAAAACCTCATAAGACCAAACAATTTCCATTATTTTGTTGCCTCTTTGATGTATTCTCTAATCTTTTTTTTCGCTTCTTCATGCGACAAAGTTCTGCCATTTTTAATATCATCAATACCTCTTTCAACAGATTTTTTTTGATCACTTGTCAAAGAATCTGCCCAATCTTCTTTTAATAAATTTTCTTTCTTTGCAGAATTTTGAAATTTTAATGAACTGATATAATCATTCACATTCTGAAATAATTCTTTCGGAAGGGTTTGTAAATTATTCTGTATATCTTTTAGGGTAATTTCCATCTTTTTTGGATTTATTTTAATCAAAGTTATAAAAATTTTTAATTCAATTAAAAATCCTATTTTTGAGAAAATTAAAATTTATGGAAAAATCGACCAGCAAACATCCGAAAGGATTGCCATATCTATTTTTTACGGAAATGTGGGAACGTTTCGGATACTATTTAATATTGGGGATTTTTGTTTTATATCTCATCGAACCACAAGGAATTGGCGGCGGATTGGGAATTACTGATAAAAATGCCGATGATATTTTCGGAACTTACATTGCCTTAACTTATTTAACACCTTTTATTGGTGGATTTTTGGCAGACCGCGTTTTGGGGTACATCAAATCGATTTATCTGGGTGGAATTTTAATGGCTGCAGGTTATATCGGAATGGGAATTTTCAAAGACATGACTTTGTTTTACAGTTCTTTAGCTTTAATAATTATTGGTAATGGCTTTTTTAAACCCACTATTTCAACGCTTTTAGGAAATCTTTATAGCGAAGAACCGTATAAAGAAAACAAGGATTCGGGTTACAATATTTTCTATATGGGAATTAATATTGGAGCCTTCATTTGTAATATTATCGCCGCTTTTATGCGAAATAAATTTGGTTGGGGTGAAGCATTTATCACGGCCGGAGTTGGAATGTTATTAGGTTTAATCATTTTCAGCATTGGGATGAAACATTACCGACACGCTGCAATCATGAAACCAAGCCAGGAAGGCGATACCAAACTTTCTGAAATATTATTAAAGGTTTTCGTTCCGGCAATCATCGCAGGAGTAATTGGTTGGTTCATTCCCGGAAATTTAATTGGAAGCGATTCTACAGATGCCTTTATTTTCGCTACAATTCCTGTGATTTATTTCTATGTTTCTCTTTATTTTAAGGCAAAACCAGAAGAAAAACCTTCGATTGGTGCCTTGCTTTCGATTTTTTTAATTTCTATGTTTTTCTGGGCAGTTTTCAAACAAAACGGAACTGCATTGACGAGATGGGCAAATTATTACACAGACAGAAGCGTTTCGCCAGCTTTAGAAAAACCGTTGGAATCCATTTATATGGTCGAAGGTTTATCCTACGAAAACAAAGAGGTTCCGGTTTATGATGATCAGTTTCGGGCACAAAAAAATGAGAATAAAGAAACCATCAAAACGCAAGGAAAAGACGTCTATTTCACTAATTTAAAGCCGGAAAACAGGGCAAAATTAGAAGCAACACCGAATAGCAAATTATTCCTCTACAACACCGAACTTTTCCAATCCATCAATCCATTTTGGGTGATTGTGTTAACGCCCGTAATCGTGGGTGTTTGGATGCTTTTACGAAGCAGAAGAAAAGAACCTTCTACTCCTTCAAAAATTGTTTTAGGACTGTTTATTTCCGCAATTTCTTGTCTTGTTATGGTTTTAGCAGTTCAGGCCGGACAAAACGGAGCGATCAAAGTTTCACCGTTGTGGTTGGTTGCAAGTTATGGAGTGATCACCATTGGCGAACTTTGTCTTTCACCGATGGGACTTTCATTCGTTTCCAAATTATCGCCGCCAAGAATTACCGCATTGATGATGGGTGGATTTTTCTTAGCAAATTCTGTGGGAAATAAATTATCCGGAATTCTTGCAAGTACTTGGTACAACTACGAAAGCAAAACCAATTATTTTCTTGTAAATTTTGCGTTGCTTATTTTCGCTACCTTAATTGGATTATCAATGTTGAAAAGACTGAACCGAATTATGAAGGAAAAAGGTCACTAAAAAGTGATTCAAATATTTAAACCTAAAAATCGCAGAACTATTCTGCGATTTTTTTGCTTGTAACTCTGAAAAATGTTGCCAAAAACACAAAAAAAACTATATTTGCTAATCTTAACAAATAATTAACACGATCAATATGGATGAGCTAGAAGCAGTAAACTCAACTAACGAACTTTCAAACGAACCAAAGGCAAAACACCCGAAAGGTTTATGGGTATTGTTCGGTACAGAAATGTGGGAACGTTTCAATTTTTATGGAATGCGCGCTTTATTGACGCTTTTTATGGTGAACTCTCTTCTAATGAAAGAAGGAGATGTGACCATTATTTACGGTGGATTTTTGGCACTTTGTTATTTAACTCCAATGTTGGGAGGTTTTATTGCAGACCGCTTCTTAGGAAACAGATATTGTATTATTGTCGGAGGAACATTGATGGCAATCGGACAATTCTTAATGTTTATGAGTGCTTCTACCTTCGATTCTAATTTGAGTTCGGCACAAATGCTGATGTGGGTTGCATTAGGAGTAATTATTTTCGGTAATGGATTCTTCAAACCGAATATTTCTTCCATGGTTGGAAGTCTTTATCCAAAACAGGAAAAATCAAAATTAGATTCTGCGTTTACCATTTTTTACATGGGAATCAACTTAGGCGCTTTTCTAGGTCAGTTTATTTGTCCATTTTTAGGAGATGTAAAAGATGCAGGTGGAATGCGAGATATTCACGCTTTCAAATGGGGCTTTTTAGCGGCTTCAATCGCGATGGTAATCGGAACACTTACTTTTGTTTTACTTAAAAATAAATATGTAGTAACACCGGAAGGAAGACCAATCGGTGGATTACCTAGTCAAAATACAGCAGATGATTTTGAAGAAGGAGAATCGCAAACCGCGAATTTCTCTGGAAAATCAATCGGAATTGCAGTGTCTGTTTTCGTTTTAACGTTCTTCGGTTTCCAATATTTATTTGTTGATAAAATCGGATTCGGATCTGTAGGTATGGGAGAATTTGTGAAAGCAGTTATTTATCCATTCATTTATTCAATGGGACTTGCTTTGGCTTATTTAATTATGTCTGCAACAGAAAATAAAGTTGAAAGAGATCGGATTTGGGTGATTTATATCGTATCCTTTTTCATCATTTTCTTTTGGGCTGCTTTCGAACAGGCAGGTTCATCACTAACATTTATCGCAGACAACCAAACAGACAGACATATTTTTGGGTGGAATATGCCACCTTCAATGGTTCAGATTTTTAATGGTTTGTTTATCGTGGTTTTGGCCGTTCCTTTCAGTATGCTTTGGGATAAATTAAGAGCCAACAAAAAAGAACCAGTATCTCCTTTGAAACAAGCAATTGGACTTGGTTTGATCGCTTTGAGTTATTTAATCATTGCTTACAACGTGAAAGATTTAGGAAACTCTGGTCTTCTTGCCGTAAAATGGTTGATCTTATTGTATTTAATTCAGACAATGGGAGAACTTTGTTTGTCTCCAATTGGATTATCTTTGGTAGGTAAATTAGCGCCAAAAAGATTTGCTTCCTTATTATTCGGTGTATTTTTTATCGCGAATGCAGCAGGTTATGCCTTATCAGGAACTTTAGGTTCTATTTTGCCTGCAACAGGAGATAAATACTTAAAAGCGAAAGAATTAGGCATCAATCTTCAGGATGTTTTGGATAAAAAAGTGACTTTAACTGCAGAACAATTGTCTCTTTTGAATAAAGAGCAAATTTCAACGGTTTACAATAGTTTTGTTGGATTTGAAATTCACAATCTCTTTGAATTCTTCATGGTGTTTGTAATCCTTTGTGGAATTGCAGGTGCAATCTTAGCGATGATATCTCCTATTTTGAAAAAAATGATGCACGGTGTAAATTAATCTGCATTACTTTAATATATTCTAAAACCATCGATTTATTCGATGGTTTTTTATATTTTCGTTAGGCTAAAATAAAAGACAATTACAATGAACCTTACGCTCGAACAAATACAAGATTTCAAAGGAAAATATCCACGTCAGATCTGGTCTCTTTTCTTTTCCGAAATGTGGGAAAGATTCTGCTTCTACGGAATGCGCGGAATGCTCGTTTTCTTTATGATTTCCCAATTAAAATTTAATGAAGTCGATGCAAATTTGCAGTATGGAGCTACACAAGCTTTTGTTTATGCCTTCACTTTTGTCGGCGGAATTTTTGCTGATAAAATCTTAGGTTTCAGAAAATCCTTGTTTTGGGGTGGTTTATTAATGATTGTCGGAAGCATGATTTTAGCGACAAATCCACACGATTATTTTTTCCTCGGAATTTCATTTACCGTTGTAGGAACAGGATTCTTTAAGCCAAATATTTCTACAATGGTTGGTAAACTCTATAAAAATGGAGACAACAGAACCGATGCAGGATTTTCCCTTTTCTATGCCGGAATTAATTTAGGAGCGCTTTTAGGCGGTTATTTCTGTGTAGCAATTGGGAAAGGCGAAATGTTTTCGAACTTGATTCCAGAAGATAAAAGATGGAATGTAGCATTCGGTTTAGCTGCAGTGGTGATGGTAATCAGCTTGGTTAATTTTATTTTTACCCAAAGAAGATTAGGACCAATCGGTTTACAACCGATGCAAATTTTGAAAAACGGTCAAGAAGTCGCCATCGCAAAATGGAAAGAATACGGAGTTTATGTATTGTCTCTGATTTTCGTTCCGTTGATCATGATCATGGTTGCAAAACCAGAATACACCGATTATTTCATGTACACAGTGGGACCATTGACGTTGATCTACTTATTTTATGAAATGTCTTTGGTCGATAAAATCGAAAGAAATAAATTATTTGCTGCTTTGGTTTTCATCATCTTCTCTATTGTTTTTTGGGGAATTTATGAGCAAAGTGGTGGTTCATTAAGTATTTTCGCCGCACACAATTTGAATCAGGATTTATTAGGTTTAGATCCAAATGGAGTGAATAATTCCGGAGGAGCTTTCTTCATTTTATTGGTCGCAATTCCCATCGGTTTACTTTGGATTTGGCTAAATAAAAAGAAATTAGAACCCAATACAATCATCAAATTTGGTTTAGGATTTATATTTTTAGGACTAGGATTTTACGCAATTTTCGCTACAAAATTTTTCGCAAATGCAGCCGGCGTAACCTCTTTAAGTATTTTCACCGTTGCATTATTTATTATTACTTTGGGAGAAATGTGCATTTCTCCGATCGGACTTTCTATCATGACGAAACTTTCTACCCAAAAATTACAGGGAATGATGATGGGAATGTGGTTTTTAGCTTCAGCTTACGGACAATATGTTGCAGGACTTATTGGTGCAAATATGGCTACAGCAAGAGAAGATGCTTCCAATATTGAAAAATTAACCACCTATACTTCAGGTTATAAAGATTTAGGATTGTACGCTGTAATTGCAGGGATTGTTTTAATTGTAATTTCACCTTTGGTCAAAAAATTAATGCATGAAGTTCGTTAAGCTCTAATTTGGTATGAATTTAGTAATCAAACACGCAATGAAAAAAATAACGCTCTTACTTTCGCTTTTAATTACTGTTTTGGGTTTTGCACAAGTCAATTGGATGACATTGGAACAAGCTGTGAATGCACAAAAAACAACTCCAAAGAAAATCATGATCGATTTTTATGCTGATTGGTGCGCTCCGTGCAAAATCATGGAAAAAAACACCTATAATCACCCAGTAATTGCAAAATATCTGAATGAAAATTATTATCCAGTTAAATTTAATGCAGAAGGAAAAGAAAGCATCGAGTTGTTTGGTCGAACCTTCAATAATGTTGGTTTTAAAGAGGGAAAAACTAAAAATTCGCTTCATGAATTAACCAAATACATGAACGTAAATGCAATTCCGAGCATCGTTTTTCTGGATGAAAAAAGCAATCCTATTACTATTTTACAAGGCGCATTGACAGCAAAAGAACTCGAACCTTATATTCCGTTTATTGCAAACGACGAGTACAAAAAAATAGATACCCGAGAAAAGTGGGAGAATTATCAGAAAAAATTCAAATCAAATATTAAAGATTAAACAATCAATTATAGCGATTAAAACACAAGACTTTCAATTAAATTTTGGAAGTCTTTTTATTTTGACGAAATTCGCCCTTAACAAAAAACAATCTTTTATTTAAATATTGACTTTAGAAACTTCCATAGAATTCTTAAAAGGAATCGGTCCTGAACGCGCAAAATTCATTAAAAATGTTTTGGGATTCACCGTGGTGGAAGATTTCCTCACCTTTTACCCTTTGCGTTATATCGACAAAAGTAAAATTTACAAAATTGCTGATGTAAAGGAAGAACCCGACGCTGAAATTCAGCTCAAAGGAAAAATCACCGATATTCAGGAAGTGGGTTACGGGAAAGGTCAAAAGAGAATGACTGCGAAATTCCGCGATGAAACCGGAATGCTGGAATTGGTGTGGTTTCGGTATTCAAAATGGATGAAAGACCAACTACCACTCCATCAGGAAATTTTTATTTTTGGAAAAATCAACCACTTCAATGGAAATTTTTCAATGCCACACCCTGAAATTGAAATCGATGAGAAGAAAGCACTTTCTGGAACACTTTTACCGGTATATCCTGGAAGCGAAAAACTAGCAAAAAGAGGTTTAAACAATAAATTTTTCCAAACAGTTTTAACCGATATCCTTCGCAATCTTCCCAGTCTCATTCAAGAAAATCTCCCGGAAAATTTGAGAACTCAATTTAGTTTGATTGGAAGAATACATGCTTTTTACCACATTCATTTTCCTAAAGATCTGGATCATTTTGAACATGCAAACCGACGACTCAAATTTGAAGAAGCCTATTTTTTTCAATTAGGTTATGGCTTGAAAAAGCAGCATCACAAAGCTTCGGTGATAGGAAATCCTTTCCCAAAAATCGGGGAAAATTTCAAAAATTTTTACGATTTTGTTTTGCCTTTTGAATTAACAAATGCGCAGAAAAAAGTCTTAAAAGAAATTCGCACCGACCTGAAAAAACCCATTCAAATGAATCGACTTTTACAAGGTGATGTGGGTTCAGGAAAAACAATGGTTGCGCTACTTTCTATGTTGATTGCACTGGACAATGGTTTTCAAAGTTGTATCATGGCGCCCACAGAAATATTAGCACAACAACATTTTACAGGAATCTCAGAATTATTGGCAGAAACAAATGTTAAAGTAAAATTACTCACAGGTTCCACCAAAAAATCGGAAAGAAAAATTATTCACGAGGAATTGCGCAGTGGCGAACTTTCAATTTTGGTAGGAACTCATGCGGTTCTTGAAGATATCGTTCAATTCAACAATCTCGGATTGGCAATCATCGATGAACAACACCGATTTGGAGTGGCGCAACGAGCCAAATTATGGGCGAAAAACAAAATCCCTCCTCATATTCTTGTGATGACTGCAACACCAATCCCAAGAACTTTAGCGATGAGTTTTTACAGCGATCTCGACGTTTCTGTGATTGATGAAATGCCGGTCGGAAGAAAACCAATCATTACGGCACATCGGCGGGAAAAAGACCGATTAACTGTTTTTCGTTTTGCAAAAGAGGAAATCGAAAAAGGGCGACAGGTTTATTTTGTTTACCCTTTAATAGAAGAATCTGAAACTTTGGATTATAAAAATCTACTCGAAAATTATGATCACATCTTAGCGTTTTTTGAAGGGAAAAATGTCACGATGTTGCACGGAAGAATGAAACCCGCCGAAAAAGAAGCAGCAATGAATTATTTTGCCTCCGGAAAATGTGAAATTATGGTGGCTACAACGGTCATTGAAGTAGGTGTAAATGTTCCGAATGCATCCGTAATGATTATAGAAAGTGCCGAAAGATTTGGTTTATCACAGCTTCATCAGCTTCGTGGCAGAGTCGGTCGCGGCGGAGAACAAAGTTACTGCATTTTGATGACCTCTGATAAATTGACGCAAGAAAGCCGAACCCGAATAAAAACCATGACCGAAACCAATGACGGATTCAAAATTTCGGAAGTAGATATGCAACTTCGTGGTCCAGGAGATATTTTGGGAACCCAACAAAGCGGTGTTGTCGATTTTAAGAAACTCGACTTAATTGCTGACGGAAAAATTATTAAAGCGGCCAAATCTGCTGTAGAATCGTTGCTGAAAAACGATCCTCATCTCCAAAACCCGGAAAATTTAGCCTTAAAAAATTATTATATCAAGCAATATAAAGGCAAAAACAAATGGAGCAGAATTTCCTAGATTTTTTTTTAGTGGATATTTTCTGTTTTTTCGTTTTTATAAATTAATTTCAATAATGCTTTGGAACTTTTGATGAAGATCAATTAAAATTTACGCAGGTTTCAATTTTTTAAACGCCATAAAACATCCATCAAAAACGACCAATTTTATTTGTTTTTGAAAAGACTGCACATGCAAATTGTAAATAATTCCTTTTTTTTGCTCTTTTTCGGTTTTTAATTAAATTTTTGGTCGGTGATTTGCAATGATCATCTTTAGAAAACGCTGTTAACTTGCGACAAATGCTCAAATAACTCGGATTCAAAAACTCAGATTTTTAAATATTTTGAATATATTTGTTTCTATGAAAAAGCTTCTCCTTATTGTCTTTTCTTTCCTATTTTTAAATATTTCCGCGCAGTCAAAAATTACTGTTTTTAGTGCTGGAAACAACTTACCAATTACCGGTGCAACTGTATCGTGCAATAATAAATTTTTAGGTACGACTAATGCGCAGGGTTTTTTACAATTTCGTACAAATTGCAAAAAGGTGAATGTAAAAGCACCAGGATTTTTCGAAGATGAAGCGGTTGTAGATAAAGTGATGGAGGTCCTTTTATCGCGATCAGATCCTAAAACCCAATCCATTCAAGGCGTTATTATTGATGATAAAAGTGATCCTTTGGCTTTAGAAATTCTACGAAAAGTAAACGATAACTACAAAATAAATTCTCCTCAAAGTTTAGATTCATACGCGTTTAAATCCTACGAAAAAATTTCTTTAGATATCGATGAAGATAGCATTAAGCATTATGATCAATTTATCAATCACCGCTTAGATTCTTTAAAAACAGTTCCGATTAAAGAACAGTCCAAGGATAAAAAGAAAGATTCTATTGAAAGTGTAAACGTGCAGAAATTAATGACTTCAAGTAAACTTTTTCTCTGGGAGAGAGCTTCGCAGTATCTCTTTTCTCAGAAATATGGCGAAAAAATAAACATTCTCGACAACAGGGTTTCTGGACTGAAACAGCCCATTTATGAAATGATCTCTTTACGCTCAAACAGAAATCAAATTCCAAGAGAAATTCGCGAAGAAAACCGAAGCCTTTATCGCTACTTTTTAACCGATTCTATCGATATTGAGGGTCGTAAAAATTATGTCATCCGCTTTCGGCAGGTTGATTACAAACAGGCTGCTAAAAAAAGGCGATTCAACGGTTATATTTATGTCGACAGCGAAACTTATGGTCTAAAAAAAATTGAAAGCAACAGTAAGAAAAAAAGTGAAGGTTCAATTACAAGTATCTGGACAAGAATCGATAACAAATGGTTCTTGCGGAAGGAGAATTTAAAAATGAAAATGGGTTCTACAGCCTTTAACACAGAAAAATCAGATCAATCAAAAGACAAAGACGACCTAAAAAAACAGAAATACGGAAACTACGTTTTTATCACTGCAGACTATTTTGATTTTAAAACACCTATTGAGGTGAATAAGAAAGACTTTTCTGGCTATACCATCGATGTAAAAAACACTGACGGAAGTACGCTTGATCAATTCCGCACCGATTCCTTAACAACGAGGGAAAAAATGACCTATAACAAAATTGATAGTGTTGGCAAAAAATACAAGTTAGACCAAAAACTAAATGTTTTTACGGGTTTAATCAAAGGTGATCTTCGAGTTGGAAATGTAGATTTTGATGGCATCCGATTCATTCAATACAATGATTATGAAGGATTAAGATTGGGAGCTGCCGCAAAACTCAACGAAAAATTCAATAAATATATTTCTCCCGATGCTTATTTCGCATACGGTATAAAAGACAAAGCCTGGAAATACGGAGCTGGAATCACTATCAAAACCACCGTGGAAAAAGTGTCCTTTTTTCGCGCAGAATATTACAATGATGTTTCTGCTGCCGGAAGATTCAATGAGATTCTCTGGAATTTTAAAAAGAGAATTATGAATTCGGGAATCGACATGTACAACAACCGTTTTTATAAATTGGAGGGTTTTAAATTATCATATCAAAACGATTTGACGAATGCTTTAACGGTAAATATTTTTACCAAAAGAGATAACGAGGAAGCTAAATTTGATTATAATTTCATGAATCTTGGGAACAAATTTCAAAATTTCGCCACCCAAATCACATTGAAATATTCCCCAAAATCAAAAAACATCATGACTCCTTCTGGAAAATTTACCTACGAAGAAAATTATCCCGAATTTTTTGCCAACTATGAACAGGGATTGAAAATACTTGGTGGCGAATTAACTTACGGCCGATTCGATGTCTTGGGACAACACAGTTTCAAAACGAAAATCGGCGTTACAGGATTTCGGGTTTACGCAGGATTACTTACGGGGAGTGCGCCGATTTGGCATCATTTCGGGATGAATGGTTTGGGAAGCAACAAAGGGGAATTAAATTTTAACTTAACTTCTTACCTCGGTTTTGCGACCATGGAAGGAGGAAAATATTACAATGACAAATTCGTAGGATTCTATTTCACCCACCGAATTCCGTGGTATTTTAAGACTTTTGGCAAGAATGTTTCTAGCTTCGATGCAGTCCTTCGAGGCGTTACAGGAGATCTAAAAAACACACAAGAACATCAATTCGATTTTCAAAAATTAGATCATCTTTATCAGGAAATTGGTTTTGAAAGCAATAACTTTTTGGGATCACCTTTCAACCTTGGATTTTTCTATAGAATTGGCTATTATGCAACACCAGTTTTTAAAGAAAATTTTGCCGTACAACTTAAACTCAATTTTTTAGGATTTTAAAAATGGAAATGATACAAATTAAAGCCTCCGCATTTTTCGATTTATTAAAGATGAAAGACACTTCGATGTGGGAAGTTTTCTCGCAAATGATTGGCGAAAAAGAAAAAGAAATTGTTTTCCTCGATGATGAGGATAAGATTTTATTCAATTATATTTTGCCCAATAATTTGGAGCAGTTAAATAAGGACCGGGAAAAATTTTCAAAAGAATATGCAGATAAATTATCCACTTTGAATTAACGGTTCAGAAAAATATTAATCGTTTTCTTCGTTTCAGCAACATCGTGAACGCGCAAAATTTTGGCACCTTTCTCTAAAACTTTTAGATGAAGTTTTTGTGTTTCTTCAATGATTTCTGTAGGTTTTTTACCCAATGGTTTATAAATAAAAGATTTTCGAGATATCCCGATCAACAGTGGGTTTTTCCCAAAATTAATGAATTCGATTTCGTTCAGAAGTTGATGTTGTTGCTCCACTGTTTTGCCAAATCCGAACCCAGGATCCAGAATAAAATCATTGATTGCAAAAGCTTCCAGTTCCAATATTTTCTCCGAAAAATATTCATTAAGATTTAAAATGATGTCACTATCAATTAATTTTTGGTGCATTGATTGGTAGGTTGGGTTCACATGCATTAAAATATACGGAAGTGCTTTTTTTCCTACGGTTTCAAACATTTTTTTGTCAAAATTTCCACCCGAAATATCATTCACGATATCAATTCCTTCTTTACAACCAAATTGTACTACCTCCGCATAAAAAGTATCCAAAGAAATGAGCGTTTCGGGAAATTGTTTTTTAATTTTTGAAATTAAACTTCCCAATCTTGAAATTTCACTTTCAGCAGACAAAAATTCTGCATTTGGTCTTGTTGATTGAGCACCGATATCAATGATTGCAGCACCGTCGGAAATCATTTTTTCTACTTGAAGGAGTGCATTTTTTTCGGAATTAAATTTTCCTCCATCTGAAAAAGAATCAGGAGTTAGATTCAGAATCCCCATAATTAACGGTGTCGATAAATCGGTGAGTTTTCCGCGGCAGTTCATTGAAAAAGAAGAATGATTTGGGGTGCGATTGATTGCGTTCATAAATGCAAATTTAATAAATAGTATGGTGATAAGTTCTGATCTCGCGCTTCCTTCTTCCCGACAAAATTCTTATCTTTGAAAAGTTTAGAAATTATATGCAGAAAACAGCGAAACAATTCGACGGAATTATCAGTATTTGTCGGGATTTATTCAGTAAAAAACTTCAGGATTATGGTGCTTCTTTTCGTGTCTTAAGAACGCCGTCTTTAACAGACCAAATTCTTATTAAAGTTAAAAGTTTGAGAAATTTTCAGATTACAAACACCTCAAAAGTGGGCGAATCTGCAGAAGAAAATCTTATCGCAATCGTAAACTACTCTATTATCGGATTAATTCAGTTAGAGAAAGGTTTTGCAGATGATTTCAACCAAGATAAAAACGAAATGCTCGAACTGTACGACAAATTTGCGCATGAAGGTAAAGAACTGATGTTGCGAAAAAACCATGATTATGGCGAAGCTTGGCGCGATATGAGAATTGCTTCGATCACCGATTTGATTTACCAAAAAGTGTTGCGCACCAAGCAAATTGAAGACAATTCGGGTGCAACCTTAGTTTCGGAAGGAATCGATGCCAATTACTTTGACATGCTGAATTACGCCGTTTTTTGTCTCATAAAAATGTCGGAAGAAGAAGAAAAATTTGAAACCAAATTAATATAAACCTATGTTTAAAAATATACTCCGAATTGTCATTGCTCTGATTTTCATCGTTTCCGGATTTGTGAAAGCAGTAGATATTGTGGGATTTTCTTTTAAAATGGAGGAATACTTTTCTCCTTCCGTTTTCAGTATTCCATTTTTAGAAAAACAAGCATTATTTCTGGCAATTATGGTGGTCGTAGTGGAACTCGTTTTAGGATTTTTATTATTGTTAAAAACGCGTCTTCAGTTAACCATTTCCCTTTTAATCGCACTATGTGTTTTCTTTGCCTTTCTCACCTTTTATTCAGCTTACTTTAATGTTGTAACAGACTGTGGTTGCTTTGGCGATGCGCTCAAACTGAAACCTTGGCAAAGTTTCTGGAAAGATCTTTTTCTACTCGTTGGTTTAGGAATTTTATTTATTCTTTACCGGAATGATCATAATGAAACAGAATCGAAATTTAAAAAATACCTTTCTGCAATTGCTTTGATAGCAATGGTTTTCGTAATCTATTGGGGAATTGCACATGAACCGCTGATCGATTTTCGACATTATAAAATTGGAACCGATCTAAATGCTGAAAAATTAAAAATTCAAAAAGACCCTTCTGAATATAAAACCTTTTATTCTTTAAAAAACGCTAAAACTGGGGAAATTTTAGCTGTCAATCAGGATGATTATGTGAATGATAAAAAATATTGGGAAGAAGGTTCGCCTTGGAAAATCGAAGAAGGAAAAACAACATCGAAAATCGTAAAACAAGGGTACGAGTCAGAAATTGCAAAATTTAAACCTGAAAGTCCGGAAGGAATGGATTTAACGGAAGAAATATTAAAAGCCCCAAAAGCGGTTCTTATTTTTTCTTATCACCCAGAAAATGTGGATCCAGTTTTATTGGCAAAAACAGAAGCAAAAGTAAAGGAAATAAAAGAGGCTGTAATTTTCGGAGTTTCTACGAATCCAGCCACGTTTAGAACCATTAAAAATGCAATGATGGACGGAACTGCAATTAAAACAATTGCGAGAAGTAACCCATTTGTCTTAACTTTGCAAAACGGAAAAATCATCGATAAAAGGTCTACTGAAGATTATTTAAAATAGCTTAAAGACCTTATAATAATTAAAAAAGATAAATTAAAATTAGATATGCAAAAATCAAATAAATCAATTGCAGGTTACCATCTTTTAATGATACTTTCGTCTGTTGACGGAGAATTTGCGCCAGAAGAAGGTCTTAAATTACAGGAATATTTAGCAGATGAGTTTCCCTTCAAAATCAATTTAGACGATGAACTCGATGTGATTGCCAATTTACAACCAGAAGAATGGAAAGATCATTTCGAATTTCACGCAAAATGTTTTCTAGAAGATTCCACCGAAAACGAAAGAAAAGACTTCGTGAAATTTGCGAAATCATTGATCAAAGCTGATGATAAAGTAAGCGATCAAGAACATGATTATTATATGATCTTAAAGAACCAATGGAGCCTGAATTAATTCAAAAATCAAAACCATCAATTCTAATCTTAGACTAAAAATTATGAGAAAAAACATCGTAGCAGGAAACTGGAAAATGAACAAAAACGTAATTGAAGCACAACAATTAATGTTTCAATTATTAGAATATAAAAAAAATAATACGTCCAATTGTGAAATCTGGATCGCTCCCCCATCTTTGTACTTGATGATGGCAAAAGATCTATATGAAAACAATGAAATTGGCGTTTTTTCGCAAGACATGAGCGAACATGAAAGCGGCGCTTATACGGGCGAAATTTCTGCAGATATGTTAGAATCCATTGATGCAGATGGTGCATTAATTGGACATTCTGAAAGAAGACAATATCACGGAGAAACCGATTCTCACTGCAATAGAAAAATAAAATTGGCTTTAGACAAAGGTTTAATTCCTGTTTATTGTAATGGTGAAACTTTGGAACAAAGAAAAGCTGGTCAACATTTAGAAGTCGTGAAAAACCAGACAGAAGTTGCCCTTTTTACCCTTTCAGCAGAAGAAATTAAAAAAGTGGTCATTGCTTACGAACCAGTTTGGGCGATTGGAACTGGCGAAACAGCAAGTCCAGAACAGGCTCAAGAAATTCACGCCCATATTAGAAATACCATTGCAAATAAATACGGCAAAGAAGTTGCCGATGAAATTTCGATTTTATATGGTGGTTCTGTAAAACCTGAAAATGCAAAAGAAATCTTCTCTCAACCCGATATTGATGGAGGTTTGATTGGAGGCGCTGCTTTGAAAATTGCAGATTTTGCTCAAATTATTGAAGGATTTAATTAAGGCGAAAATTTGGCAATGAGCTAATTTGATCATAAAAAAGGGATACCATGAAAACGGTATCCCTTCTTTTTTAAAATCATTAATAAACTGCTACTTCTCAAATGAACCCATCATCGAATTAGCAGATTCATTTATTTTTTTCTTTGTAAAACTTCATCTACCATTCCAAAATCTTTGGCTTCGGTGGAAGTCATCCAATAATCTCTGTCAGAAGCTTTTTCAACCCATTCGTAAGATTGGCCTGAATGTTCAGAAATAATGTCATAAAGCTCTTTTTTAAGCTTTAACATTTCTCTCAAGTTAATTTCCATATCGCTCGCAACTCCTTGTGCACCACCAGAAGGTTGATGAATCATCACTCGCGAATGTTTCAAAGCGGAACGTTTTCCTTTTTCACCAGCAACCAAAAGAACAGCTCCCATAGAAGCCGCGATTCCGGTACAAATTGTCGCCACATCTGGTTTGATGATTTGCATCGTGTCATAAATTCCCAAACCTGCATAAACACTTCCTCCTGGAGAATTGATGTAAATTTGTATATCCTTTGACGCGTCAGAACTTTCCAAGAAAAGCAACTGTGCCGTCACGATATTTGCAACCTGATCATCAATTCCTGTTCCTAGAAAAATAATTCTGTCCATCATTAATCGGGAAAAAACATCCATTTGGGTCACATTTAAACGTCTTTCTTCCATAATATAAGGAGTAAGATTGGTTGGTCCGTACATTCCCATATATTGATCCGTTGCCAATCCGCTGTTTCCCATGTGTTTTACAGAGAAATCTCTGAAGTCTTTTTTTATATCCATTGTAATTTTTTGTTTATTTCTTTCTAAAATTTCTCAAAAATTATTCCTAATTCAAAATTAGACAAAGTGTCAGTATTTTTTTGGTTTTTTTTTCGCATGAAATAGGGCATCAAAATAAATCGTTTTAGAATTTTCATCAACCCAATAAAAAACAATATACGGAAATCTTGATAAAGGAACTTTTCTTAAATTTTCTTTTTCAGAATTTCCTTCGAAATAAAAGGGATTTTCTGAAATTAAATTGAGGTAATATTCTAACTCTTCCATAAATTCTACCCCTAGATTTTCTCTTTTTTCTTCATACCAAAAGAAAGCATCTTCTAACTCTTCTGAAGCAACCGAAAGAAATTGTATTGTAAAACTCAACCTAAAATTCTTTTTTTAAGATTTTGCCAAGATTCTGTAGGTATTTTTCCATTTTCAAAATCCTTTTTTCTTTTTAAGGCTTCATCCCACATTTCATCTGTAACTTCTGTTTCTTCAATAAGAATTTTTGCCACTTCTTCTTTTTCCTTAGAATTGAGGTTTTTTATAATTCCTAAAAGTTGTTGAAAAGGCAGTTCTTTTGAAATATCCATTCTATTATTTTTATCAAATTTATAAAATTTTTATTGAAACGATTTTTATTCATATTATAAAACCCGAAACAATTTCTCGTCGAGTTCCTTTCTCAATTGGTTTAGATTAATGATTTTTTTATAGGTTTCATCATTATTTTCAGTTGCAGAGAGTTCATTTTTCATCATATTGATAATTTTCATCACAAATTCTCTTTTGTGCCGAAAGATTACATCCTGAACAATTTTCGGAACTACTTCTTCTTCCGTACTGAAAAAAATTTGATGTTTTCCCCAATCACTGTTTTCGTGGGGATTCAACAAAGCATCGGCAATCTTTCCTGAAATATTTTCGTCCATCAAAGTCATGAAAAAATTCCCCGATCGAAGTTCGTTTTCAGTAATTCCCTGCTTTATTTCTTCAACTATTTTTCTGTTGATTTCGGACTGAATTTCATAATCGTCTTCCTGAAAATGACCGATTATTTCTTCGATGACTGTGATTTGATATTGATTGCTTTCCTCATCTTGCCTGTCTAAAACGAGGTCACCGTACTTTAGCATGAGTTCTACCAATTTTTCCTCTAAAATTAATAGAGGATCAATATTTTGCGAAAATTCAACCACTTTTTCAAGCTTGGGTTGAATCTGGGTTTCCTGTCTTTGTTGCGGAGAAACATGCTGTTTCTGCAGCTGTTTCTGAACATTCAACTCATTAAAAAGTGACTGTTCCGAAAGTCCGAATTTATTAGAAACTTCCTTCAAATAAACTTCCTGTTTCAACGCATTTTGAACAAAAGCTACCGATTTTACGATGTCGCGAATTGCTTCTGCTTTTCGAATAGGATCACTTCCTGCGTCTTTCAGTAAGATTTCAGCTTTAAAATCGATGAAATCCTTCGCTTCATTTTTAATAAATTTTTCTACATAATCCTGCGGATGCTTTCTGGAAAAAGAATCCGGATCATCACCATCAGGAAAGAGCAAAACCCGAATATTCATCGACTCCGAAAGCAGCATATCGATGCTTCGGAAACTGGCTTTAATTCCAGCTGCATCACCATCAAAAAGAATGGTTACGTTTTCGGTAAGCCGTTTGATGAGTTTAATCTGTTCCACGGTCAAAGCAGTACCGGAACTTGAAACTACATGTTCAATTCCGCTTTGGTGAAGCGCGATTACATCCATATAACCTTCTACCAAAAGGCAAAGATTATTTTTAGAAATCGCTTGTTTTCCCTGATTTAAGCCATAAAGAACTTGGGATTTATGATAAATTTCCGTCTCCGGAGAATTTAAATATTTCGCAGTTTTTACATTATTTTTTAGAATTCTGGCTCCAAAACCTAAAACTCTTCCCGAAAAACTGTGAATCGGAAAAATTACTCTTTCCCGAAAGCGGTCAATTCCATTCGGGGAGTTTTCGGGGAAGATGGAGAGTCCAGATTTTTCCAGAATTTCTTTGGAGTATCCCTTTTCTAAAGCGAATTCTGTAAAAGAATTTTTCTGTTCTGGCGAATAACCCAGCTGAAACTTCCGGATAATTTCATCGCGCAATTCTCTTTCTTTAAAGTAAGAATAGGCAATGGTTTTTCCTTCATCCGTGTTAAACATCTGTTCCTGAAAAAAATCATTCGCAACCTCGTGAATTTTGTAAAGCAGTTCCTTGTCGGTTTGCGATTGTTTCTGTTCCGGGGTTTGTTGGCGAAGATCTTCTTCAATTTCGATTCCGTATTTTTTCGCGGCATGCCGAAGTGCTTCCGGATACGTAAAACTCTCGATTTCCATCAGAAAAGAAATCGCTGTACCTCCTTTTCCACTCGAGAAATCTTTCCAGATCTGTTTGCTCGGCGAGACGATAAAACTTGGCGATTTTTCATCATGAAAAGGGCTCAAACCTTTAAAGTTAGACCCTGCTCTTTTCAGTTGCACATATTCACCGATGATTTCTTCTACTCGAATCGTAGAAAATATTTTATCAATCGTTTGCTTGGAAATCATTTGGTAAAAATACAAAAAAGTTTGGTTGTCGGTGGGTGGTTCTTGGTTCTATGGTTCTAATTTTTTGTTATAAATTTGAAAAAATATTCAGAATAAACATGCAAAGTAAAATCAATAAAGTTGAAGATTGGCAAACCATCATTGATGAAATTCTGCCCCAATTTCAACATCCTATCTTACTACTAAAGGGAAATCTCGGAGCAGGAAAAACTACTTTTACGCAACATCTTTTAAGAAATTTAGGGAGTACAGATGAAGTATCCTCTCCTACTTATGCGATTGTCAACGAATATGATTCTCCGAAGGGGATTATTTTCCATTTCGATTTATACCGAATGAAAAGCATCGATGAA
Source organism: Kaistella chaponensis (assembly GCF_900156725.1). Classification (GTDB taxonomy): domain Bacteria; phylum Bacteroidota; class Bacteroidia; order Flavobacteriales; family Weeksellaceae; genus Kaistella; species Kaistella chaponensis. The sequence continues at coordinate 23,543 of NZ_FTOI01000003.1, read as the reverse complement.
GTTTATGACATCGGGATCGAAGAATATCTAGACAACAGTTTTCTATGCATTATCGAATGGCCAGAAATCTATGAAAAGGAACTTGCAGATTTTCCACACCACGAATTAAAAATCGAGGTTGGTGGTGAGGATCGGATCATCAATTTCAGATAATTTAAAGTAATTAATACTGAAATGATTGTATCTTTGTACCTTTATTTTAGTCTGTATAATCAATTAAACTCCCTGTAATGGCAGGTAATAATTTATAAATAATGAGCAGTACGAATATTTTCACTCCTTTTTCTGAACAGGAATTAATGCCACAAGAAGAAAAACTGGAAATTGTAAAAAAAGGCAAACAATTTAGCATCGGAGTTCCGAAAGAAACATGTCTCAATGAGCGCCGAACTTGCCTAACTCCCGATGCGGTGCAAGTTTTGGTTTCGCACGGGCACGAAGTAATTGTAGAAACTGGTGCCGGTGAAGGTTCATTTTATACCGATTTGCAATATTCCGAATCTGGTGCAAAAATCACTTACGATCCGAAAGAAGCTTTTGGGCAGGATTTGGTTCTAAAAATAAATCCACCAACGACCGACGAGATCGAGTTTTTGAAACCTTGCACGTATTTGGTTTCTGCCCTACAAATTAATTTACGCGACAAAGAATATTTCAAAAAATTATCTGAAAAGAAAGTCAATGCAATCGCTTTTGAATTTATTGTCGATGAATACAAACAACTTTCATTGGTACGATTGATTGGCGAAATTGCAGGAAATATTTCTGTGCTTTATGCAGCCGAACTTTTAGCCCTTTCAAACGGTTTAATGTTGGGTGGAATTACAGGAGTTCGACCAACCGAAGTGGTTATTTTAGGAGCCGGAATTGTAGGTGAATTTGCCACTAAAGCAGCGATTGGTTTAGGAGCAAGCGTAAAAGTTTTTGATAATTCCCTTTCCAAACTTCGTCGCCTACACATGATGGTAGATGGAAGAGTTCCTACTTCAATCATCGATCCGAAAGAATTGGGGAAATGTTTGAAAAGAGCTGATGTCGTAATCGGTGCGCTTTCTAAAATAAGTTTAGCACCAATTGTTACGGAAGAAATGGTGTCGAAAATGAAAAAAGGCAGCGTCATTATTGATGTAACCATCGACAACGGAAAAGTGATTGAAACTTCAGAACTGACCGATATGGAAAATCCGTATATCATCAAACATGGTGTAATTCACTGCGGTTTACCCAATCTAACGTCTAAAATGCCGAGAACAACCACCAAAGCAATTTCTAATTTCTTCTTAAGTTATCTCTTAAATTACGATGAAGAGGGAGGTTTCGACAACATGTTGGTTCGCAAAAACGAAATGAAACATACCCTGTATATGTACAAAGGTCGCCACACCAAAAAGATCATCTGCGATCGGTTTGATCTTACTTACCACGACATCAACCTTTTAATTTTCTAAATGAGGAAGCTCAAATTTTTCTTTATCGGATTGGTTCCCGGATTACTTTTGGTATTTTTTATTCTCAACAAAAAAGGCGCAAGTTGCAGTGGTTATCTTCCGAATTCGCGGGTAATTGCAGAAACACTTTCTAAAAAAATGGTTTATTCTCCTGCTTTTTCGCAAGAAATGGAAGTTGAAAAAATAGACGAAAAATTTTTGAAAGACAGCATCATCAAAAACGCAACAATTGATTTTGACCGAAGTCAAGCGCAAAAAAAACCTTGCCCAGAATACGTGTTGCTTTATCCTGAAAAAAATCCACGGTACGAAGTACATTTCCAAAAATGTAAAGATGAAGCCACGTTTAATACTTTAAAAAAATTGAGATAAATTCTCATTTACTTTTCCTATACATTTATTTAAATGAAAATCACACTCATTGGTGTCGGATTAATTGGGGGCTCTATGGCGCTCAAATTAAAAGCAAAAGGTTTTGCTTCCTATATTTATGGGGTTGACCAAAATCTTAAACATTTAGAAGAAGCAAAAGAATTAGGAATTATCGACGAAATAGCGACTTTAGAAGTGGCCGTTTCAAATTCTGATCTTATTATCATTGCAATTCCGGTGGATGCGACGCGCAAAATGATATCGAAGGTTTTGGATTTAGCAGAACCTGGCAAAACCTTTATGGACGTAGGTTCCACCAAAGAAGGAATTGTAACTATCATCGATAACCATCCCAACAGAAGTCGCTTTGTAGCATTTCATCCGATGTGGGGAACAGAAAATTCTGGACCAGAATCTGCAACTGGAGAAAGTTTTGCAGGAAAAGCAGGGGTTATTTGCGACCGTGAAAACTCTGCAGATGATGCTTTAAAAATGGTTGAGATGGTAGCAGAAAATCTAGAAATGCACCTCATTTACATGAAAGCTGCAGATCACGATATTCACACTGCTTATATTTCTCATATTTCGCATATCACTTCTTACGCCCTTGCAAACACGGTTTTGGAAAAGGAAAGAGAAGAAGACACCATTTTTCAGTTGGCGAGTTCGGGTTTTTCGAGCACGGTTCGTTTGGCGAAATCTCATCCGGAAATGTGGGTTCCCATTTTTAAACAAAACAAAGAAAATGTGTTGGATGTTTTGAATGAACACATCTCGCAACTTCGAAAATTCAAATCCGCTTTGGAAAAAGACAATGATGAATTATTAGAAGAACTGATTAGAAATGCCAATAAAATAAGAGGAATTCTTCGGTAAGACTTGCGCGTTTTCTTTTTCGAGTTGTACAGAAAACGGTTGAAGCTTTAGAAGAAAAATGAGGGTGTACTATTTTTCATTTGTTGTTGAGTTGCTCAAATTCAGAAAACATTATTTCACGAAATTCGTATAATTATTTGCATTTTATTATCTATTTAATAAACATTAAGGTAAATAAATAGATTATCAATTTTAGAAATGAATAAACAATATTGTTATAACATTTCTGCGACCTGCGATACCATTTCTGCGACCTGCGATACCATTTCTGCAACCTGCGATACCGTCTCTGATACCTGATATGCCATTTCTGCAACCTGATATGCCATTTCTGCGACTTGAGATGCCATTTCAGAACCAAGGGATGTCATTTCAGAACCAAGGGATGCCATTTCAGTGTCCTCGGATGCCATTTCATCAACTACGGGATCGACTTCTAGAACTGAGGAAGCGTTTTTACACTAATCATCTTTTCCCGAAAGAAATATTTTTTAGAACAAAAAAGAGCCTTTTAATTTGAAACGATGTTTTTGTTGAATTGTCTTTCATGTTACGCATTGGTTTTTGCGCGGACTCCAATTTGGTAACTTTGCGGAGTACGTTGTTCTGAATGAACTTCTAATAAAAGTTCGAAAATGCAAATCTTATTTTAAAAAAGATCATTGTGAATTTCTGGAGAAAGTCATTAAAAATGGCCATTATATGAGAAATTTTTAATCAATAAGTTCGTGTAAAGGATTGATGCTTTGTATTTTAGTTAAAATAGTTTACTTTTACTTTAAACAAATGATCATGGCAAAATATAAATATCCCTGGATTTACATCCAAGAACTTTCTTCTTCATTTTTACCACAAAGTAAGGACGACACCGCAGTTTTCATTGGTTATACAGAAATGCATGAAAATCAGGAGGGCCAAAATCTCCATCTCATTCCGACTCTTGTTAACTCCGTAAAAAGTTTTGAAACGTTTTTTGGTAAAGCCCAACTCGAAGAAAATATAGAAATTACAGATTTGAGTGATGCGGCAAATGAAGCTATTTCTGTTGGTTTTAATGGCAGTTCATCATTACACAATCTCTACTATGCTATCCAAATATTTTTTGAGCAAGGTGGTAGATCCTGCAAAATAGTTTCTGTTGGAAGTTTCAAAAATGTTGGCGAACCCCTTTCTGCCATTGAATTACTGGCAGGTTTGGATGCCTTGGAAACTGAAGATAACAATCTGTTAATTGCGATTCCGGAAAACCAGAATTTGCCCGAAACCGATTTCTATATTTTACAAGAAAAAATACTCCTTTTTTGTAAAGCTCATCGAAGTTTTGCAATATTGGATCTTCCAAAAACTTCAGCAGACGACTATAACGCCATCATTTCCAGTTATCGTGAAGCGCTAATTTTTCCTTATCTATCCTTTGGCGCAACTTTTTTCCCAAATTTGGTTACCGACTTTAACTATCTTTATCAGGAATCAGCCGTAAAAATTAAAAGATCAGGTGAAACACTTTCACTCCTATCCCTCAAAGAAAGCGACGAATTTCTCTATAAAAAATACACGGATTGTTTGCAGCAATTTTTTGTAAACCTTCCACCAAGTTCTGCGATTGCAGGTGCTTCGAATATCAATGACATGGACAGAGGAATTTGGAGACCACTTGCCAATTTTAAAGTAGAACGAATCAAGCAGCCGGAAATCATTATTAATGACCGTCAACAGGAACCCCTCAACATCCATCCGAGCGGAAAAGCAATTAACTGCATGAGAAAATTTGAAGAAAGAGGAACATTGATTTGGGGAAACAGAACTTTAGGCGGAACCGACCCTGAATATCGATATATCGCAATAAGAAGATTTGTGAACAGGATCGAATATACAGTAGCGAATCTTTTAAAAGAAGAAATTTTCAGTAATAATTTGCCCCAAACTTGCGCTCGAGTAAAAAGCAAAACTGAATATTATTGCTATGGATTATGGAATTCTGGAGCATTTTGTGGACCAAAACCAGAGCTCGCCTATTTTGTAAAATGTGGTTTAAATGAAACCATGACGCAACAAGATATCGATTCTGGAAACTTAATCATTGAAATAGGAATTGCCATAACAAGACCGCTCGAATTTAGGATCCTACGATTTACACAGAAAATATCCTCTTAAACACTAACATTCAGCCACATTCACGGCAATTGCTAAACCACCTTCCGAGGTTTCTTTGAATCGGTCGTTCATGCTTTGAGCGGTTTCCCACATCGACTGGATGACTTCGTCGAGCGTAACCCGTGCTTTTAAAGGATCAGATTCGATCGCGATATTTGCGGCAGTAATTGCTTTGATGGCTCCCATAGAATTTCTTTCGATACATGGGATTTGCACCAAACCAGCAATCGGATCACAAGTGAGACCCAAATGATGTTCCATAGCGATTTCTGCCGCCATTAAAACCTGACCTGGAGTTCCGCCCATTATTTCCGTCAATCCAGCTGCTGCCATCGCCGAGGAAACGCCGACTTCCGCTTGACAACCGCCCATCGCTGCAGAAATGGTGGCATTTTTTTTAAACAATGTTCCGATTTCGCCTGCTACTAAAATAAAGCGGATGATATCGTCTTCTGTACAATTTTGGGTAAAAGCTCGTGCATACATCAAAACTGCAGGAATCACGCCACTTGCACCATTTGTTGGCGCAGTAATAATTCGACCGAAACTTGCGTTTTCTTCATTCACCGCCAAAGCAAAACAGGAAACCCATTTGCTGATGCTGGTAAAACTTTCCTCGGAATCGATCAATAACTGAAACCATTCCTCTTTATTTCTATAAATTTTGTCGCCGAGTAATTTTCGGTTCAAACCGGCTGCACGACGTGTAACTTTTAAACCTCCCGGAAGAATTCCCTCTTTATTGACTCCTTTGTAGATGCATTCTACAATCTGATCCCAAATATAAAGGGCTTCTTTTTGGGTTTCTTCCTTTGTACGCCAAGATTCTTCATTGAGAATAATAAGATCTGAGACTTTTTCTAGACCTAATTTTTCAATATTTTTTATTAAAGCCGCACCACTATGACATGGATAAAGGGTTCTGATGCAATCTTTTTCATAAGAATTTTCTTCTTGGGTCGCAATAAATCCACCACCCAATGAATAGTAATCTTGAATTAAATCTTCCCCATTTTCGAAAACTGCGCGGAAAATCATTCCATTGGGATGAAAGTCTAGAGATTTTTGTTTGTTTAAAATTAAATGTTCACCGTACACAAAAGGAATTACCTTTTCACCACCTAAATTAAGGACGTTTGAAGATTTGATGGCTTCAATTTTCTCCTCAATTTTGGTCGTATCAATTAATTTGAAATTCTCGCCAGAAAGTCCGAGCATTCCTGCAATATCGGTTCCATGACCAATTCCGGTTTTAGCGAGAGACCCGAAGAATTCTACAAAAACTTCAGTGACCTCCTGAAGTTGGTGATGGGTTTTAATTTTTTTAATAAAACTTTCCGCCGCATTCCACGGACCCATGGTATGAGAACTTGATGGACCGATTCCTACCTTAATAATTTCAAAAACACTGATTGATTCCATGAAAAATGATGAGTACTGAGGGAAAATCCCTTTTTGATTAATGACAAAGATAATTCTATTTTAATAAAACGCTACGTTTAAGCATTCCAAAAAAAAATTTTTGTTTTCTGCTTGATTGCAAATTTGAATGGAATGAAATTTTGTCGGGAACTCGGATTATTTATCAAAAATTTCTTTTAAAATCTTGGATACTTCTTTATATTTCGTCGCTGGAAAAAGATGCGTTCCGCCTTTAACTACATAATCAGGTTTTGAATATTTTACAGGAAAGACAATGTCTTTGCTTCCTAAAATCTGAATCACTTTTGGGTTTACCTCAGATTTCCAGGCTGAAACCTGCTCGATGCTCCATTTCAGATAATACTGATTGGTTACTTTCACATATTGCATCAATTTTGGATTTCGGGGATCAACTAATTTTCGCGCGACAGAATACATCATCAACGATTTTAAATTGAACATTCTTTCCGGTAAAAATCGAGGGATTTTGGTAATTTCTCCAAATTTAATGAACCTTGATTTTTCTTTATCCGATTTAATGCTACCTAGAATGACAATTTTTTCGGCGGGTTTTATTTTGTCAATTTCTTGCACGATAATTCCACCAAAAGAATATCCGAGTAAAGAAAAAGGTTCTGAAACATCAATTTTTTCAGCCATTCTTTTGACATAATCCGCGAAAATTTCGTTTTTCATAGGAATCAACCAATCTATAAACACGACTTCAAGTTGATCGGGAAATTGTATTCTTTCCAAAACTTTGAAATCGGCAGCAAGTCCGCTTATTACGTAAAGTTTCATTTTATTTTTCATCAAAAAAACCTGAAAATATTAAATTTAAAAATCATCACTTAGAAAAATTCTGATTGGTAAAAATAAAAAAAGAGCAGGGAAAACTGCTCTTTTTGATTACTTATTTGAAATATTATTTCGCGGTCACTTTCACCAACATATCAATATCGTCTTTTACCAAAACGTCTTGCATGGTAGATTTGTAAGCCACATCAAATTTCTGTCTGTCAAATGTAAATTTTTTGGAAACCAAACTTACCACACCTTTGCTGTTAGCAATTTTTGCCGGAAAAGAAACCTGACTTGTTTTTCCTTTTACGGTAAGATTTCCGTTAACGATGTAATTGTATATTTTGTCGTTATTTTTTTTCAAAGAAGTGATCGTATACGTTGCAGTTGGATATTTTTCAACTTCGAAGAAATCACCGTTTTTCAAATGGTTATTTAATTTTGTTTGATATTCTCCCGTTAAATCTGTCGCATTAAGCGAAGCCATGTCTAAAACAAAAGTACCACCAACAACTTGATTTCCTTTCATCACGATGTTTCCTGATTTCAAATTTACGGTTCCATTGTGAGAAGATGCTTCTGTTTTTGCAATTTTGTAACCCCACCAATTTACTTCGGATCCTACTACTTTTTTCGTTTGAGCTACCGCCAAATTTCCAATTACCAAAGCTAATAATGCTAATTTTTTCATATTGATTTAATTTATTAATTAGATGCAAAAATAGCCCAATAATGCTAAAAAAGAATTGATGTATGATAAGAAGTTACTTTGCAATGAGGGTAATATTCATTTCCACATCATTGCTGATCAGCATATCTTCAAAAATATTATACTGTAAGCCAAAGTTTTTTCTATTAAAGGTGAAAGTTGCAGATTTAAGGGTGGTTTGATTGTTGGCTTGAGAAATTTTAGCTGGAAAAGAAAGGTTTTTAGAAATTCCTTTAATGGTCAGAATTCCATTGATCTGATAATTGTAATCATTATTTTTCAGCTTTTTAAGGGATTTAATTTGAAAAGTTGATTCCGGAAATTTTGCACTGTCGAAAAAGTCATCACTTTTGAGGTGATTTTCGAACATTTTTTTCAGCTTTTTATTGTTATTCAGATCGTCGGCATCCATTGTTGTCATATCCATCACAAAATTTCCGCCCGTTATTTCATTGTCTTTAAAAAGAAGATTTCCCGACTTTAATTTGATGGTTCCGTCATGGGAAAGTGATTCTGCTTTCAAAGTTTTGTAGCCTTTCCACCGAATTTCTGAAAAGGTAACCGTTTTAGTTTGTGCAAAAAGAATGATATTAAGGAAGAATAAAAGGGAAATAAATAATTTTTTCATTGTAAAAGTCGGTTTAAAAAACTGCAAAATTCAAATAAAAAAACTTCAGCAATTGCCGAAGTTAATAGAATGTTATCGAAGGTTTACTCTTCTGAAAAAGCGGCGTAAACTGCAGCTCCATTAATGATTGTTTTTACATCATTCACCAAATAAATTGGAATATCTTTTAGCAAAGAATCCATTTTATCACTGATGATGAAGTTTTTGTAGAATTTATCGTTATTCAAAAATTTCTGCAGCATTATTGGGATATCACCTGTTAAAAACAAACCTCCGGTCGCTTTCAATTTTAAAACAAGGCTGTTTGCTTCTCGCGCTAAGAAAATAATAAAAGTATCAATCGTCATGTTACAAATGCGATCTCTCTGCTCCAAAGCGCCATTGATAATCGCTTCAGTAAAGTTGCCTGCATCTATTTCCTGAGTTAACCATTCAGGTTGCTTCTGTTGCTTAACATCTCGTAAAAATCGATAAATATTGAATAAGCCAGAAGCTGAAAGTACGGATTCCCAACTTACAATGCCATAAATTTTCTGAAGAAATTGATAAAATTCTACCTCATCTGCGGTGCGGGGAGAAAATTCACAATGACCACCTTCTGTTGCAAATGGTCGCAATGACTGTCCATCATAAAATAATCCAGCTTCCCCTAAACCATCGCCTGGAGCTAAAAGTGCTACATTTCCCTCAGCAAAATCATCAGAATTGTGAAGCGTAAGGTAAGAGTTAGCGTCATTTTCTAATCCATAAGCAGAAGCCTCCAAATCGTTGATTAGATATACTTTTTCTATTTGCGTATCTCTTCTAATTTCAGCGGCATCAACTTTCCATGGCAAACGAGGCGGCTCACTTTTACCACCAATAACCGGTCCCGGAACAGCCACCGCAATTTTTTGGATATTGACAAGGTCATTTTCCGCAATAAAATGTTGAAGAATTTCTGAAATTGAGGCAAAATCACGGGTATTGTAAATGCGTTCTTTTTTTGAAATTACTTTTCCGTTTTCGGTACCAAAAAGTGCCACAAAAGTCTGGACACGACGAATGTCAGCAGAAATTAACGAAATATTATTGTTACACTCAGCTGAAAGAGCAGGTAAAAAAAGTTTGAATTTATTTCTGTTTTCCATTTCTTTTATGTTAATAACCAAAGATAATAATTGTTTTTAAAAAATGTAGGAAAAAGTAAAAAACCTTCCTAAAATATTTAAGAAGGTTTTCTATATTGTTTAAACTGAAAAACTTACAGTCGTAAATTATTTTCCTAATGGAATATTATAACCAACACCTACGCCGATTGCTCCTGCGCTGTATTTTTGGTTCAAAATCTCACCTTTGTCACCAGTAAATGTTTTTTGATATTGTACCGCAAAATTCCAGTCTTTGTTGTGGTATCCTATTTCTGGTTTGATGTATAAACCACCATCAGGTCTTTCTACTGTTGAATTTGAAGCAACATTTTTATCACCTACGATAAAACCGTAACCAATATCAGTTCCTAAATAGAAACCCATTTGTTTTGGATAAACTCTGATTAATGCAGCTACAGGAACCACACCGAAATCATTGTTTTTGACTCCATTGTTATCTTTCCCAAAAAAGTGGCTGTAACCCGTTGCGATCCCTAAACCGAAACCTGGAGTGATCAAATTTTGATAAGAAAGATCAACACCGATATTTGCTGATGCATTTTCAGCAGGAACTGCAAAACCTCCGTTCACTCCTACTTTAAGCATATTTCTCATGTCTGAATTTTGTGCGCTCACTAAACCTACTGTCATTAATCCTAACGCAAGGATTGTTTTCTTCATTGATTTCATAATGTCTAAATTTTAATTTTTAATTTTACAGAGGTATCACTTGTCAAAATCGTGCCAAAAATCAAAATAAACGCCATTTAAAAACACCAAAACAGCGTAACTAATTGATTAGTAACAAAATAAATTCAACAAATTATTAAACAAGCATTTAAATAATTTCCACATCTTTAACTGTATTTGTATGAATGCTCTGAAAATTTTAACAAAAAAAGAGTCAAATTCGAAAATTTGACTCTTTACTATTGCTGAAATGATATTACATTTTTTCTAGTTGCTGTACCATGTCATTGTAACCGCCGCCATTGTAAACATCGGTCATTCCTTCTGATTTGAAATATTCTACAGCTTTTCCACTTCTGTTTCCGCTTCTGCAAAAGAAAATGATATTTCCCGCTAAATTGCTGATTTCTTGTTTTCTTTCTTCCAATTCGGCTAAAGGAATATTTTGCGCTTCCTCGATATTGCCATCCATTTCGAGTTCCATTGGTTCACGAACGTCGATTAAATGGTAGTTTCCTGCTTTTAGTACTTCTTCTATAGACATAAATTATTTTTTTTAAGATTTATTGATCTGGAAATTATTAAAATTTGAACTTGTATATTCTGAATCCGTAGAAGCAAATTTATGAAATAATGTTAATTTTGCAACATCAAAGATGAAATCAACCACAGAAAAATATTCAACTCTTATTAAAGCCAAAGCAAAAAAATTTGGTTTTCAAAATTGTGGAATTTCTAAAGCAGGCTTTTTAGAAAGTGATGCTGCAGCACTTGAAAAATGGCTTAAAAATGATTATCATGGAAAGATGTCTTACATGGAAAATCATTTTGATAAAAGACTTGATCCTACAGTATTGGTTGAAGGTTCAAGATCGGTTATTTCCCTTTCTTATAATTATTTTCCAGACGAAAAATTGCCCTCTTTAAATGCCTTTAAGATTTCAAAATATGCGTATGGAGAAGATTACCACGTAATCATTAAAGAAATTTTGCAAGAAATGGTTGCTGAACTGAAAGAAGAAATCGGAGATTTTGAATGTAGAGTTTTTACAGATTCGGCGCCGATTTTAGAAAGAAGTTGGGCAAGAAAATCCGGAATTGGTTGGGTGGGAAAAAATGCAAACCTGATCACCAAACAAAGCGGTTCTTTTTATTTTCTGGCAGAAATCATTTGCGATCTGGAATTGATAGAAGATCACGAAACCACTGATCATTGCGGAACATGTACGAAATGTATCGAAGCGTGCCCCACAAATGCGATTATCTCTGACAAAATAATTGATGGTAGCAAATGCATTTCTTACGCAACCATCGAACTGAAAAATGAAATCCCTGAATCTTTTACAAACAAAATGGAGGACTGGATGTTCGGTTGCGATATTTGTCAAGATGTTTGTCCCTGGAATCGGTTTTCTTCTCCTCATCTCCAAGAAAGATTCAAACCCAATGCTCTTCTTAAAACTTACCAAAAAGAAGACTGGAAAGAACTCACTCAGGAATTGTTTTCAGAGATATTCCGAAAATCTCCGGTAAAAAGAACAAAATTTGCCGGCCTAGAAAGGAATATTGCATTTTTAAGTAATAAGGAATAAAAACACCTTCAATTCTAAAAGACCCATAGGAATTTCCTTTCCGAAGCGTTTAATGACAAATTTTATTACTTTTGAAAAATGAAGAAATTTATCCTCCTTATTCTGAAATCAATCTGGGTTATCATCGGCTTTATCGTCATCTATATCATATTTGGATTTTTGATTCCCTATATTGAAGTTCCGGCAAAAGTGGTACAAGAGCCGAAAAATATTACCGCGTACATTTTAACCAATGGCGTTCACACCGATTTGGTAGTTCCCATTAAAAGCGCAGAAATAGATTGGAGTAAAGAAATCCCTATTGAAAATACAATTTCTAAAAGCACCAATTTTAATTATTTATCAATTGGTTGGGGCGATAAGGGATTTTATCTGGATACACCAACTTGGGCAGATTTGAAGTTTTCTACGGCTTTTAAAGCTGCTTTTTGGCTCAATGAATCGGCGATGCACTGTACTTTTTACGAAAAAATGACTGAAGGGAAAGACTGTAAAAAAATAATGTTAACGCATAATCAATATTTGGCCTTGATTCATTTTATTCAAAGCAAATTTGATCATGACCAGAACGGCAAAACAATTCTTATAAAAACAAATGCCGTTTATGGTAAGAACGATTCGTTCTATGATGCAAAAGGCAGTTATAGTTTCCTGAATACCTGCAACACTTGGGCAAATAATGGTTTAATTGTGGCTGGACAAAAAGCTGCATTTTGGACACCTAGTGATTTTGGCATTTTTCAGCATTACAAGTAAATGGTTTTTTTTTGAAAAAATCGATTCACGTATAGAGCAACGAAAAAAATAAATCGAAAATTTAATTTTTAGCGGTTGCTTTGGTTCTGTTTTGTGCAGATTTTTTCGATGCATCAAAAATGAGGAATTGAATGCCCTACATTTCCCCCAATACTAAGTCAAATGAATCAATATTCGGAAATCAACAATTTTCTCCGAAACGATTTCGTGAGGTGAGAAATTAATAAATTCGAAAATACCTGTGGAAAAAAGAAAGCACAAAAAAACCTCTATTGATTAATAGAGGTTTATGGTACCCGGTGCCGGAATCGAACCGGCACATCTTGCGATACTAGAGTTTGAGTCTAGCGCGTCTACCAATTCCGCCAACCGGGCTTTTTAAATTGGTGTGCAAATATAGAATTATTTTTTATTTTAGAAAAATTATTTTCCATAATTCTACGGATTATTGGAGCTTTTTCGCACATAAATTTTTAAGTAATTGATTATCAAAACTCCAATTCTAAACCATCATAAGATAAATGTACATTGTTTGGCAATTCAGTTTCAGTTTCTGCATGAATTCCTAGATGATGTGAAATATGGGTGAGATACATTTTTTTGGGTTGAAGTTCCTCAAACAGTTCTAAAACCTGAGATAAGATGAAGTGAGCAGGATGAAGTTCTTCTTTTCGAATACAGTTCAAAATCAAATAATCAAGATTTTTTAGCTTTTCTTTTTCTTTTTCTGAAATGTAACTTGCATCGGTAATGTACGCAAGGTTTTTAAATCGGAATCCAAAGACAGAAATCTTATAATGCATCACCTCCACCGGAATAATTTCTGTATCAAATAATTTAAAATTTCCTTCAATTTCATGGAGGTTAAAAGAAGGTGCTCCCGGATATTTCACGTCTGCAAAAGCATAAGGAAAGCGATTTTTCACTTCATCTCCTACTCTTTTGTTGCTGTACAAATCCATATTTTTTTTACTGCGAAAAATAAGGGGACGCAAATCATCTAACCCAATAACGTGATCATTGTGTTCATGAGTGAGTAAAACCGCATCTACATGATCTTCTTTGTTATTAAGCATCTGCGTACGAAAATCCGGACCGCAGTCGATTAGGATTTTTTCTCCGTTATCTGTGCTTACCAAAGCCGACGACCGAAACCGATTATCTTTTGGATCTGTGGATCTGCAAACCTCGCAGTGGCAACCAATAACAGGAACTCCTTGTGAAGTACCTGTTCCTAAAAATTTCAACTTCATTTCTTTTGAGGTTGGTATATTATTGGTAAATTTACAAAAAAATAAGAATTACTTGTGATTAATCCAAAATTAACTCCTAAACAGAAAGCTTTAGCTATTAATTTAGATCCCGATATTTATGGAACTTTTGCCGAGATTGGTGCAGGTCAGGAAACGGTTCGTCATTTTTTCAGAGCAGGTGGCGCTTCACAAACCATTGCAAAAGCGATGTCCGCGTACGACAAAGATTTTAGCGATGCGATCTATGGGAAAGAAGCCAAAAACAGATATGTAACCCAGAATCGCCTCAGAAAAATGCTGCGTTATGAAGTTTCTTTGATCGAAGAACGCTTATCGAGAGAAAATAATCCTGGAAGAAAATTCTTTTCTTACGCCAATACAGTAACCACCATTAATTTTGATAAAACCATGAAAGGTCATGGTTGGGTTGGTTTAAGATTTCAGCTCGATGAAAAAGAAGACTATAGTGAAATAGTCTTTCACGTAAAATTTAATGAGAATGACACCACGCTTCAGCAGGAAACTCTTGGAGGTCTTGGTGTTAACTTAATTTACGGCGCTTTCAATTATGCAGACAATCCCAGAAGGTTAATCGAATCTTTATACGACGATATTTCTACAGACAATGTTGAAATTGATATGATCGATTTCAGCGGACCAGCTTTTACCTATGTAGATAACCGCTTGATGAGTTTGCAACTTGTGAAAAATGGAATGACCGACGCGGTAATTTTTAATCCTCAGGGAAATAATATGTTACCTGCAGATATTCTTTACAAAAAAAACATATTCGCTGTTCGTGGTAGCTTTCGTCCTGTAACCCTTGTAAACATTGACATGTTCGAGAAAGGTCTGGAAATGTTTATGAAAGATTCTGAGTGCAGTATCGATGAGAAAGAAGTTCTTTTTGAAATTACTATTTCCAATTTAAGAGCATCCGGAGATATTGATGAACGCGATTTCCTAGACAGAGTAGATGTTTTGGCGAAGTTGGGCTATACTGTTATCATCTCTAATTTCTCCGAATATTTCCGATTGATTGATTATTTTGCCAATTATACAAGTGGAGAAATTGGTGTAGCAATGGGCGTTAACAATCTTTTAGATGTGTTTGATGAAAATTATTACAAAAATCTCTCGGGTGGAATCTTAGAAGCTTTCGGGAAATTTTTCAGAAAAGGAATGACCGTATATCTTTATCCTTACAAAGATCCGGAAAATCATGAAATGTTGACTTCATCTAATCTAAAAGTGAGCGATAATTTAAAGGAATTATATAAATATTTTAAACTCAACGAAAGAATTGTAGATATCAAAAATTACAATCCTAATTTTTCTGAAATTTACTCCCGTGAAATTTTAAATAAAATTGCGAATCACGAAAGTGGTTGGGAAAAGCAAGTACCTGAAGATGTCGCTATGATGATTAAAGAACGAGGAATGTTCGGATACAAAGAAGAATTAAAATTAAAACAATTTTCCTAAAAAATATAAAAATGTCAGAAATAAAAAAACGTCTTTCTTCCATTTTAGAAAGTCCAAATCATCATACAGAAGTAAAACTGCAAAAAATCTGTCAGTTACTCGATCAAGAAATTTCCTATTTTAACTGGACCGGATTTTACTTTAAAAACGGCGACAAAGAAGAATTAATTTTAGGACCTTATGTTGGAGCTGCAACTGATCACACGATCATCCCTTATGGAAAAGGAATTTGCGGTCAAGTAGCTGTTTCTAATGAAACGTTTGTAGTTCCTGATGTTCATGAACAAGACAACTATTTAAGCTGTTCCATAGATACCAAAGCGGAAATCGTAGTTCCCATAATCAAAGATGGCGAAAATATCGGTCAGATTGATATTGATTCTCACAAGATAGACCCATTTACTGCAGAAGATCGTGAAATGCTAGAATGGCTTTGTGCAGAAGTTGCGAAGATTATGTAAAAAAATTTAAACAAAAGCAAAAAGGGTGAAATTAACATAATTCCACCCTTTTTTTATGTGTAAAAAGTCGTTTTTTATTCAGCCAAGTCAGCAATTCCTTTTTGATCTAAACGGTAAACCGACCATTCCTCCATTGGTTTTGCTTGCAATGATTTGTAGAAATCTATTGCGGGGGTATTCCAGTTAAGAACCGACCACTCCATTCTGCCACAGTTTTCTGCTTTGGCAATTTTGGTGAGTTCGATGAGAAGGGTTTTTCCATAGCCTTTTCCGCGGTGTTCCGGCTCTACATAAAGATCTTCTAAATACAATCCAGGTTTCCCCACAAAAGTGGAAAAATTATAGAAATAAAGGGCAAATCCAGCTGGAATTCCGTTTTCTTCACCAATAATGACGTGTGCAAATTTTTTTTCAAAGATCTGCTCCCGAAGTTCTTCTACAGAAGTCACTACTTCATCTCCTAATTTTTCATAAACAGCCAGTTTTTTAATCAAATCAAATATGATGGGACTATCTTCTGGTTTTGCTTTTCGGATGGTAAACATATTGGTAAAAATTTTAGAAATCAAAGTTAAGAATTTTGGTAGAATTTTATTCAAAAATCCTGCTGTAACTAGCCCCGATTGCAGCGGCATCCTTTTTTGAGGAGGAACGACGAGGAAAAGATACAGCGGAAAGTGGGATTTAGCTCCTAAAAAAAACCTTTGAGAAATTCTCAAAGGTTTGCTTTTATGTAGTGGACTTCTAAAAATTAAATCTCAGTATTCATGTCCCAGTTTTGTAGATAATCGTGAACGTGTTTCAGGAACATTCCGCCCAAAGAACCGTCTACTACACGGTGATCGTAAGAATGCGACATGAACATCAAGTTACGAATCGCAATCACATCGCCGTCTTTGGTTTCTAAAACTGCGGGTTTTTTCACAATTGCACCAACTGCCAAAATTGCAACTTGAGGTTGTGGAATAATCGGCGTTCCCATTAGGTTTCCGAAGCCTCCAACGTTTGAAATGGTATAGGTTGCACCTTGCGTATCTTCTGGTCTCAATTTCTTGTTTCTTGCACGGTACGCCAAATCGTTAATCGCTTTTGCTAAGCCGGAAAGAGACAGTTGATCTGCATTTTTAATTACGGGAACGATCAAGTTTCCATCTGGAAGTGCAGTTGCCATTCCAATATTGATGTTTTTCTTTTTGATGATTTTGTCGCCGTCTACAGAAACATTAATCAACGGAAAATCCTGAATTGCTTTTACAATTGCGTGAACAAAAATTGGCATATACGTCAATTTCTCGCCTTCTCTTTTTTCGAAAATGTCTTTATGTTTCGTTCTCCATCTTACTACATTGGTAACATCGGTTTCAATGAAAGAAGTTACATGTGGCGAAGTTCTTTTGGAATTCACCATTGCATCTGCGATGATTTTACGAACTCTGTCCATTTGGATAATTTCGTCACCTTGCGCCAGTTTAATCGCAGCAGAAGCAGGAGCAGGAGTTGCTGCTACAGAAACTTGTGCTACAACTGCTTGTGGCGGTGTTGGAGCAGTTCTATTTGCTACGAAAGACAAGATGTCTTCTTTGGTAATTCTTCCTTCTAAACCACTTCCTTTAATGGATTGCAATTCGCTGTCAGAAATATTTTCGTTTTGTGCGATTGATTTTACTAATGGTGATAGATATAAATCAGAACCTTCGAAACCACCGGATGATTTTGAACTTTCCATTGCAGCCTCCAAGCCTTTTACAACTTCTGGATCTGCATGGGGAAGATCCGTTTTTATTTCTTCCACAGATTTTGGTTCCTGCGGTTGATTTGCCACTTCGTCACCAGCTCCGGCTACTTCTAAAATCGCAATTGCTTCACCAATTTTTGCAACTTCGTCTTTCTGTTTCAGGATTTTGATAATTTTCCCCGAAACCGGGGTCGGAACGTCGGAATCTACTTTGTCGGTCGCAATTTCTACAACGGAGTCATCTTCTTTTACAGAATCTCCTTCATTGAACAACCAACTGATAATCGTTGCTTCCATCACGCCCTCTCCCATCGATGGAAGTAGTAATTTATATTCTGCCATTTTTTATTTCGATTTTTACAAAGATAAAAATTTTTCTCATTAGGAAAAAATGAATTTTTAAGGGATTTTATTGCTTTTTTTTCAAAAATTTAAAATACAGTTTCTATCTTTGACCTTTAAATTAAAATTATGAAAAACCTGTATATCGTCGCCCTCTTTCAATTCAAAGAAAATGATTTGATGGACGCATTAGAATTGTTAAAAAAATTAGTTTTTGAAACCCGAAAAGAAGAAGGTTGTCTGCAATATGACTTAATCGAAGACCATACCAATAAAGGTGTTTTCTTTATCATGGAGCTTTGGGAAAGTGATGAACACCATCATCAACACAATGGCAGTGATCATTTGATGAATTTCAGAAATCAATCTGCATCAATGTTGGAGAAATCTGCACAAGTTTATAAAGGATATAAAACGTTCTAAATCATGAAGAAAGTTTCCTTGTTATTGATCTTATTTTCTGTTTTCGCTTTTTCACAAAGATATACAAAGCAAGAAATTTCACGCATTAATGAGGGAAATATCAATTCAGCATTGCCTATTTTTCAAACCTCAGATTCTTTACAGCATCATGTTTTACTTACCCAGTCATCTGATGCAAATCCGAAAGATCAACACACCAAAATTTTAGTCAACCGCATGAAATTGGCATTAATTTCAACATTCGGCGGAGTTGGAATTGCAGCGCCACAAGTGGGGATTAATTGAAATATCATTTGGGCAAAACGATTTGACAAAGAAAACACTCCTTTGGAATATTTTATTAATCCAAAAATTATTTGGCGGTCAGAAGTATTACATTTAGGACCTGAAGGTGATTTATCCATCGAAGTTTTCAGAGATGATTTCTATAGAAGTCACGTTATTCAATTGGAATATTTTGATCTTAATGGAAAGAAATTGGTAGAGATTGTCGAAGGTTTTACCGCTGTAATCCTGCAACACGAAATCGATCATCTCTCCGGAATTTTAATTTCTGACAAAATAAAAAATCAGAAATTGAAGACTTTCGAAAAAGTAGATGCGTATAAAGAACTAAAATAGAAAGTTAAACATCCACAGGAAAACGTCTCTAAAGAATCAAAAAATTAAGGCAAAAAAAAATCAAAAGGTTGCAAAAAATAAGATTTGCAACCTTTTGAATTTCCTTTTATAAAAGCACTTTTGCGTATAAAACCTGATCCTTTAAATAATTGATGCTTCAAAAACATCGCAGAAATGTTTTTTAATTTTCTCTTTAACTTCAGCCATTTCACTTGGCGAAAATTCCCGTTCTAATTCTCTTTTCAAAGAAGTCACCCCTTTATCTTTGATTCCGCAAGCAATAATATAGTCGAAATAGCGCAAATCCGTATTCACATTCAACCCAAAACCATGCATGGTCACCCATTTTGAAGTCTTCACACCCAACGCACAAATTTTTCGGGCATAAGGTTTACCGACATCCAGCCAAACTCCGGTTTCGCCTTCACTTCTTTCGCCTTTCAAACCATATTCAGCAATGGTGCGAATGATCACTTCCTCCAAATTCCGCATGTAGAGAAAAATGTCGGATTTATAATTATCGAGATCCAAAATAGGATATCCTACAATCTGGCCGAAACCGTGATACGTAATATCTCCACCGCGATTCGTTTTCACAAAAGTCGCATTGATTTCCTCTAACTTTTTAGCATTCGCAAGCATATTGTGTTCGTCCCCAGATTTCCCAATCGTATAAACATGAGGATGCTCAACAAACAATAAATAATTCGGGGTTTGCTTCTGATCATCATCAGTTCGGGTGCGATTCTCCAATTTCAAATCGATGATTTCTTTCATCAATTTTTCCTGAAATTCAAAAGCTGGTTCATAATCCATCAAACCTAATTCTTGAAAATGCAAAGTTCTGTTCTTTCTGCCTGTCATTTTATTTTTACTTTTTGGGCAATCCCCTCTCCAATGCTTTTCCAGCCGCTCGGGTCGGGCTATACGTTCCAATCTTTTTTTTCAAAAAAGGATTTCCACTTCTATCCCTATTGCGAGACTCAGCATCCTATTTAACTTTTGTTTTAAAAATGAAGAAAGAAGCTTTTCATTTTTTACCCGCGCAAATTTATACAATTAATTGATGATGCTTCGAATAAAACCTTCAGCTTTCGCTTCCCAATTCTCATTGTTCAATAAAATATTCACAAAAGCGGTACCGATAATTCCACCATCTGCTTTTTCGGTTACTTTATCGAAATCCGATTTATTTTTAATCCCAAAACCAATCATCACAGGATTTTTCAAGCCTAGATTTGCAAGTCGGTTCAGGTATTCTTCATTGTTGATTTCTTTGGCATCATTTCCTGTGGTAGAAGAACTCGAGACTGCATATAAAAATCCGGACGAGAGCGAATCTAAATATTTTATTCTTTCATCAGAGGTTTCCGGCGTTACCAAAAAGATAAAATTCTGCTGGTATTTCTCTAAAATTGTTCTGTAATTTTTCTCAAATTCCACGGCAGGTAAATCCGGGATTATCAAACCAGAAACACCGGAATCTTTGCATTCTCGGCAGAAATTTTCGAATCCGAAACTGAGGACAGGATTAATATATCCCATCAAAATAATCGGAATATTCATTTCAGATTTCACCTCTTTTAGCTGGTGAAAAAGTGCTGCGATGGTCATTCCGTTTTTCAGCGCAATTTCGTGAGCTTTCTGAATCACAGGTCCATCAGCAACTGGATCAGAATAAGGCATTCCGATTTCTATGAAATCTGCCCCCGAATTTTGAATGAGTTTTAAAATATCTTGAGTATCATTCAACCTGGGAATTCCGGCGGTGAAATAGATGTTGAGTTTCTTTTTCATTTTCTATTTAATTTGAGATGAATTAACTGATAATTTTGACAAGTAGGTTTCCATATCTTTGTCGCCTCTTCCGCTCAAACAAATCACGACGACTTCTTCTTTTCCAAATTTTTTCTTTTCCAAAACTGCCAAAGCATGCGCAGATTCCAACGCGGGAATAATCCCTTCAATTTTGGTGAGTTCAAAAGCTGATTTGAGGGCTTCATCATCAGTAATACTAAAAAATTCTGTTCTTTTTTCCGTAAATAAATGGGCATGAAACGGTCCAATTCCTGGATAATCCAAACCTGCAGAAATCGAATGAGGCTCGATCACTTGTCCGTCTTCTGTTTGCATCACCAAACTTTTGCTTCCGTGCAAAACCCCTAAAGTTCCGAGGAAAGTGGTCGCTGCAGATTTCCCTGAATCCAAACCAAAACCTCCTGCTTCTGCGGCAATAATTTTTACGCTGGGTTCATCAACAAAATGGTAAAATGTTCCGGCTGCATTGCTTCCTCCACCAACACACGCGATTACGTAATCGGGATTTTCGCGCCCGATTTTTTCCTTCAACTGCCATTTTATTTCTTCCGAAATGACACTTTGGAACCGTGCTACCAAATCCGGAAAAGGATGTGGACCGACCACACTTCCGATGATATAATGCGTCGTCGCAGCATTGTTGATCCAATCACGCAGCGCTTCATTTACCGCATCTTTCAATGTTTTCGAGCCCGAAGTTGCAGGAATTACAGTAGCACCCAACATTTTCATTCGTCCTACATTTGGCGCTTGTCTTGCGATATCTACTTCGCCCATATAAACGATGCATTCCAGATTCATCAAAGCGCACGCAGTCGCGGTTGCAACTCCGTGTTGACCGGCTCCTGTTTCTGCAATGATTCGTTTTTTTCCTAGTTTTTTAGCGAGTAAAACCTGTCCTAAAGCATTGTTTATTTTATGCGCTCCGGTGTGATTTAAATCTTCGCGTTTTAAATAAACCTGCGTTTGGTATTTCTCGCTTAAATTTTTAGAAAAATAAAGTGGCGTTGCGCGACCTACATAATTTTTCAACAAATCACGAAACTCGGTTTGGAATTCTTCTGAATTGATAATGTCTAAATACTGACCTTGCAATACTTCCACATTTGGATACAGCATTTCTGGCACAAAAGCGCCACCAAATTCGCCGTAATATCCATTTTTGTCAGGGTTTTTATATGTTTTCATTGTATCTTTTTAATCGTTTCTCAATGCTTCAATTGAGAAGGTTTTTAACTATTTTAATTTTGTTGATGTTTTTATTTCCAGGGTCAATTTCAACCTTAGAATTGATGTCGAGCGCAAAAGGTTGAAGTTCTAATTGTTTTATATTTTCAATGTTTTCTTCTGAAATTCCGCCACTTAGAAAATAAGGAATGTTGATTTCTAACTCATTCAAAATTTGCCAATCGAAGGTTTTTCCGGTTCCGCCAAAAGATTTAGAATCGGTGTCGAATAATACATAATCAATGTCATTCTGAACGGCGAGTAGCGAAGTGAAGAATCTCTGAGATTCCTCGTTCCTCGGAATGACAATAGGTATTCTAAAAACTTTGATAATCTTAATTTTTTGATTTAGCTTTTCTTTTAATTCTGAAATAAAAACATCGGTTTCATCACCGTGAAGCTGAATATAATTTAAGCCTGCTTTTTCGGAGATTTCGAGAATTGTAGGAATGTTTTCGTTTACAAATACACCAACTTTGCCACGATGCTGAATTGATTTAATTTCATTTAAAGTCAGAGCATTTAGAACATATCGTGGTGATTTTTCGTAAAAAATAAACCCCAAAAAATCGATGTTTATTTGCATTAATTCAACAATTTGATCGAGTTTTGTAAGACCACAAACTTTTAGTTTAATTGGAGATTTGAGATTTAAGATTTGAGATTGATTTTCCATGATCATATTATCACATTATCACATCAATAAATTCTTTGAACTTGTTCATTGGGTTTTCATTTCGCATAAAATATTCGCCCATTAAAAATCCGTCGAATCCTTTTTCTTTAAGAAATTGAAAATCTTTCAAGGAATAAATTCCACTTTCTGCAACAGATAAAGTTTCACTTGGTAAAAGGTTTTTTAAGTTCACTGAATGTTGCAAATCGACTTTGAAATCTTTCAAATTTCGATTGTTAATCCCCACTAAATCTATGTTTTTATTATAATGATTCAATTCTTCTTCGGTGTGGATTTCTAACAAAACCTCTAATCCCAATTGATGCGCCAAATCGGTAAATTCCTGAACCTGCGATGGAGAAAGGCAACTTGCGATTAATAAAATAATATCGGCTCCGTTGGCTTTTGCTTCATAAAATTGGTATTCATCAATCATAAAATCTTTCCTTAAAATGGGAATTGATATTTCATTTCGTACTTTCAAGAGATCTTCTAAATTTCCGCCAAAAAACTGATGATCTGTTAAAATTGAAATTCCGCTTGCTCCAAATTTCTCGTAAGATTGTGCAACGTCTAAAACAGCAGCTTTATCATTGATGATTCCTTTACTTGGCGACTTTCTTTTAAATTCTGCAATGATTCCGCTTTTTGATTTCAGGGTTTCTTTGAGGGAAAAGGTATTTCGATGAAAAAATGCGGAATCTTTTAATTCGATCAACGAAATTTTCTTTTTCGATTCGGCAACTTCTACGTGTTTCTGTTCAATTATTTTATCAAGAATATTCATATTTATATCTAATTTTTTTTTAGAGCAGAGTTTGCGACCCGGCTTGATTTCTATGACACCGCCAAACTATTTTGGTAATTATTTTCATATTTTTTTCCAGATTTGAGTACTGCAAAAATGAGATGGATTATTTTATT
>NZ_FTOI01000006.1 GCF_900156725.1 Kaistella chaponensis | reverse complement strand
AATAAAATAATCCATCTCATTTTTGCAGTACTCAAATCTGGAAAAAAATATGAAAATAATTACCAAAATAGTTTGGCGGTGTCATAGAAATCAAGTCGGGGCGCAGATTCTGCGTTGAAACCAATTCAGTTCTAAACCAGAAATTTAAGGCGCTAACCAACATTTTTTGATTGGTCCATTCACTTGCAATTTCATTTCATTTTACAAAATATTCCTTAATTTTGAGGCCATGAACAATCAGAAAATCTTTCAGCATCTCCAGCAATTTCTCACCGATGAACGCCTAGAAAAAATAAATCATTTTGCACCCGAAAGTTCCGATTTTGTTTTGCCAGTGATCGAAGATGTGTTCCAGTTTCGAAATGCGGCAGCAATTGTGCGTTCCGTAGAAGCGTGTGGATTTCATAAAATTATCGCCATGGAAAGCGAGCACGAATTCAATCCCAATCTTCGCGTTACTAAAGGAGCAGAAACCTGGGTAGAAGTAGAAAAACTTCCGCACAATTTGGATTCGTTGAGAGAAATTAAAAATCGTGGGTACAAAATATTGGCTGTTTCACCTGAAAATAATGCAACAATGTTATCTGATTATGATTTAAAAGAACCTGTAGCATTGGTTTTCGGAACAGAAGCTGCAGGAGTTTCTGAGGAAATTCTCGATTTCGCCGACGAAACTTTAGCCATTCCGATGTATGGCTTTACGCAAAGTTTTAATGTTTCTGTTGCTGCTGCAATTTCCGTTTACGAACTGAAACAAAAACTTTTGAGATCAAATTTAGATTATAAACTTTCTGAGGAGAAACTGTGGGAAATGAAAGTACGTTGGGCAATGAATTCGATTAAAAGTGGCGAACAGATTTTAGCAAAATATTTAAGAGAAAATTAAAAAAACAAATTTGAGGATCTTTAAAGTTGAAAAAGTGAAACTTACTACATCGAAAAAATCATCAAATCAAATCATCAGCAAATCAGCAAATCATCAAATCAGCAAATCATCCCATCAATCCATAATTCCAAGCCGCCACAAAAATTCCAGCCGTTTCGGTTCGCAATCGTTGATTTCCCAATGAAACTGCTTTCACGCCTTTTTCCGCCAAAAGCTGAATTTCTTTATCCGAAAAATCTCCTTCCGGTCCAATTAAAAAGGTGATATTTTCTTGGGTTTGAATGTCTTTCAACTCAATTCTTTCTAAATTTTCGTTGCAATGCGCTACAAATGTAGTTTCTGGATGAACTTCTTTAATAAAATCCGAAAATTTGGTCAATTCATTCACTTTTGGAAAATGAAATCTCAAACTCTGTTTCGATGCTGAAATGGCTTGTTTCGTGAGTTTTTCGATGCTGATATTTTTTCTTTCCGTTTTTTCGGTTTGAAGAAAAGTAATTTCCGAAATTCCCATTTCTACCGCTTTCTCTACAAAAAATTCAATGCGATCAATGTTTTTTGTCGGCGCAATTGCAATATGAAGTTGAGGTGAAAAGTTGGGTAAGTTTTCTTTGATTTCTAAAATTTCAAGATGTACTTTTTTGCCTTCAAAAACGAGATTTCCTTTGGCGAGATTTCCTTTTCCATCGGTAACGAAAATTTCTTCGCCACTTTTCATCCGAAGAACTTTAACAATATGTTGCTGCTCTTCAGTATTGATGATGACTGTATTTTCTGATATTTCGCCGTAAAATAATTTCACAAGTAAATATTTATTTTTTAAAATTAAAACGAGATTTCATTCTCACTCAAAAAAGCCAATCCGGTTTTGATGGTGGTGTAAATATCACCGTTGCAATCTCGGTAACTGCACGCATAAATTTCTTCAATCCATTTATTATTGATGAAAATCAAATTCAAATATTCGTTTTTCCTCAAGTTATTTTTAATCGATAAATAATCTCCTTCTTTCGGTTCAAACTGAAAACTGAAAACATTTTCTGAGTTGATTTTTTCGATGATTTCCTCTTTTACATTTTGAATATAACCGATTTCGGAACTTGCCTCTTGAAAATCTTCCTCCTCAGAAGTCTTTGTGAATTCAGTTTTACCGGTCACCGTTTCTAAAATCCAGTAATATCTTGAACTTTTTTTGGAGTGTGAAACCATGATTTTTTCCTCTAATAATATTTTCATCTGAAAGTTTCTAATCTATTTATCTTTTATTACGACTTCTTTCTTAAAACTCTCCTCAATATCGTATCGCGAAGTTGCCGAAACGGATAAATCTGTAAATTCTCCGCGGTCAAATTTTAATTTTGCGACCATTGCGATCATTGCTGCATTATCAGTAGTATATTCAAATTTCGGAATGTAAATATTCCATCCTAATTTTTCTGCATTTTTCTGCATTGCTTCCCGCAAACCGGAGTTCGCCGAAACGCCACCTGCAATGGCAACTTCATTGATATTTAATTCTTTTGCTGCTTTTTCCAGTTTGTTCATCAAAATTTCTACCAATGTTTTTTGAACAGAAGCACATAAATCATTGAGGTTTTCTGCAATGAAATCTGGATTTTTTTGAACTTCCTTTTGGATAAAATAAAGCACGGAAGTTTTAATTCCGCTAAAGGAATAATTATAATTTTCTATTCTGGGTTTATTAAACTGGAAAGCATCTTTGTTCCCAAGTTTAGCCAATCGGTCTATAATCGGTCCAGCTGGATAATCTAACCCGAATATTTTTCCGATTTTATCAAATGCTTCACCGGCTGCATCGTCGATTGTTTTTCCGATAATTTCCATATCGAAATAATCTTTCACTACAACAATCATCGTATGTCCACCTGAAACCGTTAAACATAAAAACGGAAATTTCGGTGGAAGAGGATTTGCATCGTCGATAAAGTGTGCTAAAATATGTGCCTGAAGATGGTTCACTTCGATCAAAGGAACCTTCAAACTCATGGCAAGTGATTTGGCAAAAGAAGTTCCGACCAATAAGGAACCCAAAAGTCCAGGACCTCGAGTAAATCCGATGGCAGAAATATCTTTTTGTTGTATATTTGCTTTGCTCACGGATTTTTGTACCACAGGAATAATATTTTGCTGATGTGCACGAGAAGCCAGTTCAGGAACCACACCACCGTATTCGTTGTGTATTTCTTGATTGGCTGCAATGTTTGAAAGGATTTTGTTTCCTTGAATGATTGCCGCTGAAGTGTCGTCGCAGGACGATTCTATCCCTAAAATTATTGAGTCGCTCATAACAATGGCAAATTTAGAGAATAATAACGATAACGAAAATAAAAAATCTGTCCCAGAAAATATTGGTGATAAGATTCAGCATACCGCAGAAAATGTGAGCGAAAAAGTACAGGAAACTGTAAAAAGTGCTACACAGCTCGCGTCAGATACCATAAATCATCCTTTAGAAACGGCAAAAGAATTCGGTGAACAAGCTGCAAAAGATGTTACGAATTATAAATGGTGGGCAAAATTGCTTCTGATTATTTTCTGGTTAGTCATTTTTCTCGTTGGAACGGTATTTATTCTCGTAAGTTTACCTTCGACCAAAAACTGGGCAGCGCAAAAGGTTATTGAAAAACTCAATGAAGATTTGAAATCACAAATGTCTTTCGAAAGTGTGGAGGTGAGTTATTTCGGGGATATTCATATCCATAATGTTGCCATAAAAGATTATAAAAATTTCCCTTTTTTAAAGGCAAAGGAATTATACGCCGATTCTAATTGGTTTTCTATCATTAGCAATTCTAGGAACTTGCAGTTTCAGTCTTTATCTTTAAAGAATCTTGATTTAAAAGTCATTACTTATAAAGGTGATAGTATTTCAAATTTTATCCGTTTTGTAGATTTGTTTAATTCCCCTGCGCCGAAAACACCAAGAGAACCTTTTCAGTTAAAATCCAGAATTTTTATTAATGATTCAAAAGTTTCTATCATCAATCAGAATCATACAGGTGAAGAAGGGAAATGGTTAATGGCAGAAAATGTAAATCTGGTCGTGCCCGAATTAAAAGTGAATGGAGCCAATGTTTCTGCACAGATCAACAACTTTAGATTTACGACCGAAAGATGGGGAAAAAAACATACTGTTGATACTTTTTCTGCAGACTTTTCTTTGACGAATCAATTTTTATCGCTCAAAGATTTAACCTTCAATACCGATCATTCTCTACTTCAGGGTGACATAAAATTTAATTTACAAAACGGTTCTTGGTCAGATTTTACCAATCGTGTTCGTTGGGATATGAAATTGAGACCAGGAAGCCAAATCAGTGGTTACGATATCAGTTATTTTGTGACCGATTGGGATAATTACAAACCCATCAATATTTCCGGAACGATGACTGGTCCTTTGAACCAATTTCATCTGGAGAATTTTCTGGTAACAAATCCTAAAGTCAATATCCGTACAGAAACAATGAAAGTTTCGAATATCTTGAAGGGAAATTTCCAGATTGAAACCAATTCACTTTCTACCGATCTTACATATGTCGATTTGAAGGAAATGATGCCAACTTTCATTTCTTCAAAAATGAAAAACTTCGCCGATGATTTCGGACGATTAAAATACAATGGTGCAGTGCGCGTAACGCCCAAAGAAGTTTTCGTTCCTAAAGCCAATTTAATTACAGGGATCGGTCAAGCGAAAATCACCAATTTTTATTTGAATGATTATATTTCCGCTTTACCTAAATATCGAGGTTTTGCGGAAGTGAATGACTTAAACACTTCGGTTATTACAAAAAGTAAAGAAGTGGGATTAATCTCCGGAAAATTCAATTTGCAGGGGGAGAGTTTTGATGTGAACACGATGCGACTGAAAACACGTTCGCAAATTTCAAAAATTGAAATCCTTAATAAAGAAATTAATACTATTTATCTCGATGGATTTATGGATCACAAAACCTATAAAGGAATTGTAAACGTAAATGATGATCAGGCAAAAGCAAACGTGAATGGCTTTATCGATTTCCGCACCAAAAAATTGTTCGCAGATGTTACTGCAGATGTTCAGTTTTTAAATCTCAATTATTTTACGGGCGGAAAAGGGAGTCAGATCGTAAGTGGTTTGGTGAAAGGAAAAATTGGGATGACCAACCTGAATGATCTCAATTTGGATGCTGATCTGCAGAATGTAACTTTTACCAATGCTTCACAAAAATACCTGATTCCAAACGCTACCGTAAAAGCTTTTTTCGAAAACGGAAACCGAATTGTCTCTGTCGATGCTCCTGGAGCTGTAAATGGCCAGATTTCGGGGCGGTATAATCTCGGAGATTTAGCCGGAATGGTTCAAAATGGAATCGGAAAAATTCTCGTGGGACCACCGCCTAGAAAAATATATCGCGGACAGAATTTTACGATGGATTTTGATGTAAAGCAAGGATTAGTAGGTTATTTCGAGCCTAATTTGCAAATTCCGAACGGTGCTTCCGTCAATGGTTCTTTTGATGGAAATTCAAATAATTTAATTTTGAATGTCGATGCGCAGACTTTGAAGTACATCATGACCAAAAAAGAGGAAATTACCGAAGCTGATCAAGCTTTGGCAAAAGCAAATCCCGCCTATAAAATTACAGAACGCAACAAAATAACGCGGGATAGTGCAATGATCGATAGTTTGATGGTCAGAATTAACACCGCAAAGCTTGATGAACAAATTTTCGCAAAGGTCAATAGAGTAGAATACAATCAAAATATTCTGAAAGATATCACACTCAGCGGAAGAAACGAGAATAACCAAACCCTTCATGTTGCCACCAATTTTAAATTAGGTTCGCCAGAAGATGAAGTAAAAAATACCTTGAAAGAGTATGCATTAAATCTTAATCAATCTACAAATTCTGCAGGTGATTATGTTTTACGTTTCGAGCCTACAACGGTTACTTTTAATAATGTAGCGTGGAGTGTCGATACAGATCCCACCTTGAACCACTCTATAACCTACCGGAAAAATACAGGTGATTTTTTGATACAGAATCTTAGGATTTACTCCGACGATAGCGAGTTATTTTTGAAAGAATCCCTCTTTAAATCGGCAAAAGATTTCTCCGCAAAAGGTGAACTTAAAAATCTTCAGATTGCCAAAGTTCTAGCTTTAATAGGCAGTGATAATGGTATTGATGTGAAAGGAGT
This sequence comes from Kaistella chaponensis, assembly GCF_900156725.1. GTDB lineage: Bacteria > Bacteroidota > Bacteroidia > Flavobacteriales > Weeksellaceae > Kaistella > Kaistella chaponensis. Next base: position 188,112 of record NZ_FTOI01000006.1, on the reverse strand, counting down.
TGCGAACGGAACATTTGATGTAAAAAAGAATCAAAACAATCTGGAACCACTGATCGATTTAGATGTTACCAATATTTTGATGAACGGAAAAGATATGGGAAATGTCATTGTTTCTGCGAAGAAAAGTGCGGTTCCCAATGTTTTCGATGTTGAAGCGAAAGTTGTTTCAGCAGGAATCATTGGTAATAATGATTTGATCCTAACCGGAACCATTAATAACAATACTGCATCACCAACATTAAATTTGGTTGCAGACATGAATGATTTTGATCTGCAGTTTGCACAGGAATTTGTAAAAGGGATTTTCGGAAACCTTCGAGGGAAAGCGTCCGGAGATTTGAAAATTTCGGGTAAATTAAATGATATAGACTACAGTGGCGATATTGCCATGAAAGATTTGGGTCTCAAATTAAATTTCACCGGCGTTGATTATTCTTTTGACGACACAGTGATATCATTGTCTAAAGGTTTGGCAATATTGAATGATATAGGTGTAAAAGACGGTCGCAGCAATTCGAAAGGATCAATCTCCGGAGCGATTCAGTTTGAAACCTTATCTTCGATGGGCGTCAATTTAGTGATGAGAGCCGATAATTTAATGCTGTTAAATACCACTCAAAAAGATCTCGATTTATTTTGGGGACGAGTTTTTGGTACAGGAACACTTTACGTGGACGGACCTGTTTCTGCCCTAAATATTTCTACGCCGGAAATGCGCGCGTTGAACAACAGTGTCTTTACCTTTAATTCGAATTCTACCTCAAATGTGGAAGAATTTAAAATGCTGAGGTTTTTAAAACGAGATGAAGCAGGTGTAGTGAGTGTAGAAGAAAAGAAACGGTCGAATGCGAATTTAAATGTAGATTTTACCCTTTCTGTAGATAAAGGAACTACCGTTAATGTCTTGGTTGGTGATGATATCGGTGATATTTCAGTTCGTGGAAATTCCGATAAGCTGCGCTTTTTGATGAGCAGATCCGGATCGATTTCGATGGCGGGAGATTATTTCGTGGATAACGGAACTTTTGTTTCGAAAGCAATTTTGAACAGAACTTTCCAAATTTCCAAAGGCAGCAGTATCCGTTGGGACGGAGATCCCATCGCTCCCGATTTGAATATTAACGCCACTTATTTGAGAACCGTAACGAATGCAGGTCAATATTTAAACCGTGGAAGTCTGCAACCCATCAATGTTTTGCTGAGTACTAAAATTACGCAAACCCTCAATAATCCGAAAATTGAATTAGGTGTTTCTGCCCAAGATGTCTCGTCTAACCTCAAAGAAATACTCGCTGAAAAAATGAGTAACGAAGACGAAAAAATAATCCAATTTGGTTCTGTACTGGTCATGAATAGTTTCAGTGTTGGCAGTTCTGCTTTTGATATCAATCTTGGTAATTTTGCCGAAAGTTCTGGGTATGATATGTTGTTCAAACAGTTGGGTTCTGTACTCAATAACATCAGTAATGAGTTTCAGGTGGATCTGAATTATCTGAATGGAGACGCTGGTTCCAATACCGGAAATCGTGCAAACGCAAGTGTGAGTTTTCTGCTGTCACCAAGAGTGAAAGTAAAAACAGGTTTAGGAATACCCATTTCGAAATCCGACAATACCAACGCCGAATATCTTTCGGGAGAAGGAATTGTAGAATACGACTGGTCGAAAAAAAATGACGGAACCCGCTTATTAAGAGCGTATTCCAAACCTACAAACATCGGCTTAAACGGAACGGCAGCAGGAAATGCAAGCTCAAACCAAAGTTACGGGGTAGGTGTAGTGTATAGTAAAAGTTTCAATACCATCTTTAAAAGGACCAAAAAAGATAAAAAAAATCCAGCGGAAAAACCACTGATTAAAAGAGATTCTGTTAGAAATGATACAATAAAATAAGGATTTTATCAGAAAAGCATTTGTTTAAGTTAAAAATTGTTAATATTAACCTAAAATTTTTCATTTTAATATTTTTTCGTAAATTTGCAAAAATATTGACTTAGTATTATCATTTTTATAAAATTCAACATGAACTATCAACTAGACGAAATAGATAAAAAAATCCTTGATTTTTTAGTAGAAAACACCAGAATGCCTTTCACCGAAATTGCAAAACAGATGGATGTATCCGCAGGAACAATCCACGTTAGAGTGAAAAAAATGGAAGATGCTGGAATCATTTTAGGATCATCTTTAACCATCGATTACGGAAAATTAGATTATCATTTCACTGCTTTTATCGGTATTCTTCTTACGAAATCAAACCGAACTCAAGAGGTTTTAAAAGAACTCACCACAATTCCAAATGTAATTGAAGCAAGTGTGATTTCTGGAAAATATAACATTTTCTGTAAAATAAGAGCCAAAAATACAGAAGACGCAAAAAGAATTATCTATAAGATCGACGACATTCAAGATGTAATGCGTACTGAAAGTATGATTTCTATGGAAGAATATATTTCTGACAAAAATAGATTAATCGACGCTGTTTCTATTTAATAAACTGATTAATATCAATTTTATAAAAAACTTTTGAATTCCTTTCAAAAGTTTTTTTAATTTTACCAATATGGATGAGAATTTTAAAAACGAAGATCCCAAAAAAGACCTGGGTTTTATTTTATCATTAGGCGCGTTGCTGCTATTTTCCTTAATGGGGATCGGTATTGATACGGATGAGTTTTTGCAACGAACCGAACTTCGTATCCCAATGGATTACTTTCTGATCATCGTCAGCGTTGATTTGTTGATGATTCTGGGAATTGTCCTTATTTTCTTTTACAGAAAAGCAGGCGTTTTTCTTTTCCCAGTTGCTGTTTTAGCGCATTATATGATGCATAATTACTATTTAAGTACCTTTTTGTATACCGATGTTACTAACTTATTTCTTTTCGTATCGGTAGGTTTATTAGCATTTATTCCGAAATGGCAATTTTTTAAATAGTCCAAAAAATGTTTTCAAAAGCCTGCGAATACGCCATCAAAGCTATTATTTATATTGCCCAACAAAGTCATCAGCAGAAGCGTGTGAACGTAAAAGAAGTTTCCAAATCGGTCAATGCTCCCGAAGCGTTTACAGCCAAAATTCTGCAGCAATTGTGTCGCGAAAATATCTTAGAATCAAATCGTGGGAAACAAGGTGGTTTTATCTTTGATATTGCGAAGCAGAAAAAAACAAAAATTTTTGATGTCGTGCGGATTATTGATGGCGATGGTATTTTTACCAATTGTGGATTAGGTTTGCATAAATGTTCGGCAGATAATCCTTGTCCTGTACACGATGATTTCAGAAAAGTTCGAGAAAATTTGGTCGCCATGACCCAGAAATATTCCTTCTACGATTTAGCCGTTAAAACCGAAAATGGTTTGGCGTGGCTCAAATAGTTTTTCAGTTTCTTTTTTCAGCCAATTAATTGCGTTTAAAAATTAGATGACCCTCTGAAAAGCTTTTATGATTTTAATTAAGATAAAATTGTCCGAATTAAAAAAAAGAGGTACCTTTGTAGTATAAATTTAAAATCATAAACGATATGGTAACGAAAGAAAAAACAATAGGTGAAATGGTTGCAGAAGATTTCAAAGCAGCTGAAGTATTTAGAAAATATAAAATTGATTTTTGCTGCAAAGGAAACAGAACCATAGAAGAAGCGTGCGAAAACAAAAAAGTCAATATTGATGATGTTTACAAAGATTTAGAAAATCTCTCGAATCAAAAATCAAATGACATCGATTTCAATTCCTGGCCTTTGGATTTATTGGCTGATTACGTAGAAAAAACACACCATAGATATGTGGAAGAAAATACCGCAGTTTTGCTGCAATATTTAAATAAACTGTGCAAAGTTCATGGCGACAGACATCCGGAATTGTTTGAAATTAATGAGCTTTTTGTAGAAAGTGCAAAAGATTTAGGCGCTCACCTCAAAAAAGAGGAATTGCTTTTGTTTCCTTTCATCAAAAAAATGGTGGCTGCAAAACAAAAAGGGGAAAATGTTGAAAAACCTCACTTTGGAAGCGTTGAAAATCCCGTTGCGATGATGAAACATGAACACACCATAGAAGGTGACCGCTTTGTAAAAATCGCAGCGTTGACCAACAACTATCAGTTTCCGGAAGATGCTTGTGGAACGTACCAAGTGACCTTTAAAATGCTAGAAGATTTCGAAAAAGATTTGCATACCCACATTCATTTAGAAAACAATATCCTATTTCCAAAAGCGATTGAATTAGAAAAAACTTTTTAATACTAAATTTTCTGTTTTTTTTCTGAAGTCCATTTCAATTTTTTTTGAAGTGGATTTCTTTTGTTTAAAATCGCACGAATCCATCTGTATTTCCCCGTATTTTTTCCATTGATGATGAACTTGCACGGACAAAAAGCCGAGCTGGAAATGATTTTCGTAAGGAATTTCTTTCGAAGAGATTTCTTTAAAATGAATAAGGTAGAAATGATTGGAAGTCAGCCAAATTTTTCCGTTTTCGGAGCGTTCAATGGTGATTTTTTCTTCTGAATTTTTATTGTTTTTCGTCATTTAAACGTTCAAACTTTTGCGGTTGTTTTACCCTATAATTTCAGAATTTATGGCATAAAAAAAACACGCCTTCCGACGTGTTTTAAATTTGATTTCAAAAAGAAATTATCTTGCCATAATTCTCTTCACCGCTGCTTGAACTGCGTCAGAATCAATTCCGTATTTCTTCATCAATTCTGCAGGGGTTGCAGATTCTCCGAAAGTATCGTTTACCGCCACAAATTCCTGAATGGTTGGTCTTTTTCTAGACAACATTCCGGCAACAGATTCGCCTAAACCTCCGATGTAATTGTGTTCTTCGGCAGTTACAATTCTTCCTGTTTTTTCCACAGATTTCAAGATGATCTCTTCGTCTAATGGTTTGATCGTGTGAATGTTGATTACTTCACAAGAAATTCCTTCTTTTTCTAAAGCATCTGCAGCCAATAAAGATTCCCAAACTAAATGTCCGGTTGCTACGATGGTCACGTCGGTTCCTTCCTGAAGCATAATTCCTTTTCCGATTTCGAAAGGCATATCTTCTGGAATAAAAACGGGAACAACTGGTCGTCCGAATCGTAAATAAACAGGTCCGTCGAAATCGGCAATTGCAAGTGTTGCAGCTTTGGTTTGGTTGTAATCACAAGTGTTGATTACCGTCATTCCAGGAAGCATTTTCATCATTCCGATATCTTCTAAAACCTGGTGTGTTGCGCCATCTTCACCCAAAGTTAATCCAGCGTGAGAAGCACAAATCTTCACATTTTTGTTGGAATAAGCGATCGACTGACGAATTTGGTCATAAACTCTGGAAGTTGAAAAGTTCGCAAAAGTTCCGGTAAAAGGAATTTTTCCGTTGATGGTTAATCCGGCTGCAATTCCCATCATATTGGCTTCTGCAATCCCGACTTGGAAAAAACGTTCTGGAGCTTTTTCGATGAATTTCTCCATTTTCAAAGATCCGATAAGGTCTGCGCAAAGTGCGACTACGTTTGGGTTTTTATCTGCTAATTCTGCCAATCCAGCGCCGAATCCGCTTCTTGTATCTTTTTGTTCTGTATAGGTGTATTTCATATTGCTTTTTGCAATTGGTTTTTAGCGTATCGCTACCTTTTGCTGTTTTTTTTATATAATTATTCGATTGATTTAATGGCTAAAAGCAAGTTGCCAAAAGCCAAAAGCATTTTAATAATCAGCCGGAGCTTCTAAATATAATTGTTTGAAAGCCGTATCGAGTTGTTCATCATTGGGTGCTTTTCCGTGCCAAGCGTGAGATCCAGTCATGAAATCTACACCATAACCCATTTCTGTATGCAATAAAATACACACTGGTTTTCCTTTGCCAGTTTCTGATTTTGCTTTTTCTAAAATTGCGATCACTGCTTCCAAGTCGTTTCCGTTTTTTTCTTCTAAAACAGTCCAACCAAAAGCTTCCATTTTTGCGTGTAAATCACCGAGGTCTAAAACATCTTCGGTATCGCCATCGATTTGTCTTCCGTTGTAGTCGATGGTGGTAATTAGGTTATCTACTTTTTTTGCTGCGGCATACATGAAAGCTTCCCAGTTCTGGCCTTCTTGCAATTCGCCATCGCCTTGTAAAACATAAACCAAACGGTCGTCGCCGTCTAATTTTTTCCCTAAAGCAGCACCGATTGCTACCGACAAACCTTGTCCCAAAGAACCTGAAGCAATTCTAACTCCCGGAAGGTGATCGTGCGTGGTTGGGTGTCCTTGCAGTCGAGTTCCCAGTTTTCTGAAAGTTGCCAGTTCGGAAACAGGAAAGAAATCGAATCTCGCTAAAGTGGAGTAGAATACGGGCGAAATATGTCCGTTGGAAAGGAAGAAAAGATCTTCGTTTTTTCCTTCCATGGTGAAAGGCAATTGGTAGTTCATCACTTTCCCGTACAAAGCGGTAAAGTATTCGGTACAGCCCAAACTTCCGCCGGGATGACCTGAATTTACGGCGTGAACCATTCTCAAAATGTCTCTTCTAATTTGTGTGGTGAGAGATTTCAGCTCTTCAGTCGATTTACTCATTATATAGATTTATTTGAACGCGAATTTACGAATTTTTGACTTCTTATTGGCAATGGAATTTGAGGATTTATTTGTTAAAAAACGCATGACTTCTATCACCGTTTAAAAATCTGCAAGGTTTAAAAATTCTATGAATTTTGCGGAAACTTTTTTGGATTTTGTTAATTGCAATTTCTCTTTTTCTTATAAAAACTGTTCAGATTTTGAAACCCGGTAAAGTATTGCATTGAAAATGTGGTGAGTTTATGTTTTATAAAAAACGTTCTATTGATGAGGTTTAGAGGTTTTCAAGTCAAATAATTTCCCCAATTTTCCATTTTGTAGAATGATAAACAAAGCTGTTTCCCGATAGTGGGAAACAGCTTTGTTCGCATTTGCAAATACTGTTATGTGTTCTTGTTTTACAATAAATTATAGCTGAAAATAATTGAAATATTTTGGTAATTGGTAGACCAAAAGGTATAGTTACCCAAAATGTTTCTTTTCGTAAAGTATTTAAATTCAACGGAATATTTATTGTTGTATTGATAGCCAATTCCATAACCAAAATTTTGGGCAGATTTTCCTTCCAGGGTATCTCCTGGTCTTCCCATTCCGTCGATAAATTCAAATTTATTAGTAAGATTATAGTCAAAAATGTACTGCGCGTTTACAAACAACTTTGATTGATTGTTGAGGAAGAAATAATGTCTGATTCCCACCGGAAATTCTATAGAAGAGTAGTCAACAGAAGCTTTGTCGGAAAAGATAGAACCGTCATTATTGGTTTGCTGCGCTTTGTAACTTTGGTAAGTAGGTTCTAAAATAACGGACCATTTGTTTCGGTTAAACGGAAAAACATATTCCAGTTCAACACCGATTCCGAAACCTGTTTTAGCTTCCATTTCATATTGGCCACGTTGATTCGCATTCATGAAAGTCATCGAAGCGAAATTAATTCGTGGACGCACCGAAAGATTGATGATTCCTTTTTTCTGCGCTACGACTTTCTGGTCCTCACTCGGGTTTTCACATTGATTATTTGCCGAAATGAGCTTTACCAAATCGGTCTCTTTATATTCTGTTTTCTGCAGATCATTTGCCGAAATTTTTGAACATGACAATGCTTTCTGAAGTTGTTTTTGGTAGGTTCTGTTATACGCCTTTGCATCCGATTCGAGTAGGTAGGGTTTGTAAATAAGTTGTTTTGGTTGATGGTCGCTGGTTTCCAAAAAATACTTCGTGTAACCGCCATCATCATACTTGTACAGTTTTACGGAACCATCGACAAGATGTTTCAAAAAAACTGTTTTTTCTAAAAACTCCGGTTCATATTTGGTGCTCATTTGATTCAAATCATCGCTGGATTGATCAATATTAAGGGTTGCTCGTGTATATTTTGCTTCATTATAAATTTCAAACACCTTCACATTTTTGATATCGCCTTTTTGTACTTCGGAGTTTGCGTCTGTTTTGTATTCGAAAGTGGTAGGAGAATATCGCCAATCCACATTTCTAATCAAACATTCTGTTTTTAGGTCATTGTTATTGATAAAATAAGCTTTTTCAAAATGAATCTGCGAAAAAGCAAACATTGAAAAAAGAAAAAAGGAGAATACCGAAATTTTTCTCATAAAATAATTATTGAGGTGTTTATTTGATTTTCTCAAAATTAACTTTTTTTAACAAACTACTGTTAAAAAAAACAGAAAAAATCGACTGAATTTTCAATCGATTTAAATATTTAGATTTCAACAGATCTATTTCTTCCGAATCAACCACAATCCAAAGAACGTGATCAAACCATTAATAATCAATAATTCCAACCCGATTTTGAAATCACCGAAAATGTTCTCTTGATATTTATCGATCAGAAATGAAATAATTGGCGAAGCGATACAAACGTAAGGAACCCAGTTGTCTTTTACTTTAAATTTCGTGAAAATTCCAAAAGCGAACAATCCAAGAAGCGGCCCATAAGTGAATCCTGCCATCTTTAAAATCAAACCAATCATCGAATTGTCATTGATGAGTTTAAAGATAATGACCATAATTAAAAAAGCAAAAGCAACAATCAGGTGAACTCTTTTGCGGAATTTTTCCTGTTCTTTCGGAGAAATATTTTTCTCTTTCAATCCGAAAATATCGATGCAAAGCGATGAAGTTAGAGCCGTCATAGCGCCATCTGCACTTGGGAAAAGTGCCGAAATTAGCGCAATTATAAAAATAATAGAAATAAATGGAGGCATGTGATTCAGCGCGATATCGGGAAAAAGCTGATCTCCCGAACTTGCAACATGTACAGTATTTCCGTAAAGATGTAAAAGCCCGCCCATAAAAAGGAAAAGCGAGATCACCCCAACCAAAATAAAACCTAGAACGACCATATTTTTCTGCGAATCTTTCAGTTTAGTTACCGACAATGATTTCTGCATCATTTCTTGATCAATTCCCGTCATGGTAATCGTAATAAAAGCGCCGGCTAAAATCTGTTTGAAAAAGAAAGCTTTGTCGTTTGCGTTGGTATTGAAAACTTCCGTATAACCAAGTTGATTCATCTGCGAAATGCTTTCGGTAAAATTTAAACCCAAATGATTCATCATATAAACTGAACAAATAATTAACCCCAAAAGCATGCAGGTCGTCTGCAAAGTATCGGTCCACACAATCGTTTTCACGCCACCTTCGTAAGTGTAAAGAATAATCATGATCAAAATAATCAGCGTTGTCACAATAAAAGGAACGCCTAAACTGTCGAGAATCGTCAATTGCAAAATGTTCACCACCAAATACAATCTCGCCGTTGCACCAACCAAGCGGGAAACAATGAAAATCCAAGCTCCTGATTTATAAGAAAGTTGTCCCATTCGCTGCTGCAGATAACCGTAAATTGAAGTCAGCTTTAGGCGATAATAGAGGGGTAGAAGCACGTACGCAATCACAATATATCCAATCAAATACCCAATCGTAATCTGCAAATAATGAAATTTATCGGCGCCCACTGCTCCCGGAACCGAAACAAAAGTCACCCCCGAAAGCGAGGTTCCAATCATCCCAAAAGCCACGAGCATCCAGTTGCTTTTTCGGTTTCCGATAAAAAAACTTTCGTTGTTACTTCCTTTTCCGGTGCGGTACGCGACCCAAAGTAATAGTGCAAAATAAGCAATGATAATCAACAGCAACACGATCGGATTCATAGAAATTGTTTTTTAAATTTTCACAAATATAGTTTTTTTTGTTAGGATTTGGGCGCCTTTATCCACCTTCCACTCCCGCTTTTTTTGCTCCACTTCGTTACACAAAAAAGAGCTCCGTTCAAGTTGGGGCGCAGATTTTCGCAGTTTGCCAAAGTCAGGCACAAAAAAAACTTTCAGTATTTCCCAAAAGTTATCGTTAGAAATCATCATTGCAATCTTCAGCTAAAGGGATAATCCAATGAAAAGTTCCTGTACTTTGAAATCAGGTTGACAAAAAATAGGTGAGTTCCGACTTGCTCAAAGCTTAAATGGTATAAATTACTGCTCTAGAAATGCTTTAAATTCGGGCGTTTTCATAATGATCTTTTTTGCAAATGGGCAATATGCAATAATCCTCAAATTATTATTTTTTGCGAATTCTACCGCAGCTGCAACCAATTCTTTACCCAAACCTTTGCCACCAAATTCTTCCGAAACTTCGGTGTGAATGATTTCTAAAAAATCATCTTTTCGCTTATATGCCATAAAACCTGCTTTTTCGTTGTCGTAAAATACATCGAAGGTTTCTTCATTTTGTTTGATCGTGACCATGTTATCGTTTTGTGGGTTCATTTTATTCTATTTTAAAGTTTTTTCAATCCTTAAATCTGGAATAATCCATAATAGTGCCGCAGTATAGTATAACAGCACTGCTATTATTGGATAGTAAAAAGAAAGAACAATTCCTGAAATATAGATCCCGGCCGAAAGTTTTTCCTTTAAAGTAGATTCCAGCGCTTTTGCAATAACAGAATCTTTCCCTTCGATATTCAGGCAGAATTTTTGTAAAATATTAAAAGCCAGTGCGCACATCAATAAAACAAATCCGTAAAACGCTACCGGATTTTTGGTGAAATTATTTTCTCCCATCCAAGAAGTGGCAAATGGTAAAATTGAAAGCCAGAATAGTAGATGCAGATCGCCCCAAAGAACTTTTCCGTTTACATGCTTAACCGCCTGAAATAAGTGATGATGATTATTCCAATAAATCCCAACATATAAAAAGCTGAAAATGTAAGTCAGAAATTTAAAAACCAATGGCTTTAGATCGGAGAAACGGTCACCTTCCGGTATTTGTAATTCTAAAACCATGATGGTAATAATAATTGCGAGAACACCATCGCTGAAAGCTTCTAGTCTATTTTTGTTCATTATTTTTCGTTCAGAAATTAAATGTACAAAAAAAGTGGAAAGGCATAAAACATTTCCACTTTATATGATTGTTAATTTTAATTACATTGTTTTTCTTGGCGCCCATTGATCATAAGGAGTCAGATCGAATCGGTTGACTTCATCCATCGTTAATCCTAATGCATTGGCAACACCTATTCCGTATTCAGGATCGGCTTTGTAGCAATTTCTGATGTGCCGTATTTGCACAAATTTTTCAGCTCCACCCACGTTTGCGGCGGTGTTTTTAAATAAGGCATTTTCTTTTCCATCGGCTTTTATAATGCGGAACAAATCACCGGGTTGAGTGAAATAATCCTCGTCATCATCACGGAAATTATGGGCATAAGCATCACCATATAATTCCAGAGGTGGTTCTTTTGCAGAAGGCTGTTCCTGCCATTCTCCGTAACTGTTGGGTTCATAATGCTTCGTATCGCCATAATTTCCATCCACACGCATTTGTCCGTCTCGGTGAAAAGCATGATAAGGACATCTTGGTTTGTTGACAGGAATTTGAAAATGATTCACTCCCAATCTGTATCGTTGTGCGTCGCCGTACGAAAATAATCTTCCCTGCAACATTTTGTCGGGAGAAAAACCAATTCCAGGAACAATATTCGTAGGATTAAAGGCGGATTGTTCCACATCTGCAAAATAATTTTCCGCATTTTTATTCAATTCAAATTCTCCCACTTCAATTAAAGGAAAATCTTTTTTGGACCAAACTTTCGTGAGATCAAACGGATGAAAACGATAGGTTTTCGCCTCATCTTCGGTCATGATTTGAATAAACATTTTCCATTTTGGGAAATTGCCTTGTTTAATATTGTCGAAGAGATCACGTTGCGAAGATTCGCGGTCCATTCCTACTAATTTTGCAGCCTCATCATCGGTTAAATTATCGATTCCTTGCTGTGTTCTGAAATGGAATTTTACCCAATGGCGAACATTATCTTTATTTATGAAACTGTAGGTGTGGCTTCCGAAACCATGCATGTGTCGGTAACCATTTGGTAATCCACGATCGCTCATTACAATCGTAACTTGGTGCAGCGCTTCTGGAAGTAAAGTCCAGAAATCCCAGTTATTTTGGGCGCTTCTCATATTGGTTTTCGGATCTCTTTTCACTGCGTGATTTAGATCAGGAAATTTCATCGGATCACGGAAAAAGAAAACAGGGGTGTTGTTTCCAACCATGTCCCAAATTCCTTCCTCGGTATAAAATTTCAAGGCAAAACCACGAATGTCTCTTTCTGCATCTGCAGCTCCTCTTTCGCCCGCTACGGTTGAAAATCTTGCAAACATTTCGGTTTGTTTCCCAATTTTATCAAAGATGTTGGCTTTTGTATATTGAGAAATATCATGGGTTACGGTAAATGTTCCGAAAGCTCCGGAACCTTTTGCGTGCATTCTTCTTTCCGGAATCACTTCTCTGTCGAAGTTGGCCATTTTTTCAAGAAACCAATAGTCCTGCATCAATAACGGTCCTCTTGGTCCTGCTGTTTGTACGTTTTGATTATCCGGAACTGGCGCTCCAGTTTGTCGGGTGAGTTTTTTTTTGTCTTCCATTTTAAAATATTTTGATGTATTAAAGTTAGGAATTAAATAGGACGGATATTATTTATTCTGTCTAAAACCGTTATATGAATTAAATCAATGTTCTGTTTTTTATGGATTTCATAAAGAATAAGAATTTTATTTATTAAAATAAAAAAAACGCACCAAAAAAGAGTGATTCTCTTGAAGCTGCGTTTGTACCTCCCGAAAATAAACAGGTAAGAGAATGGTCTTTGAATAAATGTACTTTCTTACCGCTACAGTTTTGCTCCAAAATTAATCTTCCAAATACCCAAATTTACCGTTGTTATAATCATCGAAAGCTCTATGAATTTCTTCTTGCGAGTTCATGACAAAAGGACCGTGGGAAACTATTGGTTCGCGCAATGGTTCACCGCTTAAAATTAAAACAATACTATCTTCCATTGCTTCGATTGTGAAATTTTCGCCTTCATTTTCGAAAAGGACAAAATGATCCGTAGCAGCTTCTTCTTGCCCATTTACGGTAATTTTCCCTTCAATTACCAAAGCTAAAGTGTTGAAATTTGCAGGAAAGTTAAAAGCTGCTTTACCACCAGAATTTAGTTTTGCGTTCATCATGTTTACGGGGCTGAAAGTGGTTGCAGGTCCTTTTTCATCTTGATAATTTCCTGAAATCAATTCAATAAAGCCGTTTTCACCCAAAGAAATTTTCACCATCTCTGAATTGGCGATTGCTTGATATTGTGGTTTGCTCATTTTGTCTTTTGCCGGAAGATTCACCCAGAGTTGCACCATTTGGAAAATTCCGCCCGTTTTGGCCCATTCTGTTTCGTGGTATTCTTTGTGAAGAACTCCTGATGCAGCGGTCATCCATTGTACATCTCCTTCTGCAATAATTCCACCACCACCGGCTGAATCGTGATGTTCTACTTTACCTTGATAAGCAATGGTTACCGTTTCAAAACCCCGATGCGGATGAACACCAACACCTCTTGGCGTCGAAGTGGGACCGAAATTGAATTTGGAATTGTAATCCATCATAATGAAAGGATCCATTCTCTGCATATTAAAAATACTCGGAATAAAATTATGAACTCTGAAACCATCACCCACAAAATGTGCAGGTCTTGGTGGTACAATTATTTCTACATTTTTTGTTGCCATTTTCTATCTGTTTAATACCGCAAATTTACAAGGGTACGCTTTGAAATCCATTGACTTAAGATAAGTAAAGAAATAGAAAAGATTTGAAGTTTTTTTTGATAAAAATGTAATATTAAACTTGTGATCTCATGTTTTCGCCATCGGTAACATGAAGTCTTCTGAAAACAAATCCCGATAAAACGGTAAGAAAACCCACAACGTAAAAGGTGTATCGGAAAGCGAGATGTGCATCTGCTCCTGTTAAAGTAACATTATTTTGGAAAAGTTTCAGGACAATCAACCCAAAAGCAATTCCGAATCCTATGGCAAGTTGTTGGTTCACAGAAAGTAAGGAATTTCCGCTGCTTGTATGGGAGCTTCGTAAATCTGCAATTGAAATGGTGTTCATCGCCGTAAACTGTATCGAGTTGAAAAATCCTAGTATTGCAAGGATAGGAACATACCAGTAAATCGAAGTATGAATTCCGGGAATTCCTAAACACGCAATTAAAATACCGATCGTGAAAGTATTGATCATCAATGTTTTGCGATAACCGAAATGGTTCAGGATTTTAATGACCGAAGATTTTCCGAGCATTGCAGTCAAAGCCATCGGTGCAACGATCCAACCAGAAACTACGGCACTTTCTCCGTACGCGATTTGTATCATTAAAGGCAATAAAAGGGGTATGGAACTAATTCCTAATCGGGTTGCTAAATTTCCTAAAATCCCCACGCGGAACGTTCGAACCTGAAATAAGTTGAGCGGGAAAATTGCATTTTCGGTTTTTCGGGCATGAATGTAATAATAGTAAATCATTAGAAATCCTAAGATGAAAATCAGCAAAATAAAGGTTGTGTGCGTAGTTGTACCAAACATTTCTAGTGAAATAGATAACAGGAGCGAAGCGGAAGCAAAGATTAAGAATCCTTTTAAATCGAAAGTTAATGTGGTGGATTTATAATCGGGCATAAATTTTAAACCTAAAAAAATGCCCAAAATTCCAATCGGTATATTAATTAAAAAAATCCAGTGCCACGATAAATAATCCACCATGTAACCACCGACTAAAGGTCCCAAAATTGGTCCGATCAATGCAGGAATTATCGCAAAATTCATCGCTTGTACCAATTCATTTTTGTCAAATGTTTTAATCAAAGCCAATCTTCCGACCGGTGTCATCAAACTTCCGCCAATTCCCTGGATTACCCGAGAAATAACCAATTCTGGTAAATTGCTTGAAAGGGAACAAAATAATGAACCAAGAATAAAAACGACCAATGAAAAAATGAAAATCTTTTTGGTACCGAATTTATCGGCCAGAAATCCACTTACCGGCATGAACAATGCAAGAGTCAAAACGTAACTGATGATCGCATTCTGCATGTTCAAAGGTGATTCGTGTAAATCTACGGCAATTGATGGCAAAGAGGTATTAAGGATCGTGGAATCCAACATTTGCATGAAGATGGAGGTTGCTAAAATTAAAGGAAGATATTTCTTGGTAGGATTATCCTGGATCGTTGCCATCTTACAAATTTAGAAAAAATCAAACCAAAGGAATTGCGATCAACTCACTCTTTATAAAAAACGTTCATTGATAAAATCTTTAAAAAAAAATTCTGCGAAATACATCGCAGAATTTAATGGTTAAAAATATATGAAAAGGTGTTATTTATTTTCCTTAGCTTAATAGGAATCCTCATGAACCGATAAAACGGCTCTTCCGCTTGGATCATTTGCATTTTTGAAAGCTTCATCCCATTCCAAAGCAATTGGCGTAGAACAAGCTACGGAAGGAACAGAAGGAACTGTTGCAGCGGCAGTTTCACTAGGGAAATGTTCCTCAAAAATAGTTCGGTATCGATATTCCTCTTTATTTTGAGGCGTATTTAAAGGGAAACGGAATTTCGCATTCGTCATCATTTCATCGGTCACTTCTTTTTTGGCAACTTCTTTCAAAGAATCAATCCAGGAATAACCTACTCCGTCAGAAAACTGTTCTTTTTGTCGCCACGTGATATTTTCTGGCAATAAATCTTCAAAAGCTTTTCGAAGAACCCATTTTTCGATTTTTGGTTCATGTGCAGTGACCATTTTATCTTTTGGATTAATTCTCATCGCCACATCCATAAATTCTTTATCCAAAAACGGAACTCTGCCTTCAATTCCCCAACTCATCAAGGATTTGTTGGCACGTAAACAATCATAAAGGTGAAGTTTGTTGAGCTTTCTCACATTTTCTTCATGAAATTCTTTCGCATTTGGCGCTTTGTGGAAATATAAATATCCGCCAAAAAGTTCATCTGCTCCTTCCCCAGAAAGCACCATTTTTATTCCCATTGATTTGATGACTCTTGCCAATAAATACATCGGCGTAGATGCACGAACGGTGGTTACATCATACGTTTCCAAGTGATAAATGACATCTCGAACCGCGTCTAAACCTTCTTGAACCGTGAAATGAACTTCGTGATGAATGGAACCGATATGTTCTGCCGCTTTTTGTGCCGCAATTAAATCCGGACTTCCTTCTAAACCAACGGCAAAACTGTGCAATCTTGGATACCAAGCTTCTTGCGTGTCGCCACTTTCAATTCGGTTGCGGGAATATTTCGCGGTAATTGCAGAAATAATAGAAGAATCTAAACCACCAGAAAGTAAAACTCCATAAGGAACATCGCTCATTAATTGTCGGTGAACGGCTTCTTCTAAAGCTTTTCTGAGGTCTGCAATATCGGTGGAATTGTCTTTTACATTTTCGAAATCTTCCCAATCTCTTTTGTACCATTGTTGCAATTCGTAGCCATCTAAACTGTATAAAAAATGTCCTGGTAAAAAATTTTCGATGGTTTTGCAAACGCCTTCCAACGCTTTTAATTCGGAGGCAACATAGTAATTTCCGTTTTTGTCCCAACCTTGGTAAAGCGGGCAAATTCCCATGTGATCGCGTGCAACGAAATAAATATCGTTTTCGGTGTCATAGATTGCGAAAGCGAAAATACCATTCAGTTGATCCACAAAATCTTTTCCATATTTTTGAAATAAAGGAATTATGACTTCACAATCAGATTCGGTTTGAAAATCATATTCCGGGAATTCTTGTCGCAATTCACGGTGGTTATAAATCTCGCCATTCACCGCCAAAACGATTTTTTTGTCTTTTGAAAACAAAGGCTGTTTCCCGGAAGTTGGATCTACGATTGCCAATCTTTCGTGAGAAAAAATCACTTTTTCATTTTGAAAAACGCCACTCCAATCGGGACCGCGATGACGAATTTTTTTAGACATTTCTAAAACTTGAGGTCTTAAAATTTCAGTTTTTTGTTTGGCGTCAAACAAGCATACAATTCCACACATTTTTATATAATTGATAAGAGATTATTGATAATTGATTAAAATTCTGTCGCAAACATAGTATAAATGTTTATGAATTAAAAATGAAATTGCTTATAAGTTAAAAATTTTCTTAACTTAATTTTTAAATAGGAAAAAATTAAGTTAAAGATTGGTTTCTGCCTTATTTGGTTGAAAAAATTTCGAAAGGAAAACTGAATTTTATTTTAGCCCCGATCGAAACGGTATCCTTTTTTTTTGAGGCTGGTTTCAGGAAGGAAAAAAAAGATTTAGTGTAGAGCGGGACCGAATATTGTAAGGAGCGAAAATTTTCTAGCTCCTCAGAAAAAAAGCCATTTCAAAATCTGAAATGGCTTTTTTTATATCGTCATAAGTTTTAAGCTTTTCTCTCGATCAACGCCATGTAAAAACCATCGAAACCTTCGCTTGGCATTACTTTTTCTTCTTTGATTAAAGAATAACCTTCATTGTTTTTCAAGAAAATTTCAACTTGCTCATTGTTTTCACTTGGCAAAATAGAACACGTTGCGTAGATCATTTTTCCACCTTTTTTCAAGATTTTAGCATAATCCTGTAGAATTTTCTCTTGCTCTTTTTTGATTCGATCGATAAATTCCTGATCGATTTTCCATTTAGAATCTGGGTTTCTTTTCAAAACTCCCAAACCTGAACATGGCGAATCGATGAGCAATCGGTCGGCTTTTTCGTGCAGTCTTTTGATGACTTTATTATCTTCGATAACACGTGTTTCGATATTGTGTGCTCCAGCTCTTTTTGCGCGGCGTTTCAGTTCTGCTAATTTCCATTCGTAAATATCTAGAGCGATAATTTGACCTTTATTTTTCATCAAAGCCGCTAAATGCAAAGTTTTTCCACCCGCACCTGCGCAAACATCAACCACTCTCATTCCTTCTTGAACATCCAGAAGTTGCCCAATTTTTTGGGAAGAAGCATCCTGAACTTCGAACAAACCGTCTTTGAAAGCGGTCGTTAAAAACACATTTTTCTTCACATCCAATTGCACTGCATCCGGATAATTTTTGATTTGGAAACTATCCACACCTTCCACTTTCAGGTCAGAAATCAACTCTTTCGCCGTTGTTTTCAATGTATTTACACGAAGAATTGTGGGAGCTTGTTCATTCAG
Source organism: Kaistella chaponensis (assembly GCF_900156725.1). Taxonomy (GTDB): domain Bacteria; phylum Bacteroidota; class Bacteroidia; order Flavobacteriales; family Weeksellaceae; genus Kaistella; species Kaistella chaponensis. The sequence goes on along the minus strand of NZ_FTOI01000006.1, from coordinate 169,997 downwards.
CGCCATCATTTCTTTTTCCCAACTTGGTCCCAATTCTTTTTCCAAAGTTTCAGCCAACCATTCCGGAATCGAATATTCAACTGCTTTTGTTGGAACCGTATTTTTCTTTAGTTTATTAATGATATCGGCAGTTTTCACCCCATCGAATTCCTCAAATTTTTTGTAATGCGTTTTTGTCCATAGACAATATGCCAAAATTAATTTGTAAATATTGTGCGGTTTCACGCCTTCTCCCATATAATATTCGAGGCGTTTTTTCCAGCGAATAATATCGTAAAAAATTTGTGCAACGACTCTTCGGTCTTCGCTTCCCCATTGTCTGTGGCCTTTCAAAAGCCTTTCTATAACTTTGTCTGCGTATTTTCTATCTTCGAAAAAAGTTTCCTGCAAAGCATCGTGAATACCGATGAGTAAATTTCTGTGTATGAGTTCCATAAAAATACAAAGCCGCTTTTATGCGACTTTGCAAAGGTAAGGATTATTTGGGGGTTATTTCTTTATGATTTTCTGTATTCTTTTTATACCATCCTTGTCAACAATTTGAATGATATAAGTTCCTTTTTGTAAATAAGTGATGTCAATTTTATTTACTTTTTCTGATGTAGATTTAACTAATTTTCCGGAAATATCAAATATTTTTAAATCTTGAATTTGCTCGGAGAAATTAATGTAATCTGATGTAGGATTTGGATAAATTGAAAATGTTTTTTCTGAGATATTGGTTATTCCTAAATTAGCTGATTGGGTAACAATAATCTCCTTGCTTGCAACACCGTTTCCGTTAATGGTGATGATTGCAAACCTTTCGTTTCCAGTAAGATTTTGTGATGCATTTAAAATAATTTTATGATCGCCAGAACCGTTGATGTTTGTGGTAGTTTGATTTTTAAGGGTGTACTTTTCAGAACTAAGTGTTAACCAGTTTTGGTTGCTAGTCGCCGTCCAATCTACGTTGGTGATGAGATCGAACTCGCCATTGTTATCTGTAATATTATTAGGAACTTCGATATTGGTTACCAAGAGGTAATCACTTTCTGGTGTTAAATATGGTGTAGGTAATTTTCCTAAAGTTGCGATGTAATAGTTCGAACTATTATGATCATTAATTGGATATAAAAAACGGTCTTGATTGGAAATATTTCCGCTAATACTCAATACGTCATTTTGCAGAACACTCAGAGAACTATTGTAGATTGTGTTGGAGTGGACTCCTAAATCTTTCATATATTTTAATGTACCATCTGCAGTGGAGAGTTTTACTATAGCTGAATGTCTGCCGTCAATTGGAAATTGCATTTCATTTCCATCAATATTAATTTTATTGAATGCGTTAATGTAGTAATATACATTCCCCGTTTCATCTACATCTGCTTTGTTTTGATGAATACGGTTTGTTGCAAAGATTGGTTTATGCCAAATTACATTTCCGGATTTATCTACTTTTGCGATAAAATCATTTACATTAGTTGTGGTAGATGTAGGATAAGGATGTGTATAAATCTGTCCGTCAATTCCTTTGTAAGATATTCTGTCTCCGGAATAGATCTCGCCGGAAATAATAAAATCTGTTCCGTCAAATTTCAATGAATGTGGCCAAGAATAATTATAGTCTGAAGATGAATTATTTGCATAGAAATTTTTCCCTAACAATGTGTTTCCGTTGCTATCAAATTTTAAAAACAAATGATTTGCAGATTCTGAAAAAGGTACTTGTACGCTTCCGAAATTATAAGATGTTATTCCCCAATTTTCAGGAATCGGTTCAAAAGACAGATAAATATTATTTTCATTGTCAGTGTCCAAATGTAACATAAATGCGTCCATATCAATGAATTGTTTTGCGAATAAAATATTACCTGTATTAGCATCAAATTTCATCAAAAACAACACCTTATTTTTGTTAAAATTATAAGCAACATCATCTAATAAAAACGTATCATCTGTAGTTCCTGCAAGTATTACATTTCCATTATTATCATAAGTAACACTTGAGTAGGTGATTTTTTTTGCTTCGGTTGTCGGTTCCAGTTTTTTTGCCCATTTTAAGGTTCCATCTGCGTTGGTATTAGTAATCAAGGTGAGGTGATTGGAAATGGTAGAAATTTGTCTTGAAAAGTTGGTTGGCACATTGTTGTTGTCCAAAAACTGAGCTTGGTTTGTAAATTGGCTTAGTACAACGTTTTCTCCAGAGACATTAGTGTCTGCAAGCTTAGCAGTCCAGCTTGGATTAGTGGCAGTTTGTGTGGTTCCGATGATTTGCGATTTCCAAATTGGTTTTCCGTTGGGCGCTATTTTGGAGAGAATATCAGAACAAACGATTTGAGGATTTAATGGTGGCAATATGAAATTATTAATCTCATTCCCGAAGTAATTTGTTTTTCCACATTGGTAGGTGTAACTAATGAGGCTTCCATCGATTCCTGTATGCTTGATGTAATTTGAAGAAAGTGAGCCAAACTCAGTCTCAGTTTTACGTTTATTTAATCCGCCGCCAACAATGGTAAAAAGTGGGGTTTTATCATATCTTCGAACATCACTTCCATTATAAGTCAAATACCCATTTTTCAATGGATAATCACTCCAGATATTAACATCCGCATTATGAAGACCGTTTGAATATTCACAATTAAAAAGCAGGGGGCGACCTTCGTCTACTGTTTCATACCCACTTGGTAATTTGTAAGTCTTTGCGCTTTCATTAGTCCTTTTAAATAAAACTCTAAAGTTGGTTGCAACATTTGGAAATACATCAAAATTATAAATTTCTAAGACATCTACAGAATTACTATTGGTATATCTCAATCCATCTATTTTAGAACTTGTTCTGAACCAATCTAAAGAACTAAAGCCAGGTGATATTTTTGCTACAAATAGATATTGCCCATCTCCACTATAATTTTCAGGATTATTAGTCGGGAAAATTATTCCAGCGTTATTTTTAAAATTTATTTGGTTGCTGCTTAAGCCAACTACCGCAAGTGAAGCGTCGGACAATCTTCTAATGTCGAACACTTCTGAAACACCAGACCATCCTATAACAGGAAATTGAGCAGACTGTGAAAAAGTTAAATTATAATAGTTCCCTCGCAAAAGTACACCTTTGTTAGCATCCACAGGAATACCGTCAATTGTTCCGGTAATAAACGAGAGACCACCTATGTAAATTTCCTCATTCAGAACATTCGCTGTTATGGAATTAATTTTAAATTGCTGATTTTGAAAACTTCGACTTGCTGTTATCGTACCGTCGGTATCATCAATTTTGAATAAATCATAAATAGATGCAACAAAAGTGTCATTCGCAGAAAAGGCCACATCGCCTACAAAAGCTGATGTTTTAAAAATCCATTTTTCAGAACCATCGGTTCCATATTTTGTGACAAAGTTTTCTCCAATGTCTGAAGTTATGGTTTTTCCCGCAAAATTTATAGTTCCTTTAAAAAATCCAGAGACATACAATTCTCCTGAAAAGTTTAGATAACTTTTGTAGGGTGTGACAATTCCTTTGCTACCCGCGTTCACGGTTTTTAGCCATTGATTTTGTCCGGTTGCATTTGTTTTGATAACAAACATATCATCATTCCCAATAGGTTTTATATTATAGCCATCAAAACTAAAATTTGTTCCATTTGCAATTCCTGTCATATAAGAATTGTTACTTTGGTCAGAAAGAAGATGCGACAAATGCCCGCCGTTATAAGTGTTTACTTGCAAAAATCTGGAAACTTCTGGTGGTGTTTCCTGCGCTTTGAGTAAAAGACTAAAAAGTAGCCCAAATACAAAAAATAAAGTTTTTTTCATAAGTATTAGTTTTTAATAGTGAAAAATTCTTGGTTGAATTTTTAAATTTGTCCTTTAATTAATAAGTGTTTTTTAAGTTTTATCTTTAGAATATTGATATATTTAATAAGTGTTTTCATTATTTGTTTTAAAAAAAACATTTAGTTTTTTATCAATTTCAGGCTTAGCTTCTCCCCACTCTCAATCTCCATCTGCAACACATAATTCCCCTTCACCAATCCCCGCACATCAATTCTCTCCTCAGTCTTTGCTTTTCCCTTTTTTACAATTTTTCCTGATGCATCTATAATTTGATAAGCAAAACTTTCTGTTCTGTCATTTTTTATGGAGATGAAATCCTTTGTGGGATTTGGGTAAAATTGTAATTGATTTTTAGCATCATTATCAACTGACATTGCAACTAAATTTTCATGCATTATGTTATCAACAAAGAAATTCAGAGAAGAAGTGTCAGTAAAATCTATATCGAGTCTACTAAATTCAGTAGCTACTAAATTGGCAGTAATATATATTTGTTGACCATTTACAAAATATTTCACTTTTTTATTTACTTTATCTATTTCAAAAGCTAATTTTACCCATTGATTTCTAAGGATTGGTTGATTTCCTATTGAATACCATTGACCATGTTCAGGATTATACACTCCAATAAAATTGCTAAAATCTGAAAAGAAGAAATCTGCAACTAAACTACCGTTAGAAGTAAACAAACCAATGTGCATATTCTTAGCAGATGTACTCGAAAGATAAAAGTCAATAGAGAATCTTGATTTACTGTAGCTATTGCTTAGTTGTTTATATACATAAGATGTTGGAATAAAACCACCATGATCTGTGCTTGAATATTTAAACTGTAAAGAATTACTTCCTTCTGACGATCGAGAGTTTGTAATTTTTGAACTATTGTAATTTGTGTTTTGTGAGGAAGATTCTACCCATTGATTTTGTGTATTAATATTTCCAATTACATATCCTTCTGAATTTTCAAATGAAATTTTTTCAATTTGTCCCTCAACTTGAAATACTGCAAATACAGCAAAAAATAAAATTTGTATCTTTTTTTTCATAATTTTTTTTAATAGTTAATTAATTTTAACAAAAATATAACAAAAAACCCCCTGAAAAACAGAGGATTACACTAAAAATAGTGAGTTATAAAGTCTTTATACTCAGCTAGGCAATTTATTGAGTGAGTTGCCAAAAATATTTAGTTGGTCTTTGCGGTAAGTAAGGTCTGTTTTACGTTTTCCATATACAAATCGCTGATCGGAAGCTCTATAAATTCATTAGTTACCGTATTGAAAGTGTTTAATTTTAACATCTTTTTTGCGGTGTTTAGCATTTGAATGTGTTTCGCATTCACGATATAACTTTTGTGGATTCTGATAAAAGGAAATGGCAAAATACTTTCAATTTCTTTTAAAGTCTTTGTAACAAACATTTGGGTATTTTCTTTTTTGAAAATCCTGCAACAATTATTATCCGATTGTATGTAGTTGATATCTTCCAATTGCATGAAAAAATGACCTTCCGTGTTTTTTATTGTGATATGATTTTGCAATTCCAAAAATCTCTTTTCAAATTTATGAAGCGCAATCACCAATTCGTCTGGGTCAATTGGCTTGTCTAGAAAATAAAGAACATCGTGGTTGACCGCTTTTTTTGCATATTTATCAAAATCGGTAGTCATAATAATAAATGGCATTTCGGAAGTAAATTGTCGGATTTCCTTAATCAAATCAAACCCATTTTCATCTCCCAATTGCACATCCAGAAAAACAATATGAGGTTTTGCAGAAAGCACCAAAGAAATCCCTTGAGACAAAGTATTTGCAATGCCAATTTCTTTAAAATTTTTATAAGATTTCAAAGACACTTGTAGATTTTGAAGACTGCCGAGATTGTCTTCTACGATAATGTAATTATAATTCATAGTTTTTAGTTGTATTTATAATCAATCGGAATTTTCACCTCCACTTTCGTCCCTTGTTCCTTATCGATGATTTCAAATGTGGCGTTTTCTTTATTTTTTTGATTAAGTGTGGCAAACAAATTTTGATACGTTGAAGTTCCGATTCCGCTGTCCAATGAAATCGCGTGTTTTCTCCCTTTTCCGGAATCATCGACAATGATAGTAATAAAATTATTTTTTTCAAGAATCGAAACATTTACCAATCCGCCGTTTCCTTTGATGCCGTGTTTTATGGAGTTTTCTACCAAATTTTTTAGCATCAATCTTGGGATTTGCAATTCTTTATTTTCAATTTTATTTTCGACAGAATATTCAAAATTTTCAGAAAGCATCATTTTTTCCAAACTCAAGAAATCTTCAATTTGCTGGATTTGTATTTCGATACTTTCCGTTAAAGAATGGTTGTTCAAACTCGCTTTTGTGATGTTAAATAATTTCAACATTTTCCGATAAGACTCTGGCGCTTTTTCCTGAATTTCTGGTGAAATACTTGCCAACAAATTTTTGATTTCGTGAGGATCCAATTGTTTATTCAGGCTTTGAAGTTCCATCGCGTTGAGGTTTTGTTGCAAACTGAGCAAAGTATTTTGATTTTGAAGTTCTTTTTGTTTTTGGCGGTTTCTTAGAAATAAAAATCCTCCACTTGAAAGTAATAGCAAGAATGCGACTCCAGAAATCGCAAAATTTCTGTTGGTTTTTTCTTTTTCTAATTCTAATTGCTGGGATTTTATTTGAGCCTCTTTTTCGGCTGTTTGGTATTTTTTATCCAAATCATATAATGCCTGTGTTTTCTCTTTTTTTTGATGCTCACTGTTTAATTTCTGATATTCAGAAAAATAAGTTGCATATTCATTCTGATTGTTTTTCTGAAAATAATTAGGAATAATCTTCTCATACGATTGACGTAAATTTTCAGATTCATTATTTTCTTTAAATAGTGCAATTGCCTTTTTTAAATAATCATCAGCGTTTGAAAAATCTTTACCGGCATTCAGCGTTTGTGCCATTAATAAATAGTCTTCTCCGAGTCGTGAATAATCTTGCTCATTTTGATTAATGAAAATTGCTTTTTCCAAGTGCATTTTCGCAATATCTAGTTTACCAAAATTATAATTTAATTGTGCTGTAATGAAGTGCAAGTCAGATTCGTCCAAATCGTTTCGAGTAACAACTTTAGCTTTTTTAAGATAAAGTTGTGCTTTTTGTTGGTTTTTTAAGTCTGTGTAAATTTCTGCATAAGTAAAATAAATATCGAATAAATTTTGAGTAAAATTTATCTGCTTGTGTTTCGTTTCAGCTTTCTCTAAATAAGAAATTGCACTTTGAAAATCGTTTTTATCAAGGAAAATACGACCTAAATTAAAATATATATGCCCTTGTTCAAATTCACTGCCTTTGTAAAAATATTTCTCTGCAGATTTATAAATATCGATGCCTTCTTTTGTTTTTCCGTTTTGAAGCAAAGAAGAGCCATAATTAATAAGACTTCGTAATATCCTTTCTTTATTTTTTGTTTTGGAAGTGTTCACAAAAGATTTTTCTGAAAAATCTTCTGCTTTTTTAAAATCCCCTTCCATACTTTTAATTTTTGCTAATATGTTGTAGGAGGCTCCGATAGAGCCATAATCTTTCTCTTTTGTGCTAATCTGTAAACTTCGGTTGGCTTCTGCTTCTGCTTCTGCAAGACTTCCTGTTAAAAATTTGGTCGTAGCATTAAGAACAAAATATTGTCCGCGTTCTTTTTCGTTTTTGATATGTTTTTTTGAAAGCTCATTATAATGAACAACAGAGTCCGGATTGATGGCGGTATATTCCCACGCCAGTAAATTTAATAACTCAAAATGTTTATTTTTTGAATTTTTCAATTTATTCCTCAAACTATCAATCCTCTTATCTTGCCCAAAAGCAAAGCAGCTTAGTAAAACAAAGAATAAAATTTTTCTCATCATCAGAATTTAGTGTTATTGTGTTTTTTTTCTAAGTCAATCATGCTGTTTTTTATTTCAAATCAATTATCTGTTGAGTAAAAGACTTTTTTATAAATAAATAACAGCTATTTGCCTTTAAAATTAATAAAAATGCAACAATGTTTCGCGGAAATTAGAATATTTTTTCGCAAATCACAACAGAAATCATATATTTTCATTCAAAATAGTATAATTGAATACGTAAATCGTAATTCACAAATCGTAAATATAAAATCGTAAATTTGAAAAATTAAATAAATCCCATGACCGACCCAATCATCTGCCCAAAATGCCAATCAGAATTCACCTACGAACAAGACAATTTACAAGTTTGTTCTCAATGTTTCAACGAATGGGATCCAAAAGAGGAAAGTAATTCCAACAACATTTTAGATATGAATGGTAACGAATTGCAAAACGGAGATTCGGTAATCGTGATGAAAGATTTACCCGTAAAAGGAGCACCGAAACCTGTAAAAGCAGGAACAAAAGTAAAAAACATCAGATTGCGCCCTGATTCTGATCACAATATCGACTGCAAAATTGATGGATTTGGCTCAATGGCCTTGAAATCGGAATTTGTGAAAAAAGCATAAAAAAAAGGAAAAATTTGGACAGGGTTCCGTTTCGAAGACTCATTGTATGAATCAATCATACTAATTTCGTCTTTGGGGTAGAAAGAGAATTAACCAAAAATTTCCTTACTTTTTCTCTATCAAAGTTAAGAAATATTTGCTCAATAAAAAAGTGTAAAGAAAAGTAAAGTGTTCATTCCCACGATCGGATGATGCTTACTTTTCTTTTTTCTTTTCAAATTCAATGTGAATAGAACCTTCTATTTTTTCTGGCGTGTACATGATCAGGTTTTTGTCCTCTACAGAAATTTTATTCCAGAAATGGCTTCCCGCAAAACGGCTTTCTACAACTTTCGCTTCTTTCCCAGTAGTTGAAATTTTGATTTCATGCGGATACCAAAAATTTTTAGAAAGATCAAAAATCGATTTTTCATCCTCAGAAAAAATATTGACTTCGCCGAAAAGTTTCGCAACATACGCATTATAAGGTGTATTATACGTTTCTTCTGCGTTGTTGTTTTGAATGAGCCTTCCTTCCTGTAACACAATGATCTGATCCAACCACGGAATCACTTCCTGAATTTCGTGTGTAGAGATGAGCAATGAAATATTTTTTTCCTTGACGTATCTGAACAATCTTTCGCGCAGTTCTATTTTTCGCGAAAAATCAAGATTACTAAATGGTTCATCCAGCAAAAGAAGTTTGGGCATTACCGAAAGTGCTCGTGCAATAGAAACACGCTGCTGTTGACCACCGCTCAAATATTTGGGCAAAATAGAGGCGTACTCTTCTAATCCAACGACGGTAAGAAGTTCCTGAACTTTTTCCTTTTTTGCTTCTAAGTTTATATTAGAAATAAACTTGCCCACATTCTCTGCAACAGTTGAGTAAGGCATTAGATCATAGTTTTGTGCCACCAATTTCATGTCATCTTCTCCGGGAACAAGATTTTTTTTTGGTCCTAAAATTGGTTTGCCTTGAAAAATAATTTCACCCTTATCCGAATCGAGTAAACCGTAGATTAAATTTAATAAGGTAGATTTTCCGCAACCACTTTCTCCAGCCAACGCGATCGTTTTTCCTTCTTCAACTTTAAGGTTGAAATTGCGGAAAAGATTGTTTTCAGGAGAGTGAGAGAAAAATAAATTGTTTATTTCCAGTAGCATCCTGCAAAAATAACATATTTGTCTTAAATAGGAATATTTTTATTATTTTAGCCAAACAATAAAAAAGTAAGATTTTTAATGAAAAAAGCAGTTCAATTATTAATTATAGGTGCGTTTTGTGCCGGAATGATCGTGGTTTCTTGTGGGAAAGATAAACCATTGTCGAGTCAAGCTAATGAATCTACCATCACTACTGAAGGAAGCATTTTTGAGTTGGATACATTGAACAGTAGAATCGAATGGAAAGGTTTTAAAGTTTTGAAAACCGAAAACACCAGTCATTTTGGAACGATTAAATTCGAAAGTGGTGATGTTACGGTAAAAGACGGGAAACTAGAAAGCGGAAATTTCGTAGCCGATATGAGCACTTTGACTTCTGTTGATTTAAAAGATGATGCAGAAAATTTAAATAAATTCAATGGACATCTGAAAAGTGACGATTTTTTTGAGACCAATAAATTTCCTACAGCTTCCTATGAAATTACGAAAGTAACGCCAAATTCCCAAGGAGATTACAACACCTTACTCGATGGTAATTTAACCATAAAAGGAATTACAAAACCGGTGCAATTTAATGCGAATGTTTTGGTTAAAGAAGGCGAAATAAGTATTGCCACGGAACCGAAAGATATTATGCGTGAAGATTTCGGTGTGAAATTCCAAATGCCACTTGCAAATGGATTAATTAAAGATGAGGTGAATATTCAGATTTTAATTAAAGCATTAGAAAAAAAATAAAAATACATTTCGTATTCCAAAAAATCCGTATTCTGTTTGAGACGGATTTTTTTGTGCTGAATTTCAAGGTGATCTTCTTTACTCCATGCGAAATCAGCAGGATATTTTCAATAAAAAAGGCTGCCTTTCGACAACCTTGAATGTGTTATTTTGCTTTTGGAAGCGGATTTGCATTTTTTGCTTCTTCAAACACGGAAAGCGGAATGTGGCAATATCCACCTGGATTTTTTTCCAAATAATCTTGGTGATAATCTTCAGCTTTGTAGAAATTTTTCAAAGGAATTGTTTCCACGACAACCGGCTTTTTGTAATTTTTTGCCAATTTCGCGACCTCGGTTTTTACAATGGTTTCCGTCTCGGGATCGGTAGAATAAATTCCACTTCTGTAATTGTCTCCTCTGTCATTTCCCTGTCTATCAATCGTTGTAGGATCAATGGATTTAAAAAATATATTGATCAAGAGTGGTAGATCTACCTGATCTGCATCATATTTTACTTTTACCGCTTCTGTAAACCCAGTCGTATGACTGATTACCTGCTCATAAGTTGGGTTTTTAATTTTTCCATTCGCGTATCCAACTTCGGTGGCAACAACGCCTCTAATTAATTGGAACAAATGTTCGGTTCCCCAAAAACATCCGCCTGCGAAATAAATCTCTTTAATGTTCTTACCTTCCATATTCGTTTCTTTTGTATTATTTTCTTTGGCAGTCTGTATTTTAGCTTTGTTGCAGGATAAAGTAGTCACTGCGAAAACACTAACTCCAAAGATAAATGCGAAGAGTGTTAAAATATTTTTCATTTTTTTCTTATTATTTTTATTCATAATTATTTGAACTCAATTTAGTTTCGAAATGCAAATATCAGGCTGAAATCAGAAGAACCCAAAAGTAATTTTCTATCAAGGTCATCTTATAATTTCGGTCAGAAATACTTGCGTTTTTATATACGAGATTGCAATGAATTGGGTTTTATTTTGCCAATCGATATTGGGGAACAAAGTTTATCAGTGAATATTGAATAATTGCCCAAATCAATATTTCATAATCATTTCAAAATCATTAAATTTGCGAACTTCTAATAAAGCTATAGCCAATCGCAAAAAAGCCCAATCTATGATGACCTCACAACAAATAAGAAAACAGTTTCTCGATTTTTTTAAAGAAAAAGGACACCTCATTGTTCCTTCCGCACCAATTGTTTTGAAAGATGACCCAACATTGATGTTCTCTAACTCTGGAATGACGCAGTTTAAAGACTATTTTTTAGGCTATAAAGATCCGAAAGCATCCAGAATTGCAGACACGCAAAAATGTTTGAGAGTTTCCGGGAAACATAATGATTTGGATGATGTAGGTCGTGATACGTATCATCACACCATGTTTGAAATGCTTGGTAATTGGTCGTTCGGCGATTATTTTAAGAAAGAAGCCATTGACTTTGCGTGGGAATTGTTGACCGAAGTGTATAAAATCCCGAAAGAAAATTTATACGTCACTATTTTTGAAGGTGATGCTTCTGAAAATTTGGATCGTGATTCCGAAGCTTATAACTTCTGGAAAGCTCATATCTCGGAAGACCGCATTATCAACGGAAATAAAAAAGATAATTTCTGGGAAATGGGGGAGAGTGGACCATGTGGTCCGTGTTCAGAAATTCATGTCGATATTAGATCAGCGGAAGAAAAAGCCAAAGTTTCTGGTTTAGATTTGGTCAATAACGATCATCCGCAAGTGGTGGAAGTTTGGAATTTGGTTTTCATGGAATTCAACAGAAAAGCCGATGGAAGCTTAGAAAAATTACCAGCACGACATGTTGATACCGGAATGGGTTTCGAACGTTTATGTATGGCTTTACAAGGAAAAAGTTCCAATTATGATACTGATGTTTTCACGCCTTTAATTGCTAAAGTAGAAGAACTCTCAGGAAAAAAATATACCGGCTTTTTAGAAGACGAAAAAGACATTGCAATCCGTGTTTTGGTCGATCATATTCGAGCGGTTTCTTTTGCGATTGCCGATGGACAGTTGCCTTCCAACGGTGGAGCAGGCTATGTAATCCGTCGGATTTTGAGAAGAGCAATTTCCTATTCTTATCGTTTTCTAGGAATTAAAGAACCTTTCCTTTTTGAATTGGTTGCTGTTCTTAGAAATGAAATGGGCGACTTTTTTCCAGAATTGGTGAAGCAAGAAAAACTGGTAACAGAAGTGATCAAAGAAGAAGAAACTTCTTTCCTCAAAACCATTGAACACGGTTTGAAAAGAATCGATCTGATTATCAACGAAACCCTTTCTAAAAACGAAAAATCACTTCCCGGAGCTGCGGTGTTCGAATTGTATGATACTTATGGATTTCCAGCGGATTTATCGCGAATTATTGCAGAAGAAAAACAGTTAACTGTAGATGAAAAAGGATTTGATGAAGAAATGGAAAAGCAAAAACAGCGTTCCAAAAAATCTTCAGCGCAGAAAGTATACGACTGGGTTGTTCTCGAAGAAAAAACAGAATCTTTCGTAGGTTACGACCAATTAGAAACTGAAACTTACATCACAAGATACCGAAAAGTTGAAAATAAAGATGGCGAATTTTACCAAATCGTTTTGTCTAAATCTCCTTTCTATCCAGAAGGTGGTGGACAAATTGGTGATAAAGGAATTTTAATTCCAAGTTATACGGAAGGTTTTGATCTATCGAAACCAAGTGTTTTTGACATTAAAGATTGCACAGAAATCATCGAAGTTTTAGAAACCAGAAAAGAAAATAATCTGATTGTTTCTTTAATTAAAGATTTGCCGAAAGATGCAGGTGCAGTTTTTTATGCAAAAGTAAACGCGTCTGAAAGAAGAAATTCTCAAGCCAATCACTCAGTAACGCATTTGTTGCACGAAGCTTTAAGAGAGGTTTTAGGAACGCATGTGGAACAAAAAGGCTCTTTTGTGAGTCCGGAATATTTGCGTTTCGATTTCTCTCATTTCTCTAAAATTAATGAGGAAGATTTGAAATTGGTGGAAGATAAAGTCAATCAAAAAATTAAAGAAAATATTGCACTTCAGGAGTTTCGCGACATTCCAATGAAAGAAGCCATTGAGAAAGGAGCAATGGCACTTTTTGGTGAGAAATATGGCGACAAAGTGAGAATGATTCAGTTCGGTTCTTCCAAAGAATTGTGTGGCGGAACTCACGTGAAATCAACTGGAGAAATCGGTCATTTTAAAATTCAGAATGAAAGCTCAACTGCAGCCGGAATCCGTAGAATTGAAGCAATTTCTGGCGATAAATCTTCAGAATATTTTGCTACTCTAGAAAGCCAGATGAAGGAAATTTCTGTTTTGTTAAAAACGAAAGATTTGTCCAAGTCTGTGCAAAAACTGATGGATGAAAATACCGCTTTGAAAGCTGAAGTAGAGTCTCTCAAAAAAGAAAAAGCGAAAGGCGAAACCGCAAACTGGAAAAATGATTTTATCGAGCAGAACGGTAAAAATTTGCTAGTGAAAAAAGTTTCATTAGATGCGGGAAGTGTAAAAGATATTGTATTCCAATTAAAGAAAGATGTTCAGAATTCTGTCATCGTAATCATTTCTGACGCCGACGAAAAACCGATGATCACTGTTGGAGTTTCTGCTGATTTAGAAACGCAATTCCACGCTGGAAATATCGTAAAAGAGTTAGCAAAAGAAATCCAAGGCGGCGGTGGCGGAAATCCCGGATTTGCAACAGCGGGCGGTAAAAATTTAGCTGGAATAGAAAACGCGTACCAAAAAGCACAATCACTATAAAGTTAAACGTACTTTAACTTCATGATAAAAAGATAGACCTGGAAGATTTTTCCGGGTCTTTTTTATGTACTGAAAAATTTTTTATTTATTTCCACCTCCTCTTGCAACCAATGCAATCATGAGGATTAAAACCAAAGCTCCGATGATCCAAACCAGTGGATTACTCATCAAGTCTCCACCCATCATACTTTCCCCTTTGTTTACATTTACATCAACTTTTAAATCGGGTGTTTTTTCCTGAGCTTTTATAAGAACTATGGTGAAATTTGCAACTACTGCTAAAGCAAGAAACTGAATCTTCGAAAGTAAATTAGTACGTGTCATCTCTATAAATTTTTAAGTTATAGCTTGAACTTACCTAAAACCGTACCAAAAAAAATGCAAATTGAATTTTTTAGCTGACCGACTTACTAATCAAGAATAAATTCCATTAGATAATCATCCATCACATAACCGTTTCCAATATCGAAGGCTTCTTTGTGAAATATTACGAAACCTTGGGATTCGTATATTTTTATTGCAGGATTTTTTATATTCACATTTAAAATAATTCGATGGTCACGAGATTCTGCTACCTTTTCTTTCAAAAAATGAAGTGCTTTTTTGCCCAATCCTTTTCCTTTAAATTCTTCCAAAAGATAAATGCGGTGAAGTTTGGTCGTGTTTTCTTCATATTGATATTCAAAACCGATAAAACCAGCAGGAGTGGAATCTTGCTCAACAATGAAATAGTGATAATTAGGATTCGCTAAATGCGAAGAAATTTCTTGGGTAGAGTACATTTTTTCTAACATATACTCAACTTGTGACAAAGAAATAATGTTGAGATACGCTTTTTTCCAAGATTTTTCAGCCAAATCGCGAATCAACTGAATGTCATTTACCTTAGCTTTTCTAAAAGTGGTCATTGCTTCTAAAGTGTTAAATTAAATCAGTTCAATTAAGGTAATTTCGGGATCCATTCCGACTCTTCCAGGATATGCAATAACGCCAAAACCGCGATTTACATAGAGGTTTTTCCCTTCACTTTCGTACAAATCTGCCCATTTTTTGTACCTGAACTGAACGGGTGACCAACGAACATTTTTCAAATCGAGGCCAAATTGCATTCCATGAGTATGTCCAGAAAGCGTAAGTTGTACGTTTGAAGGATGTTTTTTTACGATCTCATCGAAATGAGTTGGATCGTGGCTCATCAAGATTTTTGCGGCATTTGCGGGAACTCCGTCTGCAGCTTTGTCTAAATCTCCATATTGGGGAAAAGGTTTTTCGCCCCAGTTTTCAACCCCCAAAATATAGAGTTTTTCACCGTTTCTTTCGATAATTCGATGCTCGTTTCTTAACATTTCGAAGCCTGCCTCTTTTTGCAAAGCAATCAGATTGGGAATGTTTTGTGCTTTTTCTGCGGGCGATTTCCAGTCTCCATAATCGCCGTAATCGTGATTTCCGAGGATAGAAAATTTTCCGTCTTTTGATTGAATGGTAGAAAATAAGGGGACAAAAGGTTTAAATTCTTCTGCGTAATTATTGACCATATCTCCCGTGAATAAAACGATATCAGCGTTTTGCTCATTCATTAAATTGATGGCTTTCTGCAATTTTTCTGGATCGAAAAAACTTCCGCTATGAACATCTGAAATCTGAATAATTTTATATCCTTTGAAACTTGCGGGCAATCCCGCGATTTTTAGTTTCACTCTTCTGATGCGGTGTCGGTACTTTCCGAAAATAATTCCATCAATAAAAAGGACGCCCAAGATTGCAGCACTCCCTAAACCGATTAGACTCAAAAATTTTCTTCGTTCCGGAAAGTGATTGACTTCTGGCGTAAAAGAAGATAAGCCATATCGCAATATTCTGAAAAAATCTTCTGCCAATAAAAAAAATAAAACAAAGAATTTTGGCAGGATGAAAATTAAAAATACGGAAGTAACAATTTGAATCCGATGATGATCGCGGTCTGATTTTTTAAAAGTTAGCAGTTCATAAATAAAAAAACCATAGACCAAAACCGTTATTAGCCAATATCCGATGCGCAATGCTGAATTGGAGGTGATGGTTTTAAAAGCTTGATAAATGTAAAATTCCAGAAGGAAAATAAGTCCTGTGAAAATGAGAAAATTTCTTTGTATATTCATATTACCGTGGAGAAAAAACTTTTGAAATGTTTTTGTAAAGGCCAAAAATAGAGCTAAATTAAAAAAGCACAAAATGATCTTTTGTGCTTTTGTCTATTTTAATGATGGGATTTAGGGAAACCTGTAAACCATCGCATTGATGTTCATTCCGGCGCCTACAGAAGTAAAAACGATATTTCCTTTTTCCTTAAAAGAATGTCCTTCCATTTTACCTTTGCGAATGAGGTCAAACAAGGTAGGAATCGTTGCCACCGATGAATTACCCAATTCCTGAATCGTCATGGGAGAAATGGCATGGTCGTAATCTGATTTTCCGTATAATTTGTGCAATCTGGAAATCATCGCGTAATCCATTTTTGCATTCGCTTGGTGAATAAGAACTTTGTCGATATCGTCTAAAGTCAATCCTGCTTTATCAATCGTTTCTTTGATGGCGTCTGGAACGTTTTTCAATGCATATTCATAGATTTTTCTACCATGCATTCTAATATAAAGTTTGGTTCGGTCTTCATCTTTTTTCAATGAAGGCGAATTTTCAAGGAAATTGAGTTCAGTATCATTGTCACAAATGGTAGAATCGGCAATAATTCCAACCGTTTCATCGTCTGTAGCTTGTACAACAACTGCTCCGGCTCCGTCCGCAAAAATCATTCTGTTTCGGTCAAAAGGATCCGTAACTCTGCTTAGTGTTTCTGAACCAACGACCAATATTAATTTTGCTTTTTTTGCTTTGATTAAGGTATCTGCTAAAATCATGGCTTCAACCCAACCTGGACAACCAAAAATCATGTCGTAATTCACGCATTTTCTGTTCTTAATTCCGAGTTTGTTTTTTACTCTTGCAGACATCGAAGGCATAAAATTCGTCATACCATCTTTGTTTACTTCCCCGAAATTACTGGCGTAAATAATGTATTCCAGATCTTCCCGGTTGATTTTGGCATCGATAATGGCTTCTTCTGCGGCACGAAAACCTAAATCAGAATTAAATTCATCGTCTTCAAGATAACGTCGGTTTTCAATTTCTGTAATTTCTACGAACTTTTGAATAACTTCCTCATTAGGCTTGTCGATTTTTTCACCTTCATCAGTGTAGAAAACAGAGTCTTTGAAATATTCTCTGCCGATGATTGTACTCGGAAGATAACTTCCGGAACCTATAATGATTGTATTGGGCATGTTTTAATTTGAAAAATTTAAGGCAAAGTTAAGAATTAATATGGTATGCTCTTTAAACAAAATTATTATTAAATTTGCAAAAGTTTTTTTAGAACAACTTTATGAAAATCAGTGCATCCACAAAAGGTTTATTAATTTCCCTCTTCACCGTAATTGCTGCTTTTGGAATTTACTTTTTGTTTTTGGCGAAAAAAAATACTTTTTTAGTAGATAATCCTTCCTCAAATACTTTTTATTTTAAAATTAATGAGGGTAAGGAAGGGATTATTGCGGCTGGACAAACTGTAGAAGTTGATCTTGAAAAAGGTAAAAACCAAATCAAAGTCTTCGATGCACAGAAGAAATTACTGTATGATTCGGCTTTTCAAGTCAATAAAATCAGGGGATTAATCAATATTGCACATCAGGATTATTATATTAATGAGCAGTTTTATGGCTACAATTTAAATAAGGATTCGCTGATTACGTCAAGAAAAGCCACTGAAATCGACGGTAAAAATTACGTGAATGCACCCAAACTTTTTAATCAACTCTACACTGATGATTTTTATTATAACACGAATGAAGATTATGATAAGGTGATAAAAAATGTGCAGAAAGTAGAATCAAGAAGTAAAATCTTCCGCAAACAGGATTTTTTAGCTTACTATAAAGAATATTATAAATTTTAAATAAAGTATTTTGAATCAAGTTACCCCTTACAATACCGAAGCCGGTAAAAAGAAAGAAGTAGAGGAGATGTTCGATAATATCGCTCCGAAATATGATCTGTTGAACCACGTTCTTTCAATGAAAATCGATGTGCTTTGGAGAAATACTTTGGTTAAATGGATGAACAAAGACGAACCGAAAGAAGTTCTCGATGTTGCTACAGGAACCGCTGACTTAGCGATTGCAGTGCAGAAAGAAACCGGTGCGAAAGTGATTGGTCTTGATTTGTCGCAGCTTATGCTCAACGTAGGTATTGATAAAATTAAAAAACTTAAATTAGACGACCAAATCAGCATGGAAAAAGGAGATGCTGAAAATTTGCGCTTCGAAAGCAATAAATTTGATTCGGTTTGCGTTGCATTTGGAGTTCGCAATTTTGAAAATCTTGAAGCAGGATTAGCAGAATTAAGAAGAGTGGTAAAGGAAAATAAAAGCGTCTATATTCTTGAATTTTCAAAAGTTGAAGGGTTTTTAGGGCCATTTTATCAATTTTATTTTAAAAATATTTTGCCCCAAATCGGCAGGTTAGTTTCTAAAGATAACAGAGCTTATACCTACCTTCCAGATTCGGTGAATGCGTTTCCTTATGGAGATAAAATGAAAAATATCCTTTTGAATATTGGTTTTAAAAGCGTAGAATTTAAAAAATTAAGTTTCGGCATCGCGACAATTTATAAGGCAACCAAATAATATGTGGAAAATAGTATTGAAAACGAATATCATTGTAGCAATTGGTTTTGCAACAATTGTGAATGCTCAGCTTTTTCGTACCAAAGACCGAATGGATAATTTGGAGGGATTCGATAATCAGAAATTCAGTTATGGTTTTTATCTTGCTGCAAATAATTTTGACTACAAATTAGTTCTCGACCCACGGTTTGGAATGAGTGGGCAAAAAAGCCTCGTACAAACCAAATCTTCGTATAGTTTTGGCGCAGGACTTATCGGGAAATTTCGGTTAAATGATAATTTCGATTTGAGGTTAGAACCAGGATTGCAGTTCGTAGAACGTGAAGTGTTTTTCGATACCCAAACCAACAGTCAATTTGCTGCAGGAACTCCTGCAAATGCTCCTTTTACACCAAGAACTCTTACCGACGCTGATCAATTAAGAACAGTAAAATCAACGTATGTAGATTTCCCGCTTTTGGTCGAAGTTCATGGCGATCGATGGTACAATTCCCGTCCGTATGCTGCTGCAGGAATCAACTGGATGATGAATCTTCAATCAAACAGTTCTGCACCGGATGATAATTCGCAAGGTTTATTTCGTACTACAACAAGTAATTTTGCGTGGTCTGCAGAAATTGGAATTCAGTTTTATTTCAGCAGATTTAAATTAACTCCAGGATTCCGTGGAACCTTTATGATGAATGATGAAATGGTGGGAGATAACTCCGAGACACCTCCTTATTGGACGGCTGCAATCTCGAGCGCAAAAACCCGTGCCTTTATGTTTGTCCTCAAATTCGAGTAATTACTCTCCAAATATTTACAAAAGAGAAGGTGAACAGCGCTTTCTCTTTTTTTATTTCAACAAATTCGGAAATTATTGCCGAATAATCCATCAATTCAAATTAAAATTTTATATTTTTGCTCATTAGTTAGAATTAATTAAGCCTGAAAATGCTCAAAGATTTAGATAACAATTTTTCGGTTTTAGAGAAGAGGATTTTGAATGTAACAAAAAACTACCAAAATCTTACCGAAGCGTTTGTAGAATTATCCCAAGAGCATGCTGAACTGAAGAAGAAATACGAAGAGGAAAAAAAAAACAATCAGGTTTTAGCAGAAGAACATAAAAATATTAAACTTTATTCAGCAATATCAGGAAATCCCGACCATAACCGATTGATGAAGAATCATATCAACAAGTTAATCAAAGAAGTGGATCATTGTATTGCAGAGCTTCAAAACAGCGGTTTGTAATGGAAGTAAGAAGAATTACCATCAACATTGCCGGAAGAAATTACCCGCTGAATGTACCCGCCGCAGAAGAAGAAACGCTTCGGAAAGTTGGTAAAACAATTGAAGCGATGATTAAAGATTTTGAACAGAATTTTGACGTGAGAGATAAACAAGATGCTTTAGCAATGTGTGCCTTAAAATTAGGAACCAATGCGGAAGTTTCACACATCACGAACGAAAAAAATATAAATGCTTCCAACGAAAGATTAATACAGATTAATCAAATGTTGGAGGAGCTGGAAAAGTAGATTTTTCTTTTCCAGACAACAACTGCCTACAATAGTTCTAACACATTACAGGTAAACTCAACGCTATACAATTGCCGAACGAATGTTTATTTAATGGCGCGCCGACTTGCTCGGATTACAGAAAATAAAAAAAAGTTCAAATCGTGTTGATAAGGAGTTTACTCTATATCTTGAACTGTTGTGGGCTTTTTTTTGGACTGATAATTAACTTTTTCGCATTGATCATCCTTTAAAAGTAATTAAACTTAAAATAAAACGAGAGTGCTACAAAATTTAAAACACTCCGTAAAATAAAAATACTATTATGAACTATAAAACTAAACATATATGACACCAACAGCAATTATAATAGGCGTTGTTTGCCTCATTTTAGGAGCAGTAATCGGAATGTTATTTTCCAAAAGCTCCCTGAATGCTAAAGCAAAATTCATTGTAGAAGATGCAAAGAAAAATGCCGATAACCTTTTGGAAAAAGCTACTGTACAAGCAGAATCCATTAAAAAAGAAAAGCATTTGCAAGCCAAAGAAAAATTTATGGAACTGAAATCTCAGCATGATGCCGATATTCAGCTCCGAGAACGTAAAATGCAGGATTCAGAAAAAAGAATCAAAGACAAAGAACAGAAACTCAATGATGATCTCAGCAAAACAGGTAAACTAGAAAAAGACCTAGAACGCCAAATGGGAGATTATGCAAAAAAGGAAGATGTTTTAGAGAAAAAACAGCAGGAACTAGACTCGGTAACTGCACAAAAAGTGGAAATGTTAGAAAGAATTTCTGGCTATTCTGCAGATGATGCAAAAAGTGAATTGGTAGAAGCTTTGAAAGCTGAAGCGAAAACAAGAGCTCAGTCTCATGTGCAAAATATTATGGCAGAAGCGCAACTAAATGCGAAACAAGAAGCCAAAAAAATCGTCATTCAAACCATTCAAAGAATTGGTACAGAACAAGCTATCGAAAATTCGGTATCTGTTTTTAATATTGAATCTGATGAGGTTAAAGGGAGAATTATTGGTAGAGAAGGTCGTAATATTCGTGCCTTGGAAGCAGCAACTGGCGTAGAAATCATTGTTGATGATACTCCCGAAGCAATTTTGCTTTCATGTTTCGATCCTGTAAGACGAGAAATCGCAAGACTTTCCCTGCATCGATTGGTAACCGACGGTAGAATTCACCCAGCAAGAATCGAAGAAGTTGTAGAAAAAACCAAAAAACAAATCGAAGAAGAAATTACCGAAGTTGGTAAAAGAACAGTGATTGATCTTGGTGTGCACGGACTTCACCCAGAATTGGTAAAAATCGTAGGACGAATGAAATTCCGTTCTTCTTATGGCCAGAACTTATTGCAACACTCCAGAGAAGTTGCCAACATTGCCGCAACCATGGCTGCAGAATTAGGATTGAATGTAAAATTGGCAAAAAGAGCCGGTTTGCTGCATGATATCGGTAAAGTTCCAGAGCAGGAATCCGAACTTCCACACGCACTTTTAGGAATGCAGTGGGCGGAAAAATATGGCGAAAGTCCAGAAGTGATCAATGCGATCGGAGCGCACCACGATGAAATAGAAATGACTGGCTTGCTTTCCCCAATTATTCAGGTTGCAGATGCGATTTCAGGAGCAAGACCAGGAGCAAGAAGACAGGTTTTAGAATCCTATATCCAAAGATTAAAAGATCTGGAAGCTGCTGCACTAAGTTTCGACGGAGTTTCCAGCGCTTATGCAATTCAGGCAGGAAGAGAACTTCGGGTAATGGTAGAAAGCGGAAAAGTGAGCGATGACAAATCTGCGCAACTTTCTTACGATATTTCAGAAAAAATTCAAAATGAATTAACCTATCCAGGTCAAGTTCGTGTTACCGTAATTCGCGAAACGAGATCGGTGAATATTGCGAGATAAAATTGCAAAACATTAATAAAGCAAACTCCTTTCAGTCATGAAAGGAGTTTTTTTGTGGGAAAAACAATGCGTTTAAATTCTTATTTTTTTGAGAACGTTCTGTTTTAAAAATAGATTCAAAGGTGAAGGTGGAATTTCTTCAATTATTAAATTTTATATAGAAATAAAGTGTTTGAAATATCTTTAAAATCGCAACAAATTTAAATGATGGCGCGCAATTATTTCTGCGAAAAAGGTCAAGTCTCCCGCTACATTTTCACTACCTTTATTACGTAAAATTACGATTATGGATTTCAATGTTCCGAAAAATTTCAAAGGTCTTACAGAAGCTGAAATTCAAATTTCCCGTGAAAAATTTGGGTACAATCAATTGAACAAAACAGAAAAAACAAGTTGGCTCAAACTCCTGCTTGATATTTTTCGGGAACCGATGTTAATTTTATTGATCATCATTGCGATTATTTATTTCGTGGTTGGCAATTTTGGTGAGTCACTTTTTATGTTACTGGCGATTGTTGTGGTTTCAGGAATTTCTTTTTTTCAGGATAACCGAAGTAAAAAAGCGTTGGAAGCTTTAGAAAAACTCAATGAACCTTTAAGCAAAGTCATTCGGGATAATAAGATTTTAGAAATTCCTACCCATGAAATTGCAGTGGGAGATTTATGCGTTACGGAGGAAGGAAAAATGATCAATGCAGACGGAATCATCCTTCACAGCAATGATTTCTCAGTCAATGAATCATCGCTTACAGGCGAAAGTTTTTCTGTATTCAAAGATAATAAGTCGAGCGATAAACAAGTTTACAGCGGAACTTCTACGGTTTCAGGATTGGCTGTTTTCGAGGTACAGAAAATAGGAAAGGAAACAAAGCTGGGTAAAATCGGGGAATCAATTCTTTCGATTAAAGTTGAAAAATCACCGCTTCAAATTCAGATCGAGCGTTTTTTGAAGTATATGGCGATTATAGGAATTATCGTCTTTATTTCAGTTTGTGCTGTAAATTATTATCATACGAGAAATGTTGTGGATTCATTATTAAATGGTCTCACTTTGGCGATGTCGATTCTTCCTGAAGAAATTCCCGTCGCTTTTACCACTTTTATGGCACTTGGAGCATGGAAATTAATGCAGCAAGGAATCATCATCAAGAAAAGCAGTATTGTAGAAACTTTAGGAAGTACAACCGTGATTTGTACGGATAAAACCGGAACGATTACTGAAAATTCCATGCATTTAAAAGCGGTTTATGATTTTAAAAGTGACCGCAGTTATAATGAAGCCGAATTTTCTGAGGCGGTAATTTCAGAAATTTTACAATATGCAATGTGGAGCAGCGAACCGGTACCATTTGATCCAATGGAAAAAACACTCCACGAAATTTATTCGAAAACTCAACCGAAAGATTTACGGCCTTATTTTAAAATGTTTCATGAATATCCGTTGGAAGGCAAACCACCAATGATGACTCATATTTTTGAAAATGATAAAGCTGACCGAATTATTGCGGCGAAAGGAGCTCCAGAAGCCATAATTAATGAATGCGACCTTTCTGAAGATCAAAAAAATGCAATCCGGAAACAGATGGATTTTTATGGCAAAAAAGGATACCGACTTTTAGGCGTGGCAAAATCTAATTTTAAAGGTGAGCAATTTCCTTTGAAACAGCAGGAAATACAATTTGAGTTTTTAGGTCTTGTCGTTTTCTATGATCCACCGAAAAAAGATATTCAAAATGTTTTCCGACAAATCGCTGAAGCTGGAATAAAAATTAAAGTCATTACCGGAGATAATGCTCAAACCACCGAAAGCATTGCTTTACAGGCCGGAATTCCAAATAAATCAGTTCCCGTGAATGGCGATGAAATAACAAACCTTCCGGAGGCGGAATTGAGGAAAATCGCACAAGAAAAAGTACTCTTTACGAGAATGTTTCCTGAAACTAAATTACGATTGGTAGAAGCTTTGAAAAAAAACGGCGAGATTGTGGCGATGATTGGTGATGGTGTGAATGATGGACCTGCCTTGAAAGCTGCACACATCGGAGTTGCAATGGGTGAAAAAGGTACTGAAATTGCGAAAACTGCGGCTTCGGTTATTTTAACCAACGATGATTTGGGAAAACTCGTCATCGCAATTGCTGCAGGACGTAGAATTTATACGAATATTAAAAAAGCGGTTCAATATATTATTTCCATTCACATTCCGATTATTCTGACGGTTTCTCTGCCCTTGTTTTTGGGTTGGGTTTTCCCTCAAATTTTTACGCCAGTTCACGTTATTTTTCTAGAATTGGTGATGGGTCCAACTTGTTCAATCGTGTACGAAAGCGAACCTATGGAAAAAAACACCATGTTGCAAAAACCACGACCGATTACTGAAACCTTTCTTACTTGGCGCGAATTAATTGTAAGCATCATTCAAGGATTGGTAATTGCAGCCGCCGTTTTGTTTGTTTATCAAATGACTTTCCTCCATGGAGGAAATGAAGAAATGACGCGAACAATGGTATTCACGACCTTAATATTTGCCAATATTTTGCTGAGTTTTGCGAACCGCTCTTTTTACTATTCGATGTTTGAAAGTTTTAGGAATAAAAATATTCTTTTGGTGATCATCACTTCTTTAACCTTATTTATTCTGGGCGTAATCCTTTATGTCGCTCCAGTTTCAAATTTTTTCAAGATGACTGCTCTTAATGTAGAACAACTTTTGACAGCAACATCTGCTGCGATTCTTTCTGTAATGTGGTTTGAAATTTATAAACTGATTAAAAGATACTGTTGAAAATAAATTGAAAATTTTCCGGGGTTTTGATCAAAAAAAATCTGTTTCGATAAATTTAGAAAGAGATTTTTTTAGTTATTTGAGAGTCAATTCTCGTTAAATATCGCGGGTTTTACATAAAAGGTTTCATTTCATCCTCAATTTTTTTCCGTAGATCCATGAGTTTGATCGCGTATTGTTCCATTTGTTTTTCTTGATCGGTGGTCGGAAGAAATTTCGGAACTTCTACAGAATTTCCTTCATCATCAACCGCTACAAAAACGATAATGCAATGCGTTTTCTTTTCGAAATCCTTTCTTTTGATATTGCGCGAAAAAACATTGATTGCAATATGCATACTTGTATTTCCGGTGTAAATGACTTCTGCTTCCACTTTTACGATATGTCCAATTTTGATAGGCGAATAAAACCGGATTCCACCCACATAAACCGTCACACAATAACTCGACGCCCAAGAACTTGCACACGCATATCCCGCTTGATCGATCCATTTCATTACACTTCCGCCATGAACATTCCCGCCATAATTGACATCGCTCGGTTCGGATATAAACTGAAAAACTGTTTTATTTTGCATAAATTCTTATTAATAAATAAAGATATTCATTAATTTTTGAAATCTTTAATTTATTGGTAGATTTGAATCATGAAAAAAGTCTTTTATCTAAAGTCCTGCGGAACTTGTACCAAAATTTTGAAGCAATTTGATCTTTCCGATTGGGAATTTCGGGAAATTAAAAGCGAACCGATTTCGGAAGAAGAATTGTCGGAAATGTTTGAAAAAATAAAATCGTACGAAGCGCTTTTCAGCAGACGATCAACGCAAATTAAAGCGCAAAACATCGATGTGAAATCTTTAAAAGCAGATGATTTCAAAAAACTAATTTTAGAACATTATTCTTTTTTGAAACGACCGGTTTTCCTTACTGACAAAGAAATTTTCGTAGGAAATGAGAAGAAAAATTTAGAAGATTTAGAAACTTTTTTTAACTGAAAAAAAGCAAATTGACAAAATATCTGAAGTTTTAGCCCTGATCGAAACGGCATCCTTTTTTGTTATTGCGATATCGATCTCTTTCAACAGATCACTTCACTTTGTTCGCAATGACAAAAAAGATATAGTGTAGAGCAGGACGAGTCTTCTGAGTTGCGGGAATCTTGTAGCTCCTCAAAAAAAACACTTAAATTTCTTCGTTGTTCTTCAAAAAAAAGCGCCCGAAAATTCAGACGCTTCCTATTATTTTAATCAAATTTTTTTATACAAATGGCAATTTCACCACTTTCGCTGGAATATTTTTATTTCTAATCTGAATAAAAATTTCAGAATCAATTTTGAAATGTGGTTTCGCCACGTAAGCCAAACCAATTCCAATTTTCTTCATCGGACTCATCGTTCCGGAAGTTACTTTTCCAATTTCGTTTCCTTCTGCATCAACCACCAAATAATCATGTCTTGGAATTGCTTTTTCCTGCATTTCAAAACCGACTAACTTTCGGGTAATTCCTTCTTCTTTTTGTTTGGCCAAAAGCTCTTTATCAACAAAATCTTTCTCAAATTTTGTAATCCAACCCAATCCTGCTTCAAGTGGAGAAGTGGAATCGTCAATATCATTTCCGTATAAACAGAATCCTTTTTCTAAGCGTAAAGTGTCTCTGGAAGCTAATCCGCAAGGAATTAAACCAAATTCTTCACCAGCTTCAGTGATCGCCTCCCAAATTTTTACAGCGTTTTCATTTTTAAAATAAATTTCAAAACCGCCACTTCCAGTATAACCTGTGTTGGAAATTATTACATCGTCAAAACCTGCAATTTTACCTTCTGTGAAGTGATAATAAGGAATCTCAGAAAGATTCGTTTCGGTTAATTTTTGCAAAGTTTCCGTCGCTTTCGGACCTTGAATGGCGATCAATGACATTTCATCGGAAGCGTTGGTTAATTTTGCACCAAATTTCTCGTTGTGTTTTGAAATATGATTCCAATCTTTTTCAATATTCGAGGCATTTACAACCACAAAATATTTTTCGTCGGCCATTTTATAAACGATTAAATCATCTACAATTCCGCCATTTCCGTTTGGTAAACACGTGTATTGTGCTTTTCCATTTTCGAGGGAATCAACATTATTCGTTCCAACAAATTGCAACAAATCCTTTGCAGAAGGACCTTCCACAAAAAACTGACCCATGTGTGAAACATCAAAAATCCCTACTTTTTCCCGAACCGCAAAATGCTCTTCAGTAACTCCGGAATATTGTACAGGCATATCAAAACCTGCAAAAGGCACTATTTTAGCACCCAAAGAAACGTGTTTATCGTACAAAGCCGTCTTGTTCATCGTATATTTTTATTAAATTTTATTTTTTAGGAGCAGTCAGTTCGCGCTTTTTTCCAAAACTCGACCCGCTTTCCGCTCTATCTTTTCCTCTTCGTGCCTCATCAGAAAAGGATGCCGCTGCAATCGGGGCTAAAAATTCATTTTGTTTTCTTTCCCGAAAATTGCTTTTGAGGCGGTAATTGTTATAAATGCTCCTTGTATTCCTTCAAAATAATCTTAAACCATTCTGTGAAATTTTGGGGATGCTCGATCATTTCTTTCTCTAAATTTTCCATGGAGATGGAGCGAACTTCGGAAACTTCTTGTGGATTCAGTTGAACCTCACCATTGAAACTGCCTGTAAATACGTGATCCAACTCATGTTCCCACAAATTCTGACCTACATCAGCTTTGTAAATAAAATGAAATTTTGGCGACAATTCAGCTTCTAATCCTAGTTCTTCCTGCAATCTTCGTTGAGCACCTTCCAGATAAGTTTCATTTATTCTTGGGTGAGAGCACACTGCATTGGTCCATTGATTCGGAGAATGGTATTTGTTGGCCGATCTTTTTTGCAAAAGCATTTCGCCTTTTTCATTAAACAAAAAAACCGAAAAAGCCCGATGCAGAATCCCATTTTCATGAGCCTGCATTTTTTCCATTAGACCTAAAATTTCGTCATTTTCGTTAATTAAAACTACATGTTCTTCCATATCACACAAAAATAAGTTTAATAAGTAAGGTGGTAAAATTTTTAAGATAAATTTATCGTAGAAAAAAAAAATTAGGTAAGTTTTTGATTTTTTAGTGCGCTATAAATGACATTGAACTGGAATTCCGGGATTTCGTAAAGTATTAATTACGGGAAATGCAATCAGGTATTGAAATATAAAGTTGGATTGAAGTGAAGAGAAGTTCGCAGTAGAGATGCATTGTCTCAAATATTTTTAGAAATCCAATATAATACGCTGCAAACCAATGAAAAGTTGTAATTTTGCAACTTAAATTTTAAACGATGGAATTAGAATATAAAGATCACTTAAGTCCCATGTTAAAGGGTGATATAAAGAATTATTTGATTGATATTGATGGCACAATTACCGATGATGTTCCGAATGAAGAACCGGAAAGAATGGTTGATTGTATTCCATATCCGGATGCTTTGGAAACCATTAACAGATGGTACGATCAAGGTCATATTATTTGTTATTTTACTTCCCGTACGGAAAATTTAAAACAAATTACGATAGATTGGCTCGATAAACACGGCTTTAAATATCACAGTGTTCTTTGTGGAAAACCTAGAGGTGGAAATTACCACTGGATTGATAATCACTTGGTAAAAGCAACCAGATACAAAGGAAAATTCACCGATATGGTAGAAAAACAGGTAACAATAGAAGTTTTTGAAGATTAGTTTATGAAAGTATTAGCAAACGACGGTTTAGACCAATCTGGAATTGATGCCTTAACTGCAAAAGGATTTGAGGTGATTACCAATAAAGTTCCACAGGAATTTTTGATTGACTACATCAATGAAAACAAAATTAAGACGGTTCTTGTAAGAAGTGCAACTACAGTAAGAAAAGACTTGATTGATGCTTGTCCATCCTTAGAAATTATCGGTAGAGGTGGAGTAGGAATGGATAATATTGACGTTGATTATGCACGTTCAAAAAATATTCATGTCATCAATACTCCTTCAGCTTCTTCAGAATCTGTGGCTGAACTTGTTTTTGCTCATTTATTTTCTGGCGCAAGATTTTTGCAGGATTCAAATAGAAAAATGCCACTTTTCGGTGATTCTGAATTCGCAAAATTGAAAAAATCGTACGAAAAAGGAATGGAACTTCGTGGGAAAACCATCGGAATTGTTGGGATGGGAAGAATCGGACAAGAAGTTGCGAGAATTGCACTAGGTTTGGGAATGAGAGTAATCGCAGCCGACAGCAATGTCGGAAGAGCAAGCATCAAAGTGAAATTTTATAACAACCAATTCATCAATGTTGATATCGAAACAGAACCGATTGAAGGTGTTTTGAAACATGCAGACTTTATCACGCTTCACGTTCCGGCGCAGAAAGAAGGATACATGATTGGGGAAAAAGAATTTGAAATGATGAAAAATGGAGTTGCCATCGTGAACTGCTCCAGAGGTGGTGTAATTGACGAAAAAGCTTTGGTCTCCTCTTTAAATTCAGGGAAAGTTGCTTTCGCAGGTTTAGATGTTTTTATCAACGAACCCACTCCTTCAAAAGAAATTTTGAACCACGCTAAAATTTCAATGACTCCACATACAGGAGCTTCAACTTTGGAAGCGCAAGATCGAATCGGACTTTCTTTAGCAGAACAAATTTGCAGTATTCTGCAAGTTCATTAGAAATGAATTGATATAAAAAAAGGAACGCTTCGAAAGATTCGTTCTTTTTTTTAGGTCATTTCACGAAAAAACCCGAAAAATTTTTTCGGGTTTTACTGTTTTTCGAGAAATTTTTATGACTTATTTTTTTAATGAATCTCTAATTTCCATTAATAATGCATCTGTAGAAGAAGGTCCTGCTGGTGCAGCTTCTGCTGGTTTTTTCATTTTGTTAATTCCTTTAATCATTAAGAAAAGCACAATCGCAATGCATAAGAAGTTAATAATTGAGGAGATGAAATTCCCATAAGTTACGCCATTCCAAGCTAATTCCTTGATGTTTTCGGCTCCTGCAACTTTCATTGCTGGATTAAGTAAAAGTGGCGTGATAACATCTGCCACTAACGAATTAACGATATCGCCAAAAGCTTTACCAATAATTACCGCAACTGCTAATTCAACCACATTTCCTTTGATTGCAAAATCTTTAAATTCTTGTACTAGTCCCATAATATTAATTTTTTTTATTGTTCGGTAAAAATATGAAATTTTAATTAAATAGAGTACTTTACTCGCTGAAATGAAATGATTTAACTGAATTTAACCGCAAATCAACATTTAAGCAAAAGTGTTTTCATACGGTTATTTTTTATTTTTGCGATAATGTTATTTTTTCTTGAAATTTTAAACTAATTTCGTATTTTTAACGAGAATTGATTAGGTTTTTTTATTGGATTGATATTCAGCTACATAGTTGTATTTTTAATTAAAAAAAGTAATTTTCTCATCGTATTTTTATAACAACACAAGTGATTTTATCAAGTGAAAATATTTTCAGCACAACAAATTAAGAATTGTGATTCGTTCACAATTAAGAACGAACCGATCTATTCTCTGAATTTGATGCAGAGAGTAGCTGATTCCTGTGTCAACTGGATTTCAAATAAATTTAAAGAAAAAGAGAATTTCTATATTTTTTGTGGAAACGGAAATAATGGTGGTGGCGGTTTTGCCTTGGCTAAAATAATGTATCACAATGGATTTGATATTACTGTTTTCTTAAACGAAAATGAAAACTTTTCTAAAGATGCTGCAAGCAACCTTAAGAAAATTAAGCAGATTTCAGGAATAGACATATTTGATTTTAATGATGCTGCAACTTTTAATTTTAAAGAAAATGCCGTTATTATTGATGCGGTTTTCGGAACCGGCCTAAACCGGAGAACCAATAAGAAAGAAGTTGATCTCATTACTTTTCTTAATGGTGTGAAACTTCCTAAAGTGTCCATCGATATGCCATCAGGATTATTGGCGGATCAAATGATCACTGATCAAACAGTCATTTTTAAAGCAGATGAAACCTTAAGTTTTCAGTTTTGGAAAAAAACGTTTCTACATCCTGAAACAGGTATTTACTGTGGCAAAGTTCATATTTTAGATATTTCGTTGAGTGAGGAATTTATCCAGGATGAAATTACAAGTGATTATGTGATCGATGATCTATTGATTCACCGTATTTATAAGACTAGAAGTGAGTTTTCCCATAAAGGAAATTTTGGCAAAACTACCATAATCGCAGGAAGTTTTGGTAGAGTAGGAGCGGCGGTTTTGGCAGTGAAAGCTGCACTGAAAACGGGAAGTGGGCTTACTTTTGTTCATGCTCCGAAATGTGGCTATGAAATTTTGCAGACTTCTTGTCCAGAAGCGATCTATTTATATGGAGGCGAAAACCATCATGATCGTTTCCAGATTGATCATGATACGGTTGTAGGAATAGGTCCTAGTTTGGGAATCAATACCGATACAGAATCTGCTTTTTTGGATTTTTTAAAAAGTTGCGATCAACCAATGGTTCTAGATGCAGATGCCCTCAATATTATTTCGAGGCATTCTCAGTTTTTAGCGAGAATTCCCGAAAACTCTATCATCACACCACACCCAAAAGAGTTTGAACGACTTTTTGGTATAACAGAAAACTCTTTTGATAGAGTTGAATTAGCCAGAGAAAAAGCGGCTGAACTTGGTATTTATATTGTTTTAAAAGACCATCATACCCAAATTATCACGCCTGAAAAAGACGTTTTCTACAATATTACCGGAAACTCAGGAATGGCAAAAGGAGGAAGTGGCGATGCTTTGCTGGGAATCATCACTTCACTTTTAGCTCAAAATTATTCCTCTAAAGATGCCGCAATTTTTGGCGTTTGGTTGCACGGAAAAGCAGGTGATTTGGCAGCAGAGAAATTTTCTAAAGAAGCCATGCTTCCAACTGATTTAATCAATGAATTGGGAATGGTTTTTAAATCTTTGGCATAAAAAAATCCTTTCAAAATGATTGAAAGGATTAAATGATTTTTTTAAAAATTAATCGGGTTTTTCGTTTTCTTCTTCTGAAATCATTCGGTTTTTTGACGTAAACATGATCACAAATCCTGCAATCATAAATGGTATTGAAAGGATTTGTCCCGTATTTAAACCTGCAAATTGAATAAATTCATCGCCTTGCGGTTCTTTTAGATACTCTACGAAAAACCGAACTGCCCATAAAATTATAAAGAACAATCCAAAGAGCCAACCTTGTTGGTATTTTTTCTTGGTGTACCGGTACAAAATCCACAATAAGACAAAAAGTAAAAAATATCCGGTTGCTTCAAAAAGTTGAGTAGGATATCTTGGTACAATTGCTCCGTATTCCGAACTCTGTTGTGGAAACAAAACCGCAAATGGAGAATTTTCTGGCGCCGCTTTTCCAATAATTTCTGAATTGAAAAAGTTCCCAATTCTGACAAATGCTCCTCCCAAAGCAACAGCAATCCCAATTCTGTCATACACCCAAAAAGGATTTTTATGGATGATTTTAAACGAATAATATAAGGTGGTGAAAATTAATGCAATCGTCGCTCCATGACTTGCTAATCCAGAAAATCCTGTAAATTTAAAGGTAGGATTTGTTTGAATAGGCAAAAATACGGACCAAAAATCTTCCTTGAAAAGTTCTGGCTGATAAAAAACAACATGTCCTATCCTTGCTCCCAGAATAGTTCCAATCAAAGTCCAGGTGAAAAGTGGTTCTACATATTTCACGTTGACGTTATCGATCTTATAAATTTTAGTCATGATCATGTAACCCAAACCAAAGGCGAAGATAAACATCAAACTGTAGTAATGTAGCGTAACAGGACCTAAATGTATTCCAGTGGAAGGATCCCAAGTTGAGTATAAAAACGTCAGCATATAATTTAATTCAAAAATTTAGTATTCAAAAGCGCATGTATCATGTAAAAAACCATTTTTTCATTAATTAAAATGAAAATCCCGGGCTATTTTTTTTTCGGCGGAACTGGATCATAACCATGACCTCCCCACGGATGACATCTCGAAATTCGCTTTGAACCTAACCAAAGACCTTTGATGGGTCCATGATTACGAAGTGCTTCTACCATGTAGCTGGAGCAGGTTGGTTCATATCGGCAATGATCTGGGAGTAAGGGTGAGATGAACCACTGATAAATTTTTATCAGAACAACCAATGGAAATGTGATGATTTTATTGAACATGCAGTTGCAAAAATAACGAAATAGTTTAAATTTGTTCTACGTTTCTTATTAAACTTATTTCTGGATCCATTTCTTCCAGCCAAAAACATCAACCATTTATTTTGAATTCTACCATTCCACTTGCCGAAAAAATGCGCCCACAAAATTTAGATGAAGTTTTGGGACAAGAACATTTGACCGGGAAAACTGGCACGATTCGCAAAATGATAGAGAATGACACACTCAGTTCTTTAATTCTTTGGGGACCACCAGGAACTGGAAAAACAACTTTGGCAGAAATTATTTCTGAAAAATCGCGTCGGAAATTTTTTAAACTTTCCGCGGTTTCTTCTGGCGTTAAAGAAGTACGGGAAGTGATCGAAGAAGCAAAAAAACAAAATCTTTTTTCTGGTAAATCACCCATTTTATTTATTGATGAAATTCACCGGTTCAATAAATCGCAGCAGGATTCTTTGCTCCATGCAGTAGAGAAAGGCTGGATCGTGTTGATTGGTGCAACTACAGAAAATCCCAGTTTCGAAGTAGTTTCTGCGCTCCTCTCGAGAAGTCAGGTGTATGTTTTGAAATCCCTTACTTTCGAAAAATTAGAAGAATTGGCGGAGATTACATTAAAAAAATACAACGAATTTGAAAAGACTGCTTTTAAACTAATAGAGAAAGAAGCTTTCATTCAATATTCTGGCGGTGACGCGAGAAAGTTGATCAACTCGGTTGAGAATGTTTTGAATCAATTTAAAAATTCTGATAAAATAGAAATTTCCAACCAAGATGTGCTCGATGTTTTACAGGAAACAATGGCGCTTTATGATAAAAATGGAGAGCAACATTATGATATTATTTCCGCCTTCATCAAATCGATGCGCGGTTCCGATCCAAATGGTACGGTGTATTGGCTCGCTCGAATGTTGGTTGGTGGAGAAGATATCAAATTTATTGCGAGAAGAATGTTAATCTTAGCTTCGGAAGATATTGGTTTGGCAAATCCGAACGCATTGATCATGGCTAATAATTGCTTTCAGGCGATCAATATTATTGGAAATCCGGAAGCTCGAATAATTTTAAGCGAAACTGCGGTTTATTTGGCGGTTTCTCCTAAAAGTAATTCAACTTACACCGCGATCAACGATGCCATCTCTTTCGTGAAAAAGACTGGGAATCTGCCCGTTCCTTTACACTTGCGAAATGCCCCGACTAAATTGATGAAAGATTTAAATTACGGAAAAGATTACGGTTATGCGCATGCACACGAAGGAAATTTTGTGGATTTAGAATTTCTGCCCGAAGAAATTAAAGGAACAAAATTCTATGAACCAGGAAATAATACGACCGAAAATAAAATTGCCGCCGAACTGAAAAAGAAGTGGAACGGAAAATATTAAGGTGTTAATTTTATAAAATCGAACAACTATCTCTTTGATTGTCAGATTTTTTTAGCGATCATATCTTCGTTCCGGTAAAATGCTATTTTAACTTTTAAAGATAATCAGCGACGGAAAAATTTAGAATATTCGAGGAAATAATACGGGAAATGCGGGTTTTGTTCATTTATCCTTCCAGCAAATACTCGTGGTAGTGTCCGATAAATTTCACATGTGCTCCGATGGATTTTAATTCTTCCAATGCATTTTCCGATAGTATAGGATGCCATTCATTCGCAACATTAATAAAGAAAAAGTAATTTCCTAACCCGGTTTTCAAAGTGCGGCTTTCGATTTTCGAAAGGTTCATGTTTCGCCACGCAAAAACCGATAAAACCTGATGCAATCCTCCTGCATGATCTTCCGGAAGTGTTACAATGAGTGATGTTTTTTCTGAAGTTTTTGGAATGTTTAAATGGAGAATATTTTTCTTTTTGGAGAGGACGATAAATTTGGTGTGATTCTGTTCAAAATCCTGAAGGTCCGAATGAATGATTTTTAAACCATACAATTTGGCTGCATAAGAGTTTGCGATTGCCGCCCATTTTTCCTGAGGATTTTCTGCCACTAACTTTGCCGACGCTGAGGTAGAACTGAAATCCTGCGTTTCAATGTCTTTAAAATGATTTTGCCGAAAATGAAAAGTTTGCGCCAAAGCTTGCGGATGAGAAATAATTTTATTGAAATTTTGGTTGTTTGGATGAATCATCAAATGATGCGCAATCGGCATCACTGCTTCGGTTTCAATAAAAATATCTTCGAAATCATAAAGGTAATCCAATGTCATAGAAACAGTTCCTTCAATAGAATTTTCAAGGGGAACCACAGCTTTTTCTGCCTCGCCATTTTTTACCGCATTGAAGCAATCTAATATGCTCGACTGTGGCAATAATTCATTATTGGGAAAAATTTGTGAACACGCCAACTGCGTGAAACTTGCGTGAGGACCGAGGAAAGCAATTTTCATTCAGCAAAAATAAAAAAGGTATTTGAGATAAAGCCTCTTTATTGCAGATTAATCTTTATTAAATGATGATTTCAAAAGTACTGAACACTCCATTTGGGAACGAAGAGGGATTTGAGGTTCAAAAAAAATCTGCACAAAAAGTACAGATTTAGAATTTAGAAAATATTTCAGCGCTATGCTTTCACTTCAGTATTGATTCCTTCGCTGATTCTTCCTCTCGCGTTTGGTATTTGCGGCATTGAATAAATTTGAGATTTTGCTCTTATCTCTACAATTTTTTTTATGTAATCTAAATTTTTTGCTTCCTCTAAAGTCATGTCCTGAAATTCATAGATTTTCACCACATCATTTTTTTTGAATGATTTTTTTATGTTGTTTAATTCTTCTTCATTTCGAATTGCAACACTTGTGATAAGGCTTTCAACCTCAGTTTTAGCAGGTGCTTTTTCGATGCCTAAGAGTTTTTTCCAGAAATTGCTTTTATCTGTTTTGTTCTTTTGGGTTTTGTAAATGATATAGTCTTCATTTTTAATCCCCGTTTTTTCAATTCCTTCTGATATTTCTTTTGCGTATTTTTGGTTCGGAAATAAACCTACTATTGTATAACTCATCTTTATATTTTTGTTTATAATTTCTATGCAA
Source organism: Kaistella chaponensis (assembly GCF_900156725.1). GTDB lineage: Bacteria > Bacteroidota > Bacteroidia > Flavobacteriales > Weeksellaceae > Kaistella > Kaistella chaponensis. Next base: position 133,815 of record NZ_FTOI01000006.1, on the reverse strand, counting down.
AGATACTTTGATATTGTTTGAAAAAAGTTAATATTTAAGAATTTAACATAAAATTGATAAAAATCATGTATTAATTTGAGAATTTAATAATTGAAATCTTTTTCAATACTGAAGTGGTAATTTTTTGTACTCATAATGGAATATCATCGGTCTTTTTTGAAAGAAATATTAAATATCTTTGTTTCTATAAAGATTTTACGATGAACATTATTTTAGCATCAACTTCTACACTTTTTGGAGGGAAGTATTTGGAGTATTTAGAAAAGGAAATAACGGAACTTTTCACCGGGATCGATGAGGTTGTTTTTATCCCGTTCGCAAGACCCGGCGGAATTTCGCACGAAGATTACACCAATACCGCGAGAATATTTTTTTCAAAAATTAATATTAAATTAAAAGGACTTCATGAGTTTGAAGATAAAGCCGAAGCAATTCAATCAGCCAAAGGTTTTTTTACAGGTGGCGGAAATACTTTTCTCTTGGTGAAAACCTTACACGAGGAAAACCTGATGACGCTTTTAAAAGAAAATGTAGAAAAAGGCAAACCATATCTTGGTTCCAGTGCAGGTTCCAATATTGGCGGTCTTAATATGAAAACGACGAACGATATGCCGATTGTTTATCCACCCAGTTTTGAGACCATGGGATTGGTTCCGTTCAATATTAATCCGCATTATCTAGATCCTAATCCAGATTTAAAGCATAACGGCGAAACCAGAGAGACGCGGATCAAAGAATTTTTAACGCAAAATAATACCAAAGTAATTGGACTTCGAGAAGGGAACTGGATTCGAAAAGTTGGTACCAAAATTACAGTCGAGGGAAATCAACTCACTCGGATTTTTGAAAAAGACAAGCAACCTTATGAAATAGAAGCGGGAAGTGAACTGTAAATCATTCTTGCCAGTTTTTTTCGATAAGCTCCATTAAAAAAGAAGGGCATTTTACAATTTTATTGGTTTTCGAATCTAAAAAGAAAAGCGTTGTTTTGGCTTCGGTAATTTTCTGCTTAGAGCTGTTGTAAATTTCATATTCAAACTCCACTCGAACGCCTGGAATTTTTTTGATAAAGGTGTGGATTTCGAGAACTTCATCATACAATGCAGGTTTCAAATACTTAATGTTGTACTCCGAAACGGGAAGCCAAATTCCCTGACTTTCAATCTCATCGTAAGATATTCCTAAGCTGCGGAATAGCTCAACACGCGCCACTTCAAAGTATTGAGCATAGTTCCCGTAGTACACGTATTTCATGGGATCTGTTTCTGCGTAACGTACTCTTAATGAATGTGTTGTGTGTATCATGGTGGTTTGAAATTGATCATACAAATATATTTTTTAATAACCAATAGCACAAAAATTTTTTTAAGAAATTTTAAAATTCGATATTTGTTGTCCTGCCAAAATTAAATAATTCAGGAAAAATTGCTGAAAGAAAATGAACGAAAATTTAACTCTCATTTGGGAAAATTGTCTTCAGTTTATGAGAGATAATCTCAACGCCGCTGAAGATAATACGGATCTGAAAAAACTAGAAAACTCTTTTGATTTGCTGTTCGATAATGTGCAGCCAGTTTCTTTAGTTAGCAATAATCTGACCCTTTTGGTTCCGAGTGATTTTTACAAAGAATACATCGAAGATAATTATTTGTCTTTGCTTTCTGCAGCGTTGAAAAAAAATATTGGTAAGGGCGTAAAATTATGGTATTCTGTGATGGAAAACAGACCTGCAGGTCAAGAAAAACCGATTACCGTTAACTTTAAAGGAAAAAGTATTCCCACACCAAAAATGCAGGAAACTTTACCACCCGCATTTTCTGCGAATTTGATTAATCCTTTTGTCGTTCCAGGAATGAAAAAAGTGAATATCGATTCTAATTTGAAAGCTGATTTTTCGTTTGATAATTATGTAGAAGGCGAAAGCAACAAATTTGCTGCAACGGTAGCAAAATCGATTGCCAAAAGACCAGGAGCAACTGCCTTCAATCCTTTGTTTTTGCATGGTGGATATGGAGTTGGAAAAACGCATTTAGGTCATGCAGTAGGTTTGGAAGTTAAAAATGCTTATCCGGATAAAGTGGTACTTTATCTTTCTTCCGAGAAATTTATTCAGCAGTTTGTTTCCGCAGCGAAAGCGCATAAGCAAACAGAATTTGCAAATTTTTATCAAATGGTCGATGTTCTGATCATCGATGATATTCAGTTTTTATCTGGGAAGAAATCTACTCAAGACAGTTTTTTCCATATTTTCGATTATCTGCACCAAAACGGAAAACAGATTATTTTAACTTCAGATAAAGCTCCTGTTGATATTTTAGATATTCAGGAAAGAATTGTTTCCCGATTCAAATGGGGACTTTCTGCGGAAATAAAATCTCCGGATTTTGATACAAGAAGAAGAATTATCATCGATAAGTTGAACCGAGATGGAATCGTTTTAACCGAAGACATGCTCGATTTTCTAGCATCGGAAGTAAAAACCAATGTTCGTGAATTGATTGGCGTGATCAATTCGGTGATCGCCTATTCTACGATTTATAAATCTGAATTAAGTTTAGAATTGCTGAAAGATACCATCAATAAAATTGCAGCGAACCAGAAAAAAGTAATTAATATTCCTTATATTCAAGATGTTGTTTGTGAATATTTCGGAATCGAAAGAGAGCAGCTTTTATCCAAAACCAGAAAAAGAGAAATCGCTTTACCTCGACAATTGGCAATGTATTTTGCGAAAGAGTTGACCAACGCGACCTTCACCAAAATTGGCGAGGAAATGGGTGGAAAAGATCACTCCACCGTGATGTATGCTTGTGATACGATCAAAGATGTTTCGAAAATTGACAAGGAACTGAAAAAATATGTGAAAGAATTGGGCGAAAAAATCAGACAATAATTTTACCCAAAATAAAATATTTAAAAAATGAAGAATAGCGATATTCTTCATTTTTTGTTAAAGTCGAATTTTAAAATCGCAATTTTTTTTCTTTATTTTTGCTAAATGCTAAATGCTAAATGCTAATTACCATTTGCTAACTATTTATAACAATCGCTTATGAAAATCCTTATGGTTTGTCTTGGAAATATATGTAGAAGTCCACTTGCAGAAGGGATTTTACAATCAAAGCTTCCCGAAAACTTCGTTGTTGATTCTGCGGGAACAATTGCGATGCACGAAGGAAAAAGTCCTGATCACCGCTCCATTTCTACTGCGAAAAAATATGAAATTGATCTTTCAGCACAAAAATCCAGACCTTTCTCGGCCAAAGATTTTAGAGAGTATGACCGCATTTATTGCATGGATCGTAATAATTTGAAAGATGTTTTGTCATTAGCAGAAAACGATCTTCAACGACAAAAAGTTTCTTTAATTTTAGAAAATAATCAGGAAGTTCCAGATCCTTATTGGGGAACAATGGCTGATTTTGAAAAAGTATATCAGCTTTTAGATGAAACTTGCGAGAAACTTGCAACAAATTTGAAAGAGTCAATTAATAAATAGAAAGTGCCTTCTCAAAAAAAACAAATAGAGCATTTTTCACATCATCACATCATCACATCACCACATCATCAAATCATCAAATTATGCTATTCCTCATTCCCGCTTATCTATCAGAAAATTCACCCCTCGATTATTTCGCACCTTCCATTAAAGAATATATTTTAAAGACCGATTATTTCTTTGTGGAAAATGAAAAAACCGCTCGAAAAGTCATTAAATTTTTTGCTCCCGAAAAAAAACAGGCGGATTTAAAATTGTTTCTTCTCGATAAATATTCAGAACGAAAAGATTTGCAAGAGGCGCAACTTTTAATGAAAAATGGTCAAGATTTTGGCTTGCTTTCGGAAGCTGGACTTCCTTGTATTGCAGATCCAGGAAATTTAATGGTGAAATGGTGTCACGAAAATTCGGTAAAAGTAATTCCTATTAATGGACCTTCTTCGATAATTTTAGCCTTGATTTCAAGTGGATTTAATGGGCAGGAATTTACTTTTCATGGGTATTTGCCGATCGATAAATCGGAAAAAAAAGCAAAGATAAAATGGCTAGAAAATCAGGTAAATTCTACGGGATATTCACAGATTTTCATGGAAACTCCGTACCGAAATAATCCTTTGTTTGAAGACCTTTGCAAGACGCTTTCGCCTCAAATTAAATTATGCATCGCTGCAAATATCAATGATCCGGAAAATGAATTCATTAAAACCCTAACTATTAAAGAATGGCAAAAATCCAAGCCCGAACTGCATAAAATTCCGGCAATTTTTGTGCTGGGCAAATAAAGTTTAACATCTATTAACAGCTCTTTTGCATCATTGTTGTCTCTTACCTGGAAAATAAATTATTATGTCAGAAAAAAAATTAGCTGGACTTTGGATCGATCAAACTAAAGCAGTCGTTGTAAAAAATCATGATGCTCAAAATGCCTTTAAATTTTTCCTGTGTTCGCCAGTAAAAGCAGTGATTCAGCATGGAAATTCAAGTGAAAATGCAGGTAACAATGCAGAGCAGACAAATAAAGCAAAATTCTTCAAAGAAGTAGAACATCTTTTAACAAACTCAGAAGAAGTCTATATTACTGGTCCCGGAACCATGCAGGAAGAACTGAAAAAGCACTTGGAAGAAACAGCACAGTTTAAAAACTTAAAAGTGAAGTTGGGAACTGATCAAAAAATGAGTGATGAACAGTTTTTAGAAGAAGTAAAAAAGCATTACAACGCTTAGATAAAAATTTTGCAAAATAGAAAATCCGGAAATTATTTTTCCGGATTTTTTGTGTTTTATTTTTTACGTCGCCATTTTTTCCAAGCGAAAATCAAGAGGGGAATGATAATAAAAAAGGGCCAAAATGAAATTAATCCGAGTAAAAAACTGACAAAAGAATTCCAACCTTCCGCGATTGAATCACCGAATCTGCTACCAAATCCTATTTTTGAAGTGGCAGAAGTCCGCGCTTTTTCTTTAAATAAAAGCAATTCCAAAGTGCTGTAATTAACGCGGTCATCGATAAAGCGTAATCTTCCTTCGGCAACATCTATTTCATCTTCCAAGGCGCGAATATTTTCCTGAATTTCCAACATGTCTTTCGTTGAAGCAGCATTTTTCAGCATTTCGCGGTATTTTTCTAGGTAGATTCTCTTATTTTCTAGCTTGATGGATACATCGGTATATTCTTCCGTTACATCTTCGGCTTTAACGGTTTTTGCCTCTACTGCACCAATTCCGTCGGAAAAAGAATTGATAATGGCATCGAAATTCTGATGAGGAACCCGAATTACTAAATTGATATTTTCAGATCGATCGGAATTGCGAAAAGTTTCGCTTTGGAGGTAAGCTTTGTTGTTTTTGATAATTTCTGAAACCTTTTTTTTCGCGTCCAATAAATTGGGAACTGCAATTTCCATATCTCCATTTTTAATGATTTTTTTGGAAATGGTATCTGTTTTTTTTGGTGATATTACTTCACCAGGAACTTCGTTTTTTGCGACTTCCATCGGTGGAGGTGGCGTTTCCATTTTAGATGGTGATTCAGGAATTACATCTATTAAACTGGCATTCACGGTAGAATATTTGTCGGTTTTTGTGCAATTCAGAAACACTAAAAGAAACAGAGAAAAAATAGTCTTTTTTAACATCATAAGAATTTTTTAATATTTAAACCCCAATTTCTTTAAAACAAAATGCAGCAACCAAATCGGTCCGATCAGCAGAAATTGTAAATCTTTCAGAAAACTCGGTTTTTTTCCTTCTATTTTGTGACCGTAGAATTGTCCGATCCAGGATAAAACGAAAACTGCAACAAATAAAATCCAGGATTGGTGTTGTAATTTTACATTAACAAAATAGATCAAATGTTCCATTAAAAGCATCACGAATAGCATTATCACGGCAATTCTCCAGGATAAACTGAAATAGTAAACTGTGACCAAAGCAATTGCGATCAGGGAAACAATACTGATCGCACCGAAATACTGAATGAAAAAATGAGGAGCAGGAATGAGCGAAATAAATCCTAAAATAGACCAAAAAATCAGCGGAACACAAATCCAGTGAATTAATTTATTCTTTCTGTTTTGGTGACTTTCGGCATATTCCTTAAAAAGGATATCTATTTTGCGCATTATTTTATTTTTTCAAGACGAATGTAAGAAACTTTTAAATAAATTACAGTATTGCTAATTTTTAAGTTGAATGCTATTTGCTTATTTTTGAAAAAATATTAGAAATGAAAGATTTAATGGGTAAGGCGATTTGGGATTTTTATCAAAATAAAAGTGCAGATGATTTGCTAACAGAAACTTCCATTTCAGAAATCGATGAACTTCCGGTGGAGTATTTTTTTCGGGATTTTGATGAGATGAATTCGCTGGAACAGAAAGCGTTGGAACTTTCTACAGGAAAAATTCTGGATATTGGAGCCGGAGCTGGATCTCACAGTTTATACCTTCAAAATGAAAAAAAATTAGAGGTTTTTGCCTTAGATAATTCCCCAAAATCCGTTGAAGTTTGCCGATTAAGAGGCGTGAAAAATGTTTGGTGTTCGGATATTTTGGATTTTCCGGTCCAGACTTTTGATACGATTTTGCTTTTAATGAATGGAACAGGAATTTTTGAAAGCCTGGATAAAATTGATTTTTATCTGGAAAAATTGCAATCGCTTTTAAATGAAAAAGGGCAGATTCTCATCGACAGTACGGATATTCTCTACATGTACGATCGCGATGAAGACGGCGGAGTAATGGTTCCTGCGGATCGTTATTATGGTGAAGTCGATTATTTTATCCACTATCAATTAGATACAGAAAATCCTACGAAATGGCTTTATTTGGATTTCGAAACCTTTAAAAGAGTTGCGGAAAATAATGGATTTGAAATTGAAAAAATTCTTCAAGAAGAGGATTCTTATCTGGCGAGATTGACAAAAAAAGACCTGAATTAATTTTCAGGTCTTCTTATTTTTAATGTTTTAGAAATTTTTATCCAATCTCAATCCCATTTTCCACCGTTTCAGTCGGCGTTACAAAAACCAGTTTTCCTTCTGCATTATTCGTCAAAAGCAACATTCCCTGAGATTCAATTCCACGGATTTTACGTGGAGCCAAATTCAATAAAATCATCACCTGTTTTCCCACACATTCTTCCGGTGTAAAACTTTCAGCAACTCCGGAAACAACCGTTCTTACGTCAACTCCTGTATCTACAGAGAATTTCAACAATTTATCTGCTTTTTCTACTTTTTCTGCGGTCAAAATTGTTGCAGTTCTAAGATCTATTTTCGTGAAATCATCAAATTGAATTTCGTCTTTCATTGGATTGGCTTTTGGATTGGTTTTTTTGTTGGATTCTTTCGTGTTTTCTAATTTTTGAATCTGAAATTCAATGGTTTCATCTTCAATTTTGGAGAAAAGAAGAGAAGCTTCGTTGATTTGATGTCCGGTTTTAATTAAAACTTTTTCTTCTTTAATTTCGCTCCAACTCAATTGAGAAACATTAAACATTTTCTGTAATTTCTCTGCACTGAAAGGTAAAAACGGTTCGCAAATCTGCGCCAAACCAACTGCGATTTGTGCGGCAATAAATAAAGAATTCGCCGCTTTTTCCGGATCGGTTTTAATGGTTTTCCACGGTTCTTCAATTTGAAGATACTGATTTCCGAAACGCGCCAAATTCATCATCGCGGTTAAAGCATTTCTAAATTCATAATGTTCCAAGAAATTTTCAACTTCGGTTGAAGCTTTGGTAATTTCATTTAATTCTTCTGCACTTTCATTTCCAGCCGGAACAATTCCGTCATAATATTTATGTATCAAAACCGCAACACGATTAATGAAATTTCCGAAAATTCCTACTAATTCTGAATTGTTTTTGGTCTGGAAATCTTTCCACGTGAAATTATTATCCTTCGTTTCTGGAGCGGAAGACAGAAGAGAATAACGCAAAACATCTTGTTGTCCCGGGAATTCTTCAACATATTCATGTGCCCAAACTGCCCAATTACGGGAGGTTGAGATCTTGTCGTTTTCTAAATTTAAAAATTCAAAAGCGGGAACATTTGTTGGCATTTTGTAATCGCCATGCGCTTTCATCATCGCTGGGAAAATAATACAGTGGAAAACGATATTGTCCTTTCCAATGAAATGCACCAAATCAGCGTTGTCATTTTGCCAATAGTCTTTCCAGTCTTTTCCGTTATTTTCTGCCCATTCCTGAGTGAAAGAAATATAGCCAATCGGTGCATCAAACCAAACATAAAGGACTTTTCCTTCTGCATTTGGAAGTGGAACAGGAACGCCCCAATTCAAATCTCTCGTCATTGCACGTGGTTTCAAACCGTCGGTTAACCAGGATTTAACTTGTCCGTAAACATTGGGTTTCCAGTCGTTTTTATGTCCTTCGATGATCCATTCGTTGAGGAAATCTTCATAATCATTCAAAGGAAGATACCAGTTTTTGGTTTCCTTTAAAATAGGAACATTTCCGCTCAGCATAGATTTTGGATTGATCAATTCTGAGGGAGAAAGGGTAGAACCGCATTTTTCGCACTGATCGCCGTAAGCAGTATCGTTGCCACAATTCGGGCAGGTTCCTACGATATATCGGTCTGCGAGAAATTCATTGGCTTGTTCATCGAAATATTGTTCAGAAGTTTCTTCGATGAATTTATCCTTATTATATAATGTTGTGAAAAAATCCTGACTTACTTCTTTGTGTTTTGGAGAAGTCGTTCGGGAATATTCATCAAATGATATTCCTAAATCCTGAAAAGATTTTTTAATGATTTCGTGGTATTGATCGACGATATCTTGTGGAGTTACGCCTTCTTTTTTTGCGCGAATGGTGATAGGAATCCCGTGTTCATCGGAGCCACAAATGAAAGCCACGTCTTTTCCCAATCTTCTGTTGAATCGTGCATAAACATCTGCCGGAATATAAACTCCCGCCAAATGACCTATATGAACCGGACCATTTGCATAAGGCAAAGCTGCGGTAATTAATTTTCTATCCGACATTTTTTTCTTTCTAATTTTTTGCAAAGATAAGGGTTATAAGAGATAATTAAAAATCAATATTTTCTGAATCATTTTTTTTTGGAATTCGCTATTTGATTCTTGTAATTTTTACCGTTTTCGGTGTCGAATAGAACGATGATCTTTATAAATTCTTCTGTAAAACTTGCTTGTTTTTGCAGTACTGCACTTCCTTTTTGTGTTCCAATAGATTTAGGGTTTATTAAATTTTTCAGGAGAATAGTATTTACATCGTTTTTATTGAAATTTAAGATCATATTTCTAAAGGATCGTGCAGTAACTAACCCTTTTTTGAAAAGAATTTGAAGCATATTAATTTTAAATTCGAAAAATGGAAATGTTTAAATAAAAGATCACTTTGGTTAAAATACTGCTGTATATTTTTTTTATTGTTAAACAATTGTTTAGAGTAAGCCAAGAAATGGGTGGTCATGTGTTAAATTGTACAAAAAATGTACAGTTACCGTACTAAATCTGGAGCTGAGATTACTAATTTGCTAAACAAATGTTTAACTATTTGTTAATTTCATAAAGTCTCAAAATGAGAGATTGAGTTGTTAATATATTTGTTTACAGGTGATTAGTTAATTGCGTCGTTTTAAAGATATGATTATAATCAGAAATAATTAACAATTTTAATAAAAATTTAATAATAATTGATTTTTTGTTTAAATTGCAATGCTTTACCAAGGGAAGCAGTTATGTATTGAATATTAATCCTTAAATTTTATTTTTGTGAGAAACTATACTACAGTTTTAAAAATTGCACCGGCCTTCTTATTATTTGCCGGAACAATGTTACACGCACAAACCAAAGATTCAGTTAAAACTGCTGATATCGAACAGGTTGTTCTGATTGGTTATGGGAAACAGAAGAAAACCGATGTTACGGGATCGATCTCTTCTATTTCGTCGAAGGACTTTAATGGTGGAGCGACTTCACCTGCACAATTGATCCAAGGAAAAACTCCTGGAGTTTCTATTACAGGAAATAGTGGTGCGCCAGGTTCTGGTTCTTCCATTAGAATTCGTGGGATTGGTTCACTAGGTGGTTCGCAAGCACCACTTATTGTAATTGATGGGGTACCTCAAGATTTTAGTAAAATTTCTGGTGCAGCTGATCCACTTTCTTTAATTAATCCAAATGATATCGAAACTTTCGATATTTTGAAAGATGCATCTGCAACGGCAATTTATGGTAACAGAGCTTCCAATGGAGTTATTTTGGTAACAACTAAAAGAGGTTCTTCTGGGAAATTTAAAGTGAATTTCTCTACTTTAGCGTCGGTTTCCACAAAAATGAAAAATACCGATGTATTATCTGCGGATGAGTTTAGAGCTTTTGTAAAAGCCAATGCTTCAGCTGCTTATCAAGCTAAATTGGGAACTGCAAACACCAATTGGCAAGATTTAATTTATCAAACTGCAGTAGGAAGCGATAATAATATCGCCTTGTCTGGAGGGATTAAAGTTTTACCATATCGTTTATCCATCGGGTACAACGAACAAAATGGTATTGTGAGAACCAACTCTTTTAAAAGAACTTCGGTAGGTTTAAATTTGACTCCGAAATTTTTTGATAATCACTTATCCGTGACTGTAAATGCAAAAGGTACTTTTACAGATAACAGATTTGCTGCAGATGGAGTGATTAGAAATGCCACTTATTTTGATCCTACACAACCGGTTTATTCAGGAAACTCTAATTATGGAGGATATTATGAATGGTTACTGAATGGAGGTTTGAATGTGAACGGAAATCCAAATCCACTGGCTCAATTAGATGCAACCCGAGATATTTCTTCTATTTGGAGAGGTTTAGGGAATATTCAGTTGGATTATAAGTTCCATTTTTTACCAGACTTACATTTCAATGTAAACGCAGGTTATGATTATACAAAAGCCAACGGTTCAAAAAGAGAAAGTGGCTTGTACAAAACTGCATTTGCGGATAAAGGACGTTCAAGAGCTTACTCTCAGGAAAAGGAAAATAAATTGCTAGAAACGTATTTGAGTTATACCAAAACGATTTCTTCTATTAATACCAATGTAGATTTAGTGGGAGGTTATGCTTATCAAAATTTCTACAGAGCAGATCCTTATGCCCCAACTTATAATGGTAATAATGTAGCACCACCAGTTGGAAGAGATTTCGCAACCAGAAATGTTCTTTTATCTTTTTATGGTCGTGGTATTTTTACCATTGCTAATAAATATATTATTTCTGCTTCGATTAGAAGAGATGGTTCTTCTAGATTCTACAATGGCACCAAAGATAACGTTTGGGGAAATTTCCCAGGAGTTTCTGTAGGTTGGAAGCTTAATGAAGAGAGTTTCTTAAAAGGAAAAGGAATCAATACTTTAAAATTAAGAGCTGGTTGGGGTAAAACCGGTAATCAGGAACTTTCAGATAATGATTATGCAGCTTCTGGTTCATACAACCTGAGTAATGGTGGTGCTCAATATTATTTAGGGGACTCTTTTTATCAAATGTATCGTCCAAATATTTTTAATCCAAATTTAACTTGGGAAATTACTACTACCAAAAACGTTGGTTTAGATTATGGTTTCGCGAAGAACAGAATTTTTGGATCAATTGACTTGTTTCAAAAAACGGCCGATAAACTTTTAGTAAGCGGTGCACCAATCGCAGCAGGAGATGTATCTAACAACAATAATTTGAATGTTGGGGTGATGGATTCTAAAGGTATTGAAGGTTCAATTACCGTAGTTCCTATCAAAACAGAAGATACGACCTTGGAGCTTTCTTTCAACGCAACGCATTACGATTCTACAATTAAAGAACTTTCTCAAGGTGCAGATGATTCTTTTTTCTTAACAGTTGGAGATATTGCAGGTGGAGTAGGTAATACCATTCAAGCACATGCAGTTGGTTATCAACCTTACGCATTTTACGTATACCAACAAGTTTACGACAATGCAGGGAACCCATTAGATGGCGTTTTTGTAGATCGAAATGGAGACGGAAAAATTAATAATTCTGATAAATATTATTATAAATCTACACAACCAGATGCGATTTTAGGTTTCAGTACTAAATTTTCTCATAAAAATTGGGATGCCGGTTTCAGCGCAAGAGCCGTAATTGGAAATTATGTATATAATAATGCAGCTTCTAACAGTTCTTTGCAATCTGCAGCAACCAATGAATATTTGCAAAACGTGTACTCAACTGCGGTAAACAATCAATTTGCTACACCACAGTATTTCTCAGATCTATTCATTGAAAATGCTTCTTTCTTCCGTTTAGATAATGTAAATTTAGGTTATACTTTCCGTGATGTACTTTCTACAGGTTCTTCTTTAAGAGTTTATGGAATGGCACAGAACGTACTAGTAATTACGAAATACACTGGAGTTGATCCAGAGGTTTTCGGTGGTATTGACAATGGTTATTATCAAATGCCAAGAGTGTATTCATTAGGACTTAACTTTAATTTTTAATTAAAAGAAAATGAAAATTTATTCAAAAAGAATTAAAACAATAATAGCAGCAGCTTCTGTGGTTGCTTTATTTTCTACGACCTCATGTGTAAGAGATTTGGAACAAACTTCAATTTCAAATGATACAGCACAAGTAGTTTATGGGAATTTTGCCAATTATCCAAATGCTTTGGCAAAATTATATGGTGGTTTTGCTCATGGTGGTCAAGATGGCGGCGGCGGAAATCCCGATATCAATGGTATTGATGCCAACTTTTCACAGTATACAAGACAGCTTTTCACCATGCAGGTTTTGTCAACAGACGAAGCAGTAATTGCGTGGAATGATGGTACTTTGCAATCCATTCACAAAATGAATTGGGATGCTTCCAGCGAATATGTAAGTGCATTTTATTATAGAGTTTTTACAGAGATCGCTTTCTGTAATGATTTTATCCGTAATACAACCGATGAGAAATTAGCGGCTAATAATATTACTGGAGCAAATTTGATCGAAGCAAAATCCATGAGAACTGAAGCAAGATATTTAAGAGCTTTAGCTTATTATCATGCCTTAGATTTATTCGGAAATGTACCTTTTCCAACAGAAACCAATATGCCGGTTGGATCATCTACTCCTCCGCCAAGAATTTTGAGAGCAGATCTATTTAAATATGTAGAAGCTGAATTATTAGCTTGTTCAAATGAACTTAAAGCTCCGAAATCTTCTTATGGAAGAGCAGATAAAGCTGCAGCATGGTCACTTTTAGCAAGACTTTATTTGAATGCTAAAGTGTATACCGGAGTTGATAGAAGTAAAGACTGTATCACTTATTGCGAAAAAGTAATTGGTGGTGGATATGGTTTGAAAACTAAATACGAAGATTTATTCCTTGCAGACAACGAAAAAAACAATCCAGAAGTTATTTTCCCAATTGTTTTTGATGGTTTGAAAGCTCAATCATACGGTGGTAGTACTTATTTGGTACATGCTTCAGTAGGTGGAACAATGGATGCAAAATCTTTTGGAATCAACGGTGGTTGGTCTGGTTTAAGAACTACTAAAGCGTATGTCAACCTTTTCGGTGGAGCCGGATCAAGCGATTTGCGTGGAAATTTCTATACCAATAAACAAACTTTGGAGATTGAAGATTTAGGTAATTTTTCTAATGGATATCCGTTCGTGAAATTTAAAAATGTTACCAGTACAGGAGCAGAAGGACAAGATGGACCAACTAAAGGTTCTGGGAATTTTGTAGATACCGATATTCCAATGTTCAGATTAGCAGATATTTATCTGATGTACGCTGAAGCAAACCTCAGAGGAGGTGGTGGAAGTGCGGCAACTGCATTAGGATATGTAAATGCTTTAAGAACTAGAGCAGGTGCATTACCAGTTGCTTCTCTTAATTTAAACTTTATTCTTGATGAAAGAGGTAGAGAATTAGGTTGGGAAATGACCAGAAGAACAGATCTTGTTCGATATGGCAAATTTACTACTGCAGCTTATTTATGGCCTTGGAAAGGAGGTGTAAAAGATGGTCAAGCGGTAGAAGACTACAGAAATCTTTACCCAATTCCGGCAAAAGATATTATTGCTAATCCGAACTTAGTTCAAAACACGGGTTATTAATTTTAATTTTAAATGACTTTTTACAAAATGAAAAATAAATATATCATTAATGCATTTGCTGCATTACTTCTGATGATCGGCTTAACTTCATGTGACAACCGAGAATTAGTACAAGTAGACAATAGTGCTGCACCAATCGCAATGGATCTATCTGCAGAACATATTTTTTTAGATAAAAATTATCCAGATAATCCTGCGCTTAACGTTTCTTGGACTCAAGCTGCATACACGGTACCTGTAGAAGTGAATTACAAAATTGAAGCTTCGAAAGACAAGGATTTTAAAACTCCTTATGTTTTAGGAACAGTAGCACAATCCCTTAGAACGGCAACTTATACAGTAAGTCAGCTTAATACGGCTGCACAAACGATTGGTTTGACAAAAAACATTGAAGGAAAAATGTTTTTAAGAGTAATTTCTGCTTTAGGAGCTAATCAAATTAAGGCAGTTTCCAATGTAACTACTGTAAATGTTACTCCTTATGCATTAGAATATCCAAACTTCTTCCTCGTAGGAGCAGCTTCTTACGTTGGTTGGAATTCGGGAGTGGCACAAGCTTTATACAAAATGGATAATTTTTCTTATATCTACACTTACTTATCTCAAGAAAGTTTCAGATTTTTAGGTCAACAAGCTTGGAGTCCTATTAATTATAGTATTGATAATCCTGGAACAGATGCTGCAAGTAGATACTTTAAACAAACTTCCGCAAACATCGTTTTTTCTGATCGTGAAAATATGAAATTTACGGGCGCAGCTGGAATCTATAAAATAGAAATTAATGCTGATGGAGCAGTACAGTCACTCAATGCAACCGCTTCTCCACTAGGTTTTGAATATCCGAATCTATATGTAGTAGGAAGTTTGAACGGATGGAATGCTGCAAACGCAATTCCAATGACTAGAAAATCAGAAGGCGTTTTCGAATTGACCACTACTTTAGGTGCAAATACGGAAATGAAATTTTTAGGTCAACAAGCATTCGCAAGCTTAGAATGGGGAAATATCCTAAAAAACAACAACGGAAATTCTGGTTTTTTAGGTCCTAAAGAGGATAATTCAAATATCGTTTTTAATGGAAATGGTGGTTCTTACAAAATTACCGTGAACCTGAAAGCAGGAACATATACTATTGAATAATAATAAGAAGATTTAACATGAAAAATATATTTAAAATTTTAATGGTATTGTTTTTACCATTACTTCTTCTAAACTCATGTAGAGATGAAGCTGATAAAAACTGGACCAGCACAGAAAGTTCAATAAAATTGTATAATACAACTTTGAGCAGCAACACCCTTTATCCTACAATGGATGGAAACAGTTTCCGTTTAACTTGGGATGCAGCAAATGGTGCAACTGGAACTTATACGGTACAATTTTCTAAAACCGCAGATTTCAAAACACCTGTAACTTTTGCAACTACCACAAAAAATGCATACACAAGTACCATTAGTGCTTTAAACACTGCGCTTTTACAACAAGGATTTTCGCCGTATACACAAACTTTACTTTACATTAGAGTAATTTCGGGAACCAATGTTTCCAACATGATTTCAGTGGGAATTACTCCTTATCCTGTTGCAATTCCTGTAATTACAAGTCCAACAGTTGGTCAAGCAATTGTTTTAGATGCTGCAAATCCTAACGTAAATGCAGCTACCGTAAAATGGACTGATTATGATTATGGAGTACCAGTAACCTATAACGTAGAAATTGCTCCAAAAAATTCTACTTCATTTGTTTCCGGTGGAACAACTACAGATGTGAAAGAATTGATATGGACTAACTTTCAACTCAATGATGCTGCTTTAAAATTAGGTTTAGCAGTGGGCGTTGCAAGTGAAGTTCAGGTTCGTGTAACAGCAGCAACAACTTCTGCAGGTGGAAATATTTCAAAAACTTCTGAAATTGTTCTATTCAAAGTAACTCCTTATCAACCAGCTTACGTAGATTTCTATTTAGTTGGTGATGGAACAGCTGTTGGTTGGAGCGATACAAAAGCGCAATTGTTGAAAAATAACAATAATATTTCAGAAATTTATACCTATTTGCAAAATGATGGCTTATTTAGATTTCTTGGTCAACAAGCTTGGAATCCAATTAACTACAGTTTAAATGCTTCAGGTATTAATGATAGCTACAAGTATTTCACAACTTGGTCTAGTAATTTACAAGCTTCGGGAAATGAAAATATTAAATTTACTGGCGATTCTGGAATGTACAAAATAACGATTGATCAAAATTCAAGAAACATTACTGTAACTCCTTCTGCGATCCCAACTTTACCAACTGATCTTTATTTGGTAGGTTCTATACAAGGTTGGAACCCAACTACAGCGATCCCTATGAACCAAGTAGGAGATGGTCTTTATGAATATTCCATCGCAATTCCAGATAATTCTGAATTCAAATTTATTGGTCAGCAATCTTGGGGAGAACTAGATTGGGGAAATATTCACACTGGTGGAAACTCTGGGTTCTTAGGACCAAAAGGAGATAATGACAATATCAAGTTTAATGGTGGTGGTAATATGTATAAAATTACAGCAAACGTTAAATTGGGAACTTATAAACTTACGCCACTATAAAAAAAGCGTTATAATCCAAAGAAACTGTTGCTTTATAGCAGCAGTTTTTTTATTTTTAATGAATCTTAAATTTGTACGATGAAAAATTTGAAAACTTCTGTGTTTTTTCTTTTATTAGGAACTTTTCTTTCTAATGCTCAATCTTTAAAATCTCCCGATGGTAAATTTGAAATGAATTTTCAATTGAAAACAGGAGTCCCTTACTATAACTTAAAATATGAGGGAAAAACAGTGGTTGAAGACTCTAAGTTAGGTTTAAGGCTTTTAAAAGATGGAAATATTCAATTTGCCTCAGAAATTGAAAATAAAGATCAAAAAGGCAAAAATTTAGACAACGGTTTCACCAAAACTGCTGAAAAATTTGATACCAAAGATGAAACTTGGAATCCAATAATGGGCGAAAAAAAATCCTATATTAATCATTATAATGAATTGGCAGTAACTTTAAACCAAAAAGCAAACGATCGGTATATTGTCGTGAAATTCCGTTTGTTTAATGATGGTTTGGGTTTTAGATATGAATTTCCTGAACAGAAAAATCTCAATTATTTTATCATTAAAGAGGAAGATTCCGAGATCGATTTGCCGACCGATATGAAAGCATGGTGGCTTGCCGGAGATTATGATTCCGAGGAATATCCAACCCAAACTTCCAATCTCTCCGAAGTTCCTGCAAAATGGCCCACTTCTTATGATGGAAATGCCTCCCAAACTTTAATTAAAAATGGCGTGCAAATGCCTTTAATGTTGAAAAAAGAAGGGAAAGATCAACTGTATATGAATATTTCAGAAGCTGCCGTGATCAATTACGCAGCTTCAAATCTCGACCTTGATGCGACCAATTTTAAATTTAAAACCCATTTAACTCCGGATGGACAAGGCGCAAAAGGGTATATCCAAACTCCCGCCGTTTCTCCGTGGCGAACCATTATCGTTTCTCCAAAAGCTGAAGAGGTTTTAGCTTCGAAGATGATTTTTAATCTAAATGAACCAACGCAGTACAAAGACACTTCCTACATTCATCCCACAAAATACATGGGTGTTTGGTGGGAAATGATCATCGGAAAATCAAACTGGTCTTATTCCACCACGAATAATGTGCACATCGGGAAAACAGATTTTTCTAAACTAACGCCCAATGGAAAACACGCTGCGAACAACACGAAAGTGAAAGAATACATCGATTTCGCTTCTGCAAATGGTTTCGATGCTTTGCTCATCGAAGGTTGGAACACCGGTTGGGAAGATTGGTTCGGTCACAGCAAAGAATTTGTTTTTGATTTTATTACGCCGTATCCAGATTTCGACCTTAAAATGTTGAACGATTACGCACATTCCAAAAATATAAAATTGATGATGCATCATGAAACCTCAGGTTCGGCGGCAAATTACGAAAGATGGGCAGATCCAGCGTTTCAATTAATGAATAAATACGGGTATGAATCCGTGAAAACCGGTTATGTAGGGAATATTATTCCACGTGGTGAACATCATTTTTCCCAGTGGACCATCAATCATTACCAAAGAATTGTAGAAAAAGCCAACGATTACAAAATCATGGTGAACTCTCACGAATCAATTCGTCCAACCGGTTTAAGCCGTACTTATCCAAACTGGATCGGTGCAGAAGCAGCTCGTGGAACAGAATTCGAAGCTTTCGGAGGAAATAATCCCGATCACCAAACGATTTTACCTTTTACCAGATTTATGGGTGGACCGATGGATTATACTCCAGGAATTTTCCAAACTAAACTCGATTATTACTTTCCTGGAGACACCCGTTTTGTGAAAACCACTTTGGTGAAACAGTTAGCGCTGTATGTTGTGATGTATTCTCCGCTTCAAATGGCGGCAGATTTACCCGAAAATTACGCGAAACACATGGATGCTTTTCAATTCATCAAAGATGTTGCGGTAGATTGGGATGATACCAAGATTTTATCAGCAGAACCGGGAGATTACATTCATACTGCTAGAAAAACCAAAGGAAAAGACGAATGGTTTGTTGGCGGAATCACCGATGAAAACGCCAGAAATTACACCGTAGATTTCTCTTTCCTGCCAAAAGGAAAAAAATATGAAGCCACGGTTTATGCAGATGGCGACGATGCCGATTATGTGAAAAATCCGCAATCATATAAAATCTATAAGAAAACTGTAACCAGCACATCCAAACTTCCTATGAAATTAGTGAGAAGCGGTGGTTACGCGATTTCTGTGAAGCCTGTAAAGTAGAAATGTAGGAAACCTTATAGGTTTTTAAAACCTATAAGGTTTTAAGTAAAATTTCGAAAATGGAAACAAAAACTTCTCTTTATGAAAACTTTGAATTTGAGCAGACTTATCATTTGTTTACAAGGGTCAGTGGAAATGAATTAATTTTTCGGAAAGAAGGTAATTATGATTATTTTTTGAGGCAACTTTCAAAATACTTGCTTCCGTATTTAGAAATATATGCTTATTGTTTAGTTCCTCAACGGCTTAGTTTATTGATTTGCTTTCGATCCAAAAATGAAATTTTTAAACATTTCGATTTACCCGAAAACGAAATGTCGGCGGAGCAGGAACATAAATTTTTAATGCAACCGATAAGCAATTTGCTCAATTCTTATTCAAAAGCATATAACAAAATGTTTCAGAGAAAAGGTGCCTTGTTTATTGATTATATTAAAAGAGAAAGAATAGATGAGGAAGGTCAATTAAAAAATATTTTCAAAGACATTCATCAAATTCCTTTGCAGCATCAATTCGTTAAAAGTTCGGAAGAATGGAAATATTCGTCATTTAATGCGTATTTGAATGCAAATAAATCTACGAAAGTAAGCAAGAATTTTATGCTGGGCTTTTTCGAAAATACGCAAGATTTAATTCAATTTCATAAAATAATTCAAACCTTATAGGTTTTTAAAACCTATAAGGTTTCCCTAAAATAAAAAAATGAAAAAAACTCTTTTATTTTTACTCATTTCTGTGTTTTCCTTTGCCCAGATCCAAAAAGTAGAACCCGCTTTCTGGTGGCACAAAATGAAAAATCCTGAACTTCAGATCCTCGTTTACGGAAAAGATATTTCCAAATATCAGGTGGAACTTTCCGATCAAATTCAGATCAAAAACCTTACGAAAACTGAAAATCCAAACTATGTTTTCATCACCGTAAATACTGAGGAGGTTAAAAATTCATCTTTTAAAATCAATCTCAAAAACGGAAATAAAACCCTCGATTCTTACACCTACGAACTGAAGAATAGAATTCCAAAATCTGCAGAACGGGAATCTTTTTCTTCCAAAGATGTCATGTATTTGATCATGCCCGATCGTTTTGCAAACGGCGATATTTCCAACGATTCTCAACCTAATTTAACTGAAAAATCAGATCGGACTTTACCCAGCGGAAGACACGGCGGCGATTTGCGTGGCATCATCAACAATTTGGATTATTTGCAAAATTTGGGCGCAACAGCACTTTGGCTGACTCCCGCAAATGAGGACAACGAAAAGAAAACTTCTTATCACGGTTACGCGCAAACCGATTTGTACAAAATCGATGGACGCTATGGAACCAATGAAGAATATCTGGAGCTTTCCCGCAACCTTCAAAAACGGGGAATGATGCTGATTCAGGATTATGTGACCAATCATTGGGGAATTTCGCATTGGATGATTCAGGATTTACCGACCAAAGACTGGATTCATCAATTCAAAGATGGCGAAGGAAAATATGGGTTCAAAAGATCGAATTACAGAACAACTTCCCAGTTCGATACCAATGTTGCAGAGATCGATAAACAGGAAGCTTTAAACGGTTGGTTCGATACCACAATGCCGGATTTGAATCAAAGCGATCCTTTGGTTTTGAAATATCTCACGCAAAATGCAATTTGGTGGATCGAATACGCTGAACTTGGAGGTTTGCGAGTAGATACGTATCCATACAACGATAAAATTGCCATGGCAAAATGGGCAAAAGCAATTACCGACGAATACCCAAAATTTAATATTGTCGGCGAAGCGTGGATGTATAATCCGGCGCATATTTCCTATTGGCAAAAAGATTCAAAGATTGCAGCCATTGACAATTACAACTCTTACCTTCCATCAGTGATGGATTTTACGCTGTATACCGAATTACCAAATGCGTTGAAAGAAGAAGAAAGTTGGGACAAAGGAATGATCAAAATTTACAATTCTTTCGGTAATGATTTTTTGTATCCAAACATTAATACTATTCTCGTCTTCTTTGAAAACCACGATACAGAAAGGTTTAATGAGATTTTTAAAGGAGATCTTCGGTATTACAAAATGGCTTTAACTTTAATGGCGACCGTTCGCGGAATTCCCCAAATCTATTACGGTTCCGAGATCGGAATGCGTGGCGATAAAAATAAAGGCGGTGATGCAGATATTCGCAAGGATTTTCCTGGCGGTTGGAAAGGTGATTCTCAAAACGCTTTTGATCCAAAAACACAGACTGCAGAACAGAAAGGATTTCATGATTTTACCCAAAAACTACTGAACTGGCGAAAAGGGAAAAATGTGATTCACTCCGGGAAAACCAAACATTACATGCCGAAGGAAAAAGTGTATGTGTACTTCAGATTTAATGAAAAGGAAAACGTAATGGTCATCATTAATAACAATGAAAAAGACCAATCTCTTGATTTAAGTCGTTTCTCTGAATCCATACAGGGAATTACCAAAGGAAAAGACGTTATTTCCGGAAAAGAATTCTCCATTTCAAGTGAAAATAAAATGACTGTTTCCGGAAAATCTTCCCTAATTTTAGAACTTCAAAAATAAAATCGGTTTAGATTTCAATTGCCATGCTGAGTTTCTCGACGCATCTATAACTTTAATGATTATGAATAAAAATATCGCTTTCACAGTAATTACGTGTTTTCTGCTTCTTTCAAATTCATTGTTCTCTCAAAAGAAAGGGTTTTATGAAAATGTGCAGAAAAAAAATGTTTCCAAAGTTTTAGATGATCTCAACGCTTTTGCAGCGAATGCAGACTATAAAAACTATTTCGATCTTTTCGCCACAGAATCCAGCTTTATCGGAACGGATGCTACGGAAGTCTGGAACAAAAAGGAGTTCATGGATTGGTCTAAACCTTTTTTTGATAAAGGAAAAGCTTGGAGTTTTACTTCGTTAAAAAGAAATATTTCCTTCAGTTCTGATGGAAAATACGCCTGGTTCGATGAATTACTCGATACCCAAATGAAACTTTGTAGAGGAAGTGGAGTTCTCGAAAAAACAGGAAACCAATGGAAAATTAAACAATATGTTTTATCGCAAACCATTCCAAACGATGTTAATGATGAGGTCATCAAAATAAAATCACCCATCGAAGATCCAATGATTTCCAATTTAAAGAAAAATTAATTTAATTTTCAACCATCAACCATCAACCATCAACCATCAAGCATCAAGCATCAAGCATCAAGCATCAAGCATCAACCATCCAACACTAAACATATGTCTCAAAAAATAAAACCAAATCTTTCCATCGCTCAAATTATCAACATGAGTATGGGTTTTCTCGGAATTCAAATGGCTTTTGGGTTACAAAACGGAAATGCAAGTAGGATCCTCGCCAATTTAGGTGCAGATGTTCACGAACTTTCTTGGTTCTGGCTCGTTGCGCCAATTACGGGATTAATTGTACAGCCAATCATCGGTCACATGGGAGATAACACGTGGAGTCCACTTGGACGAAGAAAACCTTATTTTCTAATCGGTGCCGTTTTGTGCGCCATAGGTTTGGTCCTTTTACCCAACGCTGCTTCCGTTACGCACTTGATTGCGGCAAATGTATTATTATTGGCCGTGATTTTCTTAGCAATGATGGATTTTTCCGTTAATATTGCGATGGAACCTTTCCGCGCTTTGGTCGGAGACATGTTGCCTAAACATCAGGGAACTTTAGGTTTTTCTATTCAAACTATTTTAATTGGTGTCGGTGCCGTGATTGGATCTGAAATGCCAAATTGGCTTACGAAGTTAGGGGTTTCTAATGTTGCTCCGGAAGGTTTCGTTGCAGATAACGTTATATACGCATTTTATGTAGGAGCAGCGGTCTTAATGATTTCAATTTTGTACACCATTTTTACTACCCGAGAATATTCACCGAAAGAATTTGCAGAATTTGCTGGCGAAAAAGAAGGCGGCGAAGAGCCTTCCAAATTTACCGATATGTTCAAGGATTTTGCCAATATTCCTGCCTTAATGAAGAAATTGGGAATCGTTCAATTCTTTTCTTGGTTTGCCTTATTTACGATGTGGGTTTTTACAACAAGTGCTTTAGCGACCCATCAATTCGGACTTTCACCAGATGATACCAAATCTTTAGAATTCAACAAAGCCGGTGATTTAACCGGGCATTTATTCGGACTTTACAATTTGTTTGCGATTCCTTTTGCCTTCCTTTTAACGCCTATCGCTAAGAAAATTGGTAAAAAGCAAACCCATGCTTTAGCCTTGTTTTGCGGAGGTTTGGGATTGATTTCAATGTTTTTTATCAAAGACACCGGAATGTTATGGATTTCCATGATAGGTTTAGGTTTTGCGTGGGCAAGTATTTTGGCAATGCCGTATGCAATGTTGATTGATGCCATTCCTCTAAGAAAAATGGGTGTTTATATGGGGATTTTTAATTTCTTTATTGTAATGCCACAAATCATCAATGGTATTTTTGGCGGACCAGTTGTGAAAAATCTTTTTGGAAACATGGCGATGGATTACGTCGTAGTAGGCGGAGTTTGTATGTTGATTGCTGCAGCAGTAACCATGTTTCTCATTAAAAATGAAGAAAGTGATACGCCTAAAGAATTAGAAAATGAAATTCAACAGGTGCACTTTTAGCAGCACGTTATTTTAAAATTGAGATCCGCTTTTTTGGCGGATTTTTTTTTGATCGAATTTCAAGGCAGTCAGTTCTTACCCTAAATCAATATTTTTGCATCTTTAAGGTGGTACTTTTGTAAGAGAAAATCGATAATAATTAAATTGAATAAATATGAAAACAGTTTATCACCAAGCAGATTCCAGAGGTTTCGCCGATCACGGTTGGTTGAAATCCCATCACACATTCAGTTTCGCCAATTACCAAAATCCAGAAAGAATGAATTTTGGGGTTTTAAGGGTTTTGAATGATGATCAGGTAGCTTCCGGAATGGGTTTCGGAACGCATCCACATCGTGATATGGAAATTATTTCAATTCCCCTCGAAGGAGTTTTGGAACACAAAGATTCCATGGGAACAACTGCCTTAATCAAGAAAGGCGAAATCCAGGTAATGAGTGCAGGAACCGGCGTGAAGCACAGCGAATACAACAAAAATAAAGATGAAATCGTAAAATTTTTGCAGATTTGGATCATCCCCAATCAAATGAATGTGGAACCGCGTTATGATCAAATCAGCATTAAAGAGGGCGAAAAATTAAATGATTTTCAACAAATCCTTTCTCCAAATCCCGAGGATGAAGGTGTTTGGATTCATCAAAATGCCTGGTTTAATTTAGCAAAATTCGACAACGGAAATTCTAAAGAATATCAGTTGCACGATCCTAAAAACGGCGTCTATATCTTTGTTTTGAAAAGTTCCGCAAAAGTAGGCGACCAAAATTTAGGAACCAGAGACGGATTGGGAACTTGGGAAACCAACCGGTTTACTTTAGAAGCTACCTCAGATTCAGAAATCCTGTTAATGGAAGTTCCGATGGAATTTTAGTAAAGCGGATCATTTAATTCAAAATTGAAAAACGGTAAGAATTTCAGTTGAGAAAATAAGAAAAGCCAGTGGAATAGATCTTCTACTGGCTTTTTTATATCTTTAAATGTTATTTTTTTTTGACGAGTGATAATGCCTTGCTTCCGAGCGTAAAAATAGGAATTGCAATCAGGCCTCCAATAATTCCAGCTAATGCCTCTCTAACGGATGAATTAATGTTTGGAAGAAAATGGTGATGAATCCACTCGATATTATGAACAAAAATTCCGCCTGCAACCAATATTAAAGCAACAGTTCCTACCACTGCTAAACCCTTTATTACCCAAGGTAAAGCATTCACCAGAAAATTACCAACCGACACTAAAAAACCGGTTTCTTTTTTTGATTTTTTAATAATTTTATAACCTGCATCATCCATTCGCACGATTAAGGCGACAATTCCGTAAACTCCAATCGTAGCAATGATCGCAACAATAGAAACGGTCACAATTTCTACAAGTAAAGGACTGAATTGTGATTTTAAATCTTCATAACCTACTTTTGCTGAAGCCAGTGCTATAATTACAATTTCCAGCGATAAAATAAAGTCTGTTGTGACTGCTGATTTGATCTTGGATTTTTCTAGTTCTTCACCATCCTCATCAGTTATAACTGATTCTTCGATCACTTCATGCCCTTTTTTACTTCGGTGAAATATAAATTCGATGATTTTTTCTACACCTTCGTAAGCCAAATAAAATCCCCCGAATATCAAAATGATAGTGATGGCCGGCTCATAAAGCCACTGCAGTAGAAAAACTACGGGAACGATGATGAGTTTATTGATGAATGAGCCTTTCATAATCTTCATCAAGACAGGAATCTCCCGCGATTCCAGAAAACCGGTTGCCTTTTCCGCATTTACTGCAAGGTCATCCCCCAAAATCCCCGCGGTTTTTTGAGTCGCTAATTTCGCAGTCACCGCTACATCATCCATCAAAGCAGCAATATCATCTAAAATTGCAAAAAATCCTGAAGCCATATTGTAAATTTTTAAGTTGCACAAAAATATGCTTTTACTCGAAATTGTAGCCATCGAATTGCAGTAAAAATCAATTTTTGAAAAAACACTTTTGGAAATTCATTTAAAAATCTTATTTTCGCAGAACAAAATTTTTTAAAGTGAAAATGCGAAAATTTAATTCACCCAAAGGAAAATTCCAAAAATATGGAAGTGTAATTTTCGCTGTAAAATAAAGAAAAAGCCGACTATCAGAATGATTGTCGGCTTTTTTATTTTTTATTTGTGAGGCTTTAAAATATGCAAATACAAACAATTCAGATTTTAATTTTTATACAATAATGAGCAATACCTATAAATCAGCTGGAGTTGATAAGGAAGAAGGTTACAAAACAGTCGATAAAATAAAATCCGCTGTTGCCGAAACCCACAATTCAAATGTGCTAAATAACCTCGGAAGTTTCGGAGCTTTTTACGAAATCGCGGGATACAAAAATCCTGTTTTGGTTTCCGGTACTGATGGAGTAGGAACCAAGCTGAAAGTCGCTTTGGATTCCAAAAAATACGATTCTATTGGGGTAGACTGCTTTGCAATGTGTGCAAATGATATTATTTGTCACGGAGCGAAACCTCTGTTTTTCCTCGATTATTTAGCGTGTGGAAAATTAGATGCAGATATCGCTGCAGAAATTGTGATGGGAATGGTGAAAGCCTGCAAAGACAACAACTGTGCATTGATTGGTGGTGAAACCGCAGAAATGCCCGGAATGTACAATCCAGGTGATTATGATGTTGCAGGTTTTTGCGTCGGAATTGTCGAAAAAGACCAAATAATTGATGGTTCAAATATTAAAAAAGGATGTAAAATTATCGCCCTACCAAGTTCCGGATTTCACTCCAATGGTTTTTCATTGGTAAGAAAAATTTTTCCAGATTTCAATGAAGATTTTGAAGGAAAACCACTAAACGAAACACTACTTATTCCAACAAGATTGTATTATCAACCGATTCACAAAATCTTAGAAGAAGTGGAACTTTGTGGAATTGCGCATATTACAGGTGGCGGAATTATCGAAAATATTCCACGAATCATTCCTGAAAATCTTTGTGCAACCATTGAAACTTCCAAAATCAAAATTCCAACCGTAATGCTCGAACTGGAAAAACGCGGAAATATTGATCGAATGGAAATGTACGGAACCTTCAATATGGGAGTGGGAATGGTCGTAGTCGTTGATGAAAAACATGCAGAAAAAGTTCTGAATCTTGTAGAAGATGCCTACGAAATCGGGGAAATTACGGAAGGTCCGGAGAAAATAATTTTAATGTAAAAATTGAGCAATATAGCAATGTACTAATCATTGTTACACTGTTAAATTGATATATTGTTACATTATTATGAAAAATATCGTTGTTTTAGTTTCTGGGGGAGGAACCAATTTGCAAAGAATTATCGACTGTATTGAAAGTGGAGCCATTCAAAATGCGCAGATTTCTTTAGTAATCGCTGATCGTGAATGTTTCGGTTTAGAACGTGCCAAAAAACATGGCATTTCTGCTCAATTAATTCCTAGAGGAAAATCTTTTTCTTCAGATTTAAAAAATATTCTGCCCGAAAATTCAGATTTAATTGTACTTGCAGGATTTCTATCCATATTATCTAAAGATTTTTGCGAATCATTTGAAGGCCAAATTATTAATATTCATCCCGCTTTACTTCCCAAATTTGGCGGAAAAGGAATGTGGGGAAATCACGTTCACAAAGCAGTTTTGGAAGCTCAGGAAAAAGAAAGTGGTGCAACAGTTCATTACGTGACATCCGGAATAGATGAAGGCGAAATCATCCTTCAAAAATCATTTCCAGTAGCAGAAAATGAAACGGTAGAAACTTTAGCCCAAAAAATTCACGAAGTAGAATTTGAAATTTTTCCAAAAGCGATCAACTTGGTTCTAAATAAAGGATAATAACCAAGCCACGAAGTGGCGCTATCAACAGCAAAGGGTGAAGCCCTTTGAAAGTTATCAACAGCAAAGGGTGAAGCCCTTTGAAAGTTATCAACAGCAAAGGGTGAATCCCTTTGACAACATAAAAAAATCCGTTGGTGAAAGAACGGAATCTAATAAAAAGTAAAAAGAAAGAAAAATGTCAAAAAAAAGAGCACTCATCTCCGTTTCCGATAAATCTGGACTCACCGATTTTGCAAAATTTTTAGAAGAAAAAAATTATGAATTGATTTCCACTGGTGGAACTTTTAAACATTTAAAAGAAGCCGGTTTAAATCCAATTCAAATCGATGAAATCACCGATTTCCCAGAAATGTTAGATGGTCGCGTGAAAACTTTGCATCCAAAAGTTCACGGTGGTTTACTCGCCGTTCGTACGAATGAGGAACACATGAAAACCGTGCAGAATCACGAAATAGGTTTGATCGATATGGTGATTGTTAATTTATATCCCTTTTTCGAAAATGCAAACTCCGATATTTCTCTAGATGAAAAAGTAGAATTTATCGATATTGGTGGACCATCCATGTTGCGTTCTGGTGCAAAAAATTACAATTCGGTGACCGTCATTACCGATGTTGAAGATTATGCAAAAGTTCAACAGGAAATTACAGAAACAGGGGAAACGACTTTAGAAACCAGAAAGAAATTGGCAGGAAAAGTCTTTAACCTAACTTCAGCGTATGATGCTGCGATTTCAAAAATGCTTTTAGATGAAGAATATCCACACTATTTGAATGCTTCTTACAAGAAAGTTTCTGACCTCCGATATGGTGAAAACCCGCATCAAACTGCAGCTTATTATGTTTCCACGACAGATAACGGTGCAATGAAAGATTTCGAAATTTTGGGCGGAAAAGAATTGTCCTTCAACAATCTTCGGGATATGGATCTATGTTGGAAAGTTGTTCAGGAATTCAAAGAAGAAATGGCGTGTTGCGCTGTAAAACATTCTACACCATGCGGAGTTGCCGTAGGAACAACCGCCGTAGAAACCTATAAAAAAACCTTCGAATGTGATCCTGTTTCCATCTTTGGCGGAATTATTGGAATGAATTTTAAAGTAGATGCAGGAACTGCGGAAGAATTGAATAAAACCTTTTTGGAAATCGTGATGGCTCCAGATTTTGAGGATGAAGCCTTAGAAATTTTAAGAAAAAAGAAAAATCTAAGAATCATTAAAATCAAAAATCCTGTTTCTGATCAACAGACTTGGGTTAAAGTAGATGGTGGAATTTTGGTTCAGGATAATGACAATATCTTTTCAGAAAAAATAGAAACGGTGACTGTTTTCAAGCCTTTTCAAGAACAGGAAAAAGCACTTTTATTTGCACAGCGCGTTGTAAAATATGTGAAATCGAATGCGATTGTTGTTTCAAATGGGTACCAAGCTTTAGGAATTGGTGGCGGACAGGTGAACCGAATTTGGGCAACAGAACACGCCGTAGAAAGAGCGAAAGAGAAATTTTCCGGGGATTTGGTTTTGGCTTCAGATGCGTTTTTCCCGTTTCGAGATGTGGTCGATTTTTGCGCAAAAGAAGGCATCAAAGCAATCATTCAACCTGGTGGAAGTATGCGCGATGAAGAAAGCATCGAAGCTGCAAACGAACACGGAATTCCCATGATGTTCACCGGAATACGCCATTTCCTGCATTGATTTGCCATTCAACAATAAATTAGGAAACTTTCTGTAAACTAAATTTGAAATCCATTTACAAATTAGTAATTTTGTAAAACACTAAACAAGCAAACTAAAAATGAAAATATTAATCGTAGGTAACGGCGCAAGAGAATCTGCAATCGCAATGAAATTGCAGGGCGACAGTAGAATTTCGAAAATGTATTTCGCAAATGGAAATGCAACCACCGCCAAACTTGGTCAAAATGTATATGAGAAAAGTGTAGTCGCTTTACGGAATTTTGCCCTCAAAGAAAGAATAGATCTTACCATTGTTGGTCCAGAAGCTCCTTTGGTAGAAGGAATCGTGGATGATTTTAAAGAACACGGACTGAAAATTTTCGGTCCTCGAAAAAGAACTGCAGAATTGGAAGGAAGCAAGGCTTTCTCCAAAAAATTCATGCAGACCAATAACATCAAAACCGCAAAAGCCGTAGTTTTCGATGCTTATCAGGATGCGATGGATTATGTAAAAACTCAGAAATTTCCCCTCGTTATCAAAGCAAGTGGTCTTGCTGGTGGAAAAGGAGTAGTCATTGCGACGGATTTAGCCGAAGCTGAATTAACCATTCACCGATTTATGATCGAAAGAATTTATGGCGACGCCGGAATTCAGTTGGTCATCGAAGAATATTTACGAGGTTTTGAAGCTTCCATCATCGCTTTTGCCAACGGTAAAAAACTTTTCCCGTGCATTCCCGTAAAAGATTATAAAAAAGTCGGAAATGGCGACAAAGGTCCAAACACCGGTGGAATGGGAAGTGTAGCTCCAAGTCCAGAATTTACAACAGCTCATTACAATGATTTCGAAGAAAATATTTTAGCTCCAACTTTAGCAGGATTAGAGCGTGCCGGAATTCATTTCAAAGGATTTATTTTCTTTGGTTTAATGGTAACCAACGACGGAACTTACCTTCTCGAGTACAACATGAGATTGGGCGATCCCGAAACTCAGGTGATTTTGCCTTTGATGGAAAATAATCTGCTCGACGTTATTTTGGATTGCTTAGAAGGAAAAGAAATAGACCTGAAATTTAAAGACGAAAAAGCAGTTTGTCTCGTAATGTGTTCCGGCGGTTATCCGCGGCAAATTGAAACCGGATTTGAGATCAAAAATCTAGATAAAGTAAAAGACAGCCAGATTCTTTTTGCAGGTGCAAGCAATTCCGGAGATGCAATTGTAACATCCGGCGGTCGCGTTTTAAGCGTCGTAGCAACAGGCGATACATTCGAAAATGCTCGAAAAAAAGTGTATGACGATGCATTGAAAATTCAATTCGATTACGCGTTTTACAGAGAAGACATCGGTAAATTCTAAAAATAAAAAGGGCGTGATTTTTACGTCTTTTTTTTTAATTTTTTTTTGAAGCTTAATCCTGCTCTCCGCTGTATCTTTTTTGCCAGAAAATCATTGCAAAGAACAAAGCAATCTCATGGCAAAAAAGGATGCCGCTGCGATCAGGGCTAGAAATTTTGGTCTAAAACCCATTTTTTTTTCAAAAAGACAGCCGAGAACAATACAGAAAGAGCCAAGAAAACAAAAGAAATATTTGCCACCCAATCTCTTCACTTATCATCCATCACTCATTAATCATAATACAATGCAAAAAGGCATCATCATCCTCGACTTTGGTTCTCAATACAATCAATTAATCGCCAGAAGAATACGAGAACATGGCGTATATTCAGAAGTAATTCCTTTCAACACACCTGTAGAAGAAATTGTGGCAAAAAATCCATCGGGAATCATACTTTCTGGTGGACCAAGTTCTGTGAACGCAGAAAATGCGCATCTTGTAGAAAAATCTTTGCTCGAAAAAAACATTCCCATTTTAGGAATTTGTTACGGGATGCAACTCATCACTCATTTATTGGGAGGAACCGTAAAAAAAGGAATCAAAGGAGAATACGGAAAAGCACAACTTGAAATTCAAAAATCCAATGATTTGCTTTCTGGCGTTAGTCGCAATTCCACTGTTTGGATGAGCCATTTCGATGAAGTAGAAAGCCTTCCCGAAGGATTTAATATCAATGGAATGACCGATGTTATTTCTGCGATTTCCAATGAATCCAAGCATATTTATTGCGTTCAATTTCATCCGGAAGTTTCCCACACCGAAGAAGGCGCAAAAATGCTTGAAAATTTTATATTCAAAATCTGCGATGCTCCAAAAAGCTGGAAACTCACCAATTATATTGATGAAACCATTGCAGATATCAAAGCAAAAGTGGGACAACAAAAAGTGATTTTAGGACTTTCGGGCGGTGTAGATTCTTCCGTTGCGGCAGTTTTAATTCACAGAGCAATCGGCGATCAGTTGCAGTGTATCTTTGTAGATACAGGACTTCTGAGAAAAGATGAAGGTAATAAAGTGATGGAGAATTACGGCGAACATTTTAATTTGAAAATTAAAATGATCGATGCTTCCGAAAGATTTTTATCCAAATTAAAAGATATTTCAGATCCTGAAGAAAAAAGAAAAATTATTGGGAATGAATTTGTCGCAGTTTTCGATGAAGAATCTCACAAAATTGAGGGCGCGAAATTTTTAGCACAAGGAACCATTTATCCAGATGTGATAGAAAGTCAATCTGTAAAAGGACCTTCTGCGGTTATAAAATCTCATCACAATGTAGGTGGACTTCCCGAAGAAATGGATTTTGAATTGTTGGAACCTTTGCGAGAATTGTTCAAAGATGAGGTTAGAAAAGTAGGAGTGGAGTTGGGAATTCCGGCTCACTTAGTCAACCGACATCCTTTTCCTGGTCCAGGTTTAGGAATCAGAATTCTCGGCGCGGTTGATGAAGATAAAGTGAGAATTTTACAAGAAGCCGATGATATTTTCATCGAAGAATTATACAAAAATGATTTGTACGAAAAAGTTTCGCAAGCGTTCGTCGTTTTGCTTCCTGTGAAATCTGTCGGAGTAATGGGCGACGAAAGAACCTACGAATATACCGCCGTAGTTCGTTCTGCAAATACAACTGATTTTATGACGGCAACTTGGAGCCGACTTCCGTACGAGTTTTTAGATACTGTTTCCAGCAGAATCATCAACGAAGTTCGCGGAATCAATCGGGTTGCTTATGATATTTCGAGCAAACCACCTGCAACGATCGAGTGGGAGTAATCATTATAAATGAAAAGTATAAAAAAAGGAAGTAGCTCAATTCTACTTCCTTTTTTTTTGATTATTTTCCGCCACCGCTCTCTTTTTCAACTTCGGTTTTCGTATTTTCTTTTACTTTTTGATTACCGAAACGTTTCACTATGGAAAAAGAAAACCCATGATAATCGAGTTCCGACTTGGTTCTAAAAGTTCCGATCGGCGCATAAGTCGTATTGTCAAATTTTAGTTTGGCAAATGGATTTACCAATCTTAAAGTGGTTTCTAAACCGAGCTCTTTAAAAATTTTGGTGACCGACATATTATGGAAAACATTCGGTTTGTTATTGAAGGTATTTCCATTGTTTTCGGAAAAAACACCAATCCACGCATTGAAATTGATGTCTTTGTTGAATAGATTGGTGTAGGAAATATTAGATGAACCATTGAAATTGGTAATGTAATTTTCGATCTCCAGATTATTTCTTTGATTAAAATTACTGTTATCGCTGTAATTAAGACCAAAATTCAAGTTTACGCTCAGTTTATTTTTTAAAAAAGATTGATTCGTATTGAAATTTAAGGAATATCGCTCCGATTTTCCATTAAAATTCGCAGGCATTGAAATTGTGTTTCCGTTTTCAATGATATAACTATCCCAATAATCCTGATCCGTAAATGAATAATTGGCAGAAATAAAATATTTTTTAAAGAGTCCCAGTTTCAACCCAACTCGATCGCTTGGATTCGGTTGAAGATCCAAATTTCCGCGGTAAAAATTACCATCATCATTGGGTAATAAAAAAGGATTAAACTCCGAATACCACGGTCGCCACAAATTGTGATTGTATGTTGCGCTTACAGTGTAATTTTCAGAGAAGGAATATTTTAACAATAAACTAGGAAGAAAAGTTCCATAAGAATCTGTTTTTTCAACGTTACCGACAGTTTGTCTGATTTTAAAATGAATAGATTCATATCTTAATCCAATTCTCGTTTCTAATTTTTTGAAAAAAGTTTTTGAAAAATTCACATATAGCGCGTTGAGATTTTCGGTGTAATGAAAATCGTTGCTTCTGTTTCCGTCAAAAATAAATTCGTTATCGGTTAGATTAGAATATTGGTAGGGAATTGCATTGTTTCGAAAATCCATTTTTCCGCCACCTTCAAAAGCGATATTCGATTTCCCGAGGTTTTGCGAATAGTCAGCTTTCAGGTAATATTCTCTGTTTTCATTATTGGCAATAATTCGGTTTCCTGTGGGAATTGGATTGTTGCTAAAATAGAGAATATGATCATTCGTATCTGCAGTGGAATCGTAATTGAATCCGGCGTTGATATCTAAAATTTTATTTTTTTCTTTATCATAATATTTGTAAAAAATATTATTTCCAAGGTTGCGATTGTACCCACTTAGATTTTGATCCTGCAAATACGAATATTGTATACTATTATTGATGGAGTTGTTCGCTATTGTGTTAGAAAAAGTATTCCTGTTGTTTTGGGCAAATTCTAAAATTAAACCAATGGTGTTTTTTTCGTCAAGTTCTAATTCTGAAGCCGAAGAAAAGGAAGGCATTTTTCCTAATTCAGTACTTTCTGTATCAATTTTGGTTACGGCATTTGAAGCGTAAAGCAAATTTTCACTTTCGTTTTTAGAAATCCGGGAGTTGTCGTTATAACTTCCTGTCAATGACTGTGTAAAACTTCTTTTATGATAATTAATATTGAGATTAGAATATTGTGAATTTTTAGCGTTCTGTGAATTGTTGAATGTTGCACTACCTTTTATTCCCTCATTCGTAAGCTTTTTCAGTACGATATTAATCACTTCACCGGTGGTTTCATATTTCGCGGAAGGACTTGTAATGACCTCAATTTTCAGAAGATTTTCGGCGGGAATCGTTTGTAAATATTCCTTTAATTCTTTGCCGGTAAAAATCGATTTTCGATCATTAATATAAACCGTTACACTTTCGCCTTCAGCTTTTACCACATCATTACTATCGATACTTACCAATGGCGTCATTCGAAGCACGTCCCAAGTAGTGTTTCCCGCAAGGATAGAGCTGTTCGCAACATTGAAAACAGTTCTGTCTGCTTTACTTTCTACCGTAGGTTTTTTGCCGATTACTACTACTTCTTCAATGTTTTTTTGCTTAATGTTGTCTTGTTTCGCTTGTGCGGTAAAAAAACCGGAACAAAAAAGCGCGACCGTAAAAGATACTATTTTCATGCTATAATTTATATTTTAGTAAGACGGCGCAAAACACCGTTTCTGTTTTTATAAGTATGCTTTGTGACCTAAAAGTTACTGTTCAAATTGTTTTCATTGAAAATAAATTTGTATTTCAGGATTTTTGCGAGGAACTTTTTTGATGGTTTTGAATCTGTTAAGAAGAGTTCTGTTTGACCTTTCGTAAGCAGTAAAAAGCAATGTGAGAGGCTGAAAAACTTATTTCTCATTCATCGAAAAGACATCATATTAAAATCCTATCAAAAAAACTATCTTTGCAAAATGGAAAAAACCACTTTTGCAGATTTTAATTTACCAGTAAAAATTCTCGATGTTTTAGCAGATTCAAATTTGTTTGAACCAACTCCTATTCAGGAAAAAAGTTTAGGACCGATTCTCTCAGGTCGCGACGTGATGGGAATTGCTCAAACCGGAACGGGTAAAACTCTGGCGTATTTGTTACCTGTATTAAAAAATTGGAAATACAACAAATCAGGAAATCCTACCGTTTTAATTCTTGTTCCAACACGAGAACTGGTGGTGCAGGTTGCAGGAATTGTAGAGAATTTAACACAAAATATTACCGCAAGAGTAATCGGAATCTACGGTGGAAAAAACATTAAAACTCAGAAATTACTTTTTAATGAAGGTTGCGATATCTTAGTCGGAACTCCTGGAAGAGTAATGGATTTAGCGATTGACAATGCCATTTCTCTGAAAGAAGTAAATAAATTAATCATCGACGAGTTTGATGAAATGCTGAATTTAGGTTTCAAAGCACAATTGACGCATATTTTTCAAATGATGAAGGAGAAAAGACAGAATATTCTTTTCTCTGCGACCATGACTGAAGCAGTTGATTCTTTATTATATGAATATTTTTCCGGCCCGTTGGAAATTTCTCTCGCAAAATCGGGAACTCCCTTAGAAAAAATAGAACAGTTTGCGTACAAAGTTGAAAACTTTAACACCAAAATTAATTTACTTGAAAATTTACTGAAAACGGATTTAGATTTTTCGAAAGTATTAATTTTCTGTAATAATAAGCGACACGCCGATTTACTGTACACCAAAATTGAAGAACTTTTCCCTGATCAGTTTGATGTCATTCACTCCAATAAATCGCAGAATTATCGATTGAATGCCATGCGAAGTTTCGAGAATCAAAAAGTTCGCGGATTGATAACAACCGATATTATGGCGAGAGGTTTGGATATTTCAGATATTACTCACGTTATCAATTTCGAAATCCCTGAAGTTCCGGAACAATACATCCACCGAATTGGTAGAACAGGAAGAGCCGATAAAAACGGAATCGCTGTTTCATTTGTGACCAGAACTGAAGAAGCGCAATTGTTTGATATTGAACTTTTGATGGATCGGTCATTACTGATCAAAGAATTCCCAGCGGAAGTTAAGATTAACAGAGTGAAAATTGCTTCTGAAAAAGATGAGGTTGTAATGAAAAACGCTAATGTGATTAAGCTGGAAGAAGGTGGCGGTGCTTTTCACGAAAAAAAGGACAAGAACAAAAAAGAAAACTGGGGCGGTCCACATGCGAGAAAACTTCCGAAAAAAATTGGAGCCAATCGCGCGCAGGAAAAAGCAAAATCCAAAGCCAAAAGAAAAAAATAAAAATAATCCGGAATTTCCTTCCGGATTATTTAGTTAAATGATCGTGGTAATTTCTATTTCCAAAACAAATCGTCGTATTCTGGTTCTTTCAATTCGGGATGATTCAGGTTTAAAATAGCTTCCAATTGTTCATCTGTCGCCTGCTTTTCTATTTCAGGGAAAATTACCCTTTCTTCTGTTCGAATATGAAGCTCGAGCAATGCCCGAAAAGTTTCTATTTCCTCAGGTTTTTTAAAGCCATTTTGTACCATTTTTCGAAAGATTTGATGTTGTGTTACCGCCTCTGAAATTAAGGGATGATCATTGCCCAAAATTTTAAATATAGATTCTTCTTCTTCCGCAAAATGGTCTTTTAAATTGGTGCTGTAAAACAGGCGAATGTATTTTTCCATCCTTTCCACGGCAATTTCTTTTTTCAAGCCTTCTTTTAATTTCCAACAAAGCAATAACCCAAAGTGATGGTCGCGGCTGAGTTGTACTAAAGCATCATGTCTTTTCATAATTTTCTATTAAATGGGATTGAATTTTTGGTGTTTTCTATTCATTCGAACGGTTTTACGTGAATTATTTGATTTCCTATGAAAAGCAGTGTCTTTCGGTTCAATCAAAAATTTTTTTTCTCGTTTGGCGATTTCACCTTGTCTGAAAACCACAATGGGTTTTTATAACTGATAATGTAATTTTCGTTCGTCCTTGTAAATTTACGAATTTGAGCGTGGTTCTGTTCTTTAAAATTTTAAAAAAGAAACTCCTTGAACTTTTTTAGTTAAAGGAGTTATTCATTTGTGTTTTTAGAACTCAACGAAACTTCGCATTTTGATTTAAGTTCCGTTTTCTATTTTTTTTCAAATCAAAAGTAATTGAAATGGTCAAATAAATCAGTTTCATAGGGTGGACAAAAGGTGGACAAATTCTAAAACCATTTTTAATACGGCGTTTTCTAAGTTGTATTTTTTGAAAATCAGCAAATATTAAAGTAATCATTTCATTTATTTATTTTCAGTTCTAGGATTTTTATTCATGAAGAAATCAGACCATTCGCTTTGTTTTTGCTGTAAACATAATTATATATGATGGTATTATTCACAATTATCAATTTTTTTTATATCTTCATGCATAATTTTGTTTTAAAGGTTAATGCGAATAAAATATTTATATAGGGTATTTTTTTTACTTTCTGCTTTTTCTTTTCAGGCACAGCAGTTTCAGTTGAATACAGCTAAGAATAATATTTCCAATTGGGAGCGAATCTTATCACCAAGAAATTTTTTGGTGAAAGATACTGTTGCGATTAAAAGCATTATAAAACCTCTTCAGAAGCGCAATTCAGATTCCGATAAAGTCTTGTATCATCTCTTGCTTGCAAATGCACATGCGAAAGCTTACGACCGAATTAATGATAAAAGCAATCATCATTTTTCCAAATCTATTCAATATGGTCAAAAATTAGATGATAAAGCACTCGAAATTTGGGCTACACTTTGTTATGCCGAATATTTTTACAATTACAGGCACATGACGAAAGCTTTTCCTTTTTTTGCCACCGCTATTGAAAAAATTGATCAAAGTGATCCAGCAAAACTTATATTTCCTGGGAAATCTTTTACTAAAATTGGTTTTTATTTGGGAACGATTGGCAATAAAAAGGAAGCGGTCAACTATTTGAAAAAGGCCATTAAATACACCAATCACGATACGTCTGAATATGCGATGATCAGTGATAATTTGGGATATTACTATTTGCAGTTGGGAGATTTAGTCAATGCCCGAAAAAATTTTGATAAAGCTTCTGAAGTAGCGAAATCTGTAGGAGATAGTGTTCGGTATGCAAAAGCGATCGGTAATTTAGGACTGATCTATGAAAAAAATCAAGATTACCCACGTGCAATTGAATTGCTGCAGAAGGATATTCAAATTTCTGAGCGCTTTCAAGCTGAGCAAAACACCATGTTTGCGTACACGGTTCTGGCAAGATTATTTATTGCGAATAACCAGGTTTTGGAAGCCGATGAAGCGTTAAAAAAAGCCGATTTCATCGCAAAATCGAAACCTTACTTTAAGACGAATGAACTTGAAATTTTAAAACTGAAATTACAAATCATCTATAAGCAAAATAATGGCGGTGATGAACTTGGAGTCCGAAGACGTATTGGGATTTTAGAAGATTCGTTGAGCAAAACCGATGGAGTTTTGCCACTCAATCAGGCGAATTGGATGCTGCAAAAAAGAAATTATCAGCAAAATATTGCTTCCGCCAAACAACAACTTGTAAAAGAATCTTTTATTAAAAATTTAGTTTTTGTCACCTCAGTCTTATTAATTTTACTGGTGATAACTGTTGTTTTTTATGCGAAAAAAAGGGAGAAATTACGGCAAGGTCAAAATGATAGTCGAATAAAAGAATACGAAAAAACCAATGTGCGCAACGAACAAAAACTTGCCGATGCTCATAGAACTTTAGATTCACAAATTGATTTTTTAAAACGAAAAAATACTCAGATCCAAAAACTACATCTTGAAATTGAAAAGATAAAAAACACCGAATTACCATCGGGCGAGAAAGAACATCGAAAACTTGATGCTTTGCTGCAATCTCATTTGATGACGGAGGAAAACTGGCGCAATTTTAAAAGCGAATTCCAGCGGGAACATTCCGATTTTTACGATAATTTGATGGAGAATTTTCCCGAAATCACTGCTTCGAATTTGCGGATCATTTTGCTTCAAAAATTAGGATTTTCGAACGCTGATATTTCTGGATTGCTAGGAATTACTGTCGAGGCAGTAAAGAAATCCAAGCAAAGATTGAAGAGAAAACTGGGCGACAAGTATGATCTTTTGTTTCAATTGATTGCTGTAGAAAACTAAAAAAAACGCTCTGAAATTTTCAGAGCGTTTTGCATTTATTGATCCGAAATAATATTCGATTAATATCTGTAATATTCTGGTTTGAAAGGACCTTCAACTGGAACACCAATGTATTTTGCTTGATCTTCTGATAAAGTTTCTAATTCAACTCCTAATTTTTTAAGGTGCAAAAATGCTACTTTTTCATCTAAATGTTTTGGCAACATATACACTTCATTTCCGTAAGCTGCTGCATTTGTCCAAAGTTCAATTTGAGCTAAAGTTTGGTTGGCAAATGAGTTACTCATTACAAAACTTGGGTGTCCTGTTGCACAACCTAAATTTACCAAACGACCTTCTGCTAAAATGATGATTTCTTTACCATCGATATTGTAAACATCAACTTGTGGTTTTACTTCATATTTGGTGCTACCATAATTTTCGTTTAACCAAGCCATATCCAACTCATTATCGAAGTGACCGATGTTACAAACAACGGTTTTATCTTTCATTTTTTTGAAGTCTTCACCTTTAACGATATTATAATTTCCGGTAGTTGTAATTACGATATCTGCATTTTCAACTACAGTGCTTAATTTTTTAACTTCAAATCCGTCCATTGCAGCTTGTAATGCACAAATTGGATCGATTTCTGTAACAGTAACGATAGATCCGGCTCCTTTGAAAGAAGCTGCAGTTCCTTTACCTACATCACCGTAACCACAAACTACGACTCTTTTTCCAGCCAACATTAAATCTGTTGCTCTTCTCACTGCATCTACTGCAGATTCTCTACAACCGTATTTGTTATCGAATTTTGATTTTGTAACTGAATCATTTACGTTGATTGCAGGCATTACCAAAGTTCCGTTTGCCATTCTTTCGTACAATCTGTGAACTCCTGTTGTAGTTTCTTCAGAAAGTCCTTTGATTCCAGCTGTTAATTCTGGATATTTATCGAAAACCAAGTTGGTCAAATCACCACCATCATCTAAAATTAAATTTAATGGTTTTCTGTCTTCACCGAAAAATACGGTTTGTTCGATACACCATTCAAATTCTTCTTCAGTCATTCCTTTCCAAGCATAAACTGGGATTCCTGCTGCTGCAATTGCTGCTGCTGCGTGGTCTTGTGTAGAGAAAATGTTACAAGAAGACCAAGTAACATCTGCGCCAAGTGCAACCAAAGTCTCAATTAAAACTGCAGTTTGAATCGTCATGTGAAGACAACCCGCAATTCTTGCTCCTTTCAATGGTTGAGATGGACCGTATTCTTCACGAATCGCCATCAAACCAGGCATTTCTGCTTCAGCTAGATTAATTTCTTTTCTTCCAAATTCTGCTAATGACATGTCCTTCACTTTGTAAGGAACGTATTGTGTTGTAATTTCCATGTGTTTAAATAAACTTTTTGCAAATGTACGAAATACCTTTCTTTCTCTCAAAAGAGATTTAGAAATACTTATTATTACTTAAAGCTATGAAGTTGCATGAGTTTTTTTTGAAATTGCTTACTTTTACCCTATAATTTTTTTGATGCCACTTTATAGAGATTTTTCAGATAATAAAGCAACGATTCTTCTTTGGAAATACGATGAGAAGGAAGAATTGAATTCTCAGTTTCTTGTAGAAGCAGAGAATTATGAAAAGATCAAAGATTACCATCCAACCAAATTGAAAGAACTTCTTTTGGTTCGCAAAATTCTGAAATCTGTTTTACCTGATCACAAAATTTTATACCGCGATCGAGAACCTTTTTTGTTTCCGCAAGATTTTGAAATTTCGGTGACGCATTCTTTTCCGTATGTAGCTTTGGCGATTTCTAAAAGTAAAATTGGGATCGATATTGAACCTTTTAACCCTAAAATTAAAAGAATTCAACATAAATTTTTAAATGAAGATGAGGCGCATTTTATAGAAAAGGAAAAAGAAGTCGCGTATTTAACGGTGATCTGGTCTTTGAAAGAGAGTCTTTACAAAATTCATCATTCCAATTATTGGTCGCTGAAAAAACATTATGAAGTAAAACCATTTCATTTGGATTTTCCTTTCAATATTCAATGCAGAGTTCATGATGAGAAGGTTTCTGATTTGTTTAATGCGCGCGTAGAATTCTTTGAGAATTACTGTTTCACCATTGTTGATTGAGTTTCGGGTTCCAGTTTTTCTGCGCCTTTTCTTTGTTCTTTCGCAACATCATAGATCAGTTCCAAAATTTCCTGTAAGTTTTTCAACTCTGTTAAATGCGTAATTCTATTCGGATCGCGCAGGTTGGAAATTTCGCTTTCTGTGATTTCTTTTTTTCGAATTTCCATTAATTTTTGTACAGAATCTGCCGGTTGTAGTGCACTTTCTTCTCTAATGTTTTCATGGAATTTTTTTTGCTCCAAAATCAAACTTGTTCGCAATAATTCGGCAGAAATTTTCCGGTTCCAACTTTCAAAGTCGATTTCCGGATATTTTTTTGCAGATTTTGAATATTGGGAGAATGAAGCAATATAAGCAGTGATCAGATGTGAGGTGTTCACAAATTGGTGGATGTTTTCGAGTTTTTTTTGTTGATTTTTAGGATCAGAGATCATGCGCTGAAAATTGTCTGAAAGATTCGCAAGATCAATGATTGCATCTTTTCTTTTCAGTTTATACTCTTCGATGATGATCTTTTCAGCACTAAAGAAATCCATAACCGCATTGAAATATCTTAAATTGCTTTTCGCAGCTTTTTTCATCAAATCTAAATTCTGTGTATGTTCCCAAACGGGTAAAATAAAGTATGAAACGCCAAATGCAACCAATCCGCCAATAGCTGTATCGAAAATTCGGTCTTTGAAAATCATGTTTACATTTCCCGGATTCAGAAAGTTGAAACTTAAGAAGATATAAATGGTCATAAAAAATACGGCCCAAAAATAATTCGCTTTTAAAAAACTGAAACATAAAATCATGTTCAACATTAGAAGCGCAAAAAGTATCGTACCGTTTGAAATCCCTAATAAAAGCAGATATGCAACGATGGCTCCGGCAAAAGTTCCATACAATCGTAAAAGATTTCGGTGTTTCGTCGTAGAATATGCAGGTCGCATGATCGCAACAATCGTAATTAAAATCCAGTAAGAGTGACCGATGCCAAGAAATTCTAATTTAGAAAATAAATATCCGATTAATAACGCCAAAACAATTCGAACCGAATGTCGGAAGTGCGATGACTTCAGCGAAAAGTTGTTCCAGAGAACTTTTACATTTAATTTTTGAGTGTTGGGTAAAAATTTCTCTAAATCTAATCCGGTGGAGAGACTTTTTGCCAATTTTTGATCTTGACTGAAAACTTTATAAATGGTTTTAATTTCTTCTGAAATGTCTGTAATTCTAACCAAAATTAGGCGCATAATCATAAAATTCTCCAAATTATCGGAGTTCATTTTCTGATTTCGAAGGTCGAAATAATCTTGAAATACGGCGTGAAGTTCTTCTTCGATGTTTAATATTGGTTTTGCTTTGGTACCGCTTTGCAATGCAATGCCAATATTGCTCAGCTCCGCGGAAAGTTTTTCCAGATATTCACTGATTATTTTCAGAAAACCGGTGTCGCCAAAACTCTCTTGAATTTTTTTGTAATCACTGTCGGAAGTCATTAATTTCTCATGCAGGTCGATGGAATTGAGAAACATCAACATTAATAATCTGCTTGTTGTGGTAGATTCATTAACGATTTTACGTGTCTTGAAAACCGTTTCCCGAGTTTCTTCCTGAAGATTTTTAATTTTGATTTGCTCGGCAATCACTTCCGAATATAGCGTAGGGAATTCTGGTTTATCGAGGTAAAATTTCGATTTAATTTTAAGATAATCTGCGAGCAACAAATAATTTTCGCCAATCATTTGTCCGGCTAACTTGTACGGCTGAATGGTGGAAACGACCAGAAAAATAAGCAAATAACAGATAGATCCTGCTAGAAATATGAGGGAACTTTTTATGATATCGGTTCCTGTTAAATGACCATCAATAAAGATGGCTAAAACGACGAGTGATAAAGAACCAACTGCG
This sequence comes from Kaistella chaponensis, assembly GCF_900156725.1. Classification (GTDB taxonomy): domain Bacteria; phylum Bacteroidota; class Bacteroidia; order Flavobacteriales; family Weeksellaceae; genus Kaistella; species Kaistella chaponensis. Next base: position 90,839 of record NZ_FTOI01000006.1, on the reverse strand, counting down.
GCAAATCTTTGTCCGTAAACACCTATGATTGAAAAGAACAATCCAAAAACCACAATTTCCACATAAATTAATGGCGGATAATCTTTGATAATACTTGCAATAAGAGCCACGAAAAAGAAGCAAACAATGGCGAGGATGAGTGAGTTTCTTCGGCGCACAAATGGTCCTGGTTGATCTGTTAATCCCACAAAACTAGTTGCGAGAGGGAAGAGGAAGAATTCTTTGAGTATTCCAAAATACGCGAAAATGACACTCGGAACTACAATTGCCAATGTAATTCGCACTGCCGAAAAGATGTATTGGCTGGTTGCAAATTTTTTAAATTCTGTGGCGTAATTCATGGTGTAAATTTAAGAGTTTATTGTTTAGTACATGACAATTTTTTAAACCACAAAAGCTACAATAGTTTTTTTTCAAAAAAGTGTAATGCAAAAATATTCTTTTGTAGAGAATACTAAAACTATTAAAAGTTAAGATTCTGTATTATTTTAAAATTAGAATTCACCAAGTAGTTGCAGGTATTCAATTATAAATTAAAGGCATTAACTTGATAATCGAAACCATTCAATCAAATGATGTAACTATGAAATTGGTGGTCTAAAGTATTAAATCAATGGTTGGAACTATTCAATCAAAGGTTGTAGCGATTAAATTGATAGTCAAAAGCATTAAATTGATGGTCGAAAGCATTAAATTGATAGTCGGAACAATTAACTCAAATGTTGTAACCATTATATTGATAGTCGAAACTATTAAATCAAAGGTTGTAATCATTAAAGTAGAGGTCGAAAGCATTAAGTTGATGGTCGAAACTGTATAAACAGGCTCTAAAGTTTATTGTATAAAAAAAGTCTCAATTTCTTGAGACTTTCAATTTTTTATGACAAATGATTAATAATCTTGTGCATTAGAAGATTCTTCACCAATATTCCAGGTTAAGCCGAATCTCAAAGTATTATCTAAAGCAGAATTTACTTTAGAGGTGTTAATTAAATAGGACATGTCTAAACCAAAAGACTGGTATTTTAGACCAACACCAACGGTTGCATATTGTCTTGCTCCCTGCTCTTCACTTTCATGAAAATATCCGCCTCTAATGGCAAATGCATTATCGTATTCATATTCTACAGCTCCGCTGTACATTAAACTTTTTTGATTACTGAATGATTTTCCGATCCCATCAAGTACGCCTACATTTGGAACATTTCCAGCGTTGTCTGGTCCTGGAACCAAAATTTTTGATGCTTCGAAATTTAATCCTACGCGGTTTAAATCATCGATAAATAAATCGTAGCCTGCTCCTAATCTCGCCATTGTGGGAAGGTAAGATCTTGATTCGTCATTGCCGGTATAATCTAAACGTGGTCCCAAATTTTGGATGGCAAAACCACCTCTTGCGCGACCCTCATATTCATTAATACTTGCATGTTTAGGAGACATAAAATATCCTGAAACATCGACTGCGAATGAATTGGCTGGTTTCAAAGTATTATCGGAGTTAAATCCACCAGACAAATCTGAACGGATAAATCGACCTGTAACCGCCATGGAATAGGTGTCGGTTAATTTTAAACCATAGGCAACATCAATAGAAAATTCATTGGGTTTTGCAGTTCCTAATTGAACAACCTCATTTCCTACGTAATCGGTAAGATCAACAGCACCCATATTGAAATAATAAATACTTGCGGAAATTGTAGATCTCTCTTCTTCTCCTAAAAACTGGTGATATGCACCATAAAGTAAAAATACATCATTGGTCAACTTTCCCATATATGGGGTATAATTGATTCCGATTGCAGAAGTGGTTTTGCTGAAAGGATATTTCGCGGCATTCCAAAACTGAGAGAAAGCATCAGTTGTTGTTGCAACTCCTTGATCACCCAATCCTCCTGCTCTTGCATCCGGAGAAATTCGGAGAAAAGGTGCGCCGGTGAGAACTGGCTGAATCTGCGAATACGCCACTGCACTCAATCCTAACCCTAATCCTAAAAATAGTTTTTTAGTCAATGTCATAAAGTAAATTTTTGTCGTTATTTTTTTTATTTTAATAGAACCATTTTTTCTACTGCAGTTGCAGTTCCCTTGCATTTGTCTTGGTTCTGACTTTTTGCAAATATTTTAAAAATATAAGTTCCTTTTCCTACTGCATCACCAAAATCATCGTTCCCATCCCATTCAATTGCAGTTCTAGGTGTTCTAAAACCTTGGAAAAACGGTTCTGCAGATGCAGTGGTGCTTATTGTTTTTACCAATTTTCCGGTGATGGTATAGATCTGTACATTTACATCTAAAATGTCATCGCAATTATGTTCAAATTGAACGTACGTTTTATTGGTAAAAGGATTTGGCCAATTTAATAATTTATTAACTACTAAATTTTGATTCGTTTCATCTTTAACTACAAAGTTTAACGTTTCAGTTGTAGAATTATTGTTAATATCCCAAACTTTAAATGTTAATTGGTGAGGTCCCGGTGCTAATTTACGAAAAGGATAACTTACATTTCCTTTTTGATAATCTTTTAATGAAGGATCACTACACCCATTTCCATCCCCAGAAAAATAGAAATCATTCAAAACGACCGTATCGACTATTTTACCATCCAAAATTACAGTTATGTCGTGTCCGATTCCGGAGCCTGTAGAATTAATTCCTTTATCATCATTTACACACACAAGAAGCATAGGGTTTTGGTCGGTAATTCCTCCATCTGCAAAATTCGTGTTGTTCATGTATAATTTTACTTTTGGTGGAGTGGTGTCATTGATACCATCTGGATTAATTCCACCCACTTGCTGAATTTGATTGTTAAATACATCGAATACTTTGTTGTCAGCATACGCCAATATTCTTCCGTTTCCAATTTCGTAATTAATGTCTTTTGGTACATAAAACTCCACCTTGAAAACACCATTTACGGCGAGTCCAGAAGATTTTACAATAGGACCGTTTTCTTCAGTAAAATTAAGAACTGGAGTCATCTTTGGCTCATTGTCGTTATTCAATGTTTTTTTATTCAGTCTCTTATCAAAAATGTTTATTGCAACTCTACCATTGAAAGAAGTATCAACGGTGCCATCAGGTTTATTTACGTGTCCATTTACAGTTACAAAATCCAAAGCACGCAATTGTCCGGGAACAGGAGAGTCAATCTGGTCAATATTGAGTAATCTTTTTGGACGGCTTAATTTTGTAGCCGGATCACCCAACAAATTGACTTTCAAATGGTCTGTAAATGCACCTTTTTCTATTTTTGCTTTCAAAAATGCATCTCCAAAATTGACGAAATCATCATTAACCAATTCAAATGCACGTTTGGTAAATATTTGGGTAAATTGTTCCCCATAACCCACGCCGATTGCACGGCTCGAAGTCAGCATCATTGCAGCACCACCTTCTTTTGATTTGATGACCTGTTCTCCTGCCGAAAAGGTGGTCGGATCGTCCCATAAAGTAAATTCACACGTGATGGTCGAAATTAAGGGAAAACGAGTATATACATTATTAAAATTATTAAAATTCTGAATTTCATCGGTTGTTAATACGCGCTCTTGTGACCAACCGTTGATTCCGCCATGTCCGAAATAAAAGAGATACAAACTGTTGCCCACATCATTTGAAATCGCTTGGTTAATTTGGGGATATTTTTGTCCACCCGCAGAAGTTTGAGCAGCAAATGCATCTAGGTAGAGTTTACGGACATTGTATTCTTTTCTTAAAGAACCAATTTCAAAATTACTGGCCAATGAAGAATTCATGGTATTATGGAAAGGAACCAAATTATCAGCATCATCATCTACAACAAAATCAAGTTTCATACGCCACTCCCCAAAAGGTGTGGATTGCCCCGGAAGTGCGTTGTTATAAGCAAGCGCTTTATCAATTAATATTTTGGCTTCAGATAGATTTGCTGCGGGTAATCTTCCAACCGGCAAATCGGGAAGGGTAGATGATAAAGCGGTAGAACTAGCATCTTGTGGTGAAGTCATTGTATAGTAATCATCGGTCACAAAAGAATCGGCATAATTTCCGCTTTCTTCACTTTCATAAGAAGGAATAATATCTGAACCTGGACTATTTTTTCCCTTATAATCATAGGAAGTGTCTCCGAGAATAAACATGTATTTTAATTTTCCCTTCGGAGTATTGAGCTTCGTTGCAAAATCTCGAATTGCGGTAATATCTTTACTACCACTGCTGAATTCATTATAAATTTTATTAATATCAACTACGGCAACATTATATTTATTTTGGTAGAAATTGGCAAGCCGTTGTGCGTGACCCATCATTTGCGGAACGGTAATCATCAAATAATCAATGTTTTGTAATCCAGAGAGATCTTGGTTTTCCACTTTTCCTACAAAAGAAGGTGCAAATGCATCACTGCTTTTAAAAGCTACAAATTCGTTGACGAAAAGGCCGCTGTTCGCATTGTAACCAAAAGCAAAATTCGACGTGCTTCCCGATTTATTAACTTTTTTAATGACATTGGTAACATCGGAAACTTGCCATATTTGTTCCACTGCCGCTGCATCTGCAACACTAAAAGTATAAGTTGTACCGCTTCCTTCATCAATTTCGTAACTCCTGAAATTCATCTGGGAATTATTAAATTTCAAATCTTCTTTGTACTGAACTTCGGCGTAATCGAAATAAAACTTTCCATTCGGGTTGCTTCCTGTATTGGGTTGATAATTGAAGGTAATGGTATTTCCCTGCAAATTGGTAATCGTTGCAAAATCTGAATTGGGATATCTCAACGGAATGTATTCCTTCTTTTCATCCGGAGCGATCGAAGAGATCAGAGGATTTATGCTGTTAATATCCATCGTAATGCTATTTCCGCTGGATTGATAACCAATAACTCTTGTCCTGAATTTGATGACATCAGTTGGTTGAATGGGAGTTTTCGTAGTAAAAGACACGGCTTTACTTCCGGTAAAAAAATCTCCAGTCCAAACTCTCCCGATTTTCATCAGGTTGAATTTTTCTTCGTTGATAAATTGGTAATCGTCATATCGATTGATGATGTTCGCATTGACCGCTTCATCCATTTCCTGAATTCTTTTTCCCGGTCCCAGATCAAAATTGATGAAGTAATAAGCAAAGTCATCATATATATTGATGAAATTTTTAGACTTCTCCGTTCTTGTTTCGATCCTGCGGTTACCGTTTCCATTAGAATTTCCGGCCGATTTATAAATATTGTAACCGTGAGGACCTTGTGCATAAAAAAGCGCGTAATCATCTTCGTTCCAAACGCCGTCATTTTCCCCAATTATCTGTATTGCATCTTCCTGTAAAGCAGAAAATCGCGTGTCTAAATTGTTTTCAGGCAACATTAAACCACCATTTCCGTAAATTCTAAAATTTTTCGGATTAATATTGGAAGGATTGATTCCATTATCCCGCAAAAATTTCGCGGTGATTTTGAAAACTCCCGATTTATCTACTTTAATTTTATAGAAATTGCCTGATTTTAAGGGGTTTTCATTAGATCCAATTTTCCCACTTATCGACAAAGCAGTATTGGTCGGTCCTCCATTTAAGATGCTAAAAGAAACCAGTCGGTAGAGATTGTTTTTTTCTAATTTTAAAGTAGAAACTCGAATGTTGACTGTTTTTTCCTGCGTATAAGGATTGGTATAGGACGCGATTTCTGAATTTTCTTCTGTCGGAATACTCGAAGTACTTATTTCAAAAATTTCTTTTGGAGTTATTTTTTCCCATACTAAATTCCCTATTTTTTGATTACCGCCCGACAATTTCTCGTTTGACCGGAAAAAAATTGTACCTTCTTCGAAAGCAAAACCTTCGTTGGTAAAAAACGGAACAATTGTTTTACTGCTTCCATAATCGATTGCTTTGCTTCCATTCCATTGAATATTGATGGTTTGTGCAGCAATTATGGAGAAGAATAAACTGGTTAAGGTTAGCGTTAAAATTCTTTTCATGGGGTATAAAGTTTCTCAGATACAAATTAAACGAAAAATAATAAATAATAATATGGTACAATAAAATTAAATTGTTAACGTTTTCCAAAAAAATCAATATTATAATTTGATTTATTAGATTATTTCTTTTTTCTTTGTACTTTGATAAATTCTATATAGACTATGAGCAAACTAAAGTTGTTTTCATTAATAATGCTAAGTTCTACTATTTTACTTATGAGTTGCGGCGGAAGCGGTGGCGGTAAAAAAGGTGGTGGTACAAAACGTTTTACCAGTAAAACCGGTTGGAAACCAAATGATCAAAAAGGTTGGTTTTTTACCGGAAAACAACAAAAACAGAAAGGATGGCCAGGAATGGTTTATGTAGAGGGAGGAACCTTTACCATGGGTGTGGTGAAAGATGACGTCATGCATGATTGGAATAATACTCCTAAAAGAATGCAGGTAAGTGCGTTTTTTATCGGAGAAACCGAAATTACCAATTACGAGTACAGAGAATATGTAACTTGGTTGAAATTTGTATTTCCACCTTCGGACCCAAGTTTTAAAGAAATCTACAAAGGTGCTCTTCCAGATACTTTGGTTTGGAATAACAAATTGTCGAGAAATGATTTTGCAGAAACTTATTTCCGCAGACCAGAGTACGATTATTATCCTGTTGTAGGTGTTTCTTGGTTACAGGCTTCAAGATACTGTGATTGGTTGACCGACCGTGCAAACGAGAAAGCATTAATGGAACAAGGTATTATTTCCAAAGATTTTTATACCAACGATGCCAATAATCAAGGTGCCAATTCCTTTAATTTAGATAAATTTAAGGCAAATGATCCAGAAATGGAAGCGTATATCAATACTCAAAGATTGCAGCAGAAATCCGGAATTAAAACCTCTAACCAAAGAATTCTTTCCGCAAACCGTAATGCTACAGCGAGCGTTGTAGAGAAATTCAGACTTCCAACGGAAGTAGAGTGGGAATTCGCAGCACTTGGATTGCAAAAGGAAAGAGAATATAACCTATACACCAACAAAAAACCGGAGATAGAAATACTCAAAGGTAAAAAAGGAAAAAACCGCGGAATGTATCTTGAAAACTTTAAACAAGGTCGAGGAGATTATTCTGGAGTTGCAGGTTGGAAAAATGATGGTTCACCAACAACTTCCGATGTGAAACAATATCCTTCGAACAATTTAGGAATATTTGGAATGTTTGGTAACGTTGCAGAATGGACTGCCGATGTTTATCGACCAATTATTGATGAAGAGGGAAGTGATTTCAATTACTACAGAGGAAATGTATCGAAAGAAGTTTTAAAAAACGCCGACGGAACATTTAAAAAAATTGAAGGAGCTAAATATGATACACTTGCTGATGGAAGATTAGTGTACAAAGGTTTGCCAGGACAATATGAAAGAGAAACAGTAGCCGATAACAGAAACTTCAGAGACGGTGATTTTCAGTCTTCTCTAGATGCTGGTTATGGAAAAGAAGAAGACAGTACAACCGCAGGTTACAACATGTATAATTCTAAGCAAAAACGATTTATTGTTGATAACAAAGGAAGACTCGTATTACAAAAAGATAAAATCTCTAGAACAACCAGAATTTCCAACGAGGTTCGTGTAATTAAAGGGGGTTCTTGGTTAGATGGTTCTTATTGGTTAGATCCAGGTCAAAGAAGATTCCGAGAGGAAGGTAAATCTTACGGATGGGTAGGTTTCCGGGTATCTCAAGATGCTAAATCTGCCGGAAAAGGTAGAACCAAAAGATAATTTTATATAAAATATTTTAAAATCCTTCTGTAATTGCAGAAGGATTTTTTATTTTTGACAAATGAATGCAGCCACTTTTTACCCTATTTTTCAACAAGCCGGAAAAGTAACCATCGATAATAGAAAAATTGAACCAAATGATATCTTCTTTGCTTTTTCAGGAGAGAACTTCAATGCTGCAACTTTAGCGGAAACTGCTATTGATCAGGGAGCTTTAGCCGTTATTGTAGAACGAAAAAGTTTTGAAAATGAAGATCGCAATATCTTTTATGTTCCTTCAACTTTAGAATTTTTACAGGACTTGGCAGTTTTACACAGAAAACATCTCAATATTCCAATTGTAGCTTTAACCGGAAGCAACGGGAAAACGACGACCAAAGAAATCATGCACGCGATATTATCACAAAAATATAAAGTGCAGTATACTTTTGGAAACCTCAATAATCACATCGGTGTTCCTCTCACTTTACTTTCTATAAAACCAGAGCATGAAATTGCAGTGATAGAAATGGGTGCAAATCATCAGAAAGAAATTGAAATGCTGTGCAAAATCGCGCAACCAAATCTGGGATATATTACTAATTTCGGAAAAGCACATTTGGAAGGTTTTGGTGGCGTTGAAGGTGTAATTAAGGGTAAATCTGAAATGTACCAGTATTTAATAGAAAATAAACAAGTCATTTTAGTAAATGAAAATGATCCCATACAAGCAGTAAAAACGGAGCATTATACTCCAAAAATTACTTTTGGAAAAGAAAGTTCTGATTTTCAGTTTGAAGAATTTTCTGCCCATAATTTTGTGGGATTGTCCTTCAAAGGAATTCACGCGCAATCACACCTTACGGGGAATTATAATTTTACCAATCTTTGCGCAGCTGCAAGTTTGGGATTGCATTTTGAAATAGATTTTGAAGACATCAAAAAAGCGATCGAATCTTACATTCCTACCAACATGCGATCGCAGATTTTAAATAAAGATGGAAAGGTTTTTGTGCTTGATACGTACAATGCAAATCCGAGTTCTATGGCAGAATCCCTGAAAAATTTCAGCACGTTTGAAGGATCAAAAACTATTATTATTGGAGATATGTTAGAATTGGGATCAGATTCAGAAATGGAGCATCATGCGATCCTAAATTTAGCTCAAACGCTACATTTTGATGAAATCATCACTGTTGGAAATCAATTTGCAAAAGTGAATCAAATTTGCAAATCATTTGAAAATTCCGCAGCGCTTTCTGCTTATTTAAAAGACCATGCAATTTCGTCTGAAAATATTTTGTTGAAAGGATCTCGTGGAATTGCTTTGGAGCAAATTTTAGATTTTATTCATTAATTTAAATTCCAGTAATCATCCAAAATGAGTCTGATGTTTTCAAAAGTCATGCGTATAACTTCGTTGTTGATCATTTCTTCATTTTTCCAGCTTACTTCAGAAATTCCTTCTTCCTTTTGAGGAATAGGTTGGCTGTTTCCGACGTAAGTCATTTTGAACCAGTAAGTTGTTTTCAGAATCTTTTCTCCGTTTCGTTCGGTGTAGATATGAAAGGTATTATTGAGAAATTCTTCCAGAATGAGTTCCTTTAAACCGGTTTCTTCTTCAACCTCTCTCAATGCCGCTTGTTCCAAAGATTCACCTTTTTCAATTTTACCTTTTGGTAAATCCCATTTTCCCATTCGGCGGATAAATAACAATTCGTTGTTTTTATTTTTCACCAAACCACCTGCAGCTTCGATTACCTTGAACATGTGCGTGAAATCTTCCCAAATTTCTTCAATGTTTTCACCATAAACATTCATTTCTGGACAAGACGTGTTTTCCAAAAGATCGACAGCAATTTCTAACGTTGCAAACCCTTCGAAGCGCAAATTCTTTTCGATGTCTTCCGGATACTTACTTAAAGTTAATTTTTTTTCATTCACAAAAACTTTATACATTTGCAACGTTTTAATTAATACAAAAATATAAAAATGAATTTAGAAGGACGCAAGATTGTTGTAAATAAATCAGTGAATGAATTGGTGGATCTATTAAAAAATCCTGAAGATTATAAAACCTTAATGCCAGATTCCTTGCAAAGCTTTGAAGTTCGTGATCATGGTTTTAAATTTAGCTTAAAAGGAATGCCCGAAATTGCATTGAAGATAGAAGAAGTTACAGAAAATCAGGTGATTTTGAAATCTGCAAGTTCTAGCTTGGAGTTTTCTTTGAAAGGTGCCTTCAATGCGATCAGCGAAAAACAGACGGAAGTACAGTTGCTTTTTGATGGTAAATTTAATCCCTTTATAAAAATGATGGTAGAAAAACCGTTGCAAAATTTTATAAATTCGCTTACCGACAATATCGAAAAAATTTAAATACTACTTTGTTAGTATAAAAAGCCTCAAAATAATTTGTTTTGGGGCTTTTTATTGTTGCGTATAACTTGCAAAAGCTTCTTCTAAACTGCCATATTTGCCTTTGAAATCCTCAATATTGGTATCTTGAATAATATTCCCTTCGTGGATCAAAATTACGCGGGTACAGAGTGCTTCTACTTCCTGCATGATGTGGGTAGAAAGGATCACCGTTTTTTCTTTGCCGATTTGTTTAATCACGTTTCTAATTTCTATTATTTGATTCGGGTCTAAACCATTTGTTGGTTCATCTAAAATTAGTAAATCAGGGGAGTGCAAGATGGCTTGAGCAAGACCAACTCTTTGTTGATACCCTTTTGATAGCTGCGAAATTTTCTTTGATTTTTCTGGCGTGATTCCCACCAAATCGATAACTTCATCAATTCTTTCTTTTGAAATCTGATGGAGTTCGGCAACGAAATTTAAATATTCTTTAACATACATTTCCCGGTATAGAGGGTTGTTTTCTGGTAGAAAACCCATTTTCTTCTTTACTGCAATTTCATTTTCACGAATATCTTTCCCGTCAAATAAGATCGCTCCTTGATCAATTTTTAAAGCACCGATAATTGATTTCATCAACGTTGATTTTCCGGCGCCGTTTGGTCCGAGTAAACCAATAATTTCGTTGTTATTGATTTCAATATTAATCGTATTTAAAGCGATTTGTTCCCCGAATTTCTTGGTAAGATTAATGATTTGTAGTGACATGAAATTATTTTGATGGCTGCAAATTTAGGAAATTGATGATGAATTTGGTGCGTTTTAAATGAAATAGAAATAATAGATTTACTGTTACCTCATTTTCTTTTAAACAAAAAAAACTTCACAAAAAATGTGAAGTTTAAGTGAGCGCGTCAGGATTCGAACCTGAGACCGTCTGCTTAGAAGGCAGATGCTCTATCCAGCTGAGCTACGCACCCAATAATCTGAAAAAAAAAACTCCATTATTTAGGGATTGGAGTTTTTAGTAAAAATAAATTCCATAAGGAATTTTAAAAAGTCGGGGCGGCAGGATTCGAACCTGCGACCTCCTGGTCCCAAACCAGGCGCGATGACCGGACTACGCTACGCCCCGAGTAATTTTTTTGTGAAAGTTGCGGAGAGTAAGGGATTCGAACCCTTGGTACAGTTTCCCATACGCTTGTTTAGCAAACAAGTCCTTTCGGCCACTCAGGCAACTCTCCATTGCAATATTTATAAGAGCTTCTGTTCTGTAATTGCGAGTGCAAATATAGAAAAGTTTTGTTTATTAACCAAAATAAATTCCTAAAAATTATTTGTATTTTTGACATTATTTTTAACAAAATTTTTACAGCTATGCGTAAGCCATTATATATCATTTCTTTAAGTTTTCTTATTGTTTCCTGTGGAACTCAAAAAAATATTCAAAAAGTAGTCGCAAAACCTACTTTACCTAAAACTTCACCGTCGAATCTACCAATTCCATTTGCAAAATCAAAAATTCTGCATGAAGGTGAAGTTGATTTTTACAAAGAAAATATCGCAGATGTAACCAAAAATGATAATACCAAAAGTTACGGTTCTATCGTTTCTGCGAATCCAAGTGGATACAAAGTTGTAAAAACTTATTTTCCTGCGGTGGCACAAAATTTTAGAGTCAAATATATTATCCTTCACTACACCGCTTTGAGTGATGAAAAATCAGTTGGTGTTCTTACTCAGCAAGCAGTTAGTGCGCATTATCTTGTTAATAATTTGGGCGACAAAGAAATTTTCCAGTTGGTTGATGAGAATAAAAGAGCGTACCACGCAGGAATAAGTGCATGGAGAACTGATAAAATGCTAAATGATACCTCAATAGGTATAGAGATTGTGAACAATGGTTTTAAAACAGATTCCAGCGGATTGCGGATTTTCCCAGAATACGATAATGCGCAGGTTCTGAAGATTGCAGCTTTAGTTAAAGATATTGCGAATAGATATTCCATTCCCGCGACCAATATTTTAGGGCATTCTGATATTGCACCCACAAGAAAGCAGGATCCAGGACCAAAATTTCCGTGGAAAAAATTGTACAACGATTATCAATTGGGAATGTGGTATGATGAAGCCACTAAACAGAATATCTTCAGCCAAATTATCCCTGAAACTTTCGGGGTAGAGATGAGTTCCACCCAAGGTATTTTCAAATACCAAACTGCTTTAAAAACATTAGGATATGGTTTAGATCCTTCCGGAATGATCGATGAGTCCACAAAAAAAACGATTGAAGCCTTTCAGTATCATTTTCGACCAGAAAAATATGATGGTGTAATGGATGCGGAAACATGGTCAATTCTCCAAGCTTTGATTCAAAAATATCCTAGCAAATAAATATTCTTTTTTTTAAAGGGAATGATTCGATATCAATAAACCTGATTTCATCCAAAACAGAAAACGGACGATCATCATTCGTCCGTTTTTTATAGCAGCAAATGGAAATCCCTTTTGAGAATCCCACAAAAAAATCTTAACTTTTCAACAAATTATTTTTATGGAAAATTTCAGAAATGAAAGTGATCTTTTAGGAACTTTACAGGTTCCTGCTTCTGCGTATTATGGGGTTCAAACACAGAGAGCCATCGAGAATTTTAAAATTTCCGGGCAGTATCTTTCTTCGTATCCGCATTTTATTAAGGGTTTAGCAATGGTGAAAAAAGCGGCTGCTAAAACAAATTACGAACTGGGTTTATTGGAGCAAAGTCTATATGAAAAAATTGCACAAAGCTGCGATGAATTAATGGAAGGGAAATATCACCAAGAATTCCCGATCGATATGATTCAGGGAGGTGCAGGAACATCTGTAAATATGAATGCCAATGAAGTTATTGCAAATATTGTCTTAGAAAAATTAGGAAAAAATAAAGGCGATTACCAATTCTGCTCGCCAAACGATCATATTAATTTATCGCAATCAACAAATGATGCGTATCCTACTGCGATAAAAATGGCTTTGTTGCAAATGAACAAAGAGTTGGTAGAGAAATTAAAGAAAACCATCGCAGCTTTCCGCCAAAAAGGCATAGAGTTTAATGATGTTATCAAAATGGGAAGAACGCAACTTCAAGATGCCGTTCCAATGACGATGGGGCAGGAATTTGAAGCTTATGCAGCAACTTTAGAAGAAGATATTTCAAAGCTCAACAATAATGCTCATCTTTTTGTAGAAATAAATATGGGCGCAACTGCAATCGGAACAGGAATAAACGCTCCTGTTGGTTACGCCAAGTTGTGTGCAAAAAATCTAGCGCAATTTTCTGGTTATCCGATTGTCTCTGCACCAAATTTGGTTGAAGCAACTCCAGATACAGGTTCGTACGTTATTTATTCTTCTGCAATGAAGAGACTTGCGGTGAAACTTTCTAAAATTTGTAATGATTTAAGATTGCTTTCTTCCGGTCCTAGAGCTGGCTTTTTTGAAATTAATCTTCCACCGATGCAACCTGGATCTTCAATTATGCCGGGAAAAGTAAATCCTGTCATTCCAGAAGTCGTGAATCAAGTGTGTTATAAGGTTTTTGGAAACGATTTAACCGTGACTTTCGCCGCCGAAGCAGGGCAATTACAGCTCAATGTGATGGAACCCGTTTTGTCGCATGCGATTATGGAAAGTATGAATTTTTTAGGCAACGCATTAGATACTTTAAGAGAAAAATGTATTGTAGGAATTACCGCGAACAAAGAAATTTGCCTCAATATGGTTAAACACAGCATCGGTATTGTGACTGCTTTAAATCCATACATCGGGTACAAAAATTCTACAGAAATAGCCAAAGAAGCTTTAGCTTCAGGAAACAGTGTTTATAATTTAGTTTTAGAGAAAGGAATTCTTTCTCAGGAGAAATTAGATGAAATTCTGGATCCGAAAAATATGTTGAAACCGCATCAGTTTTAATTGATAGTAGAATTTTAAATGACAAAAATATTCAAGTAAACCAATGACAGGACCGATTAAAATGACGGATGCACCCATGTTTCAAACAAAAAAAATCACAGATCAATCAGGATATAATTACGAAGCGGTAATCAACGACAAAAATGGGGTTAGAATTTATACCCTAAAAAATGGGTTGAAAGTTTATCTCGCCCAAAATTTCGATGCACCGAAAATCCAAACCTATATTCCTGTAAAGACGGGAAGCAATAATGATCCTTCTGATAATACTGGTTTGGCGCATTATCTAGAGCACATGATGTTCAAAGGAACGTCTAAATTAGGATCTTCGAATTGGGAGCAAGAAAAGCTGCTTTTAGAGCAAATCTCAAACCTTTACGAAGAACATAAAGCGGAACAAGATCCAGAGAAGAAAAAAGTACTGTATTCGAAAATTGATGAAGTCTCTCAGGAAGCCAGCAAATTTGCCATTGCAAACGAATATGATAAAGCAATTTCGTCACTCGGAGCTTCGGGAACAAATGCGCATACTTGGCTGGATGAAACCGTGTATAAAAATAATATTCCCAATAACGAGTTAGAAAAATGGTTGAAAATTGAGAAAGAAAGATTTTCTGAACTCACTTTAAGATTATTTCACACCGAATTAGAAGCGGTTTATGAAGAATTTAACCGTGCGCAGGATAATGACGCTCGTTTGGTTAACTATGAATTGATGGATGCGCTTTTTCCAACCCATCCAAATGGGCAACAAACTACTTTGGGGAAATCGGAGCATTTAAAAAATCCTTCAATGGTCGCAATTCACAAATATTTTGATGAATATTATGTTCCCAATAATTACGCGATAGTTTTGGTGGGAGATTTGGATTTCGAGAAAACAATCACATTAATCGATCAATACTTCGGAATTTTTAAATACCGCGAACTTCCCGAAAAAAGGAAGGTCTTGGAAAAACCAATGACTGAAATTGTTGAAAGAGATGTAAAAAGTCCTTCTGCACCGAGATTACAAATAGCTTGGAGAACCGATTCCTACGGAACGCACGAAGCCAGACTTGCTGAAATGATTGCCCAAATTTTATCTAATGCAGGTGAATCAGGATTAATCGATCTTAATATCAATAAAAGCCAGAAAGCTTTGCGAGCGATGGCTTACTCGTCGCCTTTCAAAAATTATGGTTCTTTTTCTATGGTCGTTGTACCGAAAAATGAGCAAACTTTAGAAGAGGCAAAACAATTGTTGCTCGATCAAATCGAATTGGTAAAAAAAGGTGATTTTCCCGCATGGCTCATTCAAGCGGTCATTAACGATATGAAAATCCAGCGAATGAAAATTTTCGAAACCGCAGATGGTTTGGCGACAACACTTTATGGGGTTTTTATCAATGATCAAAGTTGGGAGGAAGAACTGAACGAAATCAGTGAATACGAGAAAATTACAAAAGAAGATTTAATACAATTTGCGAATGATTTTTTCAAAGATAATTATGTCGTCGTAAAAAAAGAAAAGGGAAGCAATGAAAAATTAGTTCGTGTAGAAAACCCAGCAATTACTCCCATTAAAATAAATAAAGACTCGCAGTCATCGTTTTTAAAGGAAATAATAAAAGAAAAATCTACGGACATCGCACCTGATTTCATCGATTATTCGAAAGCCATCAAAACAGAGAAAATTAAAGGTAAAAAATCAAGTTTTGTAGCAAATAAATACAACGATGTTGCACAGGTTTACTTTATTTTTCCTTTCGGGAGCGATCATGACAAAGAACTCGGTTTGGCTACTCAGGTTTTGCAATATTTAGGAACCTCCGAATTTACAGGTAAAGAACTCAACGAAGAGTTTTTTAAATGGGGTATTTCTAATGATTTTCGCACCACTCCAGATCAACTGATCATTTCCTTAACCGGTTTGGAAGAAAATTTACCAAAAGGAATCGCACTATTGAAAGACTGGATGCAAAACGCAAAACCCGATCAACAGATCTATCATCAAAATATCAACACTATTTTAGAAAGCAGAGAAGTCGCAAAAAAAGACAAAGGCAGAATTATGGCAGCACTTTCGAGTTATGCGAAATTCGGCAAAGAATCGCGATTTACTGATATCATCACTGAAGACAGACTGAACGAAATTCATTCGGAAGAAATGACGCAAAAAATCAAAGATTTGCTCTTTATGCCTTATGAAATTTTCTTTTATGGAAACAATTTTACGCGCTTCGAAGAATATGTACAACCCTTTATAGAAGAAGAGATTGTACCTGTCCCGCCGAAAAAAAATTATCCAGAACCAGCAATGGAAGGGAACGTATTTTTTACCAATTATGATATGGTTCAGGTTGAAATGAGTAAAGTTGCAAGAGGAACCAATGTGAACCTAGAAAACTTTGGGAAAATAAATGTATTTAATGAATATTTTGGCCGCGGATTATCGTCAATTGTTTTTCAGGAAATTCGGGAAAGTAAGAGTTTGGCGTACTCTGCCAATGTTTCCTACGCTGCGAATAGTGAGCTAAATCATCCGGATTATGTCACCACTTATGTAGGAACTCAAGCGAATAAATTATCACAGGCAGTGGATGCGATGGATGATTTAATGGGCGATTTACCGCAAGTTCCGGCTCAATTTCTTAATGCTAAAAATGCAGTGCTTAAGCAAATTGCAGCTGCAAGAGTTAACCGAACCAATATTTTCTTTAATCATTTAAATTTAAAAAAATTAGGAATCGATTACGACCTTAGAAAAGATATTTATGCGAATATTGAAAAACTAACTTTGGCTGATTTGACAGATTTTTATAATACCGAATTGAAACCTTTGAAGTACAATACTGCAATCATCGGAAAGAAGGAGAATATTGAAGTAGAAACGCTAAAGAAAATGGGCGATTTTCAGGAGTTAACTTTAACAGAAATCTTCGGATATTAAAAGTAGTATTAATAACCATATTTAATAAAAGATGAATTTTGACTTCATCTTTTTTTTATTTTATATCGTTTGAGAAATTATTTTGTATTATTTTTGCGTATTAAATAAATACGTTTTTCTTGTCAAAATATTATATCATAATTTTTGCAATTTCTATTTCTTCAATTTTATTGGGTCAGGAAAATTTACCTTTTACCAATGATCAATACAGCGGAATTAATGGTGCATTAGTTTCACCCACTCTCACTTTTCTTAACCCAAATCCTTGGGATATAAATGTAGTTGCAGAAGATGTTTTTTTGCAGAATGATTATGTTTATATCTCACAGCTAAGCTTGTTGGGACTTCGAAATACACCCACAAGATCCCGCAACAAAATAAAAAACATCAATGGTGAAAACACTGCAAATGTGGTAGATTTTTACAATACAGATTTTGCCAATTACCATTTTAGTTCCGATATTTTAGGCCCTTCTTTCAGTAAAAAAATTGCGATCAAACAAAAATATTTTACGGTAGGTTTATTTTCAAGATTGCGAACACAGACCTCTGCAATTAAAATCGACAATTACCTAAAATATGGGAATCAAGGATTCGTAGAACCGGAGTTTTATTCATTAAAACCACTGCAAATCAACTTCATGAACTGGGCCGAACTTGGTCTAAATCTAGCTACAGAAATTTTTCCTTATTCAGAATACCAATGGATTGTAGGAGCGAATCTTAAATATGAAATCGGTTTTGATGCACTGCAGGTAAACAGTACTTCACCCATCGAGTTGCATCGAACCTCGGAAATCACCAATGGAATTGACACGAAAACGATTTATGCCTCTAATTATAATATAGAAGTCAATCTTGCAACCAATTATAATTTTGATACAAAACGCTACGAATACAAGCAAAAAGGGAAAGGTTTCGGTATCGATTTTGGAATTGCAGTAGTTGATCCGATCGAAAATTCTGATGATTATTATTTTAAAGCGAGCGCACATATTTTAGACTTTGGAAAAGTAAATTATGAAGGTGAAAAGCATTTGTTTGCAGGGAATAATTTAAAAGTGGTGAATAATCCTAACCTAGAAAACACCAAATTTAAAAGTCCAACGCAATATTTTCAGCTTTTAAGCAAAGAAATTTATGGCAATGAAAACGCCTCTTTTCAAGGCAATGATTTTCAGATGGGATTGCCAACAAGTATTCATTTGAATGCAAGTAAAAATGTTGGTGAACAGCAATATATCAATGCCGATTGGATTCAACGGATTCCAGTTTTCGAAAATTCTTTGAAAAGAAGCAATATTTTTTCAACTTCCTACACCGTTCAAAAACCTGTTGTAGGTTATGGTGCATCGGTTTCTTTGTATGAGTACCAAAATTTTCAGTTCGGTGGATATTTTAGAATTGGACCTTTAATTGTGGGAAGTTCGAACGTTTTGCCGTTATTTTTTAATCAGAAAAAGTTGCATTCAGGTGATTTTTATCTCGCTTTGAAAATCTATCCGTTCTGGGATAACGAAATGAAAAGACACCGAAGAGCAAACTGCAACTGCGATTAGCAACTAAATTTTATCGATTCTAAATTGCTGGTTTTTAGAAAAAAAGGGTGTTTTAACCCTTGTTTCAAATAATAAATTTACTCACCTTTACCATGCAAAACATGCTGTTTTTTGTGGATAGAGTTTGTATTTTTCATAACAACGAAAACTCTGGGAGCATGACCAGGGTTTTTTTTATGTAAAAACAGGATCTCCGTCGCCATCTTGAAAATTGGGGTCGTAATCTTCTGGCAAACCTTTCACCAGTTCTTTATGAAAAAGATATCTTCTTTCTGCTTGTTTCTGATAAAGTTTCGGAAATGCTTTTGAACTCAATTTTTCGTTCAAATTATCATGATAAGAAATGAGCGTTTTAATGTTCTTTTCATTAATAAATTGTTCTAAGAAATGCGTAAAATCATCGAGATGATCAACAGCAAATAAATACGGAATTTTTAGATGCAAATTTCTTGTCTGCAACAGCGCAACTGTTTTTACCCTTTTATTTTCATCAAAAATCTTGACCCAATAATACTTGAATTCTTTGGAAAAGGAGGAGAATTGGTAGTCTTTTTCTGGCTCATTTCCTTCTAAAATCCAAGGATTTTGCATAATCCAGCGCAGGATTTCTGCATTCCGATGTAGAGGAAACTGCTCCAAAAATTTTTCGCTTTCCTCATCAATGTTTGTAGAAATGGTGTAATTTGTATTTCTCTTCCGGGCAAATTTCGCCTGAAATGAAAGGGAAGTATTCACTAAAAAATCGGTAACTCTGAACGCGGGTTTTAGACTAGAAAACTGCGGTTTTTTATGCGGAACAAGGGTCTCAAAATCGGTTCGAAAATAAAATCGCTTACCTATCTTTGGAGCGATATAATCAAATTTTTTCGTTTTTGCGTACAGCGATTCAGCTTCTTTTGTAAATTCGGTAATGGCAATTTTTTCATCGTATTGCTCAAAAACTTTTTCCAAAAGCTGCTGTGCAATTCTTTTTCCCCGAAAATTTTCATTCACAAATAAAGTACTTAACCAGGCGTATTTCAAAGGCTGATTTCCGATCCGTAATTCGTCGGGAAAAGTTCCGAGATATCCTGCAAGTCGATGATCCTCAAAAGCTAAAGTGAGCAAAATATCATGTTCCGAAGCGTGGGGATTTTTGATTTGAGACAAAGCGCGATGCATAGTAATGGGCAAAAAATCGTAGGATTTGTATTCCTCGGAACGCACCAATTCTTCTAAATCTTTCTTGTTGAAGCATTTCAGAGTAATCATTTCCTTTGAATGGTATTTTTGTTTACTATTTTTTTTAAATTGAAATAGGCGATTTCTTCTTTCAAAATTTGATTCGCATCTTTCCCTTTTTCCATCGGGATTCGCTGTATATTTTTTGCAAAACTATCTACTTTTAATCCGGCAGAACCAAAACTACAAAATAGATCATTGATAGAGAAAATTTCCTCAAAAAATTCACGTTTTACGCCGAAATCGGTAAAAGGAAATGCGAAACTTTCTTCGATGAAATGAAACTTCTTTAAAAAATAATGAGATTGAATAGAATTTTTCATTTGCTCTTCCAAAGTCAGCTCATGATAAAGTGGATGGTCAAAACCGTGACTAGAAATACCAAAACCTTTTGCAGTAACGCTTTTCAGTTGATCAAGAGTCATGTAAGGTTGATAATCAATAAGATAATCGCGATAACCTCCTTTGAAACTTTTTTCTAATAAATCTAATTTGTTCCGCTCTTCATATTTTATTTTGTTCAGTTTACCAATCAGCAATTTTTTAAAGTTATCATTAGGTAAAACATCTTGAAAAACATGCAACTCTCTTTCATCGCTTTTCAGCACTCGTTCCATTAGAATGCTCGCTTTGCAACGGTACATTAAATCGGTATTACCGATGAATTTTGGATTGATAAAATTGATGGCATAAATGCCTTTTCGTTCTAAGATTGGGACTACAACATCATGAAATTCCGACAAACCATCATCAAAAGTAAGTAAGGCAATTTTCTTTTTAGGTTTGAAATTTCCGTTGATGAACTCTTTAAATTCATCCCAATTCACAAACTGAAAATGTTGCGATAATTGATCTAGATCTTGCTCAAATTCCTGCTCGCTTTTGTAATTGATAATGTGTTTAAGATGAGGCAAATGATAATTAGAAACCGCATGATAAACGGGAACACAGTAATCCAAAGGATAAGATTTTGCAATATCATCTGACTGAAATTTCGTTGCGAACTTGATGATCTTTTCTTTGATAGACATATTCAAATTTAAGAAAAATCCCATGAATATTTTCACGGGATTTTGAACTATTTATTTTTGGGGAAGATTGGTTATTTCACCACTTTCATCTCATTGATCAACCATTTTGCATCTGCATATTTGTCGATAATGAAAAGAATATACTTCGTGTCAACCATTATATTTCGGCTAAAACGCGAATCAAAATAGATGTCACTCATCGTTCCTTCCCATTGTCTGTCGAAGTTGAGGCCAATTAAATTTCCGTATGCATCTAAGGTTGGACTTCCAGAATTCCCACCGGTTGTGTGATTTGTTGCGGTGAAATTTACAGGAACATCGCCCGTTTTATCTTTATAAATACTGTAATCTTTCGTATTATAAAGCTGAACTAACTTCTTGGGAACATCAAATTCATAATCTCCGGGAATATATTTTTCCATAATTCCTGCGATATGCGTTTGGTAACCATAAGTCACGGCATCTCTTGGATTAGAACCTTTAATTTTTCCATAAGTAACGCGTAGTGTGGAATTCGCATCGGGGAAAAAAGTGCGGTTTTTATCTGTTTCCATTTGTTGCGCCATGTACTTTTTCTGAAGAATATCGATCTTATTTTGATAATCTGTGAACTGAGAATCGGTGGTTTTCATATACGATTCTCTAAAATTCATAAATAATTTCATCAAAGGATCATTCTTTAAATTTTGAATTAAAGCATTTTGATCTTCAAAAACTTTGTTAATATCAGAATAAGTGGTCGCACCATTGATGGAACCACGACCTGTAATTACAGAGTTTTTCGAAAGATTTTCGATGGAAGAAAGATTTTGCGCTTCATTTTTATATTGATCGAAACCTGCAGGTAAAAATTTTGCATCAGATTTGTTCGTGTATAAAGCGAGCAATTTCGCGGTTACTTTTGCATCCAGTTCTCCATCATAATCTCTATAAACACCTGATAATCGAGATTTAAAACTTTCTAAAGCTTTCGCATCCATTTTCCCAGATTCTGCTGCTTGCATATAATTGTAGAAATTATTTGCGAGAGAAAGGGTTTCTGCATTTCGAACGGTTTCTGAATAAAAGGCTTTATTTAAACTAAAAGTCGATTGCTCTGTATAAAGTCGATTCAATTCATCGATGGTGGTTTTGATCTGCGGATTTTTCGAGATCAAAGTCTGCTCATACGCTTTCTTTTTTCCCATCGCGTCAGATTTTTTCAAACCTTCAACTTCTCCGATCCATTTTTTCCAGTAATTGGCGACAGAAGCGTATTTTGAAGCATATTTAATTCTGGTTGCATCGTCGGAACGCATTTTTTCATCTAAAGTTTTCAAGGCCACTTCACGAACTGCGATCATCGCTGGATCCGTTTCCGTCATTATTTTTTCTACCGCAATTGCAGGTAAATATTCTGTGGTTCTGCCCGGAAATCCGAATACGAATGTGAAATCATTTTCCTGCTTGTCTTTAATGGAAACAGGCAAGAAATATTTGGGTTTATAGGGAATATTGTCTTTCGAATATTCTGCAGGTTTATTGTCTTTGTCTGCATAAATTCTAAACATCGAAAAATCTCCGGTGTGTCTTGGCCAAACCCAATTGTCTGTATCTGAACCGAATTTTCCGATACTTTGTGGCGGTGCTCCAACCAAACGAATATCTTTGTAAGTTTCTATCAAATACGCATAATATTTATTGCCATAATACATCGGTTTAATCATTAGTTTTTGCCAAGATTCTAATTTAAAACCAGCTTTTACGCTTTCGATATTTTTTTTGATGAGGTCCTCTGAAGCTTTAGAATCTAGATTTTGGGTTCCAGCTAAAACTTGCGCTGTAACTTCTTTAATATCTGCAATAAAATCAACCGTAACACCCGGATTTGGAAGTTCGCCATTCATATCTTTTGCCCAAAAACCATCACTCAAATAGTCATATTCAACGCTCGAATGTTTTTGAATTTGTCCGTAACCACAATGATGATTGGTAAGAAGCAAACCTTGTGGCGAAATAATTTCCGCCGTGCAACCACCATTAAACTGAACAACAGCATCTTTAATACTCGGTTTTGAAAGATCGAAAATCTGTTTTGCAGAAATTTTCATTCCTAAATCTTTCATTTCTTTTTCATTGAGTTCCGTCGGAATCCACATTCCGCCATTCTGTTGCGCAAAAGCCATTACCGCCGGAAATAATACTGCTGAGAGAAAAATATGTTTTCTTTTCATTTTTAAAATTTGCCCTAAAAATAAGGAAATTTTTGCAAACAGATTCAGTGCTGTATTTTTAAAGGTTGCCACTATTTTCATTGAGTTTTCTACTGTGTTTTTTTCTTTTCTAAAGTCTTATTTAAAGGTGTAGAATCTGCAGAACTTGAAGCGAGTTTATTATCATTTCAAGATTTATTCTATTGAGGTACAGTTTTTGAGTGTTTTTAAGATAAATGGATTGATGGAAATTACGCAACAAATTTCTTGGCTTTTCGTGCTTGCAATTCCGATTGCATGTATTGCGTGGACGGTAACTCATGAAGAAATCTTCAAAGAACCGAGAATGTATTGTGTTGAAAAATCACAGAAAGGTAAAAAGTTGTTGGAGCGGAAATTTTTTTATCTTTTTACCTGTGAATATTGTTTTAGTCACTACATCACAGCGATATTCTTGGTAATTACAAAGTATAAACTTTTGTTTGATGATTGGCGCGGTTATCTGATTTCTCTTTTTGCGTTGGTTTTTATAGCAAATATTTACATGAGTCTTTTTGCTTTGTTGCGCCAAAGTTTAAAAGTAGAAAAAATTGAGGCCCAATTAAAAGACGAAGAACTAAAGGAACAAATCAATAATAAATAAGAAAAATTATGAAAAACACAGACAGACTTCAAATGTATGAATTTGAAAATTACACGATTGTCACCAATTTTGAAGAATATCAAGATGCCGTCAATTACGCCACAGAAAATAACGGAGAGTTGCTCGAAGTGGGGTTTACCGATGGAGCAGATAATCCCGCATTAAATTCTGATGGAAACTTAATGGCTTCAAGAAAAACTTTTCGAGTAGGATTAGCGCCGGAATATGAAGTTTTGTATTCTGATGATCCTAAATTTCAGGAAATGGCGGAAGTTATTTTGGAAGATATGAAGCAAAAAGAAAACGATGTTTTACCAGAAGATTGGCTATCTGATCAAAATATTGCAGCTGGAGATCGAATTATTATTATCAAAGACGGAGAAGTAAATACCGTTACCACGAGAGAAAGAATCAAATTTCTGATGCGCGGAAATGTGTATGAAATTGCGGTGAAAATTGCAAATTCTGAAAAAGACAAAGCTTAAAATTTTAAAAAGCATTCGGCGACAATTTACTGTCGCCGAATGTTTTTATCACTTTTTTCCTCCCAGATTTATATTCAAAAAAAATTGCTCAATCTGCGAGAAAAATATTTGACCTACATTTTAGATGAGTCCTAACAAATATTAAACAATATGTTTTAGAATTTCAGACGACTGATTGTTAGTCTTTTATCTTTTCTCTATTCTCTTTTCTCTTTTATCTATTTTCTTTACTCTTTTCTCTACTGAGAATCACATTTCACTTGTTTCATTTCGGATCATTTCCGCTTTCGCTGCCAATTCTTTCGGATCTTCTTGAGTATCATAAAACAACCATTCTACGGCTCTCGGAAATTCCTGTGACCAAAAGAATTCTTGGTGTTTTCCATCGGGATTGATGCTGACTTTAAATTCAAACTGCAGGGAATGAGAATCTTCCCAACCTTCCATTGTTTTTTCGAAAAGGCCAATTCTTTCTGTCATTTGTGAACCTTCCATTTCTCCTCCATACATGTACACTTTAATATCATAAGGATTTTTAAAGTTCATTTGGGGAAAATTATTTTCGGGATTGATCCAAAGTGAAGGCGAGAAAATCATTAATTTCGAATAGACTTCAGGATACAGAAAACCACTATAAATACTAATAAGACCACCTAAAGAACTGCCGCCGATTCCTGTAAATTCCCGTTCGGGTTTTGTACGGTAAACAGAATCTACATAAGGCTTCAAAGTGTCTGCAAGAAAGCGGAGGTATTTTTTTCCTTCTGCATTTTCGGTAATCGAATTGTGGTCTAGAACGTATTCTTTAATTCGGTCTTCACTTCCATTTTCTATGGCAATAATGATCACATCACCTCTTCCATATTCTGCAAGAATCGACAATTTTTGATCAATTTCCCAATTGCCAAAAGCCGAACCTTCATTAAAAAGATTTTGCGCATCCTGAAGATAAAGGACAGGATAGGTTTTATCGGTTTTATTATAATTGTAGGGGAGAAGCGCCCAAATTTTTCTGGTCTTATTGAGTTGTGGAATAAAAAATTTATCAGAAATGATCTCAACAATCGGGTAGAATTCTTTTTTGAAAGGTCCCCAATTAACACGCCATCTTTCAACTTGATCATTTGTTTCGGTTTCCGAATTCTGAGCTCTTCTATTGGGTGTGATGTTTCCGAAACGGTCAATTTCTACATTTTCCCAACCGCCTCGTGTATATTTATACTCGATTGTTTCCGGAAGATCTTCCTCGGAGATATCAATAGAATAAGTGTTTTTAGCGAGAAGTTTAAGTTCAAAGGCTAAATCTCTTGGATTCCATTTGTTAAAATTCCCGGTGATATAGACAGGTCTTTCGTCATCTTCATCTGATGTTATCGTAAAGTTCATTTCTTGTTTTGCTGTTTTTTGAGGGTTTAAAAGTAGGAATTTTAATTTGCAAATAGCGCAGTTTCAAGAAGTGCAATTTCATTTTTTCTTTACTTCAATGATTCTAAATTATGATTCGAGGAGCAATAATTAAATCATTAATGATTTTCTGCGCCTTTTTTAGCTTTATTTTAAATATATTTGAAGGGTAATATTTGGGATTTCGAGTATTGCTCAATTTCCTAAATCCTTTAAATTGTAAACCATGGAAAAAGTACTTCCACATTCCTTATTTACTGATCACGATATCTATCTATTCCGAGAAGGAAAACACTATAAATTATACGATAAATTTGGTTCTCACAACGCGGAAGTCAATGGTGAAAAAGGAGTTTATTTTGCAGTTTGGGCGCCTTTTGCAAAAAAAGTAAGCGTCATCGGGGATTTTAATAATTGGAACCCAGAAACGCACCATTTATTCCCAAGATGGGACAGTTCCGGAATTTGGGAAGGCTTTATTCCCCACTTAAAGTGGGGAGATATTTACAAATACGGAATTCGATCCAACAAAGATATTCTTCTCGAAAAAGGCGATCCTTTTGCACTCAGTTGGGAACAAAATGTTCAGGCAAGTTCCGTAATTTCAACAACTTGGTACGAATGGAGCGACGAAAATTGGCTGGCTGAACGCTGGAAAAGCAATTCATTAGATGCGCCAATTTCTGTATATGAAATGCATTTAGCGTCTTGGATGAGAGGTGTTGATGATCCTGAAAGATTTTTTAATTACCGCGAAATCGCCGAAAGACTCGTTCCTTATTTGAAAGAAATGAATTTTACGCACGTAGAATTTATGCCGGTCATGGAATATCCGTATGATCCAAGTTGGGGTTATCAAGTAACCGGATTTTTTGCCGCAACTTCTCGTTTTGGTTCACCTCAGGATTTAATGTTTTTGATTAATGAGCTTCACCAAAATAATATCGGCGTAATTCTCGATTGGGTTCCTTCTCATTTTCCGGGTGATGCAAATGGTTTGCATTATTTTGATGGAACTTTTCTTTACGAACACGAAGATCCGCGAAAAGGTTTTCATCCCGATTGGAAATCCTATATTTTTAATTATGGAAGACCAGAAGTGAAGTCTTTTTTAATTTCTAACGCCATGTTTTGGCTCGATCGTTATCATGCAGATGGATTGCGAGTTGATGCCGTAACTTCGATGCTGCATTTAGATTATTCCAGAAACGAAGGAGAATGGGAACCGAATATTGAAGGCGGAAATGTGAATTTAGAAGCAAAATTATTTTTACAGGAATTCAACACCGCCGTTTATAAAGAATTTCCAGATATTATGACCATTGCAGAAGAAAGTTCAGACTTTCCCATGCTCACAAAACCCGTTCACGATGGTGGAATCGGTTTCGGAATGAAATGGATGATGGGTTGGATGCACGATACGTTGAAATATTTTAAAGAAGATCCTATCGGTCGAAAATACTTGCACAACAAAATCACTTTTGCTTCCATGTACGTTTATAATGAAAATTATATGATGCCTCTTTCCCATGATGAGGTGGTACACGGAAAATCGAGTTTAATTTATAAAATGCCGGGAGATGAGTGGCAGAAATTCGCCAATCTTCGCGCTTTGTATACGTATATGTTCACGCATCCAGGAGCAAAACTGCTTTTTATGGGCGATGAATTTGCACAAACCAATGAGTGGAATTTTAAAGTTTCTCTCGATTGGCATTTGTTAGAATATCCGATCCACAAAGGATTGCAGAATTTTGTTAAAGATTTAAATACGCTGTACAGAACCCAAACTTCACTGTACGAAAACCAATTTAAAAGAACCGGATTTGAATGGGTTGAAGCGAATGACAGTGACAATTCGATCTTTATTTATTTGAGAAAAGGGAGCAGCGAAGACGATGTTTTGATGATTGTGCTCAATTTAACACCCAGAGTTTTCGAGTATAAAATTGGAGTCAATGAAGGAACCAATTGGGAAGTTATTCTCAATTCCGACGACGAAAAATATGGTGGAAGTGGCGTAAAAGCTGAAATCGTTGATGAAGAAGACGACGAGTGGATGTTCCGTCCAAATGCGATTATTTTAAATTTACCGGCTCTTTCGGGAGTTGTTTTGAAACAGAAAGCAGTTGTGAAATCGAAGAAAAAAAGTACTGCTTCCAAAATTTCAAAACCAAAATCTGCCCCGAAACTTGAAAACAAAGAAATTTCAGAGGTAAACAAGAAAGTTCAACCTAAAACTTCTCCAAAAGAAATTAATGTTGAAAATCCTAAACCAAAAGTTTCGCGCCTGAAAAAAGCGATTACAGAAGCGGCACCCGATTTAAAAAAGAGTACCAAGAAAAAATAAAACGCACGAATTTTTAAAAATAACCCTCTTTTTGAGGATCGATTTTGAAACCTAGAATAGTAACGTATGAAGATTTTTAACCTTTCCATGGAATGTTATCCTGTTGCAAAAGTCGGTGGTTTAGCCGATGTGGTAGGAGCTTTACCCAAATATCTGAATAAAATTGAAGGCATTGAAGCCAGTGTAATTATGCCGTGGTACAACAAACCTTTCGTTCATGACCATAGTTTCGAAATTGTTTTTGATGGTTGGATTCATCAAAGTGTGCACACTTTTCAGGTTCAAGTGATGAAAGAAAGAAGTCAGACTTTAGGTTTTGATTTGTATTTGGTGAAAATTCCAGGACTTTTAGATCGCGATAATCCGTACGGTTATTGGGACGAAAGTCAACAATTTCTGGCTTTTCAACATGGCGTTTTGCATTGGCTTTCTGCGATGAAAATTCGTCCGGATATTTTGCATTGCCACGATTATCACACCGGTTTGGTTCCTTTTATGATTGAAAATTGCCCAGAATTTAATTTTCTGAAAGGCGTGAAAACCATTGGTACGATTCATAACGGCGAATATCAAGGACAAATGCGTTGGGATATGGCGAATTATATGCCGTGGTTTTATGGGGAAAATTATGGTTTGCTCGATTGGAATGGCTACATCAATCCATTGGCGACGATGATCAAATGTTGCCACGCTTTCAACGCGGTTTCTGGCGGTTATATGCAAGAACTTTTTCAGAATTTCCGAGGGTTAGAAAGTCTTGTTCAACAAGAAAATGGCAAAGCTTATGGAATCATCAATGGAATTGATACCGAAGTTTGGGATCCTGCAACCGATGCTTTTTTAGATTTTAATTTTAGTAAAAAAGACGCTTCCGAGGGGAAATGGAAAAATAAAAAAGCGTTGTGTGAAGAATATGGTTTGAATCCCGATCTTCCGCTATTTAGTTTTATCGGAAGATTTGCTGGGGAAAAAGGCGCCGATTTGCTGCCGAAAATTGTTGAGAAAAGCATTCAACAAACGCAAGGTAGACTGAATGTAATGATTTTAGGTTCAGGTGAAAAACAAATAGAAAATGAACTCAAAGAATTAAGTGGAACCTACTCTAATTTCGCGCTAGATTTGGGTTATAAAGAATATCTTTCGCACAAAATTTATGCTTCATCAGATTTCTTATTAATGCCGTCTCGCGTAGAACCTTGTGGACTCAACCAAATGTACGCAATGCGGTACGGAACGGTACCTATTGTAAGATATATCGGTGGTTTGCGAGATACAGTCGAAGATATTTCTACAGGTGGAAGTGGAATAAATTTCGGAGATGCAACTGCAGAAGATGCGGTGAATGCGATGCATAGAGCAATGCATATTTATCATGACCATGATTTGATGAAAAATTTGATACAATCAAATATGGATTTCGATTTCTCTTGGGATAAATCTGCTCACATCTACTTAGAGCTTTATCGAAAATAAGGTGACTTCGGTGATTGCTTTTTGATCAATTTTATTTAAAAGATTTAACCATCAAGATCAATTGTTCATCACCACGCTCCATAATTTGAAGAATATAAAATTCTAGTAACTGAACCTTCCTACAATTGGAGTTTTAGTTCTGGGAATTATCATTTACCTTCTTTTTTGAAGAAGAACAATTCAAATCATTTTTCTTCTGAAATCTAATAATATTAGCTAAACATCCATTTTTCTGCGATCCTGTAATTCTAGAAGGTATAAAAACCGTAAGTTTGCAGGCTGAAAAAAAGAATGGAGAAGAAGAGTATTTTTAAAGGAGTTTTATTTGTTGCAATGGGCGCAAGTATTTTTGGGATGTTGGCAACTTTTGTTAAATTATCGTACCGCGATGGTTTTACTACCTCAGAAGTGACCACCGCACAATTTGTTTTGGGATTGTTGGGTTTATTAATTTTGAATGGAATTCAGACCAAAACAGCAAAGAAAAATCTGGCAAAACCTACTGCAAAAGAGGTCAGAATATTGATGCTTGCAGGAACTTCCTTAGGTTGTACCAGTTTATTTTATTATCTCAGTGTGCAGTATATTAACGTTTCCATCGCCATCGTTTTATTAATGCAATCGGTTTGGTTCAGCGTAGTTGTAGAAAGCTTTATTTCGAGAAAATTTCCAAATTTGAAGAAGATCATTGCTACTAGTATTGTTTTAGCAGGAACATTTCTCGCAACAAACCTCATTAATTTAGACGTGACTTTAGATTGGCACGGTGTATTTTGGGGATTAATGGCTGCAGCATCTTTTACAGCGACGATGTTTACTTCGAATACTTTGGCAACTCACATTCCGGTGCTCAGAAAAAGTTTAATTATGCTTTCTGGCGGAGCAATAATTGTTTTTGTATTTCTCTTTTTCGCACAGATCGGTCCGTTGCATTTTGACTTTTTGAAATCACTTTATTTGAATTTTACCGATAATACAGAACACATTAAACCGTTCGACTTTTCTATTTTCTATACCTACGGTTTTGTTCTTGCTTTGTTCGGAACCATCATTCCACCCATATTGTTTAACTTGGGGTTTCCAAAAACAGGTTTAGGATTAGGAAGCATTATTTCATCGCTGGAATTACCAGTTTCAGTAACCATGGCTTTTGTCTTATTGGGTGAAGAAGTGATTGTAATTCAATGGGTAGGAATAATTTTAATTCTTTTCGCAATTGTTCTCATGAATTTACCCTCCAGAAAAAACAAATTAGTCCCTGAATTTATTAGCGTGAAAAAGTAAGTAAAGACAAGGATTTTCTCTCTTTCTGCAACTTATTATAACGATGAAATTAAAGGTTTTTCATTTGTTATTTTAATGAAGCATTCATTTAAACTTTTTAGTAAGGCCCAAAAATTTCGCAACTGAGCAAAAAATGATCTTCTAAAAATTATTGCAGTTCACCAAATTTGCATTTCGAAGCGATTTATTGAAATCACCTGACTATATTTGTACGTGGTACTATACTTGCAAACACTACACGAAATAAATTAATATGTTCTCTACGAAGAAAAAAACTCCTTTTTTTGATCTCTTTTTTGCTTTTGCTACAATTTTACTTTTAGTACAGTGTAAAAAAGATGAGGTGATCGCTGGTCAGTCTTTACCGCAAAATAATGCTATATCCAATGCCAAAAAAGACACCCTGAAAAAAGTAGAAGTTGAAAAACCAGTAGTAAAATATGCTGCGTTTATTTTTCCAAAAGAGAAGAAAGATTCGGCGATGGCAGCTTTCAACGAAGAGTTTTCTAAAGATGAGCAATACTCAATTTTAGCTTTGAACCGCTTAGATTTAAAAAATAAATGGCGTGCCGATACGCTTGCAATTCCCGATAAAATTGATGCAACATTAATGTCTTATTCGCCTTTTCCGAATCATTTAGAAATATTGAAAGAGGTGCATAAAATTGTTTTATTTTCCTATCCAATTCAAGCTTATGCATTGTATGAAAACGGAAATTTGGTGAAATGGGGTCCTACAAGTATGGGTTCGAAAAAAGCCCAAACGAAACGTGGATTAACCTTTGCGAACTGGAAGAAAGAACTCGCAATTTCTACGGTTGACAAAAATTGGAAATTACCCTTTAATTTCAATATTCATAATAATTTAGGAATCGGATGGCATCAATATGATTTGCCAGGATATCCTGCTTCACACTCTTGTTTAAGGCTATTGCTAGAAGATGCGAAATATCTTTACAACTGGGCAGATCAGTGGGTTTTGAACAAAGGCGGTGCAACAGTAAAAGCACATGGAACTCCCGTGATTATTTTTGGGGATTACAAATGGGGCGCAAAAAAGCCCTGGAAAAATTTAATTCAAGATCCAAAATCCAATGATATTTCGGTGGATGAATTAAATGAAATCATCAAACCTGATCTCGAGAAGATTTTAGAAGAACAAGAAAATACCGATGCAGTTCGATCCGAGAAAGCTTCTATTCCCGCAGTTGAAAAACCTGCAGCTTAGGTATTTTCAAAGCTTCTAATAGATTCTTCGGCAAATTCCCGAAGTTTCTGCATTTCTTTTCTAGCTTTTATTTGTCCGAATCTTGCGGCAATAAAAGTCATTGCCAATAATGCCAAAACGACAAACGAGGCGGAAAGTGCCCACGGAAAATCGTTGCTTTTAATCTGTTTTTCTACAAACCAAATCGTGATAAGGAGCATCCATGAAATCCCGAAAATAAAGTTCAAGAACATGAAAAAAGTCCAAACTGCGGAAGTTGGGCCGAAAATTCCCCTGATTATCGTTTTATTTTCTTCACGATCAACCTCTGTTCGCAAGGCTAAACACGGTTTCCAGAAATAATTTCCCTCACTTTTCACACGAATGATTGCTTCCTCGCTGTGAATGGTTCCCGAGTAATTCATCTCCTTTTCTGCCAGAAATTTCTTTAAATGCAAGGTATAGACTTCCCGAGGAATATCGGTGAAAATTTTAAATCGTGGTCGGGAACGAATGCTGTCTAAAATGGTTTCTTCAATTTGCATCTTGGTAAGGAATTGGGTCACTTAGTTTGATTTCGAAGGACATTTTTTGGTTGTTACGCTCTATGTCGAAAGTGATTTTGGTACCGTCTTCTTCCTTCAGTAGATTATTAATTTTCTGCAAAGTGTAATCGCCCACTTTCTTTCTATTGATTCTGATGATTTTATCCTCTTTTCTGATACCGGCAATAAAACAGGGCGAATCTTTGCGGCAACCTGCAACAGAATATTTGGGTTTTAATACAAAATTATACTTGAAACTTTCTTTGGCTTCATATCCAACTTCGCCCTCATTGCTTTTATCTTTTCGGGCAGTTTCTATAGTAACCAGATCTTTTTCCCACGTCAATCCATCATGTTGAATATCCAAACCGCTTTTGTTGAATATAAAAGGATCATCGAAATTAATGTTTTTACGCAAATAAATTTTGTGGTTCGGATAATCAAAAATGACCGAAAATCTTCGCAAAATATCACTGCCGATAGAACCTTTTCGATTCGGAACGATTCGTAAATTTTGAATCGAATATTCATCTGGCATTGCAGTCAGTGGTTTTTCAAACACAAAATTCCCTAAATAGAGGCGGTGTATTCTACTTCTTTTGCCGAAGATATCACCATTAAATCCCTGTCCTAAATAATCATCAATATTGGGTCGGTTGTACACAAAATCATCAATTAATTTAGGGAAAAGCCAGATTGCATCGCTATTTCCAAGATCCAAAAGCATTTTAGATTCTACTTTTGTTTTCGTCATTTCAACTCCTGTCATCAAATAAGGTTTGTTTCCTTCGATAGAAATAGGCAGTTCAATGCTTCTTTTTTTTGATTTTTTAAAAGTCTTATCATCATTGAAAACGGTAATTTTTTTGGAAACAAAATCAATCTGTACCGCATGATCCTTAAAAAACTGATAACCGATAATCCCATTCACCGGAATTCCGACATGAGAAGAAAAGTTGATGCTTTCGTCTAAAATAATAAAAACAGTATGCTTTAAATCCTGAAAATCTTTTCCAATATTTACGACATTATTATCGGACCTCAAACCTTCAATATTTTTACTTTCGCCCAGTCCTGAAAATTTTATTTTTTCGATATCATTAAAGTTAATTTCTTTATCTTCTAAACTAAAGAGAATCGTCTCATTCACGCCCGAATCGAGTAAAAAAGTAAGGTCAACTCCATTAATATTCAATGGAACAAAAATAAGATTGTTGATGAATTGAAAAGGAATCACCGTTTTCTTATGATGGGTGATTTTGAACTCATTTTGTCCCCAAGTCAAGGAAAAAAATGCGAGAAATAGGATGCTTATCAATTTCATGAATTGAAGATACAAATTTTTCCTAAATCTAGGAGGAAAAAAATAAGAGCGTCCGCTTTAATCTTTTAAAATAGCAATGCTTTAAAATTATAAATTACCTAAATTTGTTAGATGAGACACGACGAAAAAACAGAAAAGTTCCGCCAATTGGTCGAGAATAAATTTCAGATTTACAATTCTCTTTTCATGAGTTTGCCTTATGATAAAATGAGCAATATTGGGATGTTGCTGCCTTTTTTGTATGAAGAAAGTAGGGTAGGTTATGAGAAAGGGAAAAATCCTGAAGAAATTATGGAGGAATTTTTTGCGAAACATACCGAACTTCAAACCGATGATCAGAAAACCGAATTGCTCTTCAAAATCATCCAATATATTGAGAGGCAAGTTGTTTTGTTTGACAGTATTGAAGATGCTGCTTTTGCAGAACTTCATTCAGAAAATGATTCCGGAACGGTGATGCAACTTCAGGAGCGAGCTACCCAAGAACATCTTTTGGAAGAGACTCGTGAGAAAATGAAAAATTTTGCGATAAAAGTAGTTTTCACCGCGCATCCAACGCAATTTTATCCCAATTCCGTTCAAAGAATTCTGCACGATTTACGTTCAGCGATTATGGAAGATTCGGTTACCGAAATCGATATGCTTTTGCAGCAGTTGGGAAAAACGCCTTTCGTTAATAAAGAAAAACCCACGCCTTTAGACGAAGCGATGAGCATTATCTTCTATTTGCGCTATGTGTATTACGACACGATCGGAGAATTGTACAAAAAAATAAAAAATGCTTTTGCCACCGATTCTTTTGTGCCCAGTCAGGAAATGATCCAACTCGGTTTTTGGCCGGGAGGAGATCGCGATGGAAATCCATTTGTTACGGCAGAAATTACGCAGAAAGTTGCGGCAGAATTGCATTTTTCTATTCTAAAATCTTATTATGAACATTTAAAAAATGTGCGTCGAAGATTAAGTTTTCGTGGAGTTTCTGAAATTTTAGAAAAACTGAGTCATCATTTGTACGACGCTATTTTTAAAGAAGATCAAAGCATTCACTCCGACGAAATTTTAAAATATTTGAATGAGGCTAAAAAAATAATCGTCGAGAAAAACAATGGTCTATTTCTTCATTTATTGGAAGATTTTGAAGACCGTGTGAAAATTTTCGGAACACATTTCGCAACCTTAGATATTCGCCAAGACAGCCGCGTTCATCAGGGAATTATTGATGATATTCTTACTAAAAAATCGGGTTTAGAGATAGAAAAAATTTCAGAAGAAGAGAAATTGAATTGGCTTCTGAATACAAATTTGGTTCTTGATCCCAATGATTTTGAGGGAATTACAAAAGACACGCTGGAAAACATCAATAACATTAAAAATATTCAGAGAAGAAATGGCGAAAGAGGAATGAGTCGGTACATTATTTCAAATTCAGATCACATCAAAGAAGTTTTGAATGTTTTTGCACTTTTCAAATTATGTGGATATCAAGAAGAGGAAATCAATATTGATATTGTCCCACTTTTTGAAACCATGGAAGGTTTGGATGCGGGTGAAAATGTAATGAAAGAATTGTACAATTTTCCTATTTATCGAAGACATGTTGAACGACGCGGCAATGAACAAACGATCATGCTTGGTTTTTCTGATGGGACCAAAGATGGGGGTTATTTGAAAGCCAACTGGGAAATTTATGAAACCAAGGAACAACTCACCAAAGTTTCGGAAGATTATGATATAAAAGTAATTTTCTTTGATGGAAGAGGTGGTCCTCCTGCAAGAGGTGGTGGTAAAACGCACGATTTTTATGCCTCTCAAGGAAAAACAATTGCCAATAACAAAATTGAAATTACCATTCAAGGTCAAACGATAACAAGTGTTTTCGGGAATAAAGATCAGGCGAAATATAATTTTGAACAACTATTAACCGCCGGAATTGAAAATGATGTTTTCAAAAATTCCAAAAAAGATTTAAGTCAAAAAGAGCGGGAATTAATTGAAGAATTAGCAAATATCAGTTTCAAAAAATATTCAGATTTGAAAGCGCACCCAATGTTTGTGCCGTATTTGCAAGAAATGAGTACACTCGAATATTACGGGAAAACCAATATTGGCAGTCGTCCTTCAAAACGTGGAGCTGGAAACAAAATTAAATTTGAAGATTTGCGTGCGATTCCTTTTGTAGGATCGTGGAGTCAATTGAAACAAAATGTTCCGGGATTTTTCGGTTTCGGATTTGCGCTGCATGATTTGAAAAATGAAGGTCGCTTCGATGAAGTTCTTGCATTGTACAAAGGTTCAGATTTCTTCAAAACATTGGTCTTAAACTCCATGATGAGTATGAATAAATCCTATTTTCCGCTTACGTATTACATGAAAAATAATCCGAAGTTTGGTGAATTCTGGAGTGTTTTATTTGAGGAATATGAACTCTCGAAAGCAATGATGTTAGAATTAACCGGCTTCAAAATGTTGATGGAAGAAGAACCACTTTCGCGAAAATCTGTCAAAATTCGGGAGAAAATTGTTTTGCCTCTTTTGAGCATTCAGCAATATGCTTTAATGAAAATTCAGAAAAAAGAGGGAAAAATGGAAGCGTATGAAAAACTCGTCACGCGGTCACTTTTTGGGAATATTAATGCGAGTCGAAATTCGGCTTAAATGTTCACCTTTTTCAAAACTTTTTACCAAAAAAACGCTTCCAATAGAAGCGTTTTTTTTGATGTTATTTTAAGTATTTTGATAGTAAAGAATTGATCTATTTTATTCGAAGTCTATTCTCTTTTCTCTTTTCTCTTTATTCTTTATTCTTTTTTCTTTTCTCCATTTACTGCTTCATCAATTTTTCGATATACTCGTTTTTCTCCGTTTTTACTTTCACGAAATAAACGCCTTTTTCAAGATTTTCGATATTGTTTGTTTTCTCGTTCGTCAGGCTTTTTAATTTTCTTCCTAATGTATCATACAATTCCATAGAAAGAATTTTTTCTGAAGTCGTGATCGTAAAACTTGATTTTACAGGATTCGGATAAATATTTAAATTACTTTTAGTACTGCTTTCAGCGGTTCCTAAAGTCGCATTTAGTACTTTTCCTAAATTTAAAATTCCGTAACCCATAGGATCGGTATGATTCGGGAAAAGAGATGAATTCTGTCGGAGAAGATCTCTAATTTCAGATCGTGATTTCGTTGGGGTTGCTTGCAGTAAACATGCAACTGCACCTGCAGCAAGTGGTGTGGCGAAAGAAGTTCCACTGCTCGAAGTTACCCCATTATTATACCCCATAAACGTAGAAGTTCCTCTTGCACTTGCATCGGGTTTAATAACACCAACAGAATTTGGTCCATACGAAGAAAAGCTAGAGCTTGCTCCAGTCGAAGTCACTGCTCCAACGGTGAAAACTTTGCTATTATCCGCAGGAGTAATAATGTAGTGCCAAGAATTTTGAGCTTCGTTTCCCGCGGCTGCTAAAACAAAAATTCCTTTTTCAGTTGCGATTTGAGCGGTTCTTGCGATGAAAGAAGTGGTGCCGTTCATGTCAGAATAAAGCAAATTGTAGCGCGCATCATCAAAATCATAATATCCCAGAGAAGTCGAGATTAAATCAACTCCTTTTCGGTCGGCTTCTTCTGCGGCTTCTGTCCAGTACAATTGCTCTTCAGGAATTTCGTTTACAGCATCTTCTGTGGCATAGAGATAAAAATCTGCATCTGGAGCTGAACCTACGTAGCTGTTCGCAACA
The DNA here is from genome assembly GCF_900156725.1 of Kaistella chaponensis. Classification (GTDB taxonomy): domain Bacteria; phylum Bacteroidota; class Bacteroidia; order Flavobacteriales; family Weeksellaceae; genus Kaistella; species Kaistella chaponensis. The sequence continues at coordinate 53,430 of NZ_FTOI01000006.1, read as the reverse complement.
TATCCTGCAATTGTTCCCAAACAATAAGATCCGTGATTATTTAGAGAGGTGTTGTAGATATCTGTGCTTTTGTTAATGAAATTGTAACCGCCTTTTATTTGACCGCTATTTCTTATTCTTGAATAAGCTGAACCGGTATTTACGGTCGGAAAACCAGTGTCAATAACCGCAATTGTCATACCTGCACCAGTAAAACCTGCAATATGAAGTGGTCTCAAATTGATCTGATTAATTTGCGCTAAACCTTGTCCGTAATTAAAATCGATTTTTCCTTCTGTGTTGTTAAATTTTTCAAACTTATTCCGCTTTACAGGGGTACCAATTTTTCCGCCGTGTTTGATGAATCTTTCCACCGTATTTACATAAGGTTGACTTTGTAGTTGGGTAATCTGTAAAGCAGTAGCGTTTACAGCAACACCATTCATCCATTTCGAATAATCCGTGACCGTAAATCCTAAATTTCGAATATTTTGCACATAAGATTGTTCCAAAGGTGCATCCTGATCATTCAGTGCAATTCCGAGGCGTGTTCTTCTGTCCAAAGATTTCTGTGTAAGTTCTGATGTTGGATTGGCATAAAAAGCTGCTTTGTTAGGTTTATCTTTGAAATACACAAAAACAAGTTCGGTTTGTGCACTCACAAAACCATAGGCTACCAGAATAACAACGGATAATATTTTCTTCATATTTAAATTATTAGATTGAAGCAAAAGTAAAAAAAATACTGAAGATTGTAAGCGTTTTTAGGGGAAATATTTTAAGAGTCTTATATAATATACGTTTTGTTTTCGTTTTTATTAATCTCGACTTTTCCGCCTTTTAAAACAATTTGAATTTGATGTCTGCGATAAATTTATTCAGTTGAAAAAAATGTTCATTTCCTAAATTTAATGATGGCAATTTTTATTGAAATTAGGTTAAAAGCTTTTCTAAAATTATTGGTGATGAAAAAACAACAGATTGAATAATTGATTAAAGAAAAACATTAAAGGGATTTAGTTTTTTCAAAAACTTAATTTTAGTAAATTTGAACAAATATTTTTTTATGAAAAAAATTCAGATGGTTGACCTGCAAAGTCAATATTATAAGATAAAAGCCGATGTTGATAACGCGGTTTTAAACGTAATTGATTCCGCTGCTTTTATTAATGGACCTGAAGTGAAATCTTTTCAAACAGAACTAGAGCAATATTTAGACGTAAAACACGTAATTCCTTGTGCAAACGGGACCGATGCATTGCAGATTGCTTTGATGGCGCTCGACTTGAAAGAAGGCGATGAGATCATCACCGCAGATTTTACTTTTGCAGCAACCGTAGAAGTAGTGCATTTATTAAAATTAAAATCGGTTTTGGTCGATGTGGATTATGATACTTTTACGATTGATATCGAAAAATTGAAAGCTGCAATTACTCCGAAAACAAAGGCGATTATTCCTGTTCATATTTTTGGTCAGTGCGCGAATATGGAAGAGATTTTGAAAGTGGCGAAAGAGCATGGTTTATTCGTTATTGAAGATAATGCACAAGCAATTGGTTCTGATTTTATATTTTCAGATGGAACAGTAAAAAAATCCGGAACGATGGGGATTTTGGGAACAACTTCTTTCTTTCCTTCCAAAAATTTGGGTTGTTACGGTGATGGTGGTGCGATTTTTACCAATGATGATGAGCTTGCCCACAAATTGCGCGGAATTGTAAATCATGGAATGTACGAAAGATATTACCACGATGAGGTTGGTGTAAATTCTCGTTTAGACAGTTTACAAGCGACGATTTTAAGAAAGAAACTGCCACTTTTAGACGGTTATAATGAGGCTAGAAGAAAAGCGGCCGATTATTATGACGAAGCTTTTGCAGAAAATCCAAATATTCTAAGCCCAAAAAGAGCTGCGTATTCAACGCATGTTTTTCATCAATATACTTTGAGAATTTTGAATGGTCAGCGAAATGAACTTCAGAAATTTTTAACCGAAAAAGAAGTTCCGGCCATGATTTATTATCCGGTAGCGTTGAGAAAACAGAAAGCTTATTTCCAGGAAAGTGATCCGAAAGATTTTGTAAACACGGATAAATTGTTAGAACAGGTTATTTCATTACCGATGCATACGGAATTGGATGAAGAGCAGTTGAAATATATTACTGATGCTGTTTTGGAGTTTATGAAATAACTCAAATCTCAAATCTCAAATCTCGAATCTCGAATCTCGAATCAAATTAACATGACCATACTCGTAACAGGCGGACTCGGCTATATCGGTTCACATACCGTAGTTGAACTGCTTCAAAATAATTTTCAGGTTATCATCGTAGATGATATGTCGAATTCTGAAAAATTTATTCTCGATAATATTGAAAAAATTGGCGGAAAAAGACCCGTTTTTTTTCCATTTGATTTAAGAAGAAAAGAATTGCTTTCTCAAGTTTTCGATGCTTATGAGATTGATGGTTGTATTCATTTTGCTGCGTATAAAGCAGTGGGAGAGAGCCAGGAAAAACCTTTGGATTACTACGAAAATAACCTTTTTTCTTTGATTAATGTTTTACAAGAATTTAAGGCTAGAAATATTTCAAACTTTATTTTCAGTTCTTCGTGCACCGTTTATGGGCAAGCTGATAAACAGCCGATTGATGAAAATACACTGCTGAAAATGCCAGAATCTTCTTACGGGAAAACGAAGCAAATGGGCGAGGAAATTTTGAAGGATTACGCAATCGCATATCAGAAAAAAGTTTCCTTACTAAGATATTTTAATCCCATCGGTTCGCACCCTACTGCACTTTTGGGTGAATTGCCAATTGGTGTTCCAAATAATTTGGTTCCTTATGTTACCCAAACTGCGTCTGGAATTCGGGAAAAATTATCGATTTGGGGAAATGATTATGAAACTCCTGATGGAACCGCAGTTCGGGATTACATTTATGTCGTTGATCTTGCAAAAGCACACGTGAAAGCTTTACAAAAATTGATGAATGAAAAGTCCGAAACCTTGATTGATGTTTACAATCTCGGAACTGGAAAAGGTTCTTCCGTTTTAGAAGTCGTGGAAGCTTTTGAAACAGCCAATGAGGTGAAAGTTCCTTATCAAATCTGTGAAAGAAGAGCAGGAGATATTACCATTGCTTACGCCAATCCTGACAAAGCAGAAAGAGAGCTCGGTTGGAAAGCAGATACTTCTCTGGAAGAAGCGTTGAGAACAACTTGGGAGTGGCAAAAATATTTGCAAACCAAAAATTAAATCTTTACGAAAATCAAAAAAAAATCCTGAAAATTTAATTTCAGGATTTTTTTGTACTTAACTCATACCAAAAGAAAATTACATTGGTGGACCTTGATCATCACCTCCTTGACTGTTGGAGTTGATGTCTTTTTTACGCTTCGGTGCCTCTACTTTTTCTCCTTGTTTGAAACGGTAGGTTAAAGAAAGCGAAACCTGTTGCGGTTGCCATTGCATATATCTTTCTTGTGTATATTCTGCGGTGTTGATCGAAACTTCTCTGGCTCTTGTATTGAAAACATCTTGCATGTTAAAGGCGAGTGTTCCGTCTCCTTTCCAGATTGTTTTTGTGGCACCGAGATTCATGAAATACATGGCTTTCTGATCATTTGCACCTTCGATCTGTCTTCCTCGAAATTGTCCTTGCAACTGTACGTTGAATGTTTTATCGATTTTGAAAGTTGTTGCTAATCTTAATCTATTTGAAATCCCATTTCCATCATACGAAATATTTTTAGAGATGATGTTGGATGCATTGTTTGGATCCTGATATGAATAATGATATTCTCCAGTAGTTTTATATCCATAAATATCGATCTCGCCAGAAATTTTTAACCAAGCAAATGGATCGTAAGAATAGTTTAAATCTAAACCAAATCTTCTGTCATTTCCAAGGTTTAAAGGTGTAGTGTTGAAAACAAATCGTTGTTCGAAATTATCGAAGACATACGCAACCGTCATTTTCACATCATTATTTTCATTTCTGAAATATAACGTAGGATTCAGTGTGAATTTCTTTTTCGACAGGTTGTATCCCAATTCAAATGAATCGATATAGGCTGGATCTAAGTCTACATTTCCTTTGAAAATGTTTTGATTGTCGGTATAAGACATAAATGGAACCAGAAAGAAAGATCGTGGCCGATCGATTCTTCGCGAGTAATTTAACAAAAACTGGTTGTCTTTAGAGAAATTATAACTCAAGAAAACACTTGGGAAAAGTCCGTTATAGCTTTTCTTTTTGTCATTAATTTGCTCGGCTGGATTTCCGGTAAGATTGTTATAATTGATATTAATGTTCGAAAATTCATCTCTTAAACCCAGTTGATATCCGAAATTTCCGATTTTACTTTTGAACTGAATATATGCAGCATTAATGGCTTCTTCGTATTTCGTGGTACTGTTGTATCGCGCCAAAGGAAGAAAATCAGGATCGCTTGCTTTTTTTTCAAAAACACCAAAATCGTAGTCATTCCTGTTTAAATCTAATTTGTAACCCGCGTTGATTGATGAGTTTTCGCCAATAGGCAATTCGTAATCAATTTTTCCAACCACCGATTTGTTGACGGTTTTTTGGTTGGTTTTATCGGCAAGTTGAAAAGTACTTCCCAATGATTGTTCGATATTCGAGTCTCCTTCTGAGTCGTTTTTTTGAAGGCTTAATGAAAGGGAAATGTTCTGTCCTTGATCATTAAATTTATGATCTAAGCCAAAATCTCCCTGCATTCCGGTATTTTTATTATTTCCGGTAGAGCTTCGTAAACCAGGAATAAGTTTTCCTGAAGCATCATAATTGCTATACTCTACGGGTTGATCGCTCTCCGAATTAAAGCTGCGAATCGTTCCGGAAGCGTTCACCGAGGTTCTATCATTGATGTCATAAACGATTCCTGCGGATCCATTGTAATTTTTCGAGGTGTTTTTACTGTTGCTTATTTGGTAAACTCTAGAATATCCATCGCTGTTTGGCGTGGCAAAATTGGTGTCGGTCCAGTTTTTACCTTTATTTTCAGTATAACCGCCTCCTCCGGTTGCAAACCAGGTCCAGTTGCCTTTTTTCCAGCTCAAGTTTGTGTTCAGAGAAGTTCTCGGTTGGAAACCTACACTTCCTACAATACTACCATTGAAACCCATCTTGGTGGTTTTCTTTAAAATAATATTTAAAATTCCGGCTGTTCCTGAAGCGTCATATTTTGCGGAAGGATTGGTAATTACCTCAATTCTATCAATCTGATCAGCTGGAATTGCCTGCAAAGCATTGGCTCCATCATCAATTCCTAATAGTGCAGAAGGTTTCCCGTTCACCAAAAATTTTACATTAGAACTTCCTCTCATCGAAACCGTTCCATCTGGATCAACACTTACAGACGGTACATTTTGCAAAACATCTTGAAGATTTCCGCCAATTGCTGTTAAATCGCTTTTTACATCGTACACTTTCTTATCGATTTCTACTTTGACAGGTTTAGTGGTTGCAGTAATTACAACTCCTTGAATGTCAGAAGTTTTTGTTCCTGTGATGGAGCTTTCAGATTCAACTATAAAATTTCCCAGATTTAATGGACCAGAGATTTGTTTATTTAATGTTGATTTTTTAAAGTCGATGGCTTCAATAGTAATATCGTAATTCCCTGGAGTAAGGTCGAGTTTGTAGATTCCTTTATCATCACTCAATACAGCGTCACTATACAGTTTATTCGCTTTGTTACTGAAGGTGATGGAAGCATAAGGAACCGCATTGTTTTGTTTATCGATAATTTTGCCCGTCACACTTGCTTTTTGCTGCGCAAAAGCCAAACTAGCTGCACCAAGAACAAAAGTTAGTCCCAATGTTCTTCTCTTGATAATTGATGAAATCTCAATTCTGTTCTTCATATTTTTAGTTTAAACTATACTGATTGTTTTATTTAACAAAAGTTAAATGTTTGTTTGGAAATTATTAAATTCAAAAAATATCCTAAGAATTTTTTGTTATTGATGTTGGAGAATTCAGCAATTATTTGATGTTTTTAGAATTCAGCCATTGCTGATATTCTTTGGCGTTAACTGCATGTTCTGCAGCACTCGCTGTGAATTTGTGAAAACCAAATCTTTTAGGATCAGCGCACATATAGATATAATCACTTTTTTGAGCATTTAGAACTGCATCAACCGAATTTTTATCAACTACACATATAGGTCCTGGTGGAATTCCTGCGGAGAAATAAGTATTGTATGGAGAAGGTTCCCGTAAATGTTTAAAGAAAACTCTGCGCAGCGGTTCTCCCTGAAAATTATTGGCTTTGCTCACCGCGTAAATGACGGTAGGATCGCTTTGCAATTTCATGCCTTTTCGATATCGGTTCAAATATAATCCTGCAACCGTTTCCATTTCATCTTGTTTTCCGCCGGTTTCTTTATAGACCAATGAAGCGAGTGCATAAATTTGATCTCGGCTTAAACCCAATTGTTGTTCTTTTGCTTTTCTTTCTGCCGTCCAAAAACTGTTGTATTCTGCTTCAAATTTTTTAAAGAAATCTCTCGGAGTAACTGTCCAGAAAAAGTTATAGGTATCGATGAAGAAATATTTTTTAAGATCTTCTGCATTGTTGAATCCTTTTTCTGTTGCAATTTTATTCAAATCAGTAGCAAATTTCAACGAATCCAGTTCCGTCTTTTTTACCACTTTACCGATCATTTGATAAACGGAGAAGAAATCTCCAATTCGGAAGGTGTTTTCGGTTTGGTTTCCGGCTTTGATCATATTGACCAAATCGCTGTTGTTGGTTCCCGATTTTATTCGGTATCGACCAGCATTGAAAAATTTTTGTAAATTTTTACTTTTTGCAACTTCCGCAAAATTTTCTTTATTCTTAATATAAGGCGCGATAGAATCGAGGATCGAATTATAATTGGCAGAATGTGGAATTAATATGTAACCTTCCTTTTCAACATTGTTACCGTAAAACTTTTTGTAGTATTTGTAGCCAAAAAAACTTCCGATTGCAAAAATTAGAAATAAGAGGACTGAAATAATTCCTAAAGACTTTTTCATTAAAATGATCTGAATATGCTATAAATTAATTTTACCTTTAAACACCTGTTTTGCAGGTCCTTCTAACCAAATATTTTTGAAAGTTTCGCCGTCTTGTTCTGCGTACACTTTTAGATTTCCACCCAAAACTTTTACATTCACAGAAGTTTCATTTTTATCTTTCAAAAAAACCAAAGCTGAAGCTGTTGCTCCTGTTCCACAACTGAAAGTTTCATCTTCTACGCCTCGTTCGTAAGTTCTCACAAAGATTTGATCAGCAGAAATTTCCTCCACGAAGTTCACATTGATTCCTTCTTGACGATAAGACGCTGAATTTCGGATTTTGTTACCGTTTTCAAAAACTTTATAATTATTTAACATTTCAACGAAAGTAACATAATGTGGAGAACCCGTGTTGAGTTCGAAATTTCCTTCCCTATTTTTAATGGAATCTACGTCGATCATTTTGATTTTGATAATTCCGTTATTGATTTGAGCTTCGTGCAAACCGTCGATTGCAGTAAAGGTGGTTTGATCTTCAAAAATATCCAGAAAATGAGCAAAGGCGACCAAACATCTTCCACCATTTCCGCACATGGTACTTTCATTTCCGTCGGAATTGTAATAGACCATTTTGAAATCAGTTTTTTCATCAGTTTCCAATAAAATAAGACCATCGCCACCAATGCCAAAACGGCGGTCGCAGAGTTTTTCGATGATTTCTTTCTCTTTCGGGAATTGCTCATCACGGTTGTCGATCATTACGAAATCGTTTCCTGTCCCTTGATATTTAAAAAATTCTATGGTGTTTTGCATAAAACTAAGCAGTTATTAACCCAAAATGTTTGGGTGCGTAAAGGTAATGAAAACTTTAGGAAGCAATGTAAAACCCAATAGTTTAAATCAGTTGATTTGATTGGTTTGATGGTCTTTTTTCCACTCGAAATAGCCAATGATCGCCATCGCCGTGAAAGCCAAATATTGCAGGGAAGTGATTCCTAAACCTTTGTAAATCATCATCGGAATACAAATCAGATCACCGATGATCCAGAAAATCCAGTTTTCAACTTTGCGTTTCGCCATGAGCCACATTCCGACGAGGAAAATTGCAGTGGTAAAAATATCGAGCCAATTCGCCCAATCTAAGTGATATAAACCCAATTGAACATTAATCATCGAAAAATGATTGTCGATAAAAGGTTTGTAATAATAAACAATGGTTACTAAAATCAGACTCAGAAAAAATAAAATTCCCGATAAAAACCATTCTTTTTTGCTCGCCCAGGAAACTTCAACATGAATGTGATCTTCGGAACTTTTGGACCAGAGAATCCAGCCGTAAATGCTCATGACGCTGTAATAAAAATTGATCATCATATCTCCTAAAAGTCCGAATTTAAAGAGAATATAAACGTAAAGTACGGTAGAAATAATTCCTGTGGGATAAACCCAAATATTTTTTCTGATGGAGAAATAAACGCTCAACAAACCGAAAATGGTGGCAATCGCTTCCAAAAAAATTTGGTAAGTTTCGTAGGAATCGTAAGGTTTGAGAAAAAGATCATGGAAATTCATGCGTTCAAAGATAATAATTTCGGTAAATAAAATGGGTTTAACTTTGTTAACAGCTATTTCTTAGACATTTTCTATTTATTTGTCAATTGTTAAAAGAATCTGCACCATCTTCAAAATTCGTGAAAAGAAAAAAATCCCTGCAAAATGTATTGCAAGGATTTATCATTTTAAAATTTCTGCTTAAACTCGACAAGAATTCCCCTCATTGGTATATCCCATTTTGCCTAAAATCTTATCGAGCAAACACCAATTTGTCATTGAAGACTGAAGTAAATTTACACCGACAAATCCAGTCAACCAGAGCCAATTTTGGCTTACATAAACGGACAAAAGGATGCTTACTAAGATCATAGCTCCTGCAAAAGCGTGTATGATTTTATTTTTCATATGTAGTTTTTTATTGTTTTTTTATTGTTTTTTATTTGTCATATGCAATCGCCTATCTTCATGGGTGTTTGTTAGCAAGAAAATCTGTTAATGGCGATTTCATACTATTTATTTTACTGTTATTTTTAATTTAAAATTGTTGTTCCAAATTGATTAATGCAATATGAACTTTGGAAAGTGTTTCCTGTCCTGCGTTGAATTCCTCGATTTTTTTTAAAATTAAGGGCGTATTTTCTGCCGGAACAAAAACGGTGAAAAGCAAAGAATCGATTTCGGCGTGAGAAGATGCAAACCAATTGTCTGCAACATTGCTTTCGGTACCATTTTTATAGCCTTTTACGGAATTATAGGTGAAAGATTTCGCACCCGATTTTACCAATATATTTTTGATTTCGTTTTCAAATTCCTTAATTGCGGTGATGAGTAAAAGTTTCATTTGTATCGTTTTATAAATTCTCTGCCGATATAGTTGTCGGCAGAGATTTGGGTTAATTAATCTTCAATTTGGTTTTCGATAGAAGCAGTATGCACAGGTTCATTTTGTTTCCAATTATTCTTTTCGGACATATAATAAATCAAAGGAATGACGATCAAAGTCAAAAGTGTGGAAACAATGGCTCCGAAAACCAGTGAAATTGCTAATCCCTGGAAAATCGGGTCGAATAAAATCACGATTGCTCCGATTACTACGGCTCCGGTTGTTAATAGAATCGGCGTGGTTCTTACTGCTCCAGCTTCTATGATTGCTCTTTTTATAGGTGCACCTTCTTTCAAACGAATTTCGATAAAGTCGATCAAAAGAATCGAGTTTCGCACCATAATTCCTGCTAAAGCGATCATTCCTATAAAGGAGGTTGCCGTAAAGAAAGCGCCTAATAACCAGTGTCCGAGTACAATTCCCACTAAGGAAAGTGGAATAGGGATCATCATCATAATCGGCGTTTTGAAGTTTTGGAACCAACCCACAATCAACATATAAATAATGATGATTACGACTAAAAATGCAACTCCCAAATCGCGGAAAACTTCCAACGTAATTTGCCATTCTCCATCCCATTTCACCGTATAATCTGATTCATCTTTCGGTGCATTCATATACAATTCGTTCAAGGAATAACCTGCCGGAAGTTTTATGTTTTTCAATTTTTCATCCATTCCCAAAATCGCATAAGCAGGACTTTCTAATCCTCCTGCCATGTCTGCGAGAATGTAAACAACGCGTTTCTGGTCTTTTCTGTAAATAGATTTTTCTAAAGTTTCGCGCTGAACTTTTACAATATCACTTACCGGAACCATTCCTGCTGCACCTTTTACTTTTAAATTGGTGAGATCTGCAATGCTTGTTTTTTCGCCATCTTGTAATTTCATTACGATATCTACGGCGTCATTTGATTTTGGATCAAACAGGTTTCCAATGGAATGTTCTCCCAATAAATAATTCAGATTTCCGACAATTTGTTGTGAGGCAACACCATTCAGCATCGCTTTTTCTTTATCTGGAACTATTTTGAATTCTTTTTGTGGTGTTTCAACCATCCAATCTACATCGACAACATCATCAGTATTGATGAGGATTTTCTGAACTTCATCTGCAATTTTTACTTGTGTTTCATAATCGGGACCGTAAACTTCAGCAACAATAGTTGATAAAACGGGTGGTCCAGGTGGAACTTCTACAATTTTTACATTTGCGCTGTATTTTTTGGCAATCTTGTGAATTTCTGGACGAATCACTTTTGCGATATCATGACTTTGCTTATTTCGGTCTTCTTTGTGCAAAAGATTTACCTGAATATCCGCAGTATTGCTGCTTCCGCGCATATCGTAATGACGAACCAAACCATTAAAAGTAATAGGAGAGGCAGAACCAACATAAGATTGATAATTCACGACTTCCGGCACGGTTTTTAAATATTGTGCAATATCTTGCGTTACCGCAGAAGTTCTTTCCAAAGTCGTTCCTTCCGGCATATCGATCACAACTTGTACTTCATTTTTATTATCAAAAGGGAGCATTTTCACCGCGACCCATTTTGCCGCAAAAGCAATCATCGAAATCATTAGCAAAACACTGGTAATTCCGAGCATGGTCCATCTTTTCTTACCATTATCCAATAAAGGTTGCTCAATTTTTTTATAAATTTTATAGATGAGACCTATTTCTAAACCTTGCTCTTCTTTATGTTCCTCGCTGTCTTTTACTTTTAATAAATGGAAACCGAGATAAGGCGTAATCGTTAAAGCCACAAAAAGAGAAAGCAGCATCGCAATTGAAGCACCAATCGGCATCGGGGACATATAAGGTCCCATCATTCCGGAGACAAAAGCCATGGGTAAAATCGCGGCAATTACGGTAAATGTTGCCAAAATTGTTGGATTTCCAACTTCATTAATGGCGAAAATAGCGGCTTGTTTAAAAGGCAATTTCTTTAGATGGAAATGGCGGTGCATATTTTCTGCGATGATAATACTGTCATCGACGACGATTCCCACTACGAAAACGAGGGCAAAAAGCGTAATTCTGTTCAGTGTATAACCCAACATATAATACGCGAAAAGCGTCAATGCAAAAGTTAAGGGTACGGAAAAGAATACGACCAATCCGCCTCTCCATCCCATTGCAAGCATCACCAAAAGAGTTACCGCAACAATTGCGATTCCCAAGTGGCTCATTAATTCTGATACTTTATGAGAAGCAGTTTCCCCGTAATTTCTGGTGACTTCTACGTGAACGTCATTTGGAATTAAAGTTTTCTTTAACGTTTCTACTTTATTCAAAATTTCTTCGGAAATATGCATTGCATCTGCACCTTTAACTTTCGAAACAGAAAGCGTTACAGCAGGATATTCTGATAAAAAATTCTTTCCTTTTTCCGTTGCGTTTCCATAACCGAAGTTCACATAATTAGTTGAAGAAGCGGGTCCATCTTCAATTTTAGCGACTTGTTTTAAATAAACAGGCATATTTTGCGAAGTTCCGATCACTAAATTTCCAACATCATCTGCTGAACTTAAAAATTCACCCGTTGTTACTAAATATTCTTGGTCATTACTATTAAAACTTCCAGATTGGGAACTTCCGTTTCCGGCTTGAATCATTTGCATAATTCCCAACGCATCCACATTGGATTCGGCCATTTTATCTTTGTCCACAATCACTTTTAATTGTCGGGATCTTCCACCAATCACGTTGGTTAGAGAAACATCTTTAATTTTTTTAACTTCCGAAGAAAGTTCTTCCGTCATTTGTCTTAATTGAAAATCATTGTATTTTTCACTCCAAAGTGTTAATCCCAACATTGGAACATCATCGATGGAACGCGTTTTAATCAAAGGTTCATACACTCCTTTTGGGAAGATGTTTTTATTTTTCATCATCTCATCGTAGAGTTTCACATAGGAACGTTCTGTGTCTTCACCTACGAAAAATTGGACAATAATCATGGCTTTTCCGTTCATCGCCATGCTGTGAACGTGCTCAACTCCTTTGATGTTGGAGATGATTTTTTCCAAAGGTTTCACCACGCGGTTTTCTACTTCCGTAGGATTTGCTCCTGGATAACCGACCATTACATCGGCCATTGGAACAATAATCTGTGGTTCTTCTTCTCTCGGTATTAAGGTGGAACTGTATGCGCCAATAATCATCAACGCAATCATTAACAAAATGGTTAGTTTTGAATTGATAAAAAATTCGGCGATGCGCCCTGCAAATCCTTTTTCCATAAAAAAATATTTTTTAATGTATCAATCTGTTAATGTAAGAGTGTAACAATTTTTAAAAACTGATATCATCGTTACATAGGTCAATTATTACATCGTTACATTACTTTGTTGTTATTTTCGCTCCGTTGTATAATTTTCCTTGCGCCGAAACGATATAAGATTCTTTTGAATTTAATCCCGATAAAACTTCGATTTGGTCGCCAAAATCTTTCCCAGTTTTCACCCAACGAAGAACTGCGGTATTGTTTGAACTTATCGTGTAAACTCCCGTTAACTGTCCTTTTTCTACCAAAGCTGATTTTGGAATCATCACGCTTTCCTGGAAATCCTGATTCACTTTTCCCGCATTTTTAAAAGGAAATTGTACATTCACAAACATGCCCGATAATAAATTCGCACTGTTGGAAACATTCACTTTCACCATATATTGACCACCCGTGTTTGCTGATGATTTGCTAATTTCGGAAACGGTTCCTGCTATTTCTTGGTTGGTGGATTTTAAGGTAATTTTTACTGGCATTCCTTGATTTATTAAAGTAATATTCTGCTCCGAAACCAAAACTTGTGCTTGCAAAGTTGAAGGTGATTCTATGGTTAACAAAGGCATTCCTGGACTTGCCATATCGCCTTGTGCTGCAAATTTTGCAGTGATTACTCCAGAAATTGGTGCGGTAATATTGGTGTAACGGTATTGTGAATTGACTTCACTTTTCATTGCGTTTGCAGCATCTAATCCAGCTTTTGCCATTTCGTAGCGCGCTCTCATATCATCGAGTTCTTTTTGGGAAGCACTTTGATTTTTATATAAATTAGAAAAGCGATCGTAGTCTTTTTTAGAGATATTATAATTTGCTTGTGCTTGAGAAATCTGCGCATTGGCTTGTCCGCCTTTTGCCTGAATATCGGTAGAATTAATACTTACCAAAAGTTGACCTGCATTGACGTTTTGGCCAACTTCGGCTTTCATTCCAGTGATATAACCCATCATTCTGGTACTTACATTGACTGCGTTTTTTGCGACTAATTTTCCACTCGCGCTTGCATAAGCTCCTTCGGAATTATTTCCGGATTGATTGACAGCTACTTGAATGGGCTTCTGAGAGAGTGTTGCATCTTTTTCGTCGGCAGAGCAACTTATCGATAATCCTAAAAGTAGGACGGAGTAAACTAATATTTTCATTGTATTGATTTTAGAGGTTAGATTTTAGAAATTAGATTTTAGGGGTTAGCAGTTAAAAGTTGCTTTTCTTAGGCATTTTCTAATGTCTAACTGCTCATATCTAACTTCTATCGTAAAAATTTATAATATTCTAAAGCCGAATTGTATTCGAAAATTGCTTGTTGATGTTCCAGTTCTTTTTGTGACATCATGGTCTCTGCAGAAAGCAGATCAGAGGATTTTTCTAAACCTTGATTGTATCTGTTTTTTCGGATTCTGTAGGCTTCTGCACTTTGTTCCCAGGATAATTTGGTCAAAGAAACTTTTTTGTCAGCATCTAAAACCTGTCGGTAAGATTTGTTGAGTTCTAACTGATTTTGCTTTTGATATTGCTGAATTTCCGTTTGTGCTTTTGATAGATCTGCTCTGTATTTTTCCTTTTCGCTTTTGGCTTTTAAACCATCGAAAACATTCCAGGATAATTGCAATCCAAGCAAATAACCATTGCCATTGAATCGGTACACTTTGTTATCATTTAATTCAAAACTTCCGAAGGCATTTAATTTTGGTAAAAATTTCGCATCCGCAGATTTCATCATATAATCATAAGCTTCCAAAGACTTCTCGTAGGCTTGTAAATCTTTTCTGTTTTTGTTTAAACTTGGGTTTTGCTCCACGATATTTTCCTGATAAGAAAATTCATCCATCGGTTTGAATACTTTATTTTCCGAAACTTCATTCAATAAAAAATAAAGATAATCGGAGGCATTTCTCACATTTGATTTGGCGTATTGAATTTGACTTTCAATTTCAGAAACACGAACATTCATATACAAAACTTCAGATTTCTGAATCATGCCGTTTTTGTAATAATTGTCGATTACTTTTTTGTTGGCAAGAGTGGTGTTTTTGGCTTCTTCTAAAACCTTCACTACTTTATATGCCATTTGTAACTGTAGATATGCTTTATTCAAATCGAACTGAAGATATTCTTTCGTACGTTCTGCTTTTATTTTCAAAACATCTAGTTTCACTTCGCCCGCTTTTTTCTGATAAATGGCATCTTTATTAAAAATCGGTTGCTGAACTTCTAATTTCGTGGCGAAATTGAAAATGTTATCAGGTTTATTTAACTGCTCTGGATTAAAATCCATCATCGTAATTCTTGATTGGTTAAGTTTTGTACCAAAAGCCATCAAAGGACTGTTTGTAGCAGCTCCCGTGTAGGAAGCCGTAATGTTAGGTAAGTACATGGCGCGACTTTCTAGCAGACTTGCTTTGGCAATATTTACATCATCGTTTGCTAATTTGAGAGATAAATTTTGTCCTTCAATTCTGGTTTCCAGATCTTTTTTTGAAATTTGAATGGTATCTTGACCGAAAAATTTTGTTGAAATAAATAGTAGAAATAGTACTTTCTTCATGTCTTATTAATTTGATGACAAAAGTATTGCAGTAAAGAATCCTGCACAGTGACAAAGGTTACACAGCTAAAAAAATAGTGAGGATTTTGAAGATTTTACATAAAAAAACCTCAATTGCTCGAGGTTTAAAAAAAAGTGATGAAAATATGTTTTACTTTAAAATGATGTTTGTATTCATAGTCACTTTTGATTTGATCGAATTAGAGATCAAACAGTGCTGCTCTGATTTTTGCAAAACACGGTCTGCTTTTTCACGGTCGCTTTCATTGGCAATGGTTACGGTAGGTTCTAAAATAACTTCAGTCATTAAGAATTTACCTTCTATTTGTTCTAATTTTCCATGAGATTTACAGGAAAATGCCGTGAACTCTAATTTTGAGTTTTCTGCGATGGATAAAAAAGTCGTCATTAAACAACTTGCAACCGCAGAAGTAAACAAATGTTCTGGAGACCATATTCCTTCTACACCATTGGGAAATTGAGGGGGAGTTGCGATTTCTATCACTGTGGAAAGTTCCGGAGAAGACATTTCTCCTTGTCGCTCTTTGGTCCACGAAATATCTACGTTATATAAATGAGGTTCCATATTTTTAAATTTTACCGTTTAAACTTCCCCAACCGCCACCATTGTGCACATCGGTATAACCATTTTTTGAAAGAATTGTTTTTGCCGAACCACTTCTCATTCCGGATGCACAACATGTAATAATCGTCTTGTTTTTGTCTTTTAATTTTGAAAGATTATTTTGAAGTTGATCCACAGGAATATTGATGGAACCTTTAATATGACCACCTGCAAATTCTCTTTTGCTGCGAACATCAAGGATAATTGCCCCTTTTTTTACCAAGTCTGCGTAATCGGTTTTCGTGAAGCCGAAAAATTGATTAATTGTATCTAACATAAGTTTGCGTATTTGATTGATACTGCAAATTTAAGTCAGGGAAATGAAGACTTCAGTAATCAATATCACAGAAGCTCAATTTTATTTCGGGAAAGAATGAGGAGGTTTTCTTTTTCCATTTGTTTGAGGACACGACTTGTCGCTTCGCGCGTAATTCCCAGTTCATCGGCTAATTGCTGATGCGTTACCGAAATTTCTTTGGATTGATAAAGCTGTGTTTTCTGCTTGATGAGGTGTAAAAGTCGGGTGTCAATTTTCTGAAAAGCCACAGAATTCACGACCTCTAATAATTCTTCAAACCGCTTTTGATAAAGGTTAAAGATAAAATCTGTCCACTCCGGATATTTTCTTACCCATTCTTTGGCTTTGTCGGCAGGAATCAACATAATTTCAGCATCTTCCTCCACAATGGCTTTGATTTTCGAAGTTTCATTTTTCATTCCTGCCAAAATAGAAACGATGCAGCTTTCTCCGGGCGTCAGATAATAGAGGAGGATTTCGCGGCCATCTTCTTCGGTTCTGATGACTTTCATACTGCCCGAAATCACCACAGGAATATGTTTGATATAAGAATCCATATTCACAATGGTATCGCCCGCTTCGAAATGTTTCAGGTTACCAGAATTTTCAATTTCTTTCACCAAATCGGACTGGAAAATATCTTTTAAATTCATGGTTTAAAGGTAATCAATTTTATCTTCCAGCACTTTGTTTCAAAGGTTTTAAAAAGGGAATTTTACAAATAAGACGAAATGTATATTTAAAAAAGCATTATTAATTTTTAAACTTTTTATGTTTTTATTATGAAAGTCAGTTTTTTATCGATTTTTAAAAGAGTTTTTGAAAAAGAAATTGAGAAAGAATAGTTAATAATTACTAAATTTTTATATTTTTGGAAATCTTAAAAATAATTATATCGTATGTCAAATATTTGGATGAAAAAACCAATGGAAGCTTATGAAGCTGACATTAAAAAAAGTGAATTAAAAAGGGTTCTTGGAAAATGGAGTCTTACTGCTATTGGTATTGGAGCAATTATCGGAGGAGGAATTTTCGTTCTTACCGGTACTGGAGCTTATTATAATGCGGGTCCTGCTTTGGCATTATCTTTTGTAATTGCTGGGATTGCTTGTGTTTTTGCGGCTTTATGTTATGCTGAATTTGCTTCTATTCTTCCTGTCGAAGGATCGGCTTATGCTTATGCGTACGGAACGGTAGGTGAAATTTTCGCATGGATCATCGGATGGGGATTGATTTTAGAATATGCAATGGGATCAATGACTGTTGCTGTTTCTTGGTCTGGCTATTTTGCGAAAATGTTGAAAATGGTAGGTCTTCATTTGCCTTATTGGATGACCACCGATCCCGGAACTGCCAATAAAGCATTCGGCGAAGCATCCCGACAAATCGCGGCAGGAAATTTATCTTTAGAAAAATTGCAAACTTTTCAAGAAACAATAAGCAATTTCAATGCAGCACCTGAGCTTTTCAATATGAAGCTTTTCTTAAATCTTCCGGCTTTATGTATTGTATTGTTTGTGATTTCAATTTTGATAAGAGGTACAAAAGGTGCTGCAAAAGCCAATAACTTTATTGTAGTTTTAAAAGTTTCCGCAATTATTTTTGTAATTATTGCCGGAATTTTCTTTATCAATGTTGATAATTGGATGCCTTTCATTCCTGCAGCGACAACCATTACCGAGAATGGGGTTTCTCATCCCGCATACGGAATTAGCGGAGTTGTAGCCGGTGCATCAGCAATATTCTTTGCTTATGTTGGTTTTGATGCGGTTTCTACGCAAGCTGGCGAAGCCATTAATCCTAAAAAAGACGTTCCATTTGCTATTATTACTTCATTAATAGTATGTACAGTTTTGTATATCTTGGTTTCATTGGTATTAACAGGAATGATGCATTATACTGATTTCAATCCTTTAGGTAAATATCCAGACGCAATCAAAGCTCCAGTTGCTTACGCATTTGATATTGCAGGACAAGCTTGGGCAGGTTATATTATCACCATTGCAGCAACAATAGGATTAATTTCTGTATTGATGGTAATGATTATGGGACAATCGAGAATTTTCCTTGGAATGTCCAAAGATGGTTTAATCCCAAAAACATTCTCTAAAGTAAATCCTACAACGGGCGTACCTAAAAAAAATCTGATGATTTTGGGAGCAATAATTGCTGTTGTGGCATCGCTTACACCGATTAATGAATTGGCTCACATGACAAGTTTTGGGACATTGTTTGCATTTACAATGGTTTGCGTGGCGGTTTGGGTTCTTCGAGTGAAACAGCCTAAATTAGAGAGAAGTTTCAAAGTTCCGGCTTTGCCTGTTATCGCTTGTTTGGGAATTGTAATTAATATTTATTTAATTTTTAATTTAAGTAAAGAAGCGCAGATGTATTCAATTGCATGGTTGATTTTAGGATTCATTATTTATTTCGTGTACAGTAAAAGAAATTCGAAATTACAAAATGGTGGTTACGGAGAAACTTTCACTGCCGAACAACAACCTTTGGAAGAATTTGATATTGATATAGACAACAAAAAATAAATTCAACAAATAAACAACTCAATATCCCGTCTTTTATGGCGGGATTTTTTTTGCTATTTTTGATTAAATTAAAATCCAATGAAAAAACTCTTTTGTTTTCTAATAATTTCATTTTTTTTAAATTTTGCTCTTGCGCAGAAAGTGGAGATTCAAACTTTATTGAAAGATGATATCTCCATTCGCGCATTTCAGATTTATGATGGAAAAGTGTGGTATTCCGGTACCCATTCTAAATTTGGATATGTCAGTTTAAAAGATTCTGCGGATAAGAAGCAGATGAAACTTTCTGATAAAAAGTTGGAATTTCGAACATTAGCGCAGGATTCAAAAAATTTTTATACAATTAATATTTTAAGCCCGGCTAATTTTTTTAAGATTGATAAGAAGTCTTTAAAATCTGAAATCGTATTTAAAGATACTGCAAAAACTGCTTTTTATGATGCGCTTCATTTTGGTAAAGATGGATTCGGTTTTGCGTTAAGTGATCCAAACGGAAAAGAAGCTGCTATTTCATCCCTGAGAATTGGAGGTAAAGTTTGGCAAAAATGTAGTGGAAATTGTTTGCCGGAATTTATAATTGGCGAAGCGGCATTTGCTGCAAGTAATACCAATATTGCTTCATCGAAAGAACAGATGTGGTTTGCAACTGGCGGTTTGTCTTCGAGAATTTTTAGACAAAATATTAAATCATGCAAATGGGAAGTTTTCGAAACCCCATTCATCCAAGGAACTTCTTCCCAAGGAATTTATTCCATCGACTTCTTCGACAAAAATTTCGGAATCGCAGTCGGCGGAGATTACACCAAACAAGCCGAAAACATCAACAATATCGCAACCACCAATGATGGCGGAAAAACCTGGCAAATTCAAGCATCTGGAAAAAACGGCGGTTACAAAACCTGTGTAAAATTTCGACCAAAATCAAAAGGAAAAGACATCATCGCAGTGGGTGATCAAAACATCGAATTCTCCCAAGATTATGGCAAAACCTGGAAAACCATTTCCGAAGAAAAAGGATTATTCGTTTGCGAATGGATTGATGAAAACACCCTTGTTTTCGCGGGGAAAAACAGAATTGTGAAAATGAAAATGAGTTTTTAAACTAATAAAACTCATACTTCATAACTCAGACTTAATCCTTAATTTTGCCGCATGAATTCCCTAATCGACAAATATAATATTCCCGGACCGCGTTATACTTCTTATCCTACCGTTCCTTTTTGGGACGAAACTCAGTTTTCGAGTGAATTATGGCAACAATCCGTCATTAAAAGTTTTAATGAAACCAATGATTCCGAAGGAATTTCAGTTTATATTCACCTTCCTTTTTGCGAAGCTTTATGTACGTTTTGTGCGTGTCACAAAAGAATCACGAAAAAACATTCCGTAGAAACTCCGTATTTAGAGACCGTTTTGAAAGAGTGGGATTTGTACGTGAATCTTTTCGGCAGAACTCCAAAAATTAAAGAACTTCATTTAGGAGGCGGAACTCCAACGTTTTTCTCCCCAGAAAATTTGAGAATATTATTGGAAGGAATTTTTTCTAAAGCCGAAATTGCGGAAAATCCAGAATTTTCCTTTGAAGGACATCCAAATAATACCACGAAAGTACATTTGCAGACTTTATTCGATTTAGGTTTTAGTCGATGCAGTTTTGGGGTTCAGGATTATGACCCGAAAGTTCAAAAAGCCATCAACAGAATTCAGCCTTTCGAAAACGTAAAAAATGTGACAGAATGGGCAAGAGAAATTGGCTACAAAAGCGTTTCCCACGATTTGGTTTTCGGTTTACCTTTTCATACTTGGGAAAAAATGGAATTTTCCATCCGCAAAACTTTAGAATTGAAACCCGATCGATTGGCGTTTTATTCGTACGCGCATGTTCCCTGGATCAAAGGAGTTGGGCAACGTGGTTTCGATGAAAATGATTTGCCAAGTGGTGAAGAAAAAAGAAAACTCTATACGAACGGAAAAAAACTTCTAGAAGAATTAGGCTACATCGAAGTAGGAATGGATCACTTTGCTTTGGAACATGATGACCTTTATCAATCGATGATTTCCGGCGATATTCACCGAAATTTCATGGGATATTCCTCCAGCAAAACCCAATTGATGGTTGGTTTGGGAATGTCTGCAATTTCCGATTCATGGTATGCTTTTGCGCAAAATGATAAAAGTGTGGAAGAGTATCAAAATTTGGTGGAACAAGGAATTATTCCCGTTGTTAAAGGACATATTTTGAATGAGGAAGATTTGATTATTCGCAAACATATTTTGAATTTAATGTGCCGTTTAGAAACTTCGTGGGATTTGCAAAATACTTTCCCGGAAATCGAAAACGCTTTAGAATCATTAAAAGAAATGGAAAAAGACGGTTTGGTAGAAATTTCCGAAAACACCATTAAAATCACAGAAAAAGGTCGTGCTTTCACCCGAAATGTGGCCATGACTTTTGATTTAAGAATGATGAGAAACAAACCCGAAACCCGAATTTTTTCGATGACGATATAAGTGAAAAAAGAGATTTGAGCGCGTTTTTTTATAATTTGAATTCTGAAAGAGAAGAGATTTATAATCCTCAATTGGAATCTTCAAAGCCCCAAAAAAGGCAAATTCGTGAGTTCTTGAAAACCTGAAAGAAATAAAAATGAAACCTTGAAACAGGATGAAAATTTCAATTTTCAAAATGTCTTCTAAATTTTCGGTACCTTCGATTAGAAAAGTTTTGTCTAAATAATAAGGAGCTGAACCTAAAATATTGCGAATTTGATTCCTTGAAAGATTTCTTAATTGACCCTCTGTACAACTTCAAATAAAAAAATACAAAATGGCAAACCTCGATACTTACTTAGATTCCCACTTTATTCACCGAAGTAATTGGTTAAGAGCCGCAGTTTTGGGTGCAAATGATGGGATTATTTCCGTTTCCAGTTTAGCAATTGGTGTTGCAGCTGCAAGCAAATCGGTGGAGCCTATTGTTTTGGCAACGGTTGCTGCTTTGGTTGCAGGTGCTTTGTCGATGGCTGCAGGAGAATATGTTTCTGTAAGTTCCCAAACTGACATCGAAAAAGCAGATATTGAAAGGGAGCAAAAGGAATTAGAAGAAATGCCGGAAGAGGAACTGAAAATGCTCGCACAAATTTATGAAAAGCGAGGCCTTAAAAAAGAAACGGCAATGACTGTTGCCCTCGAATTAACGCAACATGATGCTTTAGGAGCGCATATTCGTGATGAATTGGGAATCAACGAAATCAGTCAGGCTCATCCGATTCAGGCAGCTTTGGCTTCAGGAAGTTCTTTCATCGCAGGTGGTGTTTTGCCGCTTTTGGTCGTGCTTTTTGCACCTCTCAAAGGAATGGAATATTGGCTGTATGGTTTCACCATTATTTCTCTGGTTTTATTGGGTGCTCTTGCCGCGAAAACCGGTGGTTCAAGTATTATGAAAGCCGTTTTAAGAGTGACGATTTGGGGAACAATTGCGATGGGATTATCAGCATTTGTTGGTTATTTATTCGGTGTTAATGTTTAAGGATTTTCATGAAATTTCCACCTCAACTTCAGTTTACCAATCAGGATTTTAGAATACCATTCGAATAATAAAATATTCTACTCAAAAAACAAGTTCTACAATTTCGATTTTTTCACGAATTCGTGAGAAAATGTACCTATTTATATCCTTTTTTGAGCAAACATATAAGCTTTCCTCAACAACACAGAAGGAAATTTTAAAATCAATTGTTAAATAATTCTTAATTGTAGTGAAAATCATTATATTTGCCGACTATAATTTTAATGTTGTAAACTATTAACAATGCAAGGAAAAGGACTTATTACGCTGGTTGCGGTTATTCTGGGACTTATCTGTCTTAACGAATTGTTACCAACTTGGTACGCTAGTAAAATCGAAAAACAAGCCACCGAGTTTGCAGGGAACAATCCCGTAAAATATAAGAAAGAACTCGATCGTCTTTCTAAAGACACTCTGAATCTCGGTTTTACAAAATTGTATTATTCCCGAGCGAAAGAGAGAGAAATGAAATTGGGGCTGGATTTGAAAGGCGGTATCAACGTTCTTTTGGAAATCAACCACAGAGATTTGGTCAACGATTTGACCAACTATTCTACCAATCCAATTTTGCTCGAAACACTCGACAGAACGGATAAAGATCAGAAAAATTCTACCAAAGCGTACATCGAGAATTTCTTTACAGAATTCGACGCTGTAAATGCAGAAAAGAAAACCAACCTTAAACTTGCAGATCCGGAGATTTTCGGGAACACCAATCTAAGCGAGATTAAATATAATTCTACTGATGCTGAAGTAAAAAATATCATCCGTAAAAAAATTGAAGCTTCAGAAGGCGCTGCTTATGAAGTAATCAGAACGCGTATCGATAAAATGGGAGTTACGCAACCAAACGTGCAAAAAGTTCCGGGAACAGGAAGAATTTCTGTGGAAATGCCGGGAAGTAAAGATATTGACCGTGTGAAGAAAATGCTTCAAACTTCTGCAAAATTACAATTCTGGGAAGTTCAGCAACCACAGGAAATTTTACCGTACTTCGAGCAACTTAGTACCTTGATTGCTGCAAAGGGAGATTCTATGGGTGTTCCTAAAAACACAAATTTTGTGAACTTGATGCAATTGAATTCTTTGAGAGCAAATGGAGTAGGAAATATCAAACTTTCAGATACTGCGATTGTTAACAAAGTTTTAAATTCTGATTTAGCTAAAAAACTTCGTCCTACAAACCTGAAGTATTCGCAATTTGTTTGGGGTTACAAACCTGAAGCGAATGACGAAAATAATTTGGTTTTATACGCGATCAGAGGAAACATCAATCAGAAAGCTCCTGTTGATGGTGCAGTTGAATCTGCAAGAGTTAACTACGACGAAATGGGTAGAGTAGTTGTAGATATGCAAATGGATTCTAAAGGTTCCAAAGACTGGAAAACCATGACTGGGAAAAATGTGAACAAACCTGTTGCAGTAACTTTAGATAATATCGTTTATACCGCTCCAAATGTTGTTAATGAAATTCCAAACGGAAGAACACAAATCTCTGGAAATTTCTCACAACAAGAAGCGCAGGATTTAGTTGATGTTTTAGGTGCAGGAAAACTTCCGGCAAGTGCTAAAATTGTTCAGGCAGATGTTGTAGGACCTTCATTGGGAACGGAATCAATTAATGCAGGAATGCTTTCATTCGTTATCGCATTTTTAGTAATTGTTGCATATATTATTTTCTATTATGGTGGTGCCGGTGTTTTTGCAGTCATTGCAATGGTCATCAACTTGTTCTACATTTTCGGAATTATGGATTCTGTTGATGCAACACTTACCCTTCCAGGAATCGCGGGTATCGTACTTTCCATGGCAATGGCGGTAGATACGAACGTTATTATTTACGAACGAACCAAAGAAGAACTTTTCGCTGGTAAAACTATTTTAGAAGCCTACAAAGATGGTTTCAAACACGCTCTTTCTGCGATTATCGATGGTCACTCAACTACTATTCTTACCGCATTGGTATTGTATGTTTTCGGAACCGGACCAATCAAAGGTTTCGCTGTAACATTGATTATTGGTATCTTAATGACTTTCTTTACTTCTGTTTTATTATCAAGAGTAATGATTTTTGCCCGTTTGAATAAAGGGAAATCTCTTTCAGTTTGGACTCCTTTAACCAAAAATATTTTTAGAAATGTTTGGATTGATTTTATTGGAAAAAGAAAATATGCATATTTGTTTTCGGCTTTCTTAACCGTTGCGAGTCTTATTTCTATTGGAGTAAATGGATTTAAATATGGGATTGATTTTACTGGGGGTAGAAACTACGTCGTAAAATTTGATAAACCTATTGATGCAGAGGTTGCTGAAAAATCTTTAATTAAATTATTCCAAACTGCAGATGGTAAAAACTCTGCGGTAGAAGCAAAAACTTTCGGTAGTGGTAATCAGTTAAAAATCTCAACAGATTATCTAATTGACGATGAATCATTAAAGGCTGATCAAATAATTGAACAAAAATTATTCGATGGTCTGAAACAGAATCTTCCGCAAAATTTAACTTTAGCACAATTTAAAGCTGCAGACGTGAATCATGCAGGGATCGTTTCCTCTACTAAAGTGGGACCAACTGTTGCAGATGACATTAAAACAGGTGGATTGTACGCGGTAATTGCAGCTTTGGCTGGAATTTTCCTTTACATTTTAGTGAGATTTAGAAAATGGCAGTTCTCTTTGGGAGCAGTTGCAGGTCTTGCTCACGATGCAATTATTATTTTGGGAGCCTATTCGTTCCTTCACAAATACATGCCGTTTAATATGGAAATCAATCAGGATTTCATCGCGGCAATTCTAACCGTTTTGGGTTATTCCATCAATGATACTGTAATTGTATTCGATAGAATTCGGGAGTATTTAAGAGAGAAAAAATCCATCACTTTGGCTGGTTTGTTTGATGATTCTATTTCCAGTACTTTAGGAAGAACCTTCAATACCTCACTTACTACCATTTTGGTTATTTTGGCCATCTTCATTTTTGGGGGTGATAATCTACGAGGGTTTATGTTCGCCTTACTTTTGGGTATTGCTTTTGGAACCTATTCATCAATCTTTATTTCGTCAGCAATTGCTTACGATTTCCTGAGAGGAAAAGGAAAAGAAGAAAATCCACATGGCAGAACATCTGTTGATGTAGAAATTATTGACAAGAGAACTAAGAAATAAATGTTCTAAAAATAATAAATAGTCCTTCGAAAGAGGGACTATTTTTTTTGCCAATGAAAAACCCTTTCAGCCTTTCAAAGGCTGAAAGGGTTGTCTGTTTAAGTCAAGTCGTGCTGTAACGAGAATTTTCAAAATAAAACACCAGTTTATAAAGAAGAATCGGATCGTAGATTGAAAATTAGCAACACTTTTTTTAAATTATAAAAACTTCGCAAAAGTCAATAAATCATATGTTTTAAAAGAAATTTACCGCAGGTTAAGAAAGCATCACGCGTAGTCATCTTCAAAACCACACCAAGTATTTTTCAACAGCACACTTGAAGTTAACCAACAGCACACGTGAAGTCAATCAAGAGTACGCGTGATGTTAATCAATAGCACACGTCCTTTTTTTACAAAGCAAGGATTACCGATACTTTTCATCTCGGATCAACCGACAACCGACAACCGACAACCATCAACTTAAAATCATCAACCAACAACCAACAACCAACAATTTTTCCCCAAAAAACCTATCTTTACACCCGCAATGAAAAAAAATCAAAAATCCGCCGCCGTAGGTTTTATCTTCATCACTTTACTCATCGATATTACGGGATGGGGAATTGTGATACCCGTAGTTCCGAAATTGATCCAGGAATTGATTCATAATTCTGATATTAGTGTTGCCTCCCAATACGGAGGTTGGCTTAGTTTTGCATACGCCGGAATGCAGTTTATTTTTGCTTCTATTTTAGGCGGTTTAAGCGATAAATTTGGCAGAAGACCAATCATCCTTTTTTCCCTTTTAGGATTTTCCCTTAACTTTTTTATTCAAGCAATTGCTCCCACGATATTTTGGCTCTTTGTCGGCAGAATATTCTCTGGAGTTACCGGTGCAAGCATCACCACCGCAAGTGCTTATATCGCCGATGTTTCTACGGAAGAAAATCGTGCAAAAAATTTCGGAATGATCGGTGCCGCTTTTGGTTTAGGCTTTATTATCGGACCAGTTATCGGAGGATTATTGGGACAATTCGGTGCACGAGTTCCTTTTTATGCCGCTTCAGGTTTATGTTTGGTTAATTTTATCTACGGTTTGTTTATTCTGCCCGAAAGTTTAGACAAAGAACATCGGCGTGCTTTTAATTGGAGACGCGCAAATCCGGTAGGTTCCTTGTTGCAACTTCGAAAATATCCGCAGATTTTAGGATTAATCACGGCTTTAATATTTGTTTATATTGCAGGTCACGCCGTACAATCTAACTGGACTTTCTTTACCATGTACCGATTCAGTTGGTCCGAAAAAATGGTGGGTATCTCTCTTGGTGTTGCTGGTTTAATGGCCGCTTTGGTGCAGGGATATTTGATCCGGTTCATTCAGCCCAAATTAGGGAACGAAAAAAGTATTTTCTATGGTTTGCTGCTCTACGCATTAGGAATGATCCTCTTTGCCTTTGCCACAGAAAGTTGGATGATGTTTGCCTTTTTAATACCTTATGGTTTAGGTGGAATCGCAGGTCCAGCTTTGCAGTCCGTCATCTCATCTCAGGTTCCAAAAAATGAACAAGGCGAATTACAGGGCGCTTTGGCAAGTTTGGTGAGTTTAACCGCGATTGTGGGACCACCTTTGATGACCAATACTTTTTATTATTTCACGCATGATGAAGCACCATTCAAGTTTGCGGGAGCACCATTTTTTCTAGGGTTTGTTTTAATGATGATCAGTGCGGTAATGGTGTATTTTGTTTATAAAAAGAAACCAAGTTCATAGATTTATCGTATAGATTAGAAGGAATCTTATTTCAATGATAAGCGCTGTTTTGCGTGTTTTATGTGCCTTTAATGATAGAGAATATGTAAACTCTGCCGTATATTTTGTGATTAATTTAACTCGATTTAATGAAAACCAATACCATAAACTTTTGTAATTTTACACCATGGAATTAAGCATAGGAGAAATGATGTTAATCGCCGTAGCAATCGTAGTATTGTTCGGTCCCGATAAATTACCCAAAATCGCGCGCGACTTAGGTCAAGGCGTACGAAAAATGCGCGGTGCAATGGAAGATGTAAAATCTGAAATATTAAAGGAAACTGATAATCCTGTTTCGGAAATTAAAAGGGAAATCGAGAAAGTGAAAAAGGCTGCACAAGAGTATAATCCTATGAGTACTCTCGAAAAAGAAGCACTCGCAGAAAGAGAAATTCCTAAAGAAAATCTTGCAGAAAACGATCAACACGAAGGTCCAGTAAGCCGATAATATGTACGAAATTATTCAGGAAGATCAACAGGCTTTTCTTATTCTCAATAATTGGGGGAGTCAACCTTTCGATCAGTTTTGGATCATGGTTTCCGAAACTTGGATCTGGGCTCCGCTTTATGGCATCTTCCTTTATTTATTGTACAAAAATTTCAAACTGAAAAGTTTGGTCTTTATTCTTATTTTTCTTGGTTTAGGAGTTACCTTATCTGATCAGCTTGCAGGGATTTTCAAGACAGGAATTGGTCGTTTCAGACCTTGTCACGATCCTGCTTTAGACCACATGATGCGTGAAGTTAAATGCGGTGGTCAGTTCGGTTTTTATTCCAGCCATGCTTCCAATACTTTTTTTATCGTCACTTTTTTGAGCAGACTACTTTATCGTAAGTACAAATTCTTGCCCTATTTTCTATTCTTTTGGGCGATCGTGGTTTCTTACAGCCGAATTTATTTAGGCGTTCATTTTCCTTTAGATATTTTGATGGGTTCCGCCATGGGATTTTTATTGGGTGGATTGTTTTCAACATTCGCTTTGAAAGTCATCCACAAGCAAAATAAAGATGATTCTGTAAAAGGGTAATGTTTATTTTTCAAATGAGCCCCCAACTCCAAATTTCTAAAAGGTTTTAGAAAACCTAAGCGCTCTAACATCCTTGCTTCCCGTCAAAAATATTATCTTTGCTTTTATGACAACAGATAACGACAAACGCCTATTTTTAATCGATGCTTATGCCATGATTTTCCGTGGATATTACGCATTAATCAGAAGTCCCCGAATTACGAGCACCGGAATCGATACTTCTGCAATCTTTGGTTTTACCAATTCATTAATCGAATTGATTCGAAGAGAAAAACCCACGCATTTGGCTGTTGTTTTTGATGTTGGTCAAGCCAGTGTTAGAACCGTAGATTTCGCAGAATACAAAGCCAATAGAAGCGAAACTCCAGAAGCAATAAAACTTGCCATTCCGTATATTCACCGAATTCTGAAAGCCATGCACGTTCCCATTTTAGGATTGGAAGGTTTTGAAGCTGATGATGTGATTGGAACCATTGCCTGCAAAGCTGAAAAAGAAAACTACACCGTTTTTATGGTGACTCCTGATAAAGATTTCGCGCAGTTGGTTACGGATAAGATTAAGATCTACAAACCCGGTTTAAAAGGTGCGGAGTTCGAGATTTTAGGAGTTGAAGAAGTCAAAGCGAAATACGAAATAGAAGATCCCAAACAAGTGATCGATTTCCTTGCAATGATGGGCGACGCAGTTGATAATATTCCGGGATTGGAAGGAGTCGGCGAAAAAACCGCGAAGAAATTTCTAAAAGAATATGGCAGCATCGAAAATCTTTTGGCAAATACCGCAGATCTTAAAGGTAAAATAAAAGAAAAAGTAGAAAATTCTGCCGAACGTGGAATCCTTTCCAAAAAGTTAGCAACCATAATTTGCGATGCACCCATCGAGTTTCATCAGGAGCAATATGATCTCGATGAACCTGATTTCGAACAGGTAAAAGAAGTTTTCGATGAAATTGAATTTCGAAGATTGTATGAAAATTTGTACAGAGCGTTTAATCAGAATCAAGTAGCAAGAACCGAGAATCAAGATAATTCAACTAAAAAAAATACCGACAACCCACAACCGACAACCGACAACCAAACCATTCAACTCGATCTTTTCGCCGATTTCGAAGAATTAGATCAGGCAACGACGACGAAAAGCACCGTTTCAGACAGCGATCATTTATACCAATATATCGATTCTCCAAAAGCGCAGAAAGTTTTAGTACAGAATCTTTTGCAGCAAAAAGCGGTAAGTTTCGATACCCAAATTACTTCTTTGGATGAAATGGAAGCCGATTTAATCGGGATGAGTTTCAGCTATAAAAAAGGTTTGGCGTACTATATTCCGTTTTCTGAAAAGCGTGAGGAAGCCTTAGAAACCCTGGGAATTTTCCGTCCGTTTTTCGAAAAGAAAGAAATTGTAAAAATCGCTCATCATTTAAAAGCAGATTACAAAATTCTAAAACAATACGGAATCGAAGTCGAAGGTGCTATTTTCGATACGATGATTGCGCATTATTTGCTGAATCCAGATGGTCGTCATGCGATGGAATATCTATCTGAAATGTATTTGGGTTACAAACCAGTTGCGATAGAAACTTTAATTGGAAAAGGAAAAAATCAGATCAGTTTCAAGGAACTTTCTGTAGAAGAACAAACGAAATTCGCCGCTGAAGATGCCGATGTTTCCTGGAGATTATATGAAGTTTTCGAACCACAGCTGAAAATTGAAAACCTCGAAGATCTTTATTATAAAGTAGAAATGCCTTTAATGAAAGTGCTTGCAAAGATGGAACTCGAGGGAATTTCCCTTGATGAAAAATGGCTCGAACAAGAAAGCAAAGATTTAGAAAACGATCTTCGCAATCTTGAAAAAACAATTTTTGAACTTTCGGGCGAAGAATTTAACATGAATTCACCGAAACAATTGGGTGAAGTTTTATTTGAAAAAATGCAGCTCGATCCGAAAGCGAAAAAAACAAAATCCGGTCAATACGCAACTTCCGAGGATATTTTGCAGAAATTATCTTCGAAACATGAGATCATCAAACATATTTTAGAATACCGAACGTATCAGAAATTAAAATCTACTTACGTCGATGCGTTGCCTTTACAAATTGATAAAGACGATCATCGCGTTCATACGAATTTCTCTCAAACCACTGCTGCAACAGGAAGATTGGCAAGTGTAAATCCGAATTTACAGAATATTCCGATTCGTACTTTGCGCGGACAACAAATTCGAGGCGCTTTTGTCGCCAATCCCGGAAATAAATTGATTGCGGCGGATTATTCTCAAATTGAATTGCGCTTAATTGCTGCCCTTTCTGAAGAAGAAAACATGATCAAAGCGTTTCAGGATGGAGAAGATATCCACGCTTCTACCGCTTCAAAACTGTTTAATATTCCTTTAGAAGAAGTGACCAAAACGCAGCGTTCACAGGCAAAAACCGTCAATTTTGGAATTCTGTACGGACAAGGAGCTTTTGCTTTAGCGGAACAAACCGGACTGTCCCGAAAGGAAGCCAAGGAAATGATTGAATCCTACTACGAAACGTATCCGAAGCTGAAAAAATATATGGCGAATCAGGTCATCAAAGCGCAGGAAATGGGTTATGTTGAAACCATCTTAAACCGAAAAAGACATTTAAAAGACATTAATTCAGCCAATTTTGTCGTAAAAGCGCATGCGGAGAGAAACGCTGTAAATGCTCCAATTCAGGGAAGTGCAGCCGATGTGATCAAATTGGCGATGATTAAAATTGACGAAAAATTCACCGAAAAAAATCTGAAAACCAAAATGCTTTTGCAGGTTCATGATGAATTGGTGTTTGAAGCGCCGGAAGAAGAAGTCGACTTGGTTTCTGAACTCATCAAAACCGAAATGGAATCCGCATACAAAACCACCGTTCCTTTATTGGTGGAAGTAGGCGTAGGAAATAACTGGTTGGAAGCGCATTAAATTTTTATATTCAGGTGAGTTAGTCATTTAAAGTATTTTCAATTGTATTTTGCTTAAAAAAAACTCCAGCGGAGTTAAATCTCCGTAGAAAAATTGAAAAATTACGAGCAGCATTCCGTAGGAATGCTATCTCAATTAATACAGAGATAATATTCCAGTGGAATTTTATAAAAAATATAAAAATGAAATACGTTCACATCATTTCCAGGAAAGATGTACGGTTTAAAAAAAATATCATCAAAATTTTAATGACGTTATTTTTTAGGATTGAAATAAACTCCAGCGGAGTTTGATCTCTGTAGAAAAATTGGAATATTACGAGCAGCATTCCGTAGGAATGATATCTCAATTAATCCACGATTAATAGTTTCAAAAATGAGAGTACCTTTGATGTTCATGATGAATTATAAGATGAATTCCGAAGGAACGTTATCTTTTACTTCTTAAATGTAATGATACAGCAATAAAATTCCAGTGGAATTTTATAAAAAATATAAAAATGAAATACGTTCACATCATTTGCAGGAAAGATGTATGGTTTAAAAAAAAAAGTATCATCAAAATTTTAATGACGTTATTTTTTAGGACTAAAATAAACTCCAGCGGAGTTTGATCTCTGTAGAAAAATTGGAATATAACGAGCAGCATTCCGTAGGAATGATATCTCAATTAATCCATAATTAATATTTTCAAAAATGGCAAATACCTATTGACAAATCTACATTCAAGTTATTTTTGCCGTAAAATTCCGCGAAAGTAAAATTTCTGACGAGATGAAGAATGAAGTAGAAAAATACATTTGCGGAATTTTTAATAATAAGAAACAAAAAGTTTTAGCCATTTATGCCAATGCAGATCATATTCATATTTTCTTCTGTTACAGAAATATCAGTATTTCAATTCCCGATTTAATGAAAGTTGTAAAAGTTGAATCAACAAATTTTATCAATGAAAAGAAATTTTTGAGGAGTCCATTTTATTGGCAGGAAGGTTATGGAGCTTTTTCGTATTCAAAAAGCCAAAAGGAAAACGTAATCAATTACATTTTGAATCAGAAAGAGCATCATCAAAAGCGAAGTTTTAAAGACGAATATATCGGTTTTTTGAATAAATTTGAAATAGATTTTAAAAATGAATATATCTTTGATTTTCTAGATTAAAAAAAATGAATAGCGGAAATTTAATCTTCAGAGATACAATTCCTCCGTAATTTTTAGAAGCAACGAAAGAGTCAATTTCAATCAAAAAAATATAAACAATGAAAACAGTAGTTCTATACGAAAATCCCGGAGCCTCAATGGAGAAATTTATGGAAGTTTTTCCGCGTCACCAAGCGGTGGAAGATGAATTTGTAAAAGCCGGAAAAGTTTTAGGAATCGGAGCTTTCAAAATTCCAGGAGACGGAGCGATGGCAATTTTTATCGACAAAGAATCTGCCGATGATTTTGTGAGCCGCGATCCGTTCGCTGCGGAAGGTCTTTACACCAAAGTAACCATCAAAGAATGGGACGACGAAATTAAATAGAGAATGAAATTCCTCCTCATTATTCCCACCCACAACGAAGAAAAAAACATTCTTTTCACCTTGAAATCTTTGCAGCAGCAGACTTTTCAGGATTTTTTCTGCGTAATAGTGAATGATGGTTCTACTGATAAAACGAAGGAAATTGTTGAGAATTTTGTGGAAAATCATTCAAAATTTAAAATTCAAAATTTAGAATTATCAAAGCATGAACCGGGTGCAAAAGTCGTTCGCACTTTCAATAAAGGTTTAGAATCTGTTGATATAAAAGACTTCGATGTTATTTGCAAATTCGATGCAGACATTATTTTTCCCGCGGATTATTTGATGAAACTCAATGCCATTTATGAAACGAACCCAAAAGCAGGAATGGTTTCAGGTTTAGTGAAGATTAAAAAATCTATTTTCGAAAATAAACTGGCTTTCGATTTTAAAGATGAAAAGCATCAATGGAAATTTGAAAATCTTTCGTCTAAAAATCATGTTCGTGGTCCGATAAAATCGTACCGGAAAGAATGTTTCTTGGAAATGAATGGATTGCGACCGGTTTTAGGTTGGGACAATATTGATGTGATGTTGGCGAAAAAAAATGGGTGGGAAATCTTGACCATAAAAGATTTGTGGGTGAAACATTTACGCCCGACTGCATTTCAATATAAAAATCAGAAAGCCGAAAAGCTGGGCGAATATTTTTATAATATCGGTCTGAATTTACCATTAACAATGATTTCATCGGCAAAATCATCTTTAAAAAATCGATCTTTTTCTGAATTTTTTACCACGATGAAATCCTACTTAAAACAAAAAGGAATACGAAAATTATCGGATGAAGAAATCAAATTTATCCGAAAGTTACGCTGGAATGAAATGTTCCGAAAAAAATAAATATGATGAAAAAATTATTTTCCATTTTTACAATTTGCTTTACCCTGGTTTTGATGGCGCAAAAAAATGCTGATCTCATCATCACCAATGCTAAAATTTACACCGTCAATCAAAATTTTGATACGGCAGAATCGATGGTGATTTCCAACGGGAAAATTATGGCGATCGGAAAATCTACGGATCTGCTAAAAAAATTCAAATCGAAAAACATTCAAAATCTTCTGGGAAATACTGTTTTTCCTGGGTTGATCGATGCGCATTGTCATTTTACCGGTTTTGCAACGGATCAGTGGAAATGTGAATTGTGGGGTACCAAATCTTGGGAAGAAATCCTCAAGAAAATTTCAGAATATGCGAAAACGGCTCCGAAAGAATGGTTGTACGGAAGAAGTTGGGATCAAAATGATTGGGTAGTCAAAGAATTTCCAAACAAGGAAAAGCTGGATGAATTATTTCCAAACCGACCGGTTTATCTGAAAAGAATCGACGGTCACGCTGCAGTTGCGAATCAAAAAGCACTGGATATTGCGGGAATTACCAAAGATTCAAAAATTTTAGGTGGTGAAATTGAAGTAAAAAATGGAAAACTGACAGGAATTTTAGTCGATAACGCAATGCTTTTGGTAGAAAAACACATTCCGGAAATTGATGATGAATTGGCGATTCGGTATTTTTCAGATCTGCAAAAAACCTGCTTTTCTTATGGTTTAACTTCCTTGCATGACTGTGGAATTTCAGAAGAAACTTTAGAACTTTTGGAAAAGGCACAATCCCAAAATGTTTTAAAAATGAAAATTTTTGCTTTGATGAAAGACGATCCAGATTATTACGATCGATGGATCAAAAAAGGGAGATACATGAATAAAAATATAACAGTTGGAGGTTTCAAAGTGTATTCAGATGGCGCTTTAGGTTCCAGAGGCGCTTGTTTAAACCACGATTATGCGGATAAAAAAGGATGGAAAGGTTTTCTTTTGAGCGACCGAAAACATTTTGAAGATTTGGTAAAAAAACTAAAAAACAGTAATTTGCAAATGTGTACTCACGCCATTGGTGATTCTGCAAACCGAACGATTTTGCAAATTTATGGTGAGGTTTTAGGAATTAAAAATGACAGAAGATGGCGAATTGAACATGCGCAAATTGTTGACAAAAATGATTTTGATCTGTTCGGAAAGTATTCCATAATTCCTTCTGTTCAGCCTACTCATGCGACTTCTGATATGTATTGGGCGGAAGAAAGGTTAGGAAAAGATCGCTTGAAATATTCTTACGCGTACGAAGATTTATTAAAGCAAAACAGTTGGCTTCCTTTGGGAACGGATTTTCCGGTGGAAGAAATCAGTCCGTTGAAAACTTTTTATTCTGCGGTTGCGAGGAAAGATTCTAAACATTTCCCAGAAGGTGGATTTCAAAAAGAAAATGCTTTAACCAGAGAACAAGCTTTGCGTGGAATGACGATTTGGGCTGCAAAAGCTGCGTTTCAGGAAAATGAAATCGGAAGCTTGGAAGTTGGGAAATCCGGTGATTTTATTATTGTGGATCAGGATTTAATGACCGTTCCGGAAGTGAAAATTTTGGATACGAAAGTTTTGGAAACCTACAGCAATGGAAAAAAAGTATTTTAAAATTTGAAAAAAATCGTCTACATCGAACTCGATACGCACGCCGAAATTGCTGCGAATTTTATGGAATTAATGCATGATTCCAACGAGTTTGCTGTTGATTATTATTTTTCAGAAAAAATATTAAAACAAATCGGGAAGCACAATTCGAATATTTTTTCGACAAAAAATTCGGAATTGATGAATCAATTAAAGATTCAAAATTACGATTTGGTGATCATCGGAACCGTTCACCGCTATTTTAATGTATTCACCGCAATTTGTCAACAGTTCAATACTTCTGTAATTGTTCATAATCTGAATTTTGCAAAAATCTCCAGGTTTCAACTCTTTAAAAATATTTTTAAAAAGGATGTTAAATATCGTCTGAAACTGTTGTTTAAAGAGGGTTTGCTTTCAGCACCGCAAGTTTTTAAAAAAGCAAATAATCTTTTGGTTTTGGATGATCATTTGCTTGCCGAAGACCTTGGTTTGGATTTGAAATTTCTGCCGGTTTTCTTTTGGAATAAATTTGAAATACCTCGAAAATCTTTGTTTGTCATTGTAATTCCCGGAACAGTTTCGCAGGAACGAAGAGATTATTTTCATATTTTGAACAGCATCAAAACTTTTAAGAATGGAACTTATTTCCAATTTGTTTTTTTAGGAAAAGCAGCAAATAAGGAATTGTTGTGGTTAAGAGAATTTGAAAAGAATAAACCCCAAAATATTTCGGTAAAATATTTTACAGAAAAAGTTTCTCAGCATATTTTTGATGATTGGATGAAAGAAGCGGCAATTTTGTGGTGCCCAATCCAAACTGAAACAGCTTTTTTCAGCAACAAAGAATGGTATGGGAAAACTAAAATGAGCGGCAATATTGGAGATGCCATCAAATATGGAAAAATTGCTATTTTTCCAGAGAATTATGCCAATTCTCAAGCCTTTATTATTCCAGAGAACACCAATATCGAAGAGCAGTTATTTACTTATGGAAAGTTGATGAATGATGATTTTCAAAAGAAATTCAACAAAGAAAAAATAGCAAGTGAGCTAGAGAAAACGCTCCAAACATTCATTAAAACTTAAAAATACTTTTGATGAATTTTTTATTGATGTACTCTTCAACCGGGAAAATTTTCATAAAATGATTGGCGCCAAAAATCACCATTAAAACAAATGTTGGTTTGTAAATGAAATTAAGGAAATTGTTTCCAGTTTCAGGCAAAATGATCGCCACTGTTATTGCTAAAGTGCAGATAATCAAAATATACATCATCTCAATCGTTAATGGGAAAACGTTGAATTTCAAATAATTAAAGTAAATTTTAATCATATTGAAAAGCGTAAGTGAAATTCCGGTTGCCATCGCAATTCCGATGATTCCTAATTCTGTTTTGGTTAAGAAAAGATAGTTCAAAACAATCGTAGTAACCGCTAAAAATAGCATGATCACGATATTAAATCGGTAATATTTCGAGAGCGAAATAATATGTCCGTTAAATCCGGTGGCCAAATCGAAAATCATGGCGAAACCTAAAATCCAAACTACAGGTTCTGCTTGTCTCAGCTGATCTCCGTTTTTTATGATATTGGTTAAATAAGGAAATCCTACCAAAATGCAGGAAAACAAAACAGCTCCGAGAAAGAAAAGGGTGAGTGAAGTTTTTTTATGAAAACAATCGAGTTCTTCGAATTCGCCTTCTGCAATGGTTTTATTGATGATGGGTGCAGAAATATTAAACAATCCCATTTGTGGAATGAGAATAAAAGAAAGGATGGATAAAATAATGCTGTAAACTCCGTTTTCTTCGAAATTTAAAAATTCACCAATCATGAAATTATCTACTCGAAAAGCAATGTAATTACCGATGTTTCCTAAGAATCCATAGAAACTATAGTTCAGGATTTCTTTCCAAAGCTGGTCTTTTTTTACATAATCGATACTGAAATCAGGTTTTATTTTTTCGAGATTATTCGCATAAAAAAGATATCCTAAAAAGGCGAGGACAAACATTCCTAAGAAAAACGCATAAGAACCTTTTTCCGAAACTCCTAAAAAGTAAAAAAGACAAAATGCACCAATATTTGCAATTTTGGGAAATAGGTTTTCAAAAATATTGGGAACAACAATTCTTTTGAAGTTGGAAAGATATTTATTGAAAATTGCCGATAAAGCC
Organism: Kaistella chaponensis; assembly: GCF_900156725.1. Classification (GTDB taxonomy): domain Bacteria; phylum Bacteroidota; class Bacteroidia; order Flavobacteriales; family Weeksellaceae; genus Kaistella; species Kaistella chaponensis. Next base: position 15,992 of record NZ_FTOI01000006.1, on the reverse strand, counting down.
ATAATCAATATGAGCGGAAGAATGAGGCGCTTCATTTTCCAAAGTTCCAGGCTTTTGAATTGAGGGAAAAATTGGAAAAAAAGAAAAAACAGCAGGGAAAAGACGAGGAAATTAAAAACAATTCCGCCCAAAGAAAGCGACAGAATATTTTGATTCTTGCCATCTTTTTGAGTTTGATGAAAAAATTTCACGTTAGAAAATGACAATCCGAAAATAACAATAGGCAAAAGCATTTCTGCAGTAGGCATTACGTATCGCAATTTTCCGTAAAACTCCATATCGTACGGAAAAATAAAAATTGCAGAAACCGTTCCGAGTAAAAAACCGAAATATCCAATCAACGAATATTTTAATCCTTGTCGCGCAATTACACTCATTTTTAGAAAGTTTTTGGAGGATTTGGGACAAAAATAATATTGTTGATATAGGCAGTTTTGTTAATCAAACGGTTATTATTTTGTTCTAAAATAATGTTTTCGTTGAGTCTTTCCAAGTTAAAAGTGGTTCGGTTTAGAAAATAAGCGGCATATTCCCAACTTTCAATTTGTGTAATTAAATCCCAAATAGGTTCAGAGTGATGACGTTGCTCCATTTCAACCATTAAAGTAGGACGAAATTTTGCGATCACTTGTTTTGCACCTTCCAACGTTTTCATTTCATTTCCTTCTACATCAATTTTGATAAAGTTAATTTTGGTAAGGTTTTCAGATTTTTGCCAATCGTCAAGTGTAAGCATTTTCACCTGATGCAACACATGTTTCTCTTCGTCTTCTTCTCGATAACCAATTTGTAAAGTTCCGCGCGAATCATAATTTTTTCCTTTAATAATGGGAATTTTAAAAGCTGCGGTTCCGTTTTGATCCGATAGTGCAATGCAAAATGATTTTATTTTGGGAAAAATTCGTCGTAACCGATTGTATAATTTCTCATTCGGTTCAAAAGCGTATAGGTTTTTCGGCGAAAGTTTACCTTCGAGTTGATAAAGAAAACTGCCATTATTTGAGCCTATATCAAGCATTACTGAATCTGCATTCAAGAAATCTTTGATCCACATTAACTCAGGTTCAATGTTTTTTTGGCTATAATTATCTTTCGTAAGATTTTTAAGGTTTTTGAAATACCTCTCTTTGTAGAATCGCGGAGTAATGAACTGCAGTTGATTGGTAATGATGTGGTATATTGACATACTTTCTTGTTGGGAAGCAAAGATAGAAAAATATGTTAAATAAATGTTAAAATATTACCGATGAAAAGATTCTCCTCTCTCAAAACTTCCATTTACACTACCTTTATCCTTCAAAATTTACTATGAAAAAAATTCTCTTTTTATTAAGCGTTGCGTTCCTGACTTCTTGCAATTCACTTCACAATTCAAAAAAGCAGACCTTTAATTGGGAAGGTGCAAATATGTATTTTCTGCTTACCGACCGTTTTCAAAATGGCGACAATAAAAATGATATCAATTTTGGAAGAACTGAAAAAGCTGCTACTTTGCGTGGCTTTGAAGGTGGAGATTTACGCGGAATTATCCAAAAAATAGACGATAATTATTTTTCAGATTTAGGAATCAATGCCATTTGGATGACACCATTGGTAGAACAGATTCACAGCGCAACCAATGAAGGAACAGGAAATACCTATGCTTTTCACGGTTATTGGGCAAAAGACTGGACGAATCTTGATCCAAATTTTGGCACCAAAGCCGACTTGAAAGAACTGGTAGAGAAAGCCCATGAAAAGGGAATCCGAATTGTTTTAGATGCCGTGATCAATCACACCGGTCCAGTTACGCCGATCGATCCGGTTTATCCAAATTCGTGGGTGAGAACTTCGCCACAATGCAAGTATAATAATTACGAAAATACCACTGCATGTACGTTGGTTGCTAATCTTCCCGATATTTTAACAGAATCAGATGAACCTGAAGAACTTCCGCAAATCTTAGTAGAAAAATGGAAGAATGAAGGGAAATATGAGGCAGAAATGAAGTCTCTGAATGAATTTTTTGTAAGAACAGGATATCCAAAAGCACCCAAATATTACATCATGAAGTGGCTCGCTGATTATGTGAAAGAATTCGGTATTGATGGTTATCGAATTGATACCGTGAAACATACGAATGAAGATGTTTGGAAAGATTTTCAAAAAGTTTGTCAGGAATCTTTTGATATTTATAAAAGAAATAATCCTTCGAAAGTTCTAGATCAAAATTTGTTTTTCACCGTAGGAGAAATTTATGGCTATGGAATTTCGCAAAAACAAATCTATGATTTCGGTGATAAAAAAGTGAATTATTACCAAAATGGATTTAAGTCGCTCATTAATTTTGATTTTAAAGGGGATGCCAATAAATCGTACGAAGAACTTTTTTCTAATTATTCAAAACTCTTGCAATCCGATTTAAACGGAAAAACGGTGATGAATTATCTGACTTCGCATGATGATGGTTCTCCTTTCGATAAAGACCGAAAAAGAACTTTCGAAGCAGGAACAAAATTATTATTATCTCCTGGAATTTCTCAAGTTTATTATGGTGATGAATCTGCACGATCACTTACAATTCAAGGAGCAGAAGGTGATGCCAATTTGCGTTCGAATATGAATTGGAGCGATATTTCTTCAAATCTTGAAACCCAAAAATTGTTAGTTCACTATCAAAAATTAGGAAAATTCAGAGCCAATCATCCCGCAGTTGGAGCCGGAGTTCATCAGATGATTTCTTCTTCTCCTTATTGGTTTACACGAACTTTAAACAACGATAAAGTTGTAATTGGATTAGATTTAAAACCAGGTTTAAAAGAAGTTTCCGTTCAGGAAATTTTTGAAAATGGCACGGAATTGCGTGATGGATATTCTGGCAAGAAAGTAACAGTAGAAAATGGAAAGGTTTCCATCGACTCGGGATTATCTATCGTTTTGCTAGAACAGATCTAAAAATATCCGGAATGAAAAGTTTTTTAAGAGTAGCAATCGCATTATTACCTATCGGAGTTTTCGCTCAGAAAATTCCCGCAATCAGCAAAACCGAATTTTCGAAAGAAGCTGTTGCGCAGAAAATTTCTTCTTTTCAAGGAAAGAAAATAGCGGTTTCCGAAATTATAGAAAAACATAAAGGCCGGGTTTTGATCATCGATTTTTGGGCAAGTTGGTGCGCGGATTGTATCAAAGCACTTCCTTCCACCAAAATTTTAAAGGAGCAAAATCCGGAACTCGATTTCGTGTATTTCTCTTTGGATCGATCCCATGAACAGTGGACGAGAGGTCTAGAGAAACATAAGCTAACAGATCAGGAAAATTATTGGTTTGATGAAGGCTGGAAGAATAATTTCAACAATTACGTCGATTTGAATTGGGTTCCAAGATTTTTGATTGTAGACCAAAGTGGAAAAATAGCGAAATATTACGCTGTTTCGCCGAACGATCCCACCATTCAAAAAACTATTGATGAGCTGAAGATGAAAAAATTTTAAAGGAAAGGAGCTTCTAAAAACTGATTCAAAGGTTGAATGCTCTCAAAGATTTTTGCGAAATGTTGCGCTGCATTTTTATCGAAAAGTTGCTCATCTGAAATTGGATGCGTGACGATAAAATTTTTCAGTTTAAGAATTTCTGCCATCGGATCGTCTTTTTCAAAATCATTTGGAACTCTTTTTAATTTGCTTTCAACACTCAATCCACGGAAATTATTTCGGAAATCATTTTGCTCCAGAATTTTTTTAAATTCAGAACTGTTCATGGAGATTTCTTTTCTGATTTCCTTTAAAACAGAAGGTTCTGGCTGATAAACGCCACCTGCTAAAAAAGATTTTCCGGGTTCGATATGTAAATAGTAGCCTGAAATTTTGTTGCCTTTTCCCATGCCCAAACTTGCACCGAAATGTGTTTTGTACGGAATTTTTAATTTTGAAAAACGAATGTCTCTATAAATTCTAAAAAGTGCTTTCTTCGGATCGATTTTTAAAATCTCTTCATCAAATTTTGAAATTTCCTCGATGAGTTTTTCGATAAAGACGAGCATATTTTCCTGCGCTTCGATGTAGAGATGCTTGTTTTCGTTGAACCATTCGCGGTTGTTGTTGTTTTCTAGCGTTTTCAGAAATTTTAAAGTTGAAGTTTTTATAGATTGTTCCATTGATCAATTTTTAGATTCCAAATTTAGAGAAATTTAATTTTGATAAGGTGATCATGAGAATCCGTTTGGTCTTTAACAGAAATTTAATAAAACACCTGTTTTATTATCAAAAATAAAAAACGTATCTTTGCACCCAATTTATAGACGATCTTTTACATGAATTTATTTACGGAGACCAATCTAAGTCCGGCAATCTTGCAGGCAATTGGCGAACTGGGCTTTGAAAGCCCCACAGAAATCCAAAAACAAACTATTCCTTTTATCTCTACAGATATACGCGATCTCATCGCACTTGCGCAGACAGGAACAGGCAAAACAGCGGCTTTTTCGCTACCGATTTTGGATATGATTGACGACGGGAGTCGCAAAATCCAATTTTTGGTGCTTTGTCCAACCAGAGAACTTTGTTTGCAGATTACCAAAGACATTAAAAATTACTCGAAATACATGCCCAACATCAAGACTACAGCAGTTTATGGTGGAAGCAGTATTACCGACCAAATCCGCTCTCTACGAGACAAACCCCAAATTATTGTGGGAACTCCGGGACGTGTGATCGACCTTATTAACAGAAAAGCACTTGATTTTTCTGAAATTCAGTGGCTCGTTTTAGACGAAGCTGATGAAATGTTATCAATGGGTTTCAAAGATGATTTGGAAACAATTCTTCGCGAAACTCCAGATACGAAACACAATTATTTATTCTCTGCGACGATGAATAAAGAGGTGGAACGTATTTCTAAAAGTTATTTGACCAGTCCACATAGAATTTCTGTTGGATCGATCAATGAAGTGAAGAAAAATATTAAACACGAATTTTACGTCGTGGGTTACCGTTTCAAAAAAGAAGCTTTGAAAAGATTGATCGATGCCAATCCAAATCAATACTCTATTCTTTTCTGTAGAACACGTATGGAAACGCAAGAAGTTGCAGATTTCCTCATGCAAAATGGTTATGCAGCAGATGCACTTCACGGTGATTTATCACAAGCACAACGTGATACTGTAATGAAGAAATTCAGACTTAAAAACATCGATATCTTAGTTGCGACCGACGTTGCAGCGAGAGGTTTAGATGTGGATTCTTTAACACACGTTGTACATTACTCTTTACCAGATGATCCTGAAGTATTCGTTCACCGAAGTGGAAGAACGGGTCGTGCAGGAAAAGATGGTATATCAATCTCTTTGATTAAACCTGAAGAATCAAGAAAATTGAAACAGATCAAGTCTGTAACAAAAATTGATATTGTAGAGAAAAAAATACCAACCGGAAAAGAGATCATAACGGCTCAAGTTGGTGGTGTTTTTGATAAATTATTGACAGAGCATGAAAATTTGTTTGAATTTGATGCGTCGTTAATACCTGATTTATCTGGCTTTACCAAAGAAGAATTGGTTCACCAAATGTTGCAGTTGCAATTGCGTGATATGGCTCTGTATTATTTAGATAAAAATGATTTAGCAGATCAAAAACTGAATGCTGATGACGGTCGAGGTGATAGAGGAGGTCGCGATAGAGGAAGAGGTGACAGAGATTCTCGTGGCGGTAGAGACCGTGATCGCGGTGGTGACAGAAGAGACGGCGGATCTAGAAATTCTCGAGAAGGAGGTTTCAGAGATGGTGGAAGTCGAGATGGTGGAAGCCGTGATGGTGGAAACAGAGAATTCAGAGAAAGAAAGCCAAGAAAAAACAATGGCGATATGGTTCGATTTTTCTTTAACTTAGGAAAAAGAGACAATCTGAAGAAAATTGATATGCTTGAAATCATCAACAAATCAACAGAAAAATCTAGAAAAAGACCAGATATTGGTGAAATCGAAATTTTAGAGAAATTCTCTTTCTTTGAAGTTGAAAAATCTTTCAAAGATGAAGTTCTAAGAGGATTGCAAACTCAGAAATTTAAAGGAAAAGACATGAGAGCTGAAGAATCTAAATAATTTTTCGATCTTATTAACTTATATTCAGTCCCATTATTCGTAATGGGACTGATTTTTTTTTGGTGGAGAAGTAATTTCACAATGTTAATAAAACTTAATATAAAATCACCAAACTTCGTAGAGTTTTTCGGAAATTTGCACCACTAATTAATAAATGAACAACAATGGGAATCGGAAATATTTTTAAAATGTTCCAGCCGAAAGACAAAGTGTTTTTTGTACTGTTTGAAAAAGTTGCAGAAGAACTTGTGGCCATGTCAAAAGAATTTCACGAGAGTTTACTTGATTTTGATATCAATGACGACACCATGTTACAGCACATGAGCGATTACGAACACCGATTGGATGATTTGACGCATGAAATATTTGTGCAGTTGGGTGAAAATTTCATAACGCCATTCGACCGTGAAGACATCAGTCATTTAGCGAGCCGCTTGGATGATATTGCAGATTTCATGTATGCTTCTGCAAAATATATTTACCTGTACAAAGCACCTCTAGATCCTGCATATACAGAGTTTTCCCTCCTAATTCATAAGTCTTGTGTTGAAATTCAGATTGCTGTTACTAACCTTAATGATTTCAAAGATCCTAAGGCGGTAAAAGAATCTTGTATTAAAATAAATTCCTTCGAAAATTTGGCAGATGATGTGTTGAGTCAGGCAATCGTAAAATTGTTTGAAACTGATGATGCCATTAAGATTATGAAAGTAAAATCTGTTTTGGAGTATTTGGAGAACGTGACTGACAAAGCCGAAGATGTTGCAAATACCATCGACAGCATTTTGATCAAATACGCTTAATCTATTCCCTAATTTGTATTAGAAAAAAAATGGATTTACCTATTTTACTTATTATAATCATTGTTTTAGCTTTAGTTTTCGACTATATCAATGGTTTTCACGATGCTGCAAATTCAATTGCGACCATTGTTTCTACCAAAGTTTTAACACCTTTCCAAGCAGTTCTTTGGGCTGCATTTTGGAATTTTGCCGCATTTTTTCTCGCCGCTTATGTGATCGGTGAATTTAAAATTGGTAACACCATTGCAAAATCTGTCAATGAGAATTTTATTAACCTCGAGGTTATATTTTCTGGTTTAGTAGCTGCAATCGCCTGGAATTTATTAACATGGTGGTTCGGTATTCCCTCGTCATCATCGCACACTTTGATTGGTGGTTTTTTAGGAGCTGCACTCATGTTTGCTTTGGTTTCAGACTACCACGTTATTGCTTTAGCACAGCCGGATTTATCAATATTCGACAAACTCATACTCGCATTCAAGCAACTCTTTACCCAAAATGTGGTGAAATATGAGAAAGTGATTCCCATTTTCTTGTTTATTTTCTTGGCACCAGTTATTGGCTCGATCATTTCAATAATTATTACACTTATTATTGTAAATATTTCCAAAAGAACAAGTCCTCGGAAAGCGGATCATATTTTCAAGAAATTGCAGCTCGTTTCTTCTGCATTGTTCAGTTTGGGACACGGTACAAACGATGCTCAAAAAGTAATGGGGATTATTGGTGCTGCCATCATTTTCCATCATGTTCAGACTTTGCACGATCCTGTATATCTAGCTTTAGATGGTACACAACAATTTAATTATTTTGTAGAACATTATTATTGGGTTCCTTTTACCTCATTCTTAATGATCGCGCTTGGTACAATGAGCGGTGGTTGGAAAATTGTGAAAACCATGGGAACCAGAATTACGAAAGTGACGCCGTTGGAAGGTGTTGCTGCGGAAAGTGCAGGAGCAATAACCTTGTTCATTACAGAACATTTCGGTATTCCAGTTTCGACCACGCATACCATCACGGGTGCAATTATCGGGGTTGGTTTAACCAAAAGAGTTTCTGCTGTTCGATGGGGAATCACCGTAAGTTTATTGTGGGCATGGATTTTAACCATACCGATTTCTGCAATGGTTGCCGGAATTACCTATTTGATTTTTACGTTTGTGAAATAAAAAATTCAATCCTTAATATGAAGCCATTTCCTTTTGAAATGGCTTTTTTTATGACCGTTTTACTACTTAAATAATTATTATAAATCGTATTTTTGCACAAACAAGAAATTTTATGCAGTTTTTAGACGAATATCAGGAGACGGTTGCAAATGCAATTACCAAATATATCTTCAAAGATAAGCCCGAGGAACTTTATGGTCCGATGAATTATATCATTTCACACGGTGGAAAAAGACTTCGCCCAATGATGGTTTTAATGGCATGCGAAATGTTCGATGGTAATTTGAAAAAAGCCCTTAAACCCGCTTTAGCAATTGAGTTTTTTCATAATTTCACCTTGATCCATGATGATATTATGGATGAGGCGCCGCTTCGAAGAAACAAACCTACCATTCATACCTTACATGGCATCAATACAGGGATTCTTTCAGGGGACGCTTTAATGTTTAAAGCGCTAAAGTTTTTCGAAAATTTAGAACCTGATTTGTACAAAGCTTGTATGAGAGTTTTTATTCACACCGGATTATTGCTGTGTGAAGGTCAACAATATGATATAAATTTTGAAACCCAAGAAGAGGTAACATTCAATGATTATATTCGAATGATTTCTTATAAAACTGGGATTTTGAGTGCTTCCTCATTCGAAATTGGCGCCTTGATTGCAGGTGCAGATTTCAAAGATGCAAAAGCCATTTTTAATTTCGGAAAACATGTTGGGATCGCTTTTCAGATTATGGATGATTATTTAGATGTCTTCGGAAATCAGGAGCAAATTGGTAAAAAGCACGCCGGAGATATTTATGAGAATAAAAAAACCGTGCTATATCTTTTAGCTAAAGAACATGCAACCGATGAAGAGCGAAAAGAACTCGAATATTGGTACTCCAAAAAAACCGATAATGTGGATAAGGTTTATAGCGTAGAAAAGATTTTCCGCCGAACCAAAGTCGATGAAAAAGCATTGCTTCTAATCCAGGAACACAATGAACTCGCCCAGAAATATTTAAATAAAATAAGCGTTTCCGACGCAAAGAAAAAACCATTTATCGAACTTGCAAATTATTTATTGCAACGAGAAAGCTAATTTGTTGATTCATTGATTTGATGATTCCTTAATGTGATGATTCGTCAATGTGATGATTCGTTGATTTGATAATTTGTTAATGGTCTAAAGAATTATTGCATAGATTTTGTAAGATTTTTATAAAACATTTTTCAAATTATTAAGTAACTCAATCCCCAAATTTCCACATCGCCACATCGTCAAATCAACCAATCATCAAATTTTCAAATCATCAAATCAATCAATGAAATTTAGAACTGACGTAGAAATTCCAAATTCCGGCAAAAAAATTGAAACTGATGACCGCGTGTTTTCAATCGGTTCCTGCTTCTCCACGGAGATGACAAACCTTTTAAAAGCAGGACAGTTGCAGACTTTCAATAATCCATTCGGCACGCTTTTCAATCCTTTCTCGATCAATAATGCTGTGAAAAAAATTCATAACGCAGCGTTGTATACAGAGGAAGATTTGGTAAGTTTTGGGGAAGATGTTCTCTCCTTGGATCATCATTCTTCATTCAACTCACGGTTTGTTCATCAAACTTTAGAGAAAATTAATGGCCAGATTGAAAACGCAAATCAGTTTCTGCAGCAGACAAACTGGGTTCTGGTGACGTACGGAACGTCTTTTATTTATGACTTTCTTCCGAAGAAGAAACTTGTTGCAAACTGTCATAAAATTCCAGCCAAGTATTTTGAAAAAAGATTATTAACCCATTTGGAATTAACCGATTCTATCTATGAAACGGTTGAGAATTTAAAAGATATAGCGAAAGAAAATGTTCAGATTTTGTTTACTGTTTCGCCCGTTCGTCATACCAAAGACGGAATGGTGGAAAATAATTTAAGCAAATCGAAACTAATTACGGCGATTCACGAGATTCTGCCACAATTCGAAAACTGTCATTATCTGCCGGTTTACGAAATTTTAATGGATGATTTACGCGACTACCGATTCTACAAAGAAGATTTAATTCATCCCAATAATCAGGCGATTAATTATATCTGGGAAAAGTTTGGAAATGCTTATTTTTCTAATGAAAGCATGGATTTTATCGAGGAAAATTTGAAAATTGCAAAATCTTTGGACCATCGTTCTTTGGATGAAAATAGTCCTAAATATCGGGAATTTGCAGAAAAATTAAGCCAACGAATTGCGGCACAGCAAAAAAAGGTGAAACATAAAATATTTTTTTAATTGTAAAATGTATCCTATAAAAAGTACACAAAATATTCTACTTTTTACATCGTACATTTTACATTTTACATCAAAAAAATGATCGACACTCATACTCACTTATATTCCGAAGAATTCGACGAAGATCGAAAAGAAATGATCGAAAGAGCTTTAAAAAAAGGCGTTTCGAAATTTTATCTTCCGGCAATTGATTCCGAATCGCATGAAAAAATGCTGGCTTTGGAAAAGGAATATCCAAACCAAATTTTCTCCATGATGGGACTTCATCCTTGTTATGTAAAGCCAGAAACTTGGGAAGAAGAACTGAAATTGGTGCAGAAATATTTGAATGAAAGAAAATTTCCAGCCATCGGAGAAATCGGAATCGATTTATATTGGGACAAAACAACTTTAGACATCCAAATCAAAGCTTTCGAACAGCAAATTGATTGGGCCATTGAAAAAGATTTACCCATCGTGATTCATACCAGAAGCAGTTTTGATGAGGTTTTTGAAGTTTTAGAACGTAAAAAACACCCAAAATTGCGAGGAATTTTTCATTGCTTTTCTGGCAATTTAGAACAGGCAAAACATGCGATTGATTTACAATTTATTTTAGGAATCGGTGGAGTAGTCACTTTTAAAAATGGTAAGATTGATCAGTTCTTAAATGAAATTCCATTAGATAAAATCGTTCTAGAAACAGATTCTCCTTATCTCGCTCCGGTTCCGCATCGGGGAAAAAGAAACGAAAGTTCTTACCTGGATTTGGTGGTTGGAAAATTGGTCGATATTTACGGGAAAGATTTTGCTGAAATAGATCGGATTACAACAGAGAATGCAATGAGCATGTTTTCCGCTTCGAAGTAAAATTTTTTCTCCCTAAAAAAGGGTTGCGAAAAAATACTTTTTACTTCAATTCATAAATCCCAAAAACAGAATCACTGGGATGGTTTTCTAACAACTCATCTTCTAAAGCAAAAATTTGTTGCAGAACTTCTCTTTTAGTAGAGTCGAGGATTACAAAATGATGCGAGATGTCTTTCAATGCGCTTTGTAAAATATTATTTCCGTAAAATTTTTCTTCTACAACATTAAATTTTTCGTGGATTGCAGGGATTATTGATTGAGAATCTACACATTCTGAAGGATCTGCAATAATCATTCGCAAAACTCCGGATCCATAATAGTTGTTCTTGTAAATATTGGTTTTAAATATTTTACGGTATTCTTTTGGAATGATCGAAATCGCTTTATTGATATATTTGATCTGAATTTTAGAATATTGCAATCGGCTTGAACCTACAAATTCATTGATAATAAGCAAACCTTTCGGTCTTAAATTTTGAATAACCACTTGCTGCAAAAATTCAGGAATGTTATCAAAATGATGCAAAGAGGCATGAAAGAAAACAACATCGTACTGTTGCTCTTCAAAACCATATTTCATGATGTTTTCTGCATGAAATGAAATGTTTGTCAACTGCTTTTCATCAGCAATTTCTTTGGCTTTTTTTAGCAGATCGTCAGAAAAATCATAGCATGCGATCTCACAGTTAGGATTCAATTCGGCAAGTCGAATTTCGTGACTGCAAATTCCTGTTCCCAATGCGAGAATTTTTATTTTTTCTTTTCCTTTAAAATATTTTTCGGTGAGGTATTTTTCGTACATCATGTCTTCATTGCCTGTTATCAGCTTGTTCCACCGTTTTCGCACTTCGGGAACAATCCAAAAACTAGAACCTTCTAAATTTTGATCATTAAAAGCACTTTGTGTTCTTTTGAACGAATTTAGATTGAGTTTAGAAAGCAAAAAAGACAATCCTCGCTGATGAAATTTGATATAAATGTCTGAAAAATCTTCTCTGGTAATAATTCTCATGGAGTAATGTCGCTGTTAAAATAGCTTGCAAATTTAATTTAATTTTCTGACCATCAAAAAGTTTATTTTCCTCGAAAGAATTTCGGGATCATAAAAAGACCGCAATATTTGGTTATTGCGGTCTATTTTCTTTTCTTCACTTGAGTGAAAAATTCTGCTTGAGAAATTTATCTGTTTCTCGTGAAATTACTTTTGTTGTTCGGTTTTTTACTTCCAGCATTGTCTTTCCCCTGAACTCTTGGTCGTGGTGTAAAAGCTTTATTGTTAGAATCTCTTTTCTGAGCCACCAAATTATCAGTGTGGAAAGGATGATCTTTTTCTACCGGAATTTTTTTACCAATCAGTTTCTCTGTATTTTTAAGGTTTAATAAATCTAAACCATCTACGAACGAGATTGAACTTCCTTCTGCTCCAGCTCTTCCTGTTCTTCCGATTCGGTGAACGTAGGTTTCGGAAACATCAGATAATTCGAAGTTTAAAACGTATTTTAATTCGTCGATATCGATTCCTCTTGCTGCAATATCAGTTGCCACCAAAATTCTGGTTTTCCCTGATTTAAAATTGCTTAAAGCGTTTTGTCTCTGATTCTGCGATTTATTTCCGTGAATGGCTTCTGCCGAAATTTTGTGACTTTGCAATTTTCTTGCAATTTTATCGGCACCATGTTTCGTTCTCGAAAATACCAAAACTGATTCTTTGATATCGTTTTGCAAAATATGCGTCAACAGTTCAAGTTTATCGTCTTTATCAACGAAATATACTTTTTGATTGATCGTATCCGCTGTTGCAGAAACCGGTGCTACTTCTACTTTAACAGGATTTGTAAGCATCGAATTCGCCAGTTTACTGATCTCATCGGGAAAAGTTGCCGAGAAGAAAAGCGTTTGTCTTTTCGGAGGCAATAATTTGATGATTCTTTTTACATCGTGCACAAAACCCATATCGAGCATTCTGTCGGCTTCGTCTAAAACGAAAACTTCTAAGTTTTGAAGGGAAACAATTCGTTGGGAAACAAAATCGAGTAATCTTCCGGGAGTTGCCACCAAAATGTCAACACCTCTTCTCAATGCTTTTTCTTGAGCCGCTTGTTTTACACCACCGAAAACTACAAGGTTTCTGATGTTGAGATTTTTTCCGTACGCATTGAAACTTTCTTCAATCTGAATCGCTAATTCCCGAGTTGGTGTTAAAACCAAAACTTTGATGTTATTGTTTCGTGAATTTTTTTCTGCAAGATTTTGCAAAATTGGAATGGCAAAAGCTGCTGTTTTACCGGTTCCGGTTTGTGCGGTTCCGAGTAAATCTCTTCCTTCTAAAATGCTTGGGATTGCTTTTTCCTGAATAGGAGTTGGTTGTGTGTAACCTTCTGTTTTAAGCGCATCAAGGATGGGCTTAATTAATTTTAAGTCTGTAAATAACAATATTTTCTGTATTAAAAATGATTGCGGATGAAGTGTTTTACTTCTACATTTTGGGCTTGAAAACGCAAACCTTGTAGAGGTAATAATTTTCTATTTGAGTAAAAATGAATTACTGAAATGGCTTAAGAATGCCGCTGAATATGGTGCAAAGATAAGGTAAATATTTTACAAGTAAACTTTTGTCATTCTGAAAGAAATGGAGTGTAGAGAAATCAAGAGAGAAATCTCTTTTTAATCTATTCTTACTTGCGCTTTTCTCTGCATCAATGAATAATCAATAAGTCCTTTATACAAATAAAAAGAAAGAAATAAAACCTGTTGAATCCTCCGACTTCGCTCTAGACAGGCTCATCTTCGGTAGCTTTTTGCCTTATCTAACCTTGACATAAGGTTGATGAAGTACAGATGCCGTACTTTTGCATAAAAGAGGAGGTTTACTGCATTAGATATGAGGTTTACTGCATTAGATATGAGGTTTACTGCATTAGATATGAGATTTACTGCATGAGATAGGAGGTTTACTGCATGAGATAGGAGGTTTACTGCATGAGATAGGAGATTTACTGCATGAGATAGGAGATTTCGATATTAATGCTTATCTTTGATAGAAATACTACCCCATGTTTATACTTCAAATACGAGAATGTTTTTTGCAAAGAGGCATTAAACCCAAAGTTACTTTACTAATGCGGCTGGGAATTCCTGAGCGCTCTGCCTATCATTTCCTAAACGGAACGGCAAAAAGCATTAAAACGGATCATCTTTATAAATTATGCTTCTACCTGAACTGCACGCCGAAAGAACTGCTGCGTGTTGATCTGCCGGAAGACGATGCGACTTTGCAAAACCACCCGCTAAAAGACTGGACAAAACGCCCGACTGCCTTTCCGCTGCAGGAGTTCCGCGATCTGACTCCCACGCAATTGGAAGCGGCACAGGTGGCGATCCGGAAGATTATTGAGGGGGAGTGATGGTAGACTTGGCCAAATTTATTCGATATGCGCATTTTGAATATTTTTTGTTGCGCATTTTAAATAGTCAAAACTGTAGTTTATTTCAAAAGTCGTTTGGATAAAGGAAAAAAATGATTTGGCGCATTAATAAACTTGCGTATATTTGAGAGTTAGCGGCAAGCATAAACCAACACCGTACAAAGAATGAACCCTCTCATAAAACAACTTAAAAAATACGGAAATCTGACCTCTGAAATCGAAACAGAACTTAACGAAAAAATTAAAAGTCTGATAAAACAAAAAGGCGATTTTTTGCTCAAAGAAGGACAAATTGTTTCAAATTTATTCGTAATTGAAAAAGGGCTTGTTCGTTCGTTTTATAATATCAATGAAAGAGAAATTAATGTTTGGTTTGGTTTTGAGAGCGGAATTTTAGGTTCAGTAATGCCATTATTTTTTAGCCAACCTTCAATTGAAAACATTCAGTTTTTAGAAGACACCACTTTATATTATATCTCAAGCAATGACCTTGAAAGTTTCTACAAATCATCGCAGGAAATGAATACGATTGGTAGAAAAATGGCAGAAGAATATTGTAAAATTTTAGAGGAACGTTCTTTTGTATTACAAACACATACCGCAGAACAGCGTTATCATTGGCTTTTGAAAAACCAACCCGAAGCTTTGCAAAGAATTTCTTTAGGACATATTGCTTCTTATTTGGGTATTTCGCAAGAAACATTGAGCCGTATTAGAAAGAAATAACGATTTTGACATTTGTCAAAAAAAGCACTTTTTAATTTTTGTATCTTTGCATCAGTTAAAACAAAAGAACAATGAAATATTTATTTTTATCATTATCAATCGTACTTGAAGTTGTAGGTTCGAGCTTTATGAAAGCATCAGACGGTTTTTCAAAATTATTGCCAACAGCGATAACAATTGTGGCATATATTGCTTGCTTTTTCTTTTTGTCGCAAGCTTTAAAATCCATTCCTTTGGGAATAGCTTATGCAATTTGGGGTGGTTTAGGAATTGTCTTGACAGCTATAATTTCGGTTGTGGTATTTAAGCAATCGTTAGACATTCCAGCAATTATTGGAATTATTTTAATTGTGACAGGAGTTATCGTAATGAATTTTTTCTCAAAATCAGCAGCACACTAAAATGCCAGCCGCTAACAAGGGTTTTGCAATAGTGGGGCGAAACTGCAAAGTTCAACGGTTGTTCTTCGGTTGAACTTTAGTGCAAAATTGAAGATTTGTGCTTCGATTGCCCCACCATCGCAAAGCCCCGAACCGTTAGAGCGCAATTTTATAAGCCAGATTGGTTTTTTTGTTGAAAAGATTGGTATATAAATCAGGGATTAAAAGAATCAAAATATAATATTTTGATGGGCAAACTTTCAAAGAAATCTTTGTCTGAAAGTTTCACTTTCGAAGCGAAGA